>DATNPL010000184.1:0-70279 GCA_036703255.1 Coleofasciculaceae cyanobacterium
TGGATGGAGCGCTGTAAAATCCTGGTCAAGAACTTTGAGCGGACGCTTGCCAATGCCACGACGAAAATCAACCTTTGCTTTATTCGGCTAATGGTTAAGCGGCTTGCAGCCTCTCCTTAAGATCTCAAATGGGTTCTATAGAATTTCTATATACCCTTCTGTTCCATCTACGCGAATTCGTTGCCTGTCTTTGATCAGTTTGGTCGCATGATCCACGCCGACAACCGCTGGTAAGCCATATTCGCGTGCGATCACGGCTCCGTGGGTCATCAGTCCACCCACTTCGGTGACTAAGCCTTTTATAGACACAAACAAGGGTGTCCAGCTAGGGTCAGTAAATGCGGTGACTAAGATATCGCCATCTTCCAGGTCGGCATTTTCCATGCTTAAGATGACCCGTGCTCGTCCCTCTATCACTCCGGCAGAAACAGGTAGACCGACAATCGCTGCGGTTGGGAGATGTTCTCGTTTATACGCACTCGCAATATTTTCACCGTCAGATGTGATCACCCGTGGCGGCGTGAGTTTCTCATACCATTTGTACTCGTCTTTGCGTTTGCTGATGATCTGGTCATCCAGTGTATGGGTGCCTACAACGTTGCGGAGTTCGTCAAAAGAGAGATAGTAGATGTCTTCTTTTTCATGAATAATGCCTGCTTGGACAAGTTGCTCGGCTTCTTTTAGCAACGCCTGTTTATAAACAAAGTAGCGGTTAATCATGCCGTATTTTGGATATTCACGATAACCGACGAAATTACGGAGCAGGCTGATCTTTTGCTTTGTCTCCTCAGCCTTTTGCTCACCGTCTGGCAATTGCTTCAACCGTTCTAGCAGTTCCTGTTCTTTTTTCAACGCCTCCTGGCGACCTTGCTCAAATCTCCGCTGGGCGGCACCCGGCTCAAAGTTTTTGATGTTCAGCAGGATCAGGGGAACAAGCGCCATGGGCTGCTCGCTCCAACGGGTTCTCGTAATATCAATTTCTCCGGCACATCGCATGCCATACTTGCTGAGATAGGCATCGATCGCGTCCCGGCACTCCCTGCCGCCCTCCAGCTTCGCTAGCCCATCTAAAAAGCGATCGCCTTCTGCCTGCTGTAGATATTCAATGACTTTGGGATAAGGGCGAATCACATCTGCCACATCCAGCAGATCCAGACCCATTTCCGAAGTAATATTGTTTGGCGCAGATTGAGCCAGCGTATCGGCTCCGTTCTTCTCACCAAGCCACTCCAGCATTTTTTCATTGATCCAGGATGCAGCATTCATACCCGTCACAATCGCACCAAAACTTTGCGGATCAGACAAGCTCTGCCGCTGCTGCTGCTGGTCTTGCAGGATAAAGTCAAATAGATCAGAACCCGACTTCATTTTGATGGTCTGCTTTAGCTTCTCAATCGATGTTTGACTATTCCGAATCAGATTAGAAACGATCGCCGGATCGTCTTCGAGTTGTGCTTGAAAGTTTGGAGGGGGCGTACCTTTATTGCTTTGACCGGAATTCAGTTCTTGCTGATCATCGGATATCAATTTGATAAAGTCTCCTCGATCTAGGAGGGTCATCACGGCGTCTTTTACAAGCGGATCGGATTTCCCCAAGACATTGACTATAATGTTTCTCCTAACAGGTGAAGCCAAATCATTTGCAATATCAACAAACAACCTGCCACCCGCTTGATACATAGGTCGAGCGGCTGTTAACTGCCATAACGACAATCCCAACGGTTTCATGGGGTCAGTCATCATTTGCTGATGACCCACCGATACGTAAACGTGATTTTTCTGATCATTTGCTTCAGGAATCGGAAATAAAGTCGTGATTGGCCGACTCTGGACAATATAAAACGTATCGTCAGCCAAACACCATTCGATGTCTTGAGGGCTGCCGAAATGGGCTTCGATCGCTCTACCCAGGCGCTCAAGCTGCAAAATCTGCTCATCCGTCAACGCTTGCTGATTCTGCCGCTCAGGCTCAATCTCCTGTTCTTTTGTGCCGCCATCGTTTAAGGCATAAATAGCCAGCTTCTTAGTGGATATCCTCTGATCGATTATTTTGCCGTTCCGCACCTTGTAATTATCAGCATTCACCAGACCAGAGACGATCGCTTCCCCCAGTCCGAAGCTGGCATCAATGGATACCACTTTCCGATTACCAGTGACCGGATCGGCAGTAAACAAAATTCCTGCCGCCTGCGGAAAGACCATCTTTTGAACCACCACAGACAGGTAGACTTTACGGTGGTCAAAACCGTTTTGAATGCGGTAAGTTACAGCTCTCTCGGTAAATAGCGATGCCCAGCACTTGCTGATATGGTTGAGGATTGCCTCTTTCCCGATGATGTTCAAATAGGTATCCTGCTGACCTGCAAAGGAGGCTGTCGGCAAGTCCTCGGCAGTGGCGCTCGATCGGACGGCATAGGCATCTTTTTCACCAAGTCTGGAGAGAAGGCGGGCGATCGCCTCACTCATGTCTTCAGGAATGGCGATCCCTTCGATAATCCTGCGAATCTCACCGCTAAGTTCACCGATTTTATCTCGATCATCTACTTTCAAAAGCGATAACTGATCCAGTAATGCGTCAATCGACGGTGTTTCTTCAATAATTCTTTGAAAAGCGATCGTAGAAATACAAAAGCCGTCTGGTACGTATATGCCTTCAATCCTAGAAAGTTCTCCCAGATTCGCGCCTTTCCCCCCAACAACGGTGAGTTTTGTCTGATCAATGTCTTGAAAACCCAGCACAAATGAACTCATTGACGTACCTCATAGCGCAATTCAACCATGCCACTTCCAAGCTGCTGGACAGACATTAAGCACAGATTTGGACTCAGCACCTTACGAGGAAATAGCTGCTTACCTTTGCCAAGAGTAACCGACCCAATTTGGATGATGAGTTCGTCTAAAAGACCAACATCATAGAACTGACCTGCGAGATCTCCTCCCCCAACAATCCAGATATTCTTACCTCCTGCGGCAGTTCGCATTTCAGCATGAATATCGCGCACATCGCCTTTGACAAAATGTATGTTCGCACCTTCGATGGGCGGAAGGGCGCGGCTAGAGAACACCCAAGCTGGCTGGGTATAGGGCCACGGTGATCCGACCTCGGCAACGACCTTTTCTGCATTGCGTACCATCCACTCATAGGTAGCAGACCCCATTGCCAACGCACCGACATTCGCAATGAACTCCGGATAGCTAGAGTGATTGAGATCGCCAAGTGGAAATAGCCAGTCTAGTGAGTGATCTTCAGTTGCAATAAATCCATCCAGACTGGTCGCTGTGAAATACTGAGTTTTCATGACCTGCACCTTCTCAAGAAGTAGTAATCCATTGCACCAGTTGCAACACAACCCCGTTTGGATCGGTCACTTGGAAGAAGCGCTCACCCCAAGGTTCCGTCTCAATCGGAGTTGTAATTGTGACTCCTTCAGATTGCAAGCGGGTATACTCGCGATCGATGTCATTTACAACAAAAACAACGAGCAAGCCATCTGCCCGATGACCGCGTAGATGGGCTGGCTTAAAGCTTTTCAGCCCAGTTTGGAGAAAAATTAAATTAAATCCTGCATCGGGTCGAGAGAGGGATACAAAACCCTCGGCTGACATCTCTTCCTGGAAGCCAAAATGTTGCTTGACGAACTCAGCCGACGCGGTGACATCATCAACGTTGAGTGAAATCGCTGAAGCGGTAATTTCCATAGATAACTATTTCTCCATTTCTTCTCGATGTTTCAACTGAATAGTGCAGCAACATGAATCCGTGTACAACGGGATTGTTGGACGGCTCCTCGCTTTCATCGAATGGTTGGGTATTGCTTAGTCTGCCGCAGCAAAATGCGCCATCTGATCTGCGTGTGCCTTCACAAACGATGGGCGTGTCGTAGCGCGTGCAACATAGTCACGGCAGGCAGGAGATACCGCCAATCCGTCGAATCGATCGACAAGGCGCAGCACATCCGCCATGAGAATATCAGCGACAGAGAAGGTTCCGACCAACCATTCGCGTCCTTCCAAGACGTTTTCCATGTGCTTGAGCCGAGCCTCAAGGAAGCTATCAAAAAACTTCCGCATTGGAGTTTCGTCGGTGTCACCTGAGAACTTGAAGAAAGACCAGGGCTGACTCGCGGCTTCGACTGAAGCGAGCGCTGCGAATAGCCATTCCTTGACATCACTCCGACCGCGCGGCTCGGTAGGCATCAGTTTGCTACTTAGTTCGCCGAGATAAAGCAGGATGGCACCACTCTCGAAGATAGAAATGTCTCTATCGGTCAACCACGGCACCTGTCCGAAGGGTTGGTGCGCGAAATGATCGCTCCCTCGATCGCGAAATGGCACACTATTGACGCGATAGGGCAATCCAGCCTCTTCCAGCGCCCAACGCACGCGTAAGTCGCGCACATAGCCTCGCGGAGCTTCGGGAACCCAATCGAAAGTGGTGAGAATCAGATCGGTCATTCAGTGAACCCTCACGCTTGAATACCTGTATTTGCTGAAGTAGCCGTATCCGGAGTTTTAATCACCAGATGCTACAGAACGCCAATCCGCTCGATTTAGACGATAGACAAAGCAACTGGTTAACTGCTGAGGTTTACTTACAGCAGTCCTAATGCTTGAAAACTTCGCCGAGTGACCTCTAACCGCTTGGCAGCATCTTGCGAATTCGATAGCACAATGTTTGTGGCAAAGAAATAGACATTGTTTTTCTGTTCCAGATAGCCAACAATCCAGCCGATATTAGGATCGACGCTGTTGATCCAACCTGTCTTGCCACGCAGAGTATAGTCTGGCGTTTTCTCAATCATCATGATGTCTTTGACTAGATCGATCGTGCGTTGCGAAAAGGGTAAATCGTTTCGCTCTAGTCGCTGCAAAAATTCAATCTCTTGCTTTGGCGTAATCTGCAATGGGCCATCCAACCAGAAATGATCAATTCGATCCGGCGTACCAATCTGCTGATTCCCGTAACCCACTTGCTCAACAAACTGCTGCATTCGTTCCTGTCCATTTTTGCGGGCTAGGACTTGATAAAACCAAACCGTAGAATCTTTGAAGGCTTGACGCAGGTTTGTATCTCGATTCCAGGCTGGGATTTCGCGAGTAATGCCATCCCAGGTTAGTACTGAAACATCATCTCGAATCACTCCTGTTTCAAGGGAGATGAGCGCATTCAAGATTTTAAACGTAGAGGCAGGAAAAAAGGCAGTCGTATTGCGAGATGGATTATGTTCGTAGAAGCGTTGATTACTTTTGTCGTAAATGACGATCGCACCATCTACCTCTAATTCCTGAAACACTTGTTCAAAGTTAGGAGCTTGTGCAATTTCAGAAACAGGAGCAATTTGGGTAGCGGTTTGCAATCCTGGGAAATTAGCCAGAGCTGAACGTGCTGAGAGATTAATTAGACTACAAATTAGCAGCAGTGCGATCGCTGCACTCATGAGTCGGAAGGATTTGATGAACTTGGGTAGGTGCATTTTTCCCTCATAATGACTGAACTTGCAGGACTACACTGAAGTTGAGAAAGATTCCGGAAAATGGTGCGTCTTGTTCTCAATCCGCTAAGGACTCGTTCGCAAATAAGTTGCCGATTTTAGGTTATAGTCATCACGCAACTTTGTGACTCTATCGAGATGCCGAATCCTGAGATAGTTGAAGTGCTGCGAGTCAAGTATCTGTCGTTGTTCAATGATCTTGACGAGCGTGGTCGTCGTCGATGGGCTGCGACCGAAGCGATGGCAATAGGGCACGGTGGCATAGTAGCCGTTGCGGCAGCAACAGGGTTATCAGACCGAACGGTCAGGAGCGGTATCAAAGAACTTCGCTCTGCGACTCCATTAGTCTCTAGTCGGCAACGCCAAGTGGGTGGTGGTCGTAAACGACTTGAACATCACGACCAGACTTTGCTACAGGCTGTCGAGTGTTTAATCGAGCCGACGGAACGAGGTGATCCACAATCGCCGTTGCGATGGACATGCAAAAGCTTGACGAATTTGCAAAAAGAGTTGAGCCAGCAAGGACATCAAGTCGGACGGACGAAGCTATCCGAAATTCTCAAAGACCTCGGTTACTCGCTTCAAGGCAACCGCAAAACCAGAGAAGGAAACAACCATCCTGAGCCCGACCAACAATTCAAACACATTGCCAAGCGTGTCAAGACTTATCGTCGTGAAAAGTGTCCGGCCATTTCCGTCGATACGAAGAAGAAAGAAGTGCTGGGCAATAAGGCGAATGAAGGACGAGAGTACCGTCCCAAGGGTAAACCGCTAGCGGTAGACACGCATGATTTTCTCGACAAAAAGCTGGGTAAAGCCGTTCCCTATGGCGTGTATGACATCGCTGAAAATGACCCTGGAGTGTCGGTCGGCATCAGTAGTGATACAGCCGAGTTCGCCGTAGAGGCGATCCGGCGATGGTGGCACGAACTGGGGCAGCCTCGGTATGCGAAATCTCATCGCCTGCTCATCACGGCTGATAGTGGCGGCAGCAACGGTCATCGCAACCGATTGTGGAAGCTTGAGCTACAACGTTTGGCAGACGAAACAGGCATCAAAATTGAGGTTTGTCACTATCCGCCCGGAACCAGTAAATGGAATAAAATTGAGCATCGTCTGTTCTGTCATATCACCCGTAACTGGAGAGGCGTTCCCTTAGAGACGCATCAAGTCGTCGTTAATTTGGTGAGTTCCACTCGAACCGAGGAAGGTCTTGAAGTCCATTGCTGGCTTGATCGCAAAACATACAAGACAGGACGAAAAGTGACCGATGAAGAAATGACTAGTGTGCGGTTAAAACACCATGCGTTTCAGGGTAGCTGGAACTATGAGATACGGCCGCACACAGAATCAACAATCCGGTAAGTTAATTTCGAACGAATCCTTATGTTAGGAAAACTTCTTTCACTATCCCGCGCAACCGATGCATCCCAGTCACGATTGCGCGGCAGACGAATCACCTTGACGATGGAACAGTAGTCCTTTTACTGTCCATCATCGTAGTCAGGCATAATTTCTTCAGCATTCCGCAAGTGTTGGACTGCAAAACCACTCACGCCTAATAAGATGATGCCGATTGAGACTATGACATAGAGAAGTGCAATGCCGCTACCTGGGCCAACGCCCAAAATGGGAGAAACAAGTGAGGATAGAGTCCCTCCAGATCTCAAGGATGGCTCAAAGATCTGATCGGCAAGCGGCCCAGCCAGCAGGCTAGCGATCGCCGCAATCACTAGCCCAATGAAGTGATCAGCCGCAAAGACCCGTCCCTGTAATTTTGGAGCAACTTTAGCATACCAAACCGCCGTGTAGGAACTGAAGACAAGCGGTGAATGTAGCGATGCACAAAACTGGGCTGTAAACCAAATCAAAGGTTGCTGACCCAGACCAAATATCATGTTGCTCACGCCTGTTCCCACGAATCCGATCAGCATTCCTCGAATTTGAGATCGAAATCCTCCCCAGATACTCAAAATTAGCCCCCCAATGACTCCCCCTACCCCAGAGGCAGCAACAGCCATCCCTAGCACTTGAGCATTACCCTGCGTGCGCGCCAGAATCATCGGTTCATATAAAGCTTCTCCCAGTTGACTCATAAAGACAAAAGCAGAAAGTGCAACTACCATCGACACCAAGCTGAGCCTAGACCCGATGTAGCGAAAGCCAAAGGTGATTTCTTGCCAAATTCCCTCGATTCTCGGTTCCTCTGATCCCGGTTCTGAATCATTTTTAGAAGAAGGAATGCGTACCAGCAGCACCGTAGAAATGGCGATCGCAAAGGTGGCTAAATCAATCAGCGTAATGCCTGACAAACCCAATTTGGGATAAAGGATTCCTGCAAAAGCGGGGGCAACAATCGCGGCACTTGATCCAACGAGTGACCCCATGCTATTCGCACGGAGATATTGCTGTTTGGGCACAATCAAGGGAACGGTTGTAGTGTAGGTAAGCATCTGGATATGCCCAAAGCAGCCGTAGATTGCTGCAATGCAGTAAAGATTCCAAATCTGTAGATGCTGAGCGGCAGCGAGTAGCCCGACGGAGAGAGTACAGCCCGCAGCCACCCCATCACTCAGAACTAATAGCAGCTTACGCGGAACGCGATCGACCAGGATGCCAGAAAATAAAGCAATCCCAATTTGCGGGAGTTGAAAAAAGAAAGCGATTAGAGCGATCGCCGTTACAGATTCTGTAAGGTGCCAGACCCAGAGGGTGAGAGAAAAGTAGGTCATGCCGCTGCCGATGGAAGAAGCCATCTGCCCCAGCCAAAGAATGACAAAAGTACGCACGTTGAATTATTGAAAGTTGCTGTCAGCCTCAAATCCTGAAATGGCGATCGCACTTGCTGCTGCATAGCATGGAGTATGGCTAATGCTCAGCAACCATCGGTCAATCCCAAGCTTTGCGGCGATTTCCTGACCCCTAGCCGACAGGACAACAGTAGGTTCACCCCTGGAAAGCCGTTGGATCTCGATGTCATGCCATAGAGAATGCCAATTTTCTTCAAGATCGAGGATTTTAAGAACTGCCATTTTGGCGGCAAGGCGACTTGCAAAATACTGCATAGAGTTTGCGCTTATTTTAGACATCTGGCGTTCTACAATTGTAAAGTATTGCTGTTCAAATCGTTCACCAGTTTGTTCTACCAGCGCTTCAATCTGCGATACTTTTACGACCTCAATGCTATTGATACTACACATCAGGCTGTAAAACCAAGTTAGTTAGCATTGTATTCATCTTATTGACCGATTCAACATACTCTTTCTGGGTATCTGACTCAGCCACAATACCTGCACCAGCGTTCAGATGAATTTCATTACCGTATTGATAGGCTGAACGGATAGCGATGGCTAAATCGGCTGAGCCATTGCTGTCTACCCAACCAATACCGCCCGCATAAATGCCTCTAGGTTCATCCTCTAGGCGATCGATCCAATCCAACGCTCGAAGTTTATCAATACCCGTCACGGTAACGCCGGGAAACAAGACCTTCAATGCATCCCACAGGGTATGGTCAGGCTTCAGCTTGCCGCCTACTCGCGAAGATAAATGCTGCACGCAGCGATATTTCTTGACTTCCATGAAATTGAAAATCTGCACCGTTCCAGGTACGCAAACTGAGGCAAGTTCGCTTTGCGCTAGCCAAATAGAGAGGGCGTGTTCTTTCACCTCTTTGGCATCCGTAAATAGTTCAGCCTCTAGGCGAGCATCTGCTTCGCTGTCCTCTCCACGCGGACGAGTGGCGGCTAACGGATTAGTGATCACCGCTCCATCTTCGTAAACTTCCATCAGAATCTCAGGGCTGAACCCAACGGCACGCACCTCTCCCAAGTTGAAGCAATAGGAACGCGCTGAGTTGTTGGCGGCTGCTCCAACGACATAAGTTCCGAGCAGATCTAGATTGCCAGTCAGCTTTTTCGATCGCGAGATAATGGCTTTGTGCAATTTGTTCTGTTGAATGGCTTCAATCAGCGTTTTGACGCGCTGAGAATACGGCTCACAATCTGCCGCGTTTTGCTCCAGACAGATAGGCACGTAGTTGCAGGGTTGGGGATCGCTTTTTATCAGCTCAAGCAGGGGTTCCAGAGGTTCCACGCTTCTGACATAAACCCCGGCTGCGGTAAAGCGAAGTTCAGTTTCGGGAACTAAAAAATAAAGCAGCGGCTGCTGAATGGCCTTGGAGTAAGACGAATAGAAGCCAACGAGATCAAACGCTACGTAGCCATAGGCAGTCCAGTGTTTAATCGGCAAAGATCTAAGCAGATCCCCAACCTGCTGGAACGGATCGGTGGCTGCTTCAGTGTGGGTTTTTCCCATACTTTGAAGCTGTACCGTGTCCTGGCTAACCGACACGATCGCCAACTCATTTCCGGCGATGCGAACCTCATCGTTCTTTTCATACATCACATAATGATCAAAAATCCCTGCTTGCAAGAGGGTCTGGAGAACGGCGATCGCGTTTCTTTTGCCCGGTATAAATGTTTCCTTATAAGTCGTAACAGGCTTTAATTCCGTGACCATTAATTTCTCCTAATTTATTCCTGATTGATACTGTGTTAGCGGTAATTGGCAATTGCTTTACGATGAATTTTTCCTGTCGGGGTACGCGGTAAATGCTCTACAAACCGAACGACTTTGGGAGCCTTAAAATGAGGCAACCGCTGTTTGGCAAACTGGCAGAGGTTCACTTCCAGTTCGGGCGATGGAGTTTGTCCAGACTTGAGGCTGACATATGCCACGACCTGCGTCAGTTGTTCGCCGTCCGCCGACTCAGGGACGATCGCCACCTCTAGCACCTGGGGATGCTGATGTAAGACATCCTCAATCTCCATCGGAGACACCCACTGACCATTCACCTTAAACAGATCGTCCTGACGACCCATAAATTTGAAATAGCCGTCTGCATCGAACTGATACTTATCTCCCGTTCGCATCGTGGTGCCATAGAGCGCCTGCCGGGTTTCTCGCAGCCGATTCCAGTACCCCAGCATCAGGCTTTCGCCGCTCACCACCAGGTTGCCAATTTCACCCGCAGCACAGAGATGTCCCTGGTCATTGAGTACCTGAACTTCGTAACCGGGCACCGGGCGACCCGAAGTGCCCGGTTTGCACGCTCCTGACGGATTCGAGAGGAAGATATGCAAGAACTCTGTGGTGCCAATTCCCTCACAAATCTCCTGGTTATATGTCTCTTGCCACTGTCGCCAGATGCTTTCAGGAAGCTGTTCGGCGGCCGAAACACATAGGCGAAGGGACGAGGCATCGAGCGGTGCAATCTCCTGTAAGGCCAGCAGATTAGCATAGACGCTAGGAATTCCAAAAAAAACGGTTGGTTTGTAGCGTTGAATATCCGCAACGATGTCAAAGGCGTTGCTCGCGTCTGACAAAATTGTTGCAGCTCCGACCGCCATAGGCATATAAAGCGTATTACCCAAGCCATAGGCAAAGGGCATCTTAGCGACTGAATAGGTAATGTCTTCTTGATGCAGTTTCAATGTGGACTTAGCATAATTTTCTGCACAAACCACCATGCTTTGATGCAGATGGATCACCCCTTTAGGCTTACCTGTACTGCCAGAGGTATAGAGCCAGAAAGCAGGTTCATCCCGTAAGGTTTTGGCGCAGGGAACAGCGTCATCGGCCTGCTGGCTAAGCAGGGATAAAAATGGGGTGTCTCCATCCTGGAGCAGAGTGTGCTGCAAGAACGCAGATGAAATAGGAGACAGCTTCGCTTGCCAGTCCTGAGTCGTAATTAACAGCTTGACGCGGGAGTCTTGGAGAATATATTGCACTTCATCCACGCTACAGGCGGTGTTGATCGGCACAGGAATGATGCCCAGCCAAATGGCACCCCAAAAGGCAAAAACTAGCTCAGGCGTGTCTGGAAGTAAGATTGCAACTCGATTTTCCTGCTCCAGTCCAAAATTTAGAAACACCTGTGCTGCCCGTTGCACAAAGCAGTTCAGTTGTCTATAGGTGTAAGTCTTATCCTGATAAAACAGAGCGACTCGCTGGCTGTTTTCCGCTGCTAGGCTGCTCTCCAGGAAGTATGCCGCCACATTGAAGACTTTGGGTAATCGTTCAGAAATGCTTTCCATTCACTTTCCTTTTAACCTTAGCGCTGCCAAACCGAGAATATGGACGAGGATGTGTTGATCCCATTCGCACCAGGTTACTATCCAAGCCTCAATGCCATTCTGTTTCGCTTGACTGTCTGCTTCTCCATATAGCTCAACTGTCAATTGGTCTTGAATTAAAACGGCTTCGATTTCATTCCAGGCAATGCCTACCAATCCAGTTCCTAAAGCCTTGCCGATCGCTTCTTTTGCCGCAAAACAGATTGCGAAGGCGCGATCGCGTTTCGGCTCAGATTGACACCAATCGATTTCACCCGCAGTAAACAACAACATTAATGTGTGGCGATCGTATCGCTCGGTGAGTTGGGCAATCCGGGGAATAGACACGATATCAATCCCGACTCCCTTAATTTCAGGCGCTGGCAATTTTAGGAATGATTTATTTGTGAAAGGGGCGCGGAGCGTTCCTCTCACAAACAAATCCTCCCCCAATTGAGCAATGCCAATCTCAGGTGCCATGATTAGGCGATCCCATGATTAGGATGAGACTGGGCAAGCTGTGCAGCTTCAATCTGATGGCAAACCTGAGTGAGCGTCATATCCTGCCTACTTTCCAACTTCACACTCACTCCCAGCCTCCGTTTCAGTCCTAGAGAAATTTCGACGATTTCAGTCGAGTCAAGCTGGAGATCCTGATGCAGCCACGTCTCAGGGTGAAGCAATTCTTCTGGAATGCCCAAGTCAGTCAGGATGACTTTTAAGGTATCGATCGAATTGATAGGGGTGTCATCTACCTCACTCATGCCGCAAAATCCTTCAAGACGTTAATACATCGAAAACCCTAATAAAGCTGCGAGACTCTAACTTCGGAATGGGCAACCCGCAGCCGCTCGGCGGTTTGGGTCAAGTAACTGCCAACGGCTTTGAGTAAATTTATCCAGCGTGCTTGTTGCCGTACTTCGATCGCAACGTAAGCTCCCCATTTCACCCCCCCCAAATTTTTGGCAAACTGCTTTGTGGGCATGAGATAAGCTAAAATAAGCTGCCACAAAGCTGTCATGCTGAGCCGTAAGCGCCGCAGGCAAAGCCTCAAATACAGGGCGAAGCCGTTTCCAGACTTCAACCAGAGCGGCATGTTCCCAGGACATCAATCCGCTAAAGTCCTGTGATTCCACATGCGGCGGCGACATGGTTGGGCGAACTTGATGCTCATACTCCTGTGGGCTAAAGCTACCTGCTAGCTCCATTGCCGCGCCGGATGCCAACATCAGAGTCGTCGCTGTCTCAAGTTCAATTTGCGCCTGAGCCATGTTGTCGGCCGCGAGGCTGAGTTCAAAGCGACGTAGACAAATAATCAGCCCCTGAACATTAATAAAAAACAACCAGTGGCAGTTTTTCCAAATTTGCTGTGGATTAACGTTCGTTATCATAAGATTAAGTATTCAACTCACTCTAAATTGAGATTAAAAACTCTGGCTAATAAGTAGACATAGCCTTTAAATCCTTGTCTTTGTTGTTCTACTTGAGTTTGATCAAAATCACTCCCGCGATCGCTCAAGACCAGAAAAACTTGATACGCAACTAGGAGGCTCCACACCATACAGACAGCAGGTTCTTGGGTTTGCACATGGGTGACTTCAAAATAGCTGTCAAAGTCTTCAACTTCCCAGGCATTAAGAGGGGTTTGAGTCGAAGAGAGTTGAATGGGAACAACAGCACTGATATCGAGATAGGCTAACTCCTGGTGAATGATTGCGATTGCCTCCTGAACGGAATGTTGCTCTAACGCTTTTAGAAACTGTTTGAGCGATCGCTGTAATTTAACGTTGTCAATATCACTTAGCTGTTGTTGAATCGGTAAATCCCAAGGAACTAGCAAATAGAGTTTGGAGGGAAGAACAGGATAGGTCATGGGTCTGGGAAAAATCCTACTTCCTGGAGTTCGGCAATACTGTCTTTCATGGCCTGGAGGATACAATGAATATCCTCATCAGTGTGAGCCGTTGACAGGAAGCCGCCACCTTCGCCGCGCAGCAAAATTCCTCGATCGCATAGGTGATAGCGCAAAAGGCTGAATCCTGCCATTAGGGGAGCAAGGGTTGCCGGAGCGACGTCTTTGAGAAAAACAGGACTAAAGAACGAACCAAAGTTTGCCATCCGAATCGGCAATTGGCTGGTTTCCAAATACCTATTGAATTGTTCAACGAAACAGGATGTGCGCTGGTTTAAGTGTTGTTGCAGCATCGGGCCTTGGCGCTTTAAATGCTGGAGTGTCGCCCATGCTGCCGCCATTGCAAGCGGATGTTTGCAGTGCGTTCCGGCAAAAAAGGTTGTCTCGATCGCAGGGTATGAATCATCCCCGTAGCGCCACATGCCACCGTCAATTTTGTCTAGATAAGCCGCCTTACCCGCAATCACGCCGATCGGCATCCCGCCTCCAACCACCTTGCCGTAGGTTGCAATATCGGCTTCAATGCCAAACCAAGCCTGTGCGCCGCCCAAATGCAACCGGAACCCCGTCACCATTTCATCAAAAATCAACGCAATGCCAGATGCTTGGGTCAACTGTCTGAGCTGCTGGAGAAAGGCTTTAGGCTGCAAGTCAGGCTGTGCCGTCTGGATGGGTTCCACCAAAACAGCAGCTAGCTGATGCCGATGGGCGTGAATCACCTGAAGCGCGTCAGGGTTGCCATACTCCAGCACTAACGCATCCTTGGCAACGGTCGTAGGTACACCGGAGGCAATGGGAACGGCACGAGAATTAAAGCGCGTCATCAGGGCTTTACCCGCCAGCTTCGAGAGTCTCTCAGACCCTGTCCTCCGTGCTTCAACTAATACAGCATCGGCATGACCATGATAGGAATGGGTAAATACTGCAACTTTGGTACGCTGCGTTGCAGAACGCGCTAAGCGGATCGCCGTCATCACCGCTTCAGTTCCGGTATTGCTAAAAGCGACTCGCTCTGCCCCCGTCAGTTCACTAATCAACTCAGCCACTTCACCCGCCAATTCCGCCTGAGGCCCCAATGGAATGCCTTTGTCAATCTGCGCTTTTAGCGCTTCCTGAAGGAAAGGGGGACTGTGACCCAAGAGATTGGCTCCAAACCCCATAATCAGGTCAATATACTCATTGCCATCTGCGTCCCAAACTCGCGCACCTTGCGATCGCTCTCCCACAATCAGATAGCACATCTCTTTGGTGGGCAGATCAAACCATTCTGTTTGCCTTGGATCGGCAAGAAATTGGCGGTAGGCTTGGGCGTTTGCCTTTGAAGCTTGGGTTCGCTTGTTGTAGCGATCGATCAAGGCTGCTAGGTGCCCCTCTTGGGAATGAAGCTGGGAACTCAGCGTTTCCTTGTGTATCACCTGGCTACTCTGCTCACTCACATTATGCATAGAACTAGGACTTGATGCGGATGGAACCCAAATAAAATTTCCAGCAGATAAGGCTAATTAGTCGAGAAAGATTCGCAAGAAGTAATGAAAGTATCATAGTGGGCTGAAGATCTTCTTTTCTTTGTAAAATGTACTTTTTTCTTCGTGAAACGTACTTCCTGAGAAGTGAACCGTTTAGCGCTCTGACCTTATTACAGAGGCTGCTTTCTAAAGCAGGCAAAGATCTTTCGCTCATTCAGTCAGCCGATTTGCAAGCCACAAAGTAAACAGACTGGGTATTGTTGGGTGCTGCTACGTTGCCTCGAAAATCGTAGATGGCAACTTGAGTGAATCCTACCTCTTCTAGCGCCGTTTGAACGTCTTGTTTGGCGTAAGGTTTGACTGAAAACGTCAGGGTTAAAGGGAGCCAATCTTTATCAACTAACTGAAGTAAGACTGAAGGATGTAACGGGCGTAAGATGCGATTGTAGAGGAAGCATTTTAGCTGAATTAAAGTACCTAAATTTGCGGCTTTTGGCTTTAAATTTTGGCTGCTTGGCTGAGTTTGGCTGTTCGGCTGAACTTGGCTGTTTGGCTGAAATAGCGTGATGGTGAATGTACCTGTTTTATTCTCTCGGTCATAAGTCTCTCCCACTGTCCAAGCATATTCAGGATGAAGTTCACCATTGTCGATTTTTACATTGCGATATCGATCCTCCAACCCTAGATCAAACAAGAAAAGACCCTGGTTTTTGAGCGCCCCATAGACATTGCGAAAGACTTGCTTCAGTTCGTCCAGACTCATGATGTGATTGAGGGAAGAGTCGGTAGAAATGACGGCATCAAAGGTCGGAGAGAATTCAAAAGAACGGGCGTCCTCTAGAACAAACTTCCCTTGGGGTGCATTTTCACGAGCGTAATGCAACATTTTTTCGGAGCCATCCAATCCTGTGACGTGATAGCCCTTCAAGATGAGTTGCTGTGATACCTGTCCTGTGCCACAACACAGATCGAGAATTTGTCCATTTTCAGGCAAACGGGGCAAGAGCAGCTTTTCCAAAAGAGGCATCAGGTTTTGCAGAGCTAGATGTGCCTCTGACTGGTTGTATAACCAAGCCCAGGGGTCGTAGGCGGTGTAGCGATTTTCTGAAGGCATTACCTTTATTGCTCCTGACAAATAGGGGGAGTTGCTAAAAATCCGGTTTGAATCAAATGTGAGAAGTATTTGTGCAGCAGCGATTGATCGAGAGGGGGACAGGCGATCGCACTCCCTACCAGTCCATCGAGCGTATTCTGACAGTCAAATGTGAGAATGGCCTCAGTCGGCTGCGTTTCGCTTCTTGCCGGAAATAGGGAAACGAGTGGATACAGCGCATGATCTGGATTAGTTTCAGCAATCTGAATCAGCTTGGTGCGCCATTGATCATACGGGAGCGGGTGAATTGCATAACCGATCGATCGCAGCGACTCCAGTAGGATCGCTGAATCAACTGGATGAGGATGAACTAAGTGAAAGGCTTTTCCCTGGGACGTAGACTGTCTTGAGAGATGCACGATCGCTTGACTCGCGTAATCAATGGGAATCATGTCCAGCATGGTCTGATCTTCTGGCGCACTGCCCAACAGCACACAGCCAATAATCAATCGATACAATAAGTCGTTTGGATTAAAGACACCCGTTTGACTATGCCCAGATAAGCGCCCCAGCCTGTAAATTGAGATCGGAATGCCGCGATCGCTCCCCATTGCAACTAACCGTTCAGCCACCCACTTGCTCTGGTTATAGCCCCCCCAGGGAATGCGATCAGCAATGCGATCGGCCTCTCGGATCACCTGGATTTCTGGCGCTTGACTGGAGGAAAGAGTAGGCGAAAAAACGCTGGTAGCAGACATAAAATGAACGGGTTTCACTTGCTGTTGACAGGCGAGTCGTAAAACTTCTTGAGTTCCCAGAACATTGGTGGCTTTGAGCAAGGAATAGGGAGAGGCGTGATGTACCCAAGCCCCACTGTGATAAATCACACCAACTTGCGCCGCTAGCGTTTGAAACTGGGACTCGGAAAGACCCAGAAGCGGTTGAGACAGATCGCCTAGCACTGGAATGATTCGCGGCTTGAATCGCTCCTGCCACAGCCGATAGGATTCGAGGCAGGTTTGCAGTTTCGCTTGAGCCGACTCGATCGAGGTTGCCCGCACCAGGCAGTAGAGTTCCGCCTGGGTTTGTTGCAGGAGTTCGTGGAGTAAGAATGCACCCAGAAACCCGGTTGCTCCCGTTAGGAAAATCCGGCTGGGTGCCACCTTGGGCTGAATCGGTTTCGTTCTTGGGTGAATGGTGGAATCCAGGATGGCTTCAGCGTTGAGGAATGCTGATGTGTTTTCACGCACCGAGCCTCCCATGATGCGTTCTGCTAAACCCGCCACTGTTGGCGCTTCAAACAGGTCTACGATCGACAACTCTATCTGAAACGTCCGAAGTAACCGGGCAATCAACCGGGTTGCCAGCAGCGAATGTCCGCCCAATTCAAAGAAGTCATCATGGATGCCCACCTGCTCCACCTCCAGCACTTGAGCAAATACCTGTGCCAGAATTGCCTCTGTGGGGGTACGCGGGGCGATAAATGCATCTGCCAGGTCAGGACGAACGGAGTCAGGTGCGGGTAAGGCTTGGCGATCGACCTTACCGTTAGGATTGAGGGGCAGCGCCTCCAAGAAGACGAATGCCGCAGGCACCATGTACTTGGGCAACTTCTCGACAATAAAGCGGTGCAGGTCGCTAGTGGTTGGCGTCTGGTTGGCGACAGGTACAACATAGGCGATCAACCGTTTGTCACCGGATTGATCTTCACGGGATCGATCTTCGCGGACAATCACCACCCCATCTTGCACATTCGGGTGCTGGGCTAGCAGCGATTCAATTTCTCCGGGTTCGATGCGGAAGCCGCGAATTTTCACCTGATAGTCGAGACGACCCAGCAGTTTGATGTGACCATCCCGGCGATAGCAAGCTAAGTCTCCGGTTTTGTACAGGCGACTTCCTAGCTGATCGCTGAATGGGTTAGGGATGAATGCCTCAGCGGTTTTTGCCGGATGATTGTGATAGCCTCGCGCCAAACCAACTCCACCGATATATAGTTCGCCAGGAACGCCGATCGGAACGAGTTGGAGATGGCGATCGAGAATATAAAGCTGCTTGTTGGCAGCCGGACGAATTGTGGGCTGTGCGCCGCTAACACACTCAACCATGCTGGCATTAACTGTCGTCTCGGTAGGGCCATAGGCGTTGATGAACCGTCGCCCGGTTGACCATTGGGCGATCAGTTCTGGCGAGGGAGCCTCGCCGCCCACCAACACCATCTGTAAGGCAGGCAACGCTTCAGCGGGCAATGCGGCTAGCGCAGAGGGGGGCAGAGTGATGTGAGTAATTGCCTGTTCGCGTAGGAGTCGCAGAAGACCCACACCGGGCAGCAAATCTTCTGAGGTTGCCAGATGCAAGGCGGCTCCACAGCCCAGACTCATCACAATTTCTGGGATGGAGGCATCGAAGCTCAAAGAGAAAAATTGCAGGACACGACTGTCAGGCTGCACCCGACAGGTGCGAATCTTATCTTCCGTCAGGTTAATCAATCCTTCATGCGGCACCAAAACGCCCTTGGGGATTCCTGTTGAGCCGGAGGTGTAGATCAAATAGGCTAGATTCTCGATGGTGACTCCACTCTCAGGATTTTGCTGACGCTCCTGAGCGATGTAATTCCAGTCTGTATCTAGGCAGATAACCTGGGCGGCATGATCGGGTAAGGTTGCTGCTAATGTCTGGGTGGTTAGGAGAATGGGGATTTGCGAATCTGACATCATCAATGCCAGCCGATCGGGAGGATAGGTGGGGTCTAGCGGCAGATAGGCTCCACCTGCTTTGAGGATGCCTAATAGTCCGATGATCATAGAGGGCGATCGCTCCAGACACAATCCCACAATCGTTTCTGGCTTCACCCCCTGTTTTCGCAAATAATGGCCAACCTGATTCGCCCGTCGATTCAGTTGATCATACGTAAGTTGTTCCTGCTTGAAGACAAGAGCGATCGCCTCCGGTGTCTGCTGCACTTGCGCTTCAAATCGCTGATGCCAGCACTCGTTTTGCGGATAATCAATCTGTGTATCGTTCCACTCTACGAGTTGCTGATGCCGCTCAGATTCAGTGAGTAACGGCAAGTCAGAAATTTTCTGCTCTGGATGCTCGACAATTCCGGCTAATAGACAACAGAGATGCTCTGTCATCTGAGTAATCGTCACTGGATCAAACAAATCGGTGTTGTACTCAAATTGTCCTTTTAGTCCTGGAGTTGTTTCAGCCATGTCCAGGCTCAAGTCCAACTTGGCGGTTGGGTTTTGGGATTGAAGAAACTTCAGCGTCAAATTTGGCAGCTTCAGTTCGTCTTCTGGAAGATTTTCCAGCGCGAACTTGACCTGGAACAGGGGGCTGTAGCTAAGATCTCGATCGGGTTGCAGAGCCTCGACCAACTGTTCAAAGGGAAGATCCTGATGATCGTAGGCTGCCAGCGAAACCTGCTGCACTTGACTCAACAGATTCCGAAAGGTCGGATTGCCTGACAGATTGCTTCGCAGCACTAAGGTATTCACAAAAAAGCCAATCAGCCCCTCTACTTCGGTGCGATTGCGGTTGGCGATCGGTGAACCCACGAGAAGATCTTCTTGAGCCGTGTAGCGATAGAGCAGCACTTTGAACGCTGCCAGCAAGGTCATAAAGAGAGTGACACCCGCCTGCTGGCTCAAAGCCTTGAGGGATTCTGTCAGACCCGCAGGTAGCTCAAAAGCGTGGATAGCTCCCCGAAAGGTTTGAATTCGAGGACGGGGGCGATCGCTCGGCAATTGCAAAACGGGCAGATCGCCGCTCAACTGGTTGCGCCAGTAAGACAGATGCGGGTCTAGAACCTCTCCCTGAAGCCACTGCCGTTGCCAGACGGCAAAATCAGCGTACTGAATCGGTAACGCTGGCAATGGGGAAGGCTGACCTGTCGAGAAAGCGGTGTAGAGTGCCATCAGTTCTCGAATCAATACCGCCATTGACCAGGCATCAGAGACGATGTGGTGCATTGTTAAGAGCACGACATGCTCTCTGTCATGGAGGTGAACCAGGGTGACTCGCAGCAGCGGATCTTTCGCTAAGTCAAACGGCTGCTGAGCTTCCCAGTTCACCAGGCGCAGGACTTCAGCCTCCTGCTCTGCTTGTCCCAAGTGCTGTAGATCGATGCGCTGTAGTGGTAGGGGTGCAGGGGGAGAAATGACCTGGACAGGCTGACCCTCTAAGGTTTGAAAGGTTGTGCGTAAGGCTTCGTGCCGCCGCACAATTTCATTGAAGCTGCGCTCTAGGGCAATCGCATCCAGCGAACCGATTAAGCGCGTTGCCTCCGGAATGTGATAGAGCGGACTACCGGGTTGCATCTGGTCAAGAAACCAGAGCCGTTGCTGAGCAAAGGAGAGAGGTAAATTGCCCGATCGAACAACGGGGCGAATCGCGGCAGCCGAGGCGCGTGAAGCCGCATGGGCTTGATTCAGAAAAGTGATAATTTCGGCTTTGCGGGCAGAAATTTCAGCTCCTAAGTCTGGGGTGAGAACAGCTTCGGGTGCATTGCAGTGCAAGCGCATCTGATCCGATTCGCCATCTACCCGCTCTAGCCACAGCTTGACATCAAGACTATACAGGTTCGATAAAAAGGTTTCGATCGATTTCATAACTCTATCTCCTTACGACCGTTTCCGATTACAGGCAGAGGATTTGAGGCTTGGGCAAGCGATAACCGCAGGATGTCAATCCGCTCTGCCAACTCAGCGACAGTGGGTTTTTCAAACAGGCTCCGCAGCGGCAGCTCCACCTCGAAGGCTGCGCGCAACCGAGAGATGACGCGGGTGACGAGCAGCGAATGTCCGCCTAGCTCAAAGAAATTGTCGTGGATGCTGATGGCTTCCAGCCCCAACACCTCAGCCCAGAGGGTGGACAATGTGACTTCTGTAGCAGTACGGGGCGAGACAACATCACTCCCCGATCGAGGCATCTCCCATTGGGGGAGCAATGCGCGATCGACTTTGCCATTAGAGTTCAGCGGCAGCGCCTCAAGCGGCACGAAAGCCACAGGCACCATATAGTCAGGCAATTTGTCCTGAAGAAACCGACGCAGGTCGCGGGTCGCCCCAGAGGGTTCGGACTGGAGAACGACGTAAGCCACTAAGCACGGCTCTCCTGCCGGATCGGTCTGGATGACAACCACGCTCTCCCGCACCTGCTGATTTAGCACAGCTTCAATCTCTCCTAGCTCAATCCGGAAGCCGCGCAGCTTCACCTGATGGTCGATACGCCCCAAACACTCGATTTGTCCATCTGCCAGAAACCGAGCCAGATCGCCCGTCTTGTACAGCCTTGCGCCAGGGCGATCGCTGAACGGATGCGGGATAAACCGTTCGGCAGTCAATTCAGGACGGTTGAGATAGCCGCGCGCCAGCCCCACCCCTCCGATATACAGCTCTCCTGGAACGCCGATCGGCACCGGGTGCAGATGGCGATCGAGAATATAGGCTTGCAGGTTAGCAAGCGGACGACCAATGGCGATCGGCACCTCCGCCGACTGAATTTGACAGCCTGTTGCCCAAATCGTGGTTTCCGTGGGGCCATACAAGTTCCACAATTCGCCCCCCTTGCACAGCAGTTGATGTGCCAGAGATGGAGGCAACGCTTCCCCGGTGCTAATCATCTTCAAGTTGGGGGTGGGTTGCCATCCAGCGGCAAGCAGCAATCGCCAGGTCGCTGGAGTCGGGTGTAGAACTGTGGCTTGGCAACGCTGGAGTAAGGCGAGAAGCTGGATGCCATCTGCTGCCACCGCTCGACTGACAAGCACCAGCTTGGCTCCGACGGCAAGCGGCAAAAACAGTTCAGATACCGCCACGTCGAAGGAGAGCGGAGTAACGGCCAGCAGCGTATCGGCGGCGGTCACTCCGAGCTGTTGGCAAACGGCATGAAGCAAATTCACCGCGCTGCGATGCTCAATTTGAACACCTTTGGGTGTGCCTGTTGAGCCGGAGGTATAGATCAAGTAGGCCAAGCTGTCTGGCGTGACTCCACTATCGGGTGGCATCAGGATAGTCTCCGCCGCCTCTGTCGAGCCAGAATGCCCGTAGCGATCGACACAGATCAATGGAAATTGAACTTGATCTGGCAGTCTGTCTCGCAAATGCTCCTGGGTCAGCAGCAGCGACACCTGGGCATCTTGCAGCATCCAATCTAATCGTTCAATTGGATAAGTCGGATCAAGGGGAACATAGGCTCCTCCTGCTTTGAGAATCCCCAACACGCCAATCAGCATCTCAATAGAGCGATCGCAACAGATCCCTACCCGATCCTCTGGTTTGACTCCTACTGTTCTTAAGTCATACGCGAGTTGATTCGCTTGAATGTTTAGCTCTTGGTAAGTTAGCTGCTGATCTTCAAATATGACGGCGATCGCGTTCGGTGTTCGCTGTACCTGTGCTTCAAATAACTGATGAATACACAACGTTTGAGGATAGTCTGCCTGAGTTTGATTCCATTGTGAGAACTGTTGCTGTTCCACAGACGTTAATAGCGGTAAGTCAGAAATTAGCCGATCAAGATTTGTAGCCATCGCCTTCAGTAAGGTCTGATAATGTCCTACCATCCGGGCGATCGTGTCTAGCTCAAATAGATCGGTGTTGTACTCGATCGTTCCGACCAGTCCTTCGGTGGTTTCTTCTAACAGCATCATCAAATCAAATTGGGCTGTGCCGCGATCGGTTTCGATCGTCCTCACCTGCAACCCCGGTAATTCAACGTTCGGAATCGGGGCATTTTGCAGCACAAACATCACTTGAAACAGGGGAGTATGGCTTAAGGAGCGCTGTGGCTGGAGGACTTCCACCAGTTGCTCAAAAGGCAAATCCTGATGAGCATAGGCATCTAGCGCCCTGTCCCGCACTTGCTCCAATAGCTCTAATACGGTGGGATTATTCGAGAGATCGGTTCGCAGCACCAGCGTATTGACAAAGCACCCAATTAAGTCCTCGACCTCCGCCCGATGGCGATTGGCGATCGGCGTGCCGACCACTATATCTTCACTGTTGCTGTAGCGTCCTAATAGAATATTAAAAGCAGCCAGCAGCGTCATGAACAGCGTGCATCTGGCTTGCTGGCTCAGGTGGTGCAGCGATCGCAATAGTTCTAGGGATAGCTGGAAACTGTGCGTGGTGCCGCGATAGTTCTGAATGGCGGGTCTTGGGCGATCGGTCGGCAATTGTAATTGGGTCGGGGCATCGGCTAACTGCTGACGCCAGTAGCCTATCTGGGCATCCAATACCGCTCCCTGCAACCACTGACGCTGCCAGATGGCAAAGTCACCATACTGAATCGGCAATTCAAGCAGGGGCGACGGCTGCTGTTGACAGAATGCCTTGTACAGCAGAGACACCTCATTGACGAGAACCCCGATCGACCAGCCATCGGCAGCACTATGGTGCATCGTCAACAGCAAAATGTGGTCGTCTGCCTCTAGACGCAGCAGTTTCACCCTCAGGAGTAAATCACGGTTTAGGTCGAAGGGTTGCTGTCCTTCTATAGAGATATATTTTTTGACTTCAGTTTCTTGTTGCGATTGGGGTAATGCACTCAAGTCAATGATGGGTAACGGTAGTGCCGTCGCAGCGGTAACAACTGCGATCGGCTGTCCTTCTACGACAGTTACTTTGGTACGTAACGCCTCATGACGACGGAGGATTTCGGTAAAGGTTTGTTCCAAGGCAGGATAGTTGAGCGAACCCTGGAGAGAAGCAGCGGTTGAGAGGTTGTAAAAGGGATTCTCTGGCTCTAGCTGCGCCAAAAACCACAGCCGCTGCTGAGCAAAGGATAAGGGAATCGTTCCTCCGGTGACATGTCGTTCGATCGCAGGTGCTTTCAAGCCTGCTAGAGTCACGGTTTCAATGGCGGCCGCAAGTTGAGCAATAGTAGGCAACTCAAACAGACGGCGCAGCGGTAGCTCTCGCTGGAACACCTGCCGCACCTGGGAAATAATCAGCGTTGCCAGCAGAGAATGCCCACCCAACTCAAAAAAGTTGTCGTGAATGCCGACGCGATCGCAGCCCAATACCCTTGACCAGATGCCGACAAGAATTTCTTCAACTGAAGTCGTAGCTGCATCCGACCCTGATGGTACTTGTGATTTCATCTCTGGTTCGGGTAGCGCTGCCCGATCGATCTTGCCACTGGGGGTTAGCGGTAAGCGATCGATCGGCACGAAGACAGAAGGCACTATGTAATCGGGCAGTTTTGCCTGGAGGAAGTCGCGCAGGTCAGAAGCAACAGGGCTAATGGATGCATCAGGAACCACATAAGCCACGAGATGTTTGTTGCCCATTCGGTCGTCCCTGACCACCACAACCGCTTCTTTGAGGGCTGGATGGTGGCTCAAGGCGGCTTCGATTTCGCCCAGTTCAATGCGGAAGCCGCGAATTTTCACCTGATGGTCGATGCGTCCCAAGTACTCGATCGTGCCATCCGGCAACCATCGGCCTAAATCTCCAGTTTTGTAGATGACGTCTTGATGATTTCGGGGTGATTCAGGATCTGTAAACGGGTTAGGGACAAAGCTCAGATTCGTTTTCGCTGCATTCTTCCAGTACCCATTCCCTACTCCAATTCCGGCAACACAAATCTCTCCAGGAACTCCAATCGGCACCAACCGCATTTGCGCGTCCAGCACATAGAGCGTTAAGTTTGCCAACGGTTTGCCAATCGGAATCGATCGCTGATTTTCTGGAAGCGGCTGTTCAAAAATTAATTGCGTGATATCATCTGCTGCCTCGGTTGGGCCATAAGCATTCACGGCTGGGATGGTGGGATAGAGCGTTAGCCATTGGTTGACCAAGCGAACTGGAACAGATTCTCCCGTCACCATCATCCACTGCAACTGAGGAAGCGATCGCTGCTGCACTGGCAGTTTGGATACATAGTCGATCAATCCTTGCAGGACAACGGGAACCAGTTCAACTAGCGTCAGGTTTTCAGCTTGGATTACCTGAAATAGTTTTTCCGGATCACAAACCGTTGCTGTATCGACGATGAAAGTGCATCCTCCAATGAGCAAAGGTGCCAGAAACTGCCAAACCGAAATATCAGAAGAAGCGGGGGCGCTTTGCAAAAATCGCAGCCCCTGATGTAATTTCAGCGCATCAAATTGAGCATAAATATGATTAATTGCCCCATCATGTCGAACGATCGCCCCTTTGGGTAATCCAGTTGAACCGGATGTATAGAGCATGTAAGCGCGATCGGTGCTGCTGTTGCTGCTGTCGATGTTTTCTTCTGAGTATTGGCTAAAATCCGATCGATCATAGAGACTGACTCCTATGAATTGAGATTTAGCTTGATCGTCAGATATCTCTAAGCAGATAACCGATTTCAAGTGAGGATAATGTTCCAGACGTTCAGCCAAATTTTGGAGGCATGAAGCGTCGGTTAAGAGCACCTTAACCTCACTGTTGGATAGCATGTACTGAATCCGTTCCGGTGGATAGGTGCGATCGATCGGGACGTAAGCGCCACCAGCCTTCAAGATCGCCAGAATTGATCTTAGAAAGTCCAGATTTCGCTCTTGTAGAATACCCACAAAATCACCATTGCCGATGCCTAAATCGCGCAACAATCCAGCTAATTGATTTGCTCCTGCATTCAGTTCTCGATAGGTTAACGACTTTCCTTGGTAAACTCCTGCAATGCTGTTGGGCGATCGCTCTACCTGTGCCTCAAATAAGCTTTGAATGGTTTGATCGACGGGATATAGCTTAGTATTACTGTTGAATTCCTCTAACAGCTTTTGCGTTTCGTCTGCTTTTAACAAAGCAATATCTGAAATTTGAATCGTTGGATTGGCGATCGCGCATTCAATTGCATTCACATAGTGTTTTGCCAATGCTTCAATAGTTTCATCTCTAAACAGTGAGTCGCTATACTCAATCCTGCCTACAATTCTGGTTTCATTCACGCACCAGGAAATCGTCAGATCGTTGTTTAGCCCAACGGGATGACTATGAATATTTTCCAGTAAAATAATGATGTCATAAAGAGCGCAGCGACTCGACTGCTGCGGTATGTTTAACGCTCCCAACAGCTTGTCTAACGGATACTCTTGATGTGTATATGCTTGAATGACAGCATCTTTTATATGCAGCAGTAGATCTTTAAAGGTCAGTTCATCCGTGAGCTGCAAGCGCAAAGGTAGGGCCTGATTGGCCTGATTTGTCAAAGCCTCATCCTGATCGATCGGGTGATAGCAAGGTATCCCAACTATTAGGTCATTATGGTGAGTATATTGGTTGAGCAAGCTGCTAAATGCAGATAACAGCAGCAGATAGATAGAAAGATGAGAGTTTTGACCGAGCTGAATCACCGATTGAGAGAGGCGATCGCCCAACTCAAACTGGACAACTTTATTTCTCCTGCTATATCGATCGTGTCTGAGATAGTCTGTGAGAATATTTGTCTCCGGCAACTCTCCAGCCAACTGATTAAGCCAATAGATTCTGTGATAGAGCAGATTCTCAGAAATAATAGGATGTGAATTTAGGGTTTTCATCATCGGTTTCATTATTTAAATAGTTTCTTAAACCAAATTGCTTAGAGAATGTTTGAAAAGTAATCGGCTGTGATTTTAGGCACCTATTGATCCCCCCTGCCCCTACCCTGCGGGAAGCCGCTTCGCGTCTAGAAAAAGGGGAGGATAGATTCAAAGTCCCCCTTTTTAAGGGGGATTTAGGGGGATCTGAAACGTTCTGCTACTCATAGTTAGACTTTTCAAACATCCTCTTAAACCAAATTTCTTAAACTAAACAGTCATCCAATGCCTGTCTTAATATAGAACAGCCTTTTTGTAGAATTGGTATCTCGATCGTCAAGGGGGGTAACAGTTTGAGAACCGTATCCTGTCTACCTACCCGCTCAACAATTAGACCTAGTTCAAAGCAGCGAGAAGCCACTTTTTTAGCAAAGCTCTCACCTCCAAACTTGGCAAGATCGATACCCCAAATCATGCCGATTCCTCGAATTTCTATGTGGAGGCTAAGGGGGGCGATCGCTTCCTCTAAAAATGTCTTTAGGAAGGATGCTTTAACACTAACCTCTTTTTCTAATCCCATTATTTCTCGATATTCTAGCGCTGCCGTCCCCCCCACAAATGCAAGCTGATAGCCTCTAAAAGTTCCCGTATGCTCACCTGGTTCCCAAAGATCAAACTCTGGTTTAATCAACAGCAATGACATGGGAAATCCATAGCCGCTGATAGATTTGGAGAGAACGACCAGGTCGGGAACAATATTCGCCCGTTCAAACGAAAAGAAAGGCCCTGTCCTGCCACACCCGACTTGAATATCGTCACAGATTAAGAGAATGTCATGGCGATCGCACAATGCCCTCAGCCGTTGCATCCACTCAATCGGGGCGACTACAATTCCACCTTCAGCCTGCACCGTTTCAAAAATAATGGCAGCTGGTTTTTCAATCCCGGAATTCACATCATTGAGGATAGATTCAATGTAGGCGATCGTATCGATCGTCTCCATAAATCCATAGGGATAGGGCATAAATGTAACGGCATTGGCTGTTCCTCCCATTCCGGCACGAATGGCAGTATTTCCTGTTACCGATAAGCTGCCCAATGTCATGCCATGATAGGCTCCCATGAATGAGAAGATGCCCGGTCTTTTCTTCACTTTTCTCGCCAATTTCAAGGCAGCTTCGACGGCATTGGTTCCCGTAGGGCCACAACACTGAACCCGATAATCTAACTGCTTTGGAAGGAGTACATATTCAGAGAAAGCTGTCAAAAATTTCTCCTTTGCAGCAGTGTGTAAATCTAGACCGTGGGTGATCAGATCGGCATCTAAATAAGACAACACCTTTTGCTTGATGTAGTCGTTGTTATGCCCATAATTCAGAGCACCTGCACCTGCCAGAAAGTCGATATATTCTTGCCCAGACTCAGAGTAGACGATCGATGCTTTAGCTCGATGAAAGACTGCTGGGAAACTGCGACAGTAACTTCTGACATTTGATTCACATTGTTCAAAAATACTCATCGTGTTGTTTCCTGCGTGAAGAGAATGTGAAAAGTAGTGTGATTGCCTCAATTACACAAAGCAAAATCAAACGTTACTTCTTGTTCCAACCATTGCGTCAATTGCTGTTCTGCTGGCGTTAACAATGACAGATCTTTCAACTTCACATCAGGTGTAGCTGCCATGCTCTGAAGCATCATCTCGAAATGCTCTAGAATTCCAGTGATGGTCGTGGAGTCAAAGCGACGACAATCGTAGCTGATGCCAAAGACTAACTCTGAACCGGGATAGCCGACGATCGTCAGAGGATAATTAGTTTTGTAAAAGACCGTAGATTTCTGAAGTTCTAGATCGTTTTCGCCTTGTTTAGTCATCTGAGGAGCCGGGTAGTTTTCAAACACCACAATGCTTTCAAACAAAGGGATTCCCCGTGAAATTGAACTCCATCCTTGCACTTCAACCAACGGGCTGTACTCATACTGGCGCATCTCCACCAGTTGAGCCTGAAGCTGCTTCAGCCAAGGCAACAGGGCTTGCTCCGAATGGACATCAACCCAAATCGGTAAGGTGTTGATGAACACGCCTACCATCGATTCGATACCGTTTAATTCTGCCGGACGACCCGACACACAGCACCCATAAACCACCGACTCCTGACCACTGTAGCGGCTGAGCAGCAACGCCCAAGTCGCTTGAAACAGCGTGTTCAGCGTCAGTTGATGGTGACGTGCTAAGGATTGGAGGGCAGTTGTTGTGGCTGCCGATAGCTTAATTTGTTGCTCATCGTACCTTTCTTCCAAGACAGGTAAGTCCTGACTTTCCAGGTAGGTGAGCGGTGTGGGCGCTTTGATCGGGCTAAGTGCCTGCCGCCAATACTTCTCAGCTTTCACCAGATCCTGCTTTTCTAACCAGGAGAGATAGGTTTTGAAAGGAGCACTCGCTGCCAAGGAGAGATTTTGACCATAACAAAGCGCCTGATAAAGCTGAATCACTTCCCCCATCACTGCCGATGTAGACCAACCGTCAAGAATGACATGGTGGACGCTTTGAATAATTTCACAGGATTGATCAGCCAGACGCAGTACCGTTATCCGCATCAATGGAGCTTGTGAAAAATCAAAGCCTCGCTCGCGATCGCCCTTCAAAAACGCTTCTAAGCGCTCCTGCTGTTCTACCGGATTGATGCTGCGCCAATCCTGCTGTTCTAGCGGAATAGTAGCTTGCCGATGCACAACCTGTAGGGGTTTGTCTGCTTCTTCCCAATAGAAACTTGTGCGTAAGATGGTATGTCGCGAGGGCAATTGCTGCAACGCCCGCTCAAATGCCGCGTGATTGAGGTTGCCCCGCACGCTATAGCCCGTTTGCATGAAGTAAAGCCCTACTTCTGGAGCGTACAAACTGTGGAAGAGAATTCCCTTCTGGATTGGGGTCAGTTCGTAGATGTCTTGGATAGTCTCTGTCATTTGTGGATTTTGAATTACGATGTGTCGATGATCTAAGCAAGTATTTTTTGTATTCTCATCGTTGTGATAGAGCTAATTTCGGCGTTTAATTTTGGTCAGAAAGCGATCGAGCGCCTGTTGACTCAAGTTGGCTGCTGAAAAATCAGAAGGGGTATAGCCGCCTGCTTCTGGAGATTGGCAGTGGGCGATTAGCGATCGCAATGCCTGCAAAAAGTTTTGAGCCAAAGCCGCGATCGTGGAGTGGTGATGGATCGCCTGACTATAGTTCCAATGCAGGTGCAGTTGTTCGTTACTGATCCAGCAATTGATTGCCAGCAAATGGCTACGATCGCCCTGTAAGCTTTGGGTCGGTTCACCTGGCTCTTGAACTGGGCGAAATAATGAGGAGTTGGGTAGGCTTTGATCAAACTGTCCCAAGTAATTAAACATTACTTCCGGTTGCGATCGGTTGTTCAACGCTGCGGTAATTTTCGGATCGTCGCTGCAATAGCGGAGAATCCCGTAGCCGATTCCCCGACGAGGAATGCGGCGTAGCTGCTCTTTGATACTCTTCAAGGTATCTCCTGGATGAGTGGCTGCTTCGAGTTTCAAAGCTACTGGAAAGACCGTAGTGAACCAGCCTACGGTGCGCGACAGGTCTATATCAGTCACATTGACATGAGATGCGATATCCTCTCGCCCATGCCCTTCCAGATCGATCAGGAGGGTGCGATCGCCCGTCCATTGAGCAAACGCCTGCACCAGCGCTGTCAGCAGGACATCGTTGATTTCGGTGTGGTAGGCTTTCGGCACCTCTTTGAGTAAGGCTTGGGTGTCCGAAATACTGAGGGTGCTAATCATCTGATCTGCCGAAGCAACAGTATTTTTGCCCTCTGGACAATCAACAGGTAACGGCATGAAGGGTGGCTGGACTCGCCAGTAATCCTGCTCTTGCTGGAGGAGAGCGGAATGAGCATACTGCCGCAGCGTTTGCGACCATTGCTGAAACGACGTAGTTTTGGCGGGCAGTTGCACTGCTTCCCCGCGACTGAGTTGCTGGTAAGCTGTCTGCAAATCCTCTAACAGGATGCGCCAGGATACCCCATCTACAACCAGGTGATGAATCACAATGAGGAGACGATGGGGTTGATGTTCGCCTAAGTCAAAGAATCCAACTCGCACCAAAGGCCCGGTGAAGAGATTGAGGCTGGTCTGGACTTCAGTTGCCGCAGATGCTAGAGCGAGGTTTTGCGCTGCTGCGGTCAGGGCTGAGAAATCCCAACGGATCAGGAGCATCGCTGCATCAGGAGGGGCGTAACTCTGCTGCCAGCCAGACTCAGTTCGCTCAAACCGCAAGCGCAAGGCGTCATGGTGGCTCAGCAACTGCTGGAGGGCTTGCTCCAATAGCGTCAGGTCAATTTGCTGAGGGAGTTGCAGCATTACTGCCTGATTAAAATGATGGGGATCAGGTAAATTTTGCTCAAAGAACCAGCGCTGGATAGGGGTGAGGAAGACTGATCCAGTCACAAGTCCCTGTTCAACCGACGTTCCCTGTTTTGTTCCTGCTACCGTTGCTAGTTCAGCGATCGTCTGGTGTTCAAACATCTGCTTTGGCGTGAACTTTAGACCTGCCTGATTTGCCCGAGCAACGACCTGGATACAGAGGATGGAATCGCCCCCCAGTTCAAAGAAGTTGTCGTGAATCCCGACTTGCTTCACTCCCAAGACGGGTGCCCAAATTTCTGCCAAAGTGATTTCGATCGCCGTGCAAGGAGCCACAAACGCCGGGTCTAACTCAGGTCTAGTCAGGTCTGGATCGGGTAATGCGTTGCGATCGACCTTTCCGTTTGGTAGGAGGGATAAGGCTTCAAGCGACACAAAAACCGCAGGTATCATATATTCAGGCAGTTTCTGTTTGAGGAATTGGCGCAGATCGCTGATAGAAAGTTGCGGGGGATTTGTCACGACATAGGCAACCAGTCGCTGCTCATGCCCAATTTCCCGAACCCCAACGACCGTATCTCGCACAGCAGGGTACTGACTCAGTGCGGCTTCAATTTCTCCCAATTCAATGCGGAAGCCTCGGAGCTTCACCTGATGATCGATCCGACCGAGATACTCGATATCGCCATTGGGTAGGTAGCGCGCCAAGTCTCCAGTTTTGTAGAGGCGTGCCTCTGGTTGAGGATCAAAAGGGTTGGCAATAAACTTTTCAAGGGTCAGTTCTGGGCGATTGAGATAGCCTCGCGCTAACCCGGCACCTCCAATATGCAGCTCACCCGAAACACCGATCGGAGTCGGTTGCAGATGATTATCCAAGATATAGGCTTGCGCGTTGGCAATGGGGCGACCGATCGGCAATGTTTGTTGAGCAGAGCTGCCTTTGTTAGTCCAGTAAGTGGCATCAATACAGGTTTCAGTAGGGCCATAGAGATTGAAGAATTCCACCTCTAGACTCGCCAACAAACGCTTTTGGAGAGCAGCCGATAACGCTTCACCGCCGCAGAAGATCCGCTTTAAAGTGCGACAGGTTTCAAGCCCACCCTGCTCTAAAAGCATTCGCAGCAAGGATGGCACCAGTTGCAGCGTCGTCACCTGATGATCAGCAATGGTTTTGATCAGATAGGTCATGTCTTGATGCCCTCCAGGCTGCGCCATCAGCAACGATGCCCCTGCCAACAGTGGAGCGTAAAACTCCCAAATGGATGCATCGAAGCTGAAGGGCGTTTTTTGCAGAACGATGTCTGCATCTGTCAGGGGAAAGGCGCTTTGCATCCAGTGCATGTGATTACAAATGGCGCGGTGCGACATCATCACGCCCTTGGGCTGCCCCGTCGATCCAGAGGTGTAAATCACGTAGGCAAGATGCGAGGGTTTCACCTCACTGGCTGGATTTTTATCACTCGCTTGGGCGATCGCCCTCCAGTCAGCATCCAGGGCAATCCGATTCGCGGGGTGGTCAGGCAAGGTTTTTGCAACCTGTGCATGAGTTAATAACACAGACACCTGAGCGTCAGAGAGCATCCACTCCAGGCGTTCTTGAGGATAGGTGGGGTCTAACGGAACATAGGCTCCGCCTGCCTTAAGAACGCCCAATAAACCCACGACCATTTCCAGCGATCGCTCCAGACAAATGCCCACGAGAGTTTCTGCTCCAACGCCCCGCTGTTGCAAGAAGTGTGCCAGCTGGTTCGCTCTGGCATTGAGTTCTCGATAGCTTAACTGATCATTTTCAAAGATTACGGCTACTGCATCAGGAGTGCGTTGCGCTTGTGCTTCAAATAACTGGTGCAGACACTGCTCCGGTAGATACTCGATCTGCGTGTCATTCCACTCCACTAAAATCTGATGATACTCTGCCTGCGTGAGAAGCGGTAACTGTGAAATCTGTTGCTGAGGATTATCCACCATTCCATCGAGTAAGGTCTGGTAATGTCCTGCCATGTGAGCGATCGTCTCTGGATCGAACAGATCGCTGTTAAATTCCAATTTCCCAGACAATCCCTCTGCCGTTTCTACCATCGATAGGGTTAACTCAAACTGAGCTGTACCGCTGTCAGTCTCAAGAGGAGTCACCGTTAAGTTGGGCAATGCGATCGCAGGTAATGGCGCATTGTGTAAGACAAACATCACCTGAAACAGGGGTGTGTGACTCAGCGATCGCTCAAGCTGTAACGCTTCTACCAATTGCTCAAAGGGCAAGTCTTGATGAGCATAGCCCCCGAGGGCGGTTTCTCGTACCCGATCGAGTAATTCCAGAACCGTGGGATTTTCTGAGAGCTGGGTTCGCAGCACTAGGGTATTGACGAAGCAGCCGATTAAGCCCTCAATTTCGGCATGGTGGCGATTGGCAATGGGTGTACCCACCACGATATCCTTGCTATTGCTATACCGTCCTAACAAAACCTTGAAAGCAGCCAGTAGCGTCATGAATAAAGTGCATCCAGCTTGCTGACTCAGGCGACGGAGCGCTTGCAATAACGCTGGCGGTAGATCAAAACGGTAGCTGTTTCCTCGATAGGTTTGTAGGTTGGGGCGGGGACGATCGGTGGGTAATTCCAGCACTAGCGCGTCTTGCAACTGCTGACACCAGTAATTTGTTTGGGCTTGCAGCACGTCCCCCTGTAACCACTGGCGCTGCCAAGCAGCAAAGTCGCCGTACTGAATCGGCAGGTCTGGTAAGGGAGACGGGCACCCGTCACAGAATGCCGTGTAAAGCACCGTCACTTCATGGATCAGGACACCGAACGACCAGCCATCTGCGGCAATGTGGTGCAGTGTCAACAGCAAGATATTATCTTGTTCGGACAAGCGCAGCAGACTCACTCGCAGCAGAGGATCATGGCCAAGGTCAAAGGGAAGTTGGGCTTCAGTTGCCACCCACTGCTGAACTTTATCTGCTTGCTGAGCCTCTGCTAACTCGCTCAAATCAACGGGCGATATCTGGAGCGTTGTAGAGGGCATAACGACGGCGATCGCCTGCCCATCTTGGGTTTCAACACGGGTTCGCAGCGCCTCATGACGACGGAGAATTTCATTCAACGTCTGCTCCAAAGCAGGGAGGTTGAGTTGTCCCTGAAGAGAAACGGCGATCGGCAGGTTGTAGAAGGGGTTATCTGGCTCTAGCTGTGCCAAAAACCACAGGCGCTGCTGAGCAAAGGACAGAGGAACTGTTTCAGTAGAACGGGGTTGGATAGGAGGAGCCTTTAAGCCTGTTTGGGTAGCGGCGATCGCCTGGGATAGCTGGGCAATAGTAGGTAACTCAAACAGACGGCGTAGGGGAAGTTCGATCTGAAATAGCTGTCGGATTTGAGAGATCACCTGAGTTGCCAGCAAAGAGTGTCCGCCCAACTCAAAAAAGTGATCATGGATGCCAACGCGATCGATCCCTAGAACACTTGTCCAAATACCCACAAGCATCTCTTCGATAGGATTTGAGGGAGTACTGTCGGTGGATACCCTTATCAGTTGTTCTAAACCTGGTTCTGGCAAAGCCTTGCGATCGACCTTGCCATTTGGAGTCAGAGGGAGCTGCGCGATCGAGACGAAGGCAGAAGGCACCATATAATCGGGTAGCTGCTGCTGGAGAAATTCACGCAGTTCACGGATAGTAACTTCCCCCTGCGGAACGATATAGGCAACCAGGCTTTTGTTACCGAACGGGTCTTCCTTCGCTACCATCACCGCTTCTCGAACCGTAGGATATTGGCTCAGTGTGGCTTCAATTTCCCCCAGTTCGATGCGGAAACCTCGGAGCTTTACCTGATGATCCATCCGACCCAAATACTCGATCGCACCATCTGATCGGTAACGTGCTAAGTCACCCGTCTGGTATATCCTGTCCCAGGTTGGATGCAGTATAAACTTGTCGGCTGTCAACTCAGGACGGTTGAGATACCCTCGCGCTAATCCTACGCCACCAATGTGCAACTCACCGGGAACACCCACTGGCACAGGCTGTCCCTGGCGATCGAGCAGATAGATTTGGGTATTGGCGATCGGTCGTCCGATGGGGAGAATTGCAGGGAAGCGATCGCCTTTCTCTAGGCAACTAACCGTAGACCAAACGGTGGTTTCTGTTGGCCCGTAAAGATTCCAGACCGTTGCTGCCTTCTCTAATAGCGACTCGGCTAACTCTCGGCTGAGGGCTTCGCCCCCACAAAGAATCTTTAAATCCTGCTTGCCCTGCCATCCCGATGCTAACAGCATTCGCCAGGTTGCCGGAGTCGCCTGCATCAGCGTGGCACCGCTGGAGTGGAGTAAATCACTCAGTTGCTTGCCATCCGTAGCCGCAGAACGACTGGCTAAGACTAGCCTTGCTCCCGTTATCAGCGGCAGATACAGTTCCAATCCTGCAATGTCAAAAGAGATGGAGGTGACTGCCAGCAGAATATCGTTGGCAGTCAATCCGGGTTTCTGCTGCATAGAAGCGAGGAAGTTAACCACACTACTGTGGGCAATTTGTACTCCTTTGGGTTTGCCCGTAGAACCAGAGGTATAAATGACATACGCTAAATTGCTGGGATCGGCAGAAGCATGAGGATTCTCTTGACTATGCTGAGCAATAGTAGCCCAATCGCTGTCTAAACAAATCCCCTGAGCATGATGATGGGGGAGGCGATCGACCAATGCGGATTGAGTTAGCAGAATGGGCATCTGAGAGTCGGAAACCATCCACTCCAAGCGCTCTTGGGGATAGTCGGGATCTAGTGGAACGTAAGCTCCTCCAGCTTTGAGAATGCCGAGCAGTCCGATCGCCAGATCGAAGGAACGATCGCAGCAGATGCCAACTCGCACATCTGCTCCTACACCCAAAGTTTGCAAGTAATGCGCCAGTTGATTAGCTTTGTGATTGAGTTCCAGATATGTTAATGACTGATTTGCAGACACAATTTCGATCGCATCTGGAGTGCGTTCAACCTGCGCTTCAAACAATTGATGAATACAGACCTGCGGATAGTCTGTCTGGGTCTGATTCCATTGCAAAAACTGCTGGTGTTCAGCTTCCGTTAAGCAGGAGAATTCTGAAATTCGCTGCTGGGGATTGAGGGCGATCGCTTCCAGCAACGTCTGAAAGTGCCCACTCATGCGGCGAATTCTGTCTGCATCAAACAAATCGGTGCTGTATTCCCAACAGCCTACTAATCCCTGATCTGTCTCTGTCATATCCAGACGAAGATCCAATAGGGCGCGACGGCGTTCCACATCCAACGCGGTAATGGTTAGACCTGGTAACTCAAACTGCTTTCTGGGTGCATTATGTAAGGTGAAGGATACCTGAAACAGGGGATTGTAGGGGGCATCTCGGTCTGGCTGTAGCGCTTCCACCAGTTTTTCAAAGGGTAAATCCTGGTTTTCATACGCCCCTAGCATCACTTGCCGTACCTGCCCCAACAGTTTCTCAAAAGTTGGGTTGCCCGAAAGATTGGTTCGCAACACCAGACTGTTAACGAACATGCCGATCAACCCTTCAATTTCTGCCCGGTTGCGGTTGGCGATCGGTAAACCAACGATCAAATCGGCTTGCCCTGTGTAGCGATAGAGCAGGAGATTGAACGCCGCCAATAGCGTCATGAAGAGCGTCGCTTCAGCCTCTTTGCCAATAGTTTTCAGCGCCTTAGTCAATCGCTGGGGCAGGAGGAAAGATACCGTTGCGCCCTGATAGGTCTGGGCGGATGGACGGGGGCGATCGGTCGGAAGTTGCAGCAGGGACGGAGCATCGACCAATTGCTGCTGCCAGTAGGCGAGCTGAGACTCTAGGGTGTCTCCCTGTAACCACTGCCGTTGCCAAGCCGCAAAATCGGCGTATTGAATCGGTAATGCCGATAGAGAGGCTGCGTCCTGGTCAGCCGAAAAAGCGGGATAAAAGGCGGATAACTCGCGAATCAGAATGTCGATCGACCAGCCATCAAAAATAATGTGATGAATGGTGAACAGCAATACATGCTCCTGTTCACCCAGTTGGAGCAATGTCCAGCGCAACAGCGGAGCGTCAGCCAGATTAAACGGACATTGGCTTTGCGCGATCGCCAGCCGTTGGATTTCCGGCGCGGCATCGGGTAACGCGCGCAAGTCTACTGTGGATAGCGGAATAACCAGATCTGAAGCAATCCGTTGAACGGGTTGTCCGTCCAAGATCTCGAACGTGGTGCGGAGCGCTTCGTGGCGTTGCACGATCGCGTTGAGACTCTGCTCTAGGGCAGCGATGTGGAGTGAACCTGTCAGTTGCAAAGCGGTATGTTCATTATAAAAAGGATTGTCGGGTTCCAACTGCTGAAGAAACCACAATCGCTGTTGAGCAAAAGATAGAGGAGAAGGTTCTGTACTGGAACGTCGAGAAATCGCTGTTGCATTAGACCCAACGTTGCCCCGCAATCGGGCTTCTAGGAGCGCTCGTTTTGCGGGTGAAAGTTTAGAAGTTCGTGTGGATAGATCCTCTTTGTTTCTGCTCATTTATTTTAAAGTTCAATAATAATAATGAATAAACGAATGACGAGACTAAACTCTATCGATCGCGAATCTCAAGGTTTATATAGTTGGGATGGGGTTGAATATGAGTCAGATCATGTTCAAACATGACTCGATTCCCGGTCTTCTCAATTTCCTTAAAGCCTGCAAACTTGTACGTGATGTACATCATACGGTTACGATCGTTGGCAACAAATTCAGCGCAAAGACGAACGTTATGCTGCTGGGCAAGCTGCGTCAGATAATGGAGCATGACTGTGCCAACGCCTCTAGACATGACTCGGCAAGACATGAGCAGTAATTTAATTGTCCATAGGCTGACTTGACAGTCTACCAGCACTAATCCGATCGTTCCATAAGTTCCATATTTATCGTTCAAGCTGGCGATTAATAGCTTGTGCTGCTCAGACTGTCTAAAGTAATCGAGTTCTTCGTAAGAGTAAGTATAGCCAGTGGTGTTCAACTGGTTCGTTCGGACTGTTAATTCTTCAGCCCGCTGTAGCTCGTCTTCTTGAGCAGATGCGATCGTCAGGCTCATCTTAAGGGTGGCTAAAAACTCTGCTGGAGAGCCAACAAATTCTTCCTCTTCCTGCTTACGCTTAATATCACTCAGATACATAAGTCGTCTTTGTTTAGCATCCTCTGTGATAAAGCGAGGATTCATTTCCGGCGTCTCCAAAAGCTGTTCAAGATTGGCGGCATCCATACAGAGAACATCCGGCAGGGAGAAGCTAACTTCTTCACGTTCAAAGGGCTGATCGTCAATAAAGGCGATCGAGTCAACGCCGATATTGATTGATTGCGCAATTTGTTGAATGGAAGAAGATTTGGCATTCCAGTTGATTTGGGGATAAAGAAAATAGTCATGTAATCCCAGATCCTCTAGCTTCGACATTGCGTTGGCGTACTCATTTTTGCTAACTATGGATTGCAAAATGCCTCGACTGTCCAATGTTTTGATGATGCTCACCACATCCTCGCGCAAGAAAACTTGCTCATCTTCCAACAACACACCGTGCCATAGGGTATTGTCTAAATCCCAAACGACACATTTGATCAGTTTAGAGGAATCTCGTTTATTTTCTGATTGCCCTGACGTGAGACTGATCATGGCTTAAACCCTTACTCCTGATTCTGAGTATCCAGACTGGGCGATCGTCATTTGTTGGATCTGGGTGCTGCCCTCAATAATTTCCATGATTTTGGCATCTCGGAAATACCGTTGCACCGAATAGTCGTGGCTGCAACCGTTGCCACCATGAATTTGCACCGCATGGTTAGCGGATTGAGTTGCCGTTGTTGAGGCAAAATATTTAGCGATCGAGGTTTCCATAATGGATTTGGGATCACGATTCTCTTTCAAGTAGCCCGCTTGATAACACAACAATCTCGCTGCCTTCACATTGACAATCATCTCGGTGATCATGTGTTGAATGAGTGGATGGTCTTTCAGATGCTGACCAAACTGCTGACGTTGACTTGTGTAGTGCAGGCAGGCTTGTAGGCACGCCTGGGCAATCCCCACGCATCCCCAAGCAACGCTGTACCGTCCATAATCGAGGGCAGATGATGCCACATGAGACAATCCCAATCCTTGTCTGCACACCAGGTTTTCCTGCGGAATTTTACAATCCTCTAGGTGTAATTCTGCTAACATCGATGCTCTGACCCCTAGCATTCCAGAGATAGGTTTAATGAAGAGTCCTGGACGGGTGTTTTCAACTAAAAAAGCAGAGGGTTTGCCCTCACACTGGGCGAACAGTAAAAATACATCAGCAATTTGCCCGTAAGTAATCCATTTTTTTTGTCCATTCAGGAGATAAGCGTTTCCAGAAATCGTTGCAGTCGTCTCGATCGCTTTGGCATCGCTACCCACATTCGGTTCACTTAGGGCAAAGGCCGCGATCGCCTCACCAGATGCCAGCTTAGGCAACCAAACCTCTTTTTGCAAAAGACTTCCCCACTTAGATAGGGCATAAGCCACCATGCTATGAACCGTCAGCAAACTCCTAAGCGACGAGCAGCCTCGTGCTAGTTCTTCGTTCAAAAGACCAAAGGCGATCGCGTCCATGCCACTGCCGCCGCAGGTTGGGGGTAACACAGCCCCTAGATATCCCCGCTGGGCAAGCTGTTGAATCACATGAGATGGAGTCTGTTCTTCACGATCCCATTGATCGGCATAAGGTGCGATCGCTTTATCGACAAATGTCTTGAGTTCAGAGCGATATTTTTCTTGCTGAGGGGTCAACTCTATCTTCATCATGTCACCTGGGCGTTGACGAATCTCATTCTTATTTCCCGCTTAAGCACTTGTTCACCTTTTAATTGGCTGCGATTACGGTTGTCTTGCGTTCTAATAAATGAGCGATCGCATTAATTGTTCTAAAGTTATCCAGATCCAGATCTTCGTTTTCGATCGTGACTTGAAACTCTTTTTCTATAAATAATATGAGCTGCATGGCAAACATCGAATTAACAAATCCGGCTGCAAAAATATCGTCATCTTCTTGCAACTTATGATTACCAAAAAACTGAGAGAGGAACGTTTTGATTCTGTCTTTAGTGTCTTTCATGATGAGTAACTTGTTGAAAAAATTGGGTTACTTAGCTTCTTTAACAATCTAGAAATTTAATAGTCAGGGCTTGCTATAGGTGTGAAATCCCTGCCCACTTTTTCGACCATATAAACCAGCATCGACCATCTGTTTGAGTAAAGGACAGGGACGGTATTTGCTATCATTGAAACTTTCGTATAAGACTTCGATCGAAAATAGAATCGTATCCAACCCAATCAAATCAGCGGTTTCTAAAGGTCCCATCTTGTGACCAAAGCAGGTTTTGAAAATTTTATCTACGTCTGATGCTGAAGCTACCTGATCATGTAACAGAAAAATAGCTTCATTAATCGTCAGCATTAGGACGCGATTCGACACAAACCCTGGCGCATCATTGACCAGAATCCATTCCTTTCCCATTTGAGTCAGTAACCCTTGGGTCATCTCAATAGTTGCATCAGAGGTGTGGTAACCGCGAATCAGTTCAACCGTTGGCTTTAGCGGTACGGGGTTCATGAAATGAATGCCGATTACTTGAGGCGATCGCTGAGTTGCTGAGGCAATGCGCGTGATGGGGATGGCAGACGTATTGGCAGCAAAAATAGAGGCTTTAGGGCAAATAGTATCCAGTTTTGCATAAACCTCTTTCTTAAGATCCCATTTTTCTGGAATATTTTCAATCACGAATTCCGCAGAGTCTAGGAATTGATCGTTAGTGGTGAATTTGATACGTGACAGAATATCGTCAAGATTATCAGTCTTCTCTTTTCTATCAAAAAGAGTTTGAAAACGAAGATTGTTTCTAATTTCTTGTCTGGCCTGTTCCAGAATCTGATCAGAAACATCCAGCAGCAGCACTTGATGACCTGTTTGGGCAAGATTTTGTGCTACCCCAGCCCCCATTACCCCTGCTCCAATCACACCCACGACTTGAATCGTCATCTTGTTTACCTCCGGCTAGCTTTTGCTATTTTTTATGGGTTAGCCAAAATTAATTTTTCTGCGTCTGCTTCACTCAATTCTTCTAACTCTTCAACCAGTTTTTCTTCAATTAATAAAGCCAGCTCGGCAATGGAAGGAGCCTCTAAAAAGGAACGCAAAGAGACTTCAACTTGGAAGTCTTGCCGCAGTCGGGAAACTAACTGGGTCGCCAGCAGTGAATGTCCACCTAAATCTAGAAAGTTGTCATAAATTCCGACGGATTCGATCGCTAGAAACTCTTGATAAAGCTCAGTGAGCTGGTGCTCGATCGCTGTGCTAGGTGCCACATAAGCCGTCCTTAAATGCGGTCGGGGGTGCGTTGAGGTGACATGACTTGGTTTTTCCGTGAAACTGCCTAAGGCAAAGGTTTCATGTTGCTCAATCACAGCCTGGAGGTTGCGGGTGGAGACTACAACTTGGGGAAGTTGACCCGACAGAATGTGACTGAACGCCTTAATGCCCTCTTGAAACGTGATGCCGTATTGCTGCCGCATTTGCTTAAACTCAGCTTGCATATCCGGAGCAAAGGACAGCAGTGAATCTTGCCAACTGTCCCACTGCCACCAATCCCAATTAATAGAGATCGTCCGTCGTTGATGTCTAGCAGCATCGTCATGGGCAAAGGCATCTAGGAACGCATTGGCGGCACAGTAATCCACCTGCCCTAATCCGCCATAAATGGCAGTTAAGGAAGAACACAGCACCCAAAAATCTAGCTGAATATCCTGTAAGACGGCTTCTAGCACGAGGGTACCTTTGACCTTAGGGTCAAGCACCTGTGCCGCCAGTTCAGCAGTCTTAAGCTGCATCAAGCCCGCTCCTGGAACACCTGCGGCGTGAATCACACCGTGAATTGTCCCGAAGCGATCGCGCACTTGCTTGACTGCCGCTTGCATTTGTTCGAGGCTGGTCACATCGGCTTGGATCATCAGCACTTCTGCTCCCAGTGCCTCTAGACGCTGAACTTGCTCGATCTGGGTGCGAATGGGGTTTTTCTCGTCGTGGCAGAATGATTGCCATTCAGATCGAGGCGGTAATCCCGATCGCCCAATCAGCACCAGCTTGGCTTGCACGGTTTCTGCAAAGTATCGGGCGATCGCCAATCCGATTCCTCCCAATCCGCCTGTAATCACGTAGACTCCGCCTTGCCGGAGCTGAGGGGTACACAGGACATTATCTTTTACGGGTACTGGCTCAAAGCACTGTATCCATCGACGATTCCCACGGTGAGCAATGAACAGGTTAACAGGTTCAGCAACGAGTTCTGCCATCAGTAAATTGATCAGGTTCAGTCCTTGCTGTTTTTGCCACTCTTGGGAATCAGGCAGCGTTATGTCAATACTCCGACAGGCGATGTTGGCATATTCCTGGGGAATAACTTTACAAAGACCTAAAATTGTTGCTTTCTCAGGACATAGCTGATCTTCATCTGTTATCTCTTGAAGATGATTGGATATCACATCTATTTGAATAGAACGAGAAATATTTTGGTCTGCTAAAGTCTGCACTAGAAACAGAAGACTGTAAAATCCCAGCGCCTGAGATTGTTCCAGATGCTCAAGTCTTGCCGATCGCTCCTGATTTGAAGTGGCGTTCCACAAATGAATAATACGTTCAGGATTTTTATCTAAGCCGCAAATGGTTTTGAGAAGGCGATCGTAATCCTCTTTGTTGGCAGGATTAATCCTGTAGTTCCGCTCGCTGAGTTGACTAAACTGCTCTCCTATGGTGACAGTGATGATATTTTGATAGGCGCGATCGAGTTGTTCGACAATTCGCGACCCGACTCCGCAAGGATCGAGAAACACTAGCCAGCATTGCGGCTGAATCTCTAATTTTTCGGGTTCAAACCAGGCTAGCGGTGCAGCTCGTTTCCAGGAAGGACAATGAAACCACTGCGCCATCTCTAGCTTTTGCGTGAATGCTGCTGGATTCAGGTGGGTATTGCCTGTTGGTTTAGGGGGATCGATCCAGTAACGCTGGCGCTCAAAGGGATAGGTGGGTAGCGGCACGCGATGACGATGCTCATGGGCATGAAACTGCGACCAATCGATCGACAGACCTGAGAGCCAAAGTTGTCCTAACGTATTCAGCAAGAAGGCAGAATCGGACTGTTGATTATAGGCATCTCGCAGCGAGGGCAGTACCACTTTTTCCGTCTTCTGGGTACTTTCCAGGCATTGAATTGCTAGACTGCTCAACGTCTGTCCGGGGCCAATTTCCAGCAGAATCGGCTGGTGCTGGTTCCACAAGGCAGTTATCCCATCGGCAAAGCGAACGGGCTGGCACAGATGCTTTGTCCAGTAGCTTGGATCGGTGGCGGCGGCAGTCGTCATCCAAGTTCCCGTGACATTCGACACATAAGGAATCTGCGGTGCCTTGAGATCAAGCGTTTGGGCAACGGTTGTGCAGGCAGCGGCGATCGGTTCCATCTGGTGAGAATGGAAGGCATGAGAAGTCTGCAACCGCCGACAGGCAAGCCCCTGTTCAGCGAGATCGGTGGCCAACTGATCAACGGCAGCGATCGTCCCAGCAATGACACAGAGATTGGCTCCATTAATCGCGGATAAGGAGAGATTCTCATTCAGGAGAGGAGTAATCTCAGCTTCGGACAGCGGCACTGCCAGCATGGCTCCACCAGGCAATTTCTCAATGATCTGAGCGCGGTTAGCCACCAGAGTTAGGGCATCTTCCAGAGACAGCACCCCTGACAAACAGGCTGCTACATATTCCCCAATGCTATAGCCAATCATCGCTACAGGACGGATGCCCCAGGACAGCCACAACTGAGCCAGAGCGTACTCAATCACAAAAATAGCAGGTTGAGTGAAACGAGTTTGATTCAGGGTTTGCGTTGCGGCATCGGTGGGTTCTGCTTTGCGACCTAGCATCTGACGCAAATCGAAGCCAGATTGGGGAACGGTTTGCGCTAGAACTTGATTTTGGGCGGGATACAGAATGTCTCTTAGATCAAGACCCATCAACGGCTGGAGGAACTGACAGCAGCGATCGACCTGCTCTCGAAAGGTCGGCTCAGCCTGATAAAGCTCCCACCCCATATTGACGTACTGTGTCCCCAATCCGGTGAACATGAAGGCGATCGGGCGATGACTCTTCTCCTGTACGCTAGTCAGAACGCGTTTGGGATATTGGAGGGCATGAAGGGTATCTTTGAGATCCTGGCATACCACGGTCTGTCGGTGGGCAAAAGGCTGACGACCGACTTGCAGGGTATAAGCCACATCTGCCAGGTTGAGATCAGGATGGTGCTGGAGGTGTTCAGTCAGATTTGCAGTCGCTTGCTCTAACGCTGAACTCGTCTTGGCAGATAGTGTGAGCAACTGCCAGGGGCGATGCGACGCAGAGGCTGAAACGGGAGGTGCCTCTTCAAGGATGACATGAGCATTGGTGCCACCAATCCCAAAGGAGCTAACTCCAGCACGACGGGGATGCCCATGCGTTTTCCATTCTCTCAGTTGAGTATTAACGTAAAAGGGACTGTTGACGAAATCAATTTCGGGATTGGGCTGTTCAAAGTGCAGGCTAGGGGGAATCTGTTTATGTTTCAGGGCTAGAACCGTCTTGATCAGACCTGCGACCCCAGCCGCAATCCCAAGATGTCCGAAGTTGCTTTTCACCGAGCCGATCGCACAAAACGCTTTTTGGTCGGTCTGGTGCCGAAACACCTGGGTTAGGGCTGCGATTTCAATCGGGTCTCCCAATGCAGTACCGCTGCCATGCGCTTCGATGTAGGTGAGACTGTCTGGAGTAATTCCTGCGATCGCCTGAGCCTCTGCAATCACGGCTGCTTGCCCTTCTGGGCTGGGAGCTGTATACCCGACCTTCAATGCCCCATCGTTGTTAATGGCTGAACCTTTGATCACCGCATGAATACAGTCGCCATCCGCGATCGCCTCTGACAGTCGCTTCAGGACAACGATGCCAACCCCGTTGCCGAAAAAACTTCCCTGCGCTTTTGCGTCGAAGGTACGGCAATGTCCATCGGGCGAAGCAATTCCCCCCTCCTGATAGAAATATCCCGTTTTTTGAGGTACCGTGACGGAAATGCCTCCGGCTAAAGCCAGATCGCATTCACCATTCAGCAAGCTTTGACTAGCCAGATGCACTGCCACCAACGAGGTAGAACAGGCCGTTTGCACCGTGACAGAAGCTCCCTTTAAGTTCAACTTGTAGGAGACGCGGGTAGAAAGATAATCCGTGGCATTGCCCAAGAAGGTCTGTAAATCTGGGAAGCCCCCAAAGGTCGGACTAATGTGATGAAGCAGATACGTGTTGGTTTCTGCGCCTGCATAAACTCCGATCGCCCCGGCATAAGTTTCCGGGTTGTAGCCCGCCTGTTCGATCGCCTCCCATGCCGATTCTAGAAAGAGCCGATGTTGCGGGTCCATGCGTTCTGCTTCTTTCGGGCTGAAGCCAAAGAACTCTGCGTCAAAGCGATCGATGTCTGAAAGAATCGACTTGGCTTTGACGTAATTTGGGTCGCTCAGCGCTGTTGGATCGATGCCTGACGCGAGGAGTTCCTCATCCGAGAAAAATGAAACGGACTCTACTCCATTTCGTAAATTCTGCCAGAATGTATCGATGTTGGCGGCACCAGGGAATCGACCGGATATGCCGACGATCGCAATGTCTGAACTATTTTCTGCACCATTTGTAGCTTCGGATAAATTCACGTCACTCATTTGAAATTTTTACAGGGGGATTTTATAAGGGGCTGATTAAATGTGTCTCTATCTCGACTGTTTTCGTTGTTCTCTGATGGTTTGGCGATCGGTACGAAGCTTTGCTCGCTCATTGCCTTGCTCTGTGGAAGTTTTGGTCTTTTTGTTGTGACTTAAGTAGTTAGTCAGCGAGTGAATGGTTGGAGATTTAAACAAGTCAACGATCGGGATATCTTGATGCAAGAGGGCTTGCAATTTGGCTTGAGTTCTGACCATGAGCAGAGAATTTCCGCCCAATTCAAAGAAGTTATCGTAGATTCCTACGGTTTTGAGCTGCAAGATCTCTTGCCAAACGCCTGCAATCAGTTGCTCCGAATCGGTTTGGGGAATGACATAGGCTTGACGCACTTGCGGCAGCAGGTCGGGTGCTGGTAATGCTAAACGGTTGACTTTCCCGTTAGAGGTGAGCGGCAGGGCATCCAGCACGATATAGGCAGAAGGCACCATGTGGCTAGGGAGTTTTTGCTGTAAAAAGTGGCGTAACTGATCTGCGATCGCCTCTGGCTGCCGATCTGGGACAGACTGCAACCATTGAGTCATCCAACTTGGGTCTATATTGCCCCCGACAAAGCTATGCAGCAAAATCTGGCTGGATTCTAGAGACAACAGCTCGCCTAGCCCTTCCTCTAGAGAACCAATGGGACACAGCCCGATCGCCTGTTCAGTTGCCGCTTCCATTAGTAGCTGACTGATATAACCTGCTTCCAGTAGACAAAAATCTCTTGCCAGTTCTCCATACATCGGCGCGATCGCCCTCAGTTGCCCAATCAAAAATAGGGAAAATGCAGATTGCTCAAAAATCGGCTGATTTTTGCTGTCATAAATCTGGCTTGTCATCTCGCTTGCCGCATTCAGGTAGACTAGCTGATGATCAATCGGATGGTAGTAGTAAAACCCAGCCTCTAGCCCCTGAATGCGATCGGGTTTAACAAATAAGTAGGCTTGGATTGGATAGAGTCCTCCAGCAGAGGCATAGCGATATTTCGGCAATGGAGATTCATCCACCGTGATTGGCAGCAAAACGCTGAGCCATTGCCCCAATTGAGCGAAGGACAAGGGGCGATCGAGAAATTGGCGATAGCTCTGACGCTGTAGGTAAGCCTGTATCAGCGCAGCATCCCGCTCAGGTTGGGGCAACTGAACCGTGGGCTGCGTCGGCTGAAACTGCTGTAATCCTAACTGCTTCAGCTTAAACTCAATCCGCTCTACCGGGTCAAGCAAGACGCCTTCAAGGGGATTAACCCTATCGGCCAGCTTTGGCAACCCTGGCTTCTGGGATAGATCGGCGGACTGCTCGGTAGACTGATCGAGCACTATATAGGCTGCTAAGCCTTGCGGGTTCGACGGTTCGCCAATGGCGGTCACCACAGCCGATCGCACCCGTGGATGCTGGGTCAAGGTTGCTTCAATTTCGCCCGCTTCGATCCGCTGTCCCCACAGCTTAATTTGGAAGTCTACCCGTCCTAAAAACTCAATGTTGCCATCTGGCAGATAGCGCCCCAGATCCCCAGTGCAATAGAGGCGCTCTCCGGTATGAGGATGGGTGATAAAGCGATCGCGCGTCTTCTCTTGATTGCGCCAGTAGCCTTTTGCCACCTGCACTCCGGCACAGTACATCGTACCGGGCACCCAAATCGGACAGTCTTCTAGGGCTGCGTTGAGAATGTAGTATTTTGAATTGGACATGGGCTGACCGTAAGGAATACTCTTCCAGTCGGGGTCAACCTGTTCGATCAGATGGCCAATGTTCCAGATGGTGGTTTCCGTCGGCCCACCAATGCTGAGAATCTGTATTTGCGGCACTAAGGCTCTCAACCGTTGCGGCAGCGAAACGGGCAGCCAATCTCCTCCCAAAATAGCCAGCCGCAAGTCGGGAAAAGATGCAGCACGCGGCTCAACGGCATCCACCCACATTTCCATCATCGCCGGGACTGAATTCCACAGCGTTACCCGATGGTGAATCATCAGGTCAGCCCAATGGTGAGGATCTTTAACCGCATCTGCATTGGGCAGAACTAGCGTACCGCCTGCACTCAGCAGACCAAAGAGGTCGTACACTGACAGATCATGATTGAGCGCGGTCAACGAGAGAATGCGATCGCCAGAATTCACCTGAAACCGTCCATTGGTATAGACAACCACATTCACCACATTACGATGGGTAATCATCACGCCCTTGGGCAGTCCGGTGGAGCCAGAGGTATAGATGACGTAGGCTAAATCATCCAAAGTTTGTACGGGCTGAAGCGGCGCGGTGCTCTCGGCAGCAAACTCACCTGTATCGAACTCACCTATATCGAGGCACAACCGCTTCACGTTGTTCGTCCAAGGCAGGTTGGGTTCTAGCCAAGATTGAGTCAACACAATATTCACTTGGCTATCTTCTAGCAAGTATAAAAACCGTTCCTGAGGCAAGGCCGGATCGATCGGCACATAGGCTCCACCTGCCGCCAAAATGCTCATGACCGCAACGATTTGCTCCCATCCTTTTTCCATCACCACTGCCACCAGATGATTCGGTGTCACCCCTAGCTGGCGTAACCGATGCCCCACCTGATTCGATCGCCAAGATAATTCTTCGTAAGTGAGGGTATCAGCGGTTGTCACCACCGCTGCCTGTTGCGGCTGCCGAGCCACTTGAGCGGCAAACAGCTGATGGAGGAGTTGATTAGGGAGAGCGATCGTCTGGCTATTCAGAGCAAATCGTTGCTCTAGTTGAGCAGGAGGGATAAGCGGTTGTTGGGTGTCTTGCCAAGCCGTCTCCTCTGTAGCGAGACGCTGCAAAAGGCGACAGGCGGCATCAAACATATCCTCTACCATCCCCTCTGGGAAAAGGTCAGCAACCACCTGCCAGGTATAGGTGAGGGAACCGTCTGCATCCGAGTAGTAGATGTTGTCTAGCCAGACTTGCGGCGTTTGATAAACGCTGTAGACCACTTCGCCTAAAGGGATATCGCCAACGGTCTGCTGATGGCTTAAGGCTTGCGGCGTTATTTCCTGCGGAGTCGTGGTGAAGACGATCGGCATGGCGCTGCCGCTAGCTTTCCCTTGCTGCTTTGCCAACTCCCGCAGCAGCCGTACCCCACTCACCGCATCATGCTCCAGATCCTGCCAGAGCTGCGTTTGAATTCGCTTGGCGCGGGCAGTAAACGGTTCATCTACCGAACAATCTACTTCCAAGAGGGTAAATGACGCTAACTCGCCCATAATGTCGTTGACTTGCGGGTGCAGCGGCAGGCGATTAAAGCGCGGCACATTTAGAGTAAATCGTGAGCTTTTGCTCCAGAGATGGATCACCTCAGCATAGACAGTGAGGAGTGTACAGGCTAAGGTCAGCCCAGCTTGGGCGGCTCGGCTTGTCAATTGCTGAAGCGCCTGACGCTCCAGGGTGTACTTAAAATTGACGAATCGCGGGGTTTTCAGAGCGGCTGGATTTTGTGCCAGCGGTAACTCTGGCGGGGGCGGCAAGGTGGGAATCCGGCACTGCCAATATGCCAAGGATTTTTGGTAGAAGGGCGAATTCTCTAGGGCAATCACCGCCAGCACGTAGTCTCGGAAGGACAGATCTAGCGCTGGCAGCGGGGCAACCGGAGCCTCATAGAGGGCTTTTAACTCGCGGAACAAGAGCTGTAAACTCCTGCCATCCAAACACCAACCCTCTAGACTGATGTGGATTCTGGTACGCGTTTCATCCAGACGAGCGGCAAGGATCTCAAATTGGGGCCACTGTTCCAGGGGCAGCATTTGATGAGAGAGGCGATCGCGAATGGCAGCAGATTGCACCCTAACCGTCTCAGCCTCCTGACCCTGCCAATCGAGTTGTTGAATAGCATAAGGCGGCACCTGCGGCAAAATTTGCTGTTGCCCATCCGGTAGAACAACGGCACGCAGCATATCATGACGGTTAATTAACTGATTCCAGGCGTGGTTAAATCGCGCCAGATCGAAATCATCGATCTCAATCTCGGTGTAGCTGTGGATCGAGACGTTTCCCATATCAAAAGAGTCCATTCTGCCGATCCAATATGCCTGCTGCATCTCGTTGAGCGGAAACGGCTGATAGCGATTGCTTTGGTCGGGAACGATCGCCGACAAGTCCAAGGCTGCCGCAGAGGGTTCACTCAGGCTCTGCAAAAATGCCAAAATCTCTGGCTTGCGATCGGTGAGCTGCATTTGCAGATCCGGCGTTAAAACTTGTTTGGGGGCATTACAGCGCAGGCGATCGCCATCAAACCAGAGCTTGATGCCCTGTTCACTAAGATTAAATAAAAACTCTGCAATGGATGGGTTCATAGTTCGATCTCCGCTCGATCGTCCGAGTCTGCATGGATAGAGGACTGCAAATTATGGGCAACACAGCGAATCCGCTCAATGTACTGAGCGATCTCAGCCACTGTCGGTTGTTCAAATAGGACATTCAACGAGAGATTGACCTGGGCAACTCCGCTCATTTGCACCATCACCTGGGTTGCCATGAGGGAATGTCCGCCTAATTCAAAAAAACTATCGTGGATACCGACTGGATCAATGCCCAGAAACTGTTGCCAGATTTGGGCGATCGCCTGCTCCAGTTCATTGCGGGGCGGCACATAGGGGTAACTCAAGGGCGGTCGTGGATAGGTCGATTGGGTGGGTTCGCTCCGATTCTGAAAGGCTGAAGTATCTAGAGAGTTGAGTGAGGAGTCTTCTTGCTGATCCCCATCAGCGAATAAATCGGTAGTAGATACCAACACTTGAGGGAACGAACTTCCCATAATTCGACTAAAGGCTTTGATTCCTTCTGAGTCGGAAAGGCCATGTTTCAGCAAGTCTGCCGACGAGGAAGAATTGGGTTGGAGTTGCGCTAATTTTTTCGCTGCCTCGACCGCAATGCCCCCCTCTTGCCAGGGAGAGATCCAGTTAATCGAGATCGTGGGTGTACCCGCATTCGCAGTTTTGTAGTAAGCAAAGGCATCCAAAAACGTGTTGGCGGCAGCATAGCTAATCTGACCAAATACCGGGTTGATAGCCGCCCGTGATGAGCAGCAGATGAAGAAATCTAGCTGAACCTTGTTAAGGATGGCATCTAGCACCAGTGCGCCTTTCACTTTAGGCGCTAGAACCTTTTCCGCATCCTCAAGCGTGGTTCGCCCGATCGCCCCCTCCTTGAGAATGCCTGCCGCATGAATCACGCCGTTGATTTGACCTAATTTCGTCTGAGCTTGAGCGATCGCCTGTTGCATCGATTCGAGCTGGGTCACATCTGCCTCTGCCACCCAAACTTCGGCTCCCAGGTCTTCCAGTTGCTTGAGCTTGCGAATTTTATTACTAACCCGATCGTCCTTGTCATGCATTGTCAACCAGGTTTCCCAATCCTGGCGATCGGGAAAGGCTGAACGTCCAACCAGGATCAATTTCGCTTGGGCGGCTTGTGCCAAATGGGAGGCCAGAGCAAGTCCGATCGCACCTAACCCTCCAGTAATCAAATACACGCCGCCTTGCCGTAGCCGTGACGTACCCTCAAACGCTTCATCCAGTCGAACGGAGTCAAAAGCAGGTATCCAGCGATGTTTACCTCGGTAGACAATGATGTCGTCAGAAGTATCCGCTCTGAGTTCTGTCAACAGGCTGTCTATGAGTAACTTTAGTCTGCTGTCTGTATCGGGCAGCAGCACATCAATGCTGCGACAGCGAATGTTGGGATATTCTTGCGGAATCACTTTAACTGCACCGAGTACCGTTGATTTTTCAAGAGATATTGGTTCTTCTCCCGTTACACTTTGGAGATGATTAGAAATAACCGCTAGCTGCAACGCCTGTGTCACGTTCTGTTTACCGAGTGCCTGTACCAGAAATAGCAGCGAATAGAATCCTGTAACTTGAGTCTGGTCAACGGTTTCTAGCGGTATACATATTGGGTCATGTTGAGGCGTGATAGTCCAGAGATGAAGAATTTGGGTGGGTATCCAGTTTTGAGCCTGTAGTGCCTTGAGCAGCGCATCATAATCATCTCGGTTCTGAGGGTTGAGCGTATACTCCTGTGGACTATCGAGCGTCTGGTTCTGGCAAACAAATTGTTCCCCTATTCCAACCGTAATTACATCCTGACCGTCATGCTGCAATTGCCGCAAGAGTTGCGCTGCCAAATCGCACTGATGGCGATCGCCAAACACTAACCAACGCTCTGGTTGAAGGATTTGCCTCTCAAACTGAAACAGCTGCGACAGCAACGCACGTTTCCATGTCGGAACATAGAACCAATCTGCTAAATCTGGCTTTTTGCCTAAGTGCAAGGGACTCATTAAGTCACTAGGCTGCAAGGGTGCAGTAAATGCGGCAGGGACGGATGGGCTGGCAGATGTGGCAGCCTGAGCAATTAATAGGCGTTGTCCGAAGACATCCGTTTCCGGAAATGCTGCCACCTGCACAAATCCGCTGGCTTGCAGGACATCTTGCCACTGTTCCTGAGATAAATAAGGATTTTTCAGGCGGTGGGCTTCGTCCGGTGCTGGATTCATCAGCAACGCCCAAGTCATATAAAAATCTGGAGTTTGCTGCGTTTTCTCCCAGACTAAGAGAAAGCCACCAGGCGCTAGTAACTCATGAATTTGCTGAAGCGTCGCTTCGATATTCTTAGCAATATGCAGAGACTTGACCGCGATCGCCACATCGACACTATGTTTCGCAAATCCCTGCTCCGTTAGCGGTTGATCCAGGTCTAGGGCACGACAGGCGATCGAGGCATACTGACTAAATTTTTTGCTAGCCTCATGGAAGAAGGAATTACCAACATCGGCAAAGCAATAATGGGTTTGTGACAGCGGCAACAGCGGCAGCAACTCATCGGTGATGTGACCGATACCACTGCCGATTTCCAAAATTCTCAGGTGGGCGATCGAGGGTAATGACTCTACCGCCTGTTGTAGAATTGCTCGAATTATCTTGCTGTAGTAACTGTGTGGAGGAAATTCTGAAGCTAAATTTTCTATTGAATTAAAGTCATAGAGTAATCCTTTGAAGAGCGTCAGCGGTTCTGTCTTGCCAATCAGCACAGACCTTAAATTTTCACCACAGCGTTGAACTAAATCTATGACCTGCGGAGAATCTGCCCACTCGACTCGGACTGTTTCTAAAAGTGCATTCACAGACTCTAAAGAACAGGAAATTAGATGGGTAAAGCGTCCCTGATTCTGCTGCAAATGACCCTGCTCTACTAAAACCTGCAACCATTGAGAGACTAAGAGTTGATATCGAGGCATGATGCCATACCGATCGAATAACTCCTGGTCAGAATAGGTTTCGTTGATATCGCTAAAGGCACCTAAACTCCTCAGTGCTAGGTTAATGTAGGCAAGTGACAGCTGCGCCAATCCTTGCTGATTTGCCAAGTACATTGGCTGATCCACTGTTGCGGTTTTATCCTGCGCTTGACCTGCCTCTAGCAAACAGCTCCATCGTTCTGACGCAGAAAGAAAGTGCTGAAGCTCTCTGGACTGAGTAGATGAATGAGGTGCTTCAATCCAATACCGCTGGCGCTCAAACGGATAGGTGGGTAAGGGGAGGCGATCGCGCTTCTCGTGCTGATAAAATCCCGACCCATCCACATGCACCCCCGCTAGCCAAAGGCGACCCAACGTGTTGAGCAGAAATGCCATATCGGACTGTCGATCGTGAGGATGGCGGAGCGACGAGAAGATAGCTCTCCCCTCTGCTTGCTGTTTCGTGAGAGTAGCCAACGTTCGACCTGGCCCGACCTCTAGAAAAATTCGCGTTGAATCCTGCAATAGCTCGGCAACGCCTTCAGAAAATCGCACGGTCTGACGCAGGTGCTTTGCCCAGTAAAGCGGATCGGTGGCATCGGTGGCAGTCATCCAAGTGCCCGTCACGTTTGAGATCAGCGGGATTTGGGGAGGGTGGAGTTGAATGTGCTTAACCGCTAGCGTGAATGGTTCAGCGATCGCCTCCATCATCTCAGAGTGAAAGGCATGGGAGGTATAAAGACGACGAACATTGACCCCTTGATCCGTTAATTGACGTTCCAGAGATTCAATTGCCTCTACCGTTCCCGAAACCACATTTAAAGCAGGACTGTTGTTGGCTGCGATCGAAAGTTTTTCACCGATCTCGCTAATAAGCCGTTGAACATCGTCTAATAACAACCCGACGGAGAGCATGGCTCCCTTCGGCTGCTGTTGCATCAATTGTCCGCGTTTAACCACCAACGACAAGGCATCTTCAAGGGAAAAGACTCCCGCCAGACAGGCTGCCACATATTCCCCAATACTGTGCCCAATCATCGCTACGGGCTGCACGCCCCACGACATCCACAATTGTGCTAGCGCATACTCAATCACAAATAGAGCGGGTTGGGTAATCGCAGTTTGCTGCAATTGTTGCGTTGCAGCTTCAACCTCTTCTGCGGTGGGGTAGAGAACCTGACGCAAATCAAAGCCGAGTTGGGGATGGAGTAGGGTGCAGCAGCGATCGCACACTTCCCGAAAAGTTGGTTCGCACTGGTAGAGTTCCCGCGCCATATTCACATACTGTGCGCCCTGACCCGTGAACATGAACACAACTGGGCGATCGGAACCTGGATCAATCAATCCATACTGAGGTTCTTCTAACGATTCCACCGCCTCATCTAAAGTTGAACAGACTGCTACACAACGATGCTCAAATGCAGTACGCCCGATCTGGAGCGTATAGGCAACATCGGCTAAATTGAGATCAGGATGCTGTTGTAAATGTTGGGTCAGATTATCGGTAATGGCATCAAGCGCCGAACGGGTTTTCGCCGAAAGCAGCAATAGCTGATGGGGTCGCGACGGACTGGAAACTTCTGGAGGTGGAGCTTCTTCTAGAACCATATGAACATTGGTGCCGCCAAAGCCAAAGGAGCTGACCCCCGCTCGCCGGGGACTATCCTTGACGTTCCACTCCGTCAGTTTCGTATTGACGTAAAACGGACTATTGGCAAAATCAATCTCTGGGTTAGGAGTTTCAAAGTTGAGGCTGGGGGGCAAAACTTTGTGATGCAATGCTAAAACAGTTTTGATTAGTCCGGCCATGCCTGCGGCTGCATCTAGATGTCCCACATTGGTCTTGACCGAACCAATGGCACAAAAGCCCGTGTTCGCCGTCCCGATCCGAAAAGCCTGCGTCATAGCAGCCACTTCGATGGGATCACCCAAGGCCGTGCCAGTCCCATGCGTTTCCAGATAGCTAATCGTGTCTGGCTCTACCTCTGCCATGATCTGAGCGGCGCGAATCACCTTGGCTTGTCCCGCTTGACTCGGTGCCGTGTAGCCCACTTTCAACGCCCCATCGTTATTGATGGCAGATCCTTTAATCACGGCATAGATGGCATCCCGATCGGCGATCGCATCCTCCAACCGTTTTAGTACTACTGCGCCCAGTCCATTGCCGCCTACAGTGCCGTTGGCTTTGGCATCGAACGCTTTGCAGTGTCCATCGGGTGAAACAATCTCATCAGGCGATAGGGTCAATTCAGTTTGCGGGACTTTCACAGCAACACCCGCCGCGATCGCCATGTCGCATTCGCCACTCAACAGACTTTGACAAGCTAAGTGAACCGCGACCAGCGAACTGGAGCAGGCAGTTCCGACACTGACACTCGGCCCCGTCAGATTCAGTTTGTAAGAAACGCGGGTAGGTAGGTAATCTTTATCCACTCCAATCAGCGTTTGCAAAAATCCCTTGGATGCCATCCAGTCTGGGTTCGGACTGAGGTTATGGAGCAGATATGTTCCCATGCCCACGCCTGCGTAAACGCCAATAGATTTCTCCTCAGTGGCAGCGGTATAGCCCGCATTCTCTAATGCTTCCCAGGCGCATTCCAAGAACAACCGATGCTGTGGGTCCATACTTTCCGCTTCTCTAGGATTGAAGCCAAAGAATGCTGCATCAAAGTATTCAATATCGGCTAGAACGGCACCCGCTTTGATCCGGCGATCGCCTTGATGAGATGGTGCTGTTGGTGATGGCTGCTCTGCGTTAGAAAGAACTGTGTTAGAAAAAGCTGAGACTGATTCTACTCCTGCCTTTAAATTTTCCCAAAATTGGTCAAGCGTCTGGCTGCCGGGAAATCGTCCAGCAAGACCAATAATCGCAATCTCTAACCCGTTGAATTGAGTATTCATCCACAAACTCTTTGATACTTTTTAGACTATGCAATTCTTAAAAAATTCAGGTCTGCTTAGATTGTTTCAGACGTTGTTTAAGACGATCCTTTCCTTGAGCTAATTTTTGTTCTCTATCGGCGATCGGCTGGATGAACACAGGAGTGGAGTGATCTTGATTAAGGCGCTGAGCTAATGTTTTCACCGTTGGGTAATAAAATAGATCGATCAGCGAAATTGACGTTGTTTCATCTGGTAATGCGTTGAGAAGCGATCGATACACTTTCGCCAGCAATAATGAGTTTCCTCCCATGTCAAAAAAGTTATCATTAATGCCTACTTTGGATAGTTCTAGAATGTCTTGAAAGATAGTAGCTACCGTTTGCTCCAGTCCATTGTGAGGAGCAATATAGGTCGCCTCTACGGTATGAATCTGAGCATTGTGCGTGAGCAATGCGTTGCGATCGACTTTGCCATTGGTCGATAGAGGGAGTGCGTCCAAAAACACAAACGCCGATGGCACCATGTGAGCAGGCAACTTCTGATGGAGAAACTGTTTGAGTTCTTCAGGATTAGCGGTGGATTCAGAATTATCCACCACATAGGCGACTAACCGATCGGGATGCGGCGCCACAGCAACAATAGCCGATCGCACCTGTGGATGCTGGGTCAAGGTTGCCTCAATTTCACCCGCCTCAATCCGCTGTCCCCGAATCTTGATTTGGAAATCGACTCGTCCCAAAAACTCGATCTGTCCATTGGGTAAATAACGACCCAAATCTCCTGTGCGGTAGAGTCGTTCCCCCGTGTGAGGATGAGTCATAAACTGAGCGTGAGTCTTTTCTTGAGCGCGCCAGTAGCCTTTTGCCACCTGCACTCCGGCACAGTACATCTGACCGGGAATCCAAATCGGACAGTCTTCCAGAGCGTCATTCAAAATGTAATATTTTGAGTTTGCCATCGGCTGACCATAGGGAATACTCTTCCACATTGGGTCAACCTGTTCAATTAAATATCCAATATTCCAAATGGTGGTTTCCGTCGGCCCGCCAATGCTGAGAATTTGTGTAGTAGGCACTAACTTTCTAAGCCGATCGGGCAAAGAAACGGGTAGCCAATCACCTCCTAAAATCGTTAACCGCAGACTGTTGGGGAGGTCGATCGCCTGTTCTTCAGCCTGGTCTACCAGCATCTCCATGAGAGCGGGAACGGAGTTCCACAGCGTCACCTGTTCGCGTTCCATCCAGGCTGCCCAGTGGCTAGGGTTTTTGACAGCATCCGCGTCGGGCATGACGATCGCACCCCCAGCGCTCAGCAAGCCAAAAATGTCGTATACCGAGAGATCATGATGGAGTGCGGTCAGAGCCAAAATTCGATCTTGGGCATTCACATGAAAGCGTTGGTTGGTGTGAACCACGACATTCGCCACATTGCGATGGGTGATCATCACGCCTTTGGGATTGCCCGTAGAACCAGAAGTATAAATAATATAGGCTAAGTCATCAGCAGACTGAACAGACGGCAGCGGCTCTACACTTTGCCGATCGCAATCACCCGCATCGATACACAAGCATTCAATATCTTCAGGAAAATTTAGTTTTTTTACCAGTCGAGATTGCGTCAGAACGATCGTCGCTTGACTATTCTCCAGCAGATATCCCAGCCGTTCCTGCGGCAAAGTTGGATCGATAGGCACGTAGGCGGCTCCAGATGCCAAAATACCCAGGACGGCAACGATTTGCTCCCATCCTTTTTCCATGGCGATCGCCACCCCTTGATTAGGAACGACTCCCAATTGACGCAATCGATGTCCGACTTGGTTAGAGCGATCGGACAATTCTTGATACGTCAAGATGCATTGCGAGGTGATGACTGCCGGATCGTTTGCGTGAATAGGAACTTGCTCTATAAATAAATCTTGCAAGAGCGTATCTGGAATAGGTGCATCAGTTGCGTTGACTGCCTCTCGTTGCAACCGTTGAGCTGGAGGCAGGAGGGATCGCGTTGTTTCTACCCAGCTAGATTCAGCGTGGGCGAGCTGCTTGAGAAGCCGCCCATAGGACTCAAACATGGCATCAATTAGCCCCTCTGGGAATAATCCCTCTACCACATCCCAATTAAAGGTCAGCGTCTCTTTCTCCTCCCAAACTTGCACATCCATCCAGGCTTGAGAGGCTTGGCTAATGCCATAGACCCTCTCGCCAAAGTGGCTAAAGGTTAGGGTTTCCTGTCCCAGAGAGCGGAAGCCCAGCGTACTCGTGAAAATGATTGGCATCGCACTTGGCGGCGTTCCTTGTTTCCGAGCGAGTTCTCGGATCACTCGTACTCCACTAAAGTAGCGGTGTTCTAAATCTTGCCAAAGCTGCTTTTGAAGACGGATTGCTCGATCTCTAAAAGGGGCGGGAGTGGAATGATCGATCGCTAAGAGCGTGACAGAGGTGAAATCGCCAATCAGGGAGTTGACTTGCGGATGCAGGGGCAGCCGATTGAACAAGGCAAGATTAATCGTAAATTGTGGGTGCTTGCTCCAACCCGCCAGGATTTCGGCAAAAGCTGCTAGCAACAGTGCAGAGGGCGTTAAGCCCATTTGTGCCGATCGCTGCTTCAACTGCTGCCAGTCGGCTTGTTCTAATCGATCTTCATAGCGCCGACTCCGATGCTGCTTCAGATCTTTGGGATGTTTGGCCAGCGGTAAGTCAGGCGCGGCAGGTAAAGTATCCAAACGGCTCAGCCAGTATGCCTGCGATCGCGCATACAGTTCTGTGGCTTGCAGCGCTTGCTCTGCAAGCACATAGTCGCGGAACGAGAGTTCTAATGGGGGTAATAACGTTTCAGGCTGTGCATCCGGATGTGTGTACAATTGCGCCCATTCATCAAACAGACGGAACAAACTCCAGGCATCAAACACCTGCAAATCGTAGCTGATATGCAATCGCACCCTATCTCCATCCAGGCACGTTGCACAAAATTCAAACAGCGGCCACTGATCAGCAGGCACCACCTGATGAGAGAGGCGATCGCGAATTTCCTCCAGCGTTTGGCGAACCTGATTTTCCGCCTTTCCTCTCAGATCAAACACCTGCATTTGATAGGGCGGTACGGTCTTTTGCACCTGTTGCTGACCGTCTGGTAGGACGATCGCCCGTAGCATATCGTGCCGATCGATCAGCGTTTGCAGTGCAGCATTCAGTCGCTCTAGGTCTAAGTTCTGTCCTTCAATTTCGTAATAGCCATGATTGGCAACTTCTCCTAACTCTAATACGCCGCTCCTTCCAACCCAGAAGGCATATTGCATATCCGTTAGGGGAAATGGCTCATAGCGCGATTCAGGCAAGGGCATCAGGATGGGAAGCGCAGTGGAGCCGCCAACCTGACTGTTTAGCAACTGGATAATTTCTGCCTTATGCTCAGCGAGTGCGCAACGCAGTTCGGGCGTGATTGCACCTTGCGGTGCGTCAACCTCCAGTGAATTGCCGTTGACAGCAAGTTTGACACCGTTGCTAGAGAGAGTCGTTAACAGTGAATGTAGTTCCATATTACAGACTCAATGTTTCTCGGTATTTTGCGGGAGTATCGGCAGTAGGACTTGAATTCGATGCCGTTAAGCTGGCTAAGATCAACTGGTTAAGGACTCGTTCTGCAAACTGGGCGATCGTGGTTTCGCCAAAGAATTGTTCCATTGGTACTTGCACCTGTAAATCTTTTTCAATCCGGCTTTTCAGCGTTAGCGCCAGCAAGGAGTCCAGCAATGTAGCAAAAGATTGTTGAGACGTGAGCTGAGTTTGGGGGAGTTGCAACGAGTTTGCCAGCCAGTTCAGAAGATAGGCTTCTAGCCTCTGCTGTCTTTGCGTTGGCTCAGCCTTTAGCAGTTCTTCTCTGGAGAGTATGCCTGAATCGAAAGATTCTTCTTCTGCATCTCCCCCGGCGCAAAGCACCTTTTCTTGCTCTGCGGTAACGCCGATAGGAGGCGCAGGCACTGTCCCTAATCCCACTTTCCCCCAACGCATCACGGTAGCGCCAGCCGTTGCCCCTGCACCATTCGTGTAAACGAGAACGAGGTCGTTTTCGCGCAGTTTGCCTGATGCAGCCGCGTGGTAGAGATTGGCGATCGGCAAGACCGCACCCACATTGGCGTATCGCGGATAAAGATTAATCGTCCGGGCTGGATCGATCCCCAAGGCTCGAGCACAGACGCTGGCGTACCAGGCTGTGGGCGTATTAAAGGCAAAAAAATCGATTTGATCAAGCTGAACGCCCGCCTTTGTGACGGCCTCTTCGCAGCAGGTGCGGACAAACGCTACAGCAGTTTCAGCGATCGCACTGGCATTCTCTCCTGTTCGAGTCCGTATTCGAGGCACGCCTTGGGCATCGGCAACTAGCTCATGCGCGTAAGCCCCGCACGTCTCACGGGTGCTGATAAGAGAGGTACTCAAAACTCCTTGATGGGGTTGGAGCGAACTAACCACCAATGCCCCCACCCCATCTCCCATCGACCAAGAGAGGGTATCGGCTTCATCTACCGCACGAGAGCCAAATTGTGAAACCACCACTAGCGCATTGCGATACTCTCCTGCCTGCACCAAGCGGTGGGCAGTCTGAAGAGCAACCAACGCACTCGAACAGGTAGATTCCAGATTCCAGGCAGGACAGCGTAATCTCAACTGGCGGGCAATAGAGGGCGCATTGCCGACAAGCTCTGAAAAGAGGGTGCTAGCGATCGCCAGCTCAATGTCGTCAGGGCAAAGGTTCGCTGCCGCCAGCGCATCTTGAGCGGCACAGCACTCCAGCATCAGGGGTGACTCCGCTTCAGCCAAAATTCGTCGCTCAACATTGCCCCGGAACGGATCATTTAAGTAAGGCGCTACTTCCTGTGACCAGATATCAAGCTCAGGATTGCTGTAGGAAGACCGAGTTTTGGATGAGCGAACTCTTTTAGCCTGAGCGTTAGCCAGCTCTGGAAACGTTTCGTACCAATACTCGTTTGTCCGAATCACGCTTGGAAAGCTGACAGCCAGCGAACAAATACCAACGGCGGAACCCGTCATGCGATCACTCCGATGAAGGGTGGTAAAAAAATCTTGTAGAAGGTTTAACTTAGGGGGCAGTAGCCGCTCAGGTTAGCTGTGAACTAATCATGGAGATTAGTAATCAAGAATCTTTTGCAAATAGTGACATGAAAATAATAGGGGGCTGAAGCCAGGGTTTTCTTTGTAAAGTGGACTTTTTCCTTTGCAAAGCGGACTTTTGTCGCTAGAAGCGCTGACTGAGCTGATAGGCTTTTGGACTCACAGCAAATTTGCGCCGGAAAGCAGTGCTGAATGCCTCTGGATTGCTATAGCCAATGGTGGTTGCGATCGCCGCAATCGAAAGATCTGAGTCGTGCAGCAACTGTTTAGCCTGCTGCATCCGATAGTCATGCAAATACCCAAATACAGTGGTGCCAAACAGCTGACGAAACCCTTGCTTGAGCTTGCGATCGTTGATGCCAACTTGACGGGCTAATTCAATCAGTGAAGGGGGTTGAGTAGAGTGTTGAATGAGAATTTCTCTAGCATGGTGAAGCTGTTCAATATCATCTGAACGCAATAGGGCTTCTCTAGATAAACTAAGTTCGGTAGAGCGATCTGTTGCAGTCCAATGGGCAAATTGAAGCGTCAATAATTCTAAGGCTTTACCCTCTAGATAAAGTTGTTGCATGATGCCCTGATACGGACAGTGAAGAATCTGCTGAAGGACTTGCTGCATAGAGAGCGTAGTCTTTCCTAACGATTGGTGAAACCGCTGAATCACATTGGACTGCATGAGTGCCTGCAACGGTCTAGGTAAATCATTGCCAGCCCAATTGAAGGATCGAAAGTAATCGACCTCAGCATAGATCATCACCACCTGATTGAGTTCATGAGCTTGCCATTCTTCAATCTCTTTTACATCAGGTAAGTGGTAGAGATAATGACACCCTGCTACTTCTTCGTAATCGGACTGAATTCCTGAAATCCCTTGAGTCTGCACTCTAGAAGAGCCAGACAGATAAAACTTGGCAGTCAAGGGAAAGACAGGCGCATGCTGTTGCTCCATCTGGGTTGTTTCCCAGAGTTTGCCGTTGCGAATATGCAGGGTTAGCCCCCCTCGCAGGTGAATGATGCGATCGCCTCCAGACCCAAGCTGTTTCGGCAGATTAACTCTCACTTCTGACGCTGTTCGTTGGAAAATCGATTCGCCCTGCTGCTGAGCTTGCTCAAACAGAGCGTCTAACTCTGCTGTTGTCAGTATGTTTGTCCTGCTTGCTGAAGGAATCGCCATTTTCATTCAGAGTCTGTTCCAGCTAGTTGCGATTAATTCTTATTAGTCTACAGCACGGTTGACGCTTTATAGCAAATCTCTGTTGATCATCAATGGTTTTTAGGGCGTGCAGAGCGCGCCCTAAAACTCTAAAGCCTAATTTTTCCCGCGCAGTGCGCGGGAAAAATTAGGCTTTAGAACTGTATCCATTACGCTTAGAACCTTTTTGTGGGCGCGCTCCACACGCTCACAAAGCAGGTGTTAACCGTTCGACTAGCAGTGCCGACTGATGGCAGCGTTAAGCGCTTGCAGAAGTAAAGCCTGCCTCGAATGGATGAAAAAATGATCGCCTGGAAGCATTTGCAGGGAAAAGGTCGCACGGGTGTATCCGCGCCAAGCTTCTAGATCATTGATGCTCGTTTTCCAGTCCTGCAAACCACCAAACACCGTGATGGGGCAGTCTAAAGGAAATTGATGCATGTGAGTATAAGTTTCAACCAAGGCAAAATCAGCCCGTAGAGTCGGCAGCAGCAGCTCCATCAGTTCAGCATTTTGCAGGATGATTTCCGGTGTGCCGTTATAGCGACGCAGAGTATCCAGAAATTCCGCTTGGGGTAAAGCATGGATGGGTAAATCTTGATCGGGTATATGGGGTGCCCGATGACCTGATATAAACAGATGAGTAGGGCACAGATCATGATTCTGTCGCAGAGCCTGCCCTAACTCATAGCTAATCAATGCTCCCATACTGTGACCAAAGAAGGCAAAGGGCTGAGTCAAGCTGGGTGACAGAGCAGCTTTTAAGGCATGAATCAAGGGTTGCATTCGATCGAATGCTGGCTCCATTAATCGCGTTCCATGTCCCGGAAGCTCAACGGAGTAAACTTCGACACGATCGAGGATATGATTTGACCAAGTCCGAAAGACGGATGCATTACCCCCTGCGTAATGAAAGCAAAATAACCGCAGGTCTGCATCTGGATTAGGCGTGATGCATTTAATCCAACGATTGAGCATGTGGGGAGTAAAGGTCATAAATCAGTTAACAGCTGGTCTTGAAGTTCCTTAAGATATAACTCGGTACCAATGGAACCGGGCAATCCCAAACAGAGATAGGCGGGAATGAAATAAACCCGCCCATATTTGCTGGCTCGTAAGGATTGGGCAATTGCATTCTTTTGCCATGCCTGCTTTAAGTTCGCCAGTTGGTGTTCTTCAAAGTCACCTGCACCCTTGAATTGCTTGAGTTCGCTAAAATTGCTGCCTAGCAGAATGATTGAGTCAGCGTCATTCAATTGCGGCAATGTTTCTAGAGAAATAGGCACCAGTGAGCTGGCTTCAGAGCTATCGAATCCGGGCGGAGCCACAAGTTGAAATCCTAACGATTCTATGAGGGAACTGCAAAGCCCATGAGCAGCGTTGCCCAAATTAATTTCCTGTAATTGACCTGAACTGAGCAAGAGCAGTTTGGGATGGCTAGCAACAAGTGGGGCAAAGGCAGCACGAGCCGACGCAATTCGCCGTTTTGTTGCTGCCAACAAGGGTTTAACTTGATCGGAACGCTCAACGGCCTGGGCGATCGTCCTCAAACTCGCTTCCGGATCAGCCCACTTGAGCAGTAAGGTGGGAGCCATGTTAGAAAAGGCTTCATACTGGCTGGCATTACTACCCGTACCCAAAATCAGATCGGGCTGAATCTTGAGCATGGCTTCAATAGAAGGACTGGATGATAAGCCAACATTGGCCAGCGGCTGAGTGATTTGACGACCCAAATAAGGAATTTGTTGGCTGGGATCGTCATAATCTCCCTGATGCAGCATCATGTCATCCGCAAATCCGGTTGGCTGAACGCCTAAGGCAAGCAGAGATTCCAGGACGTAGGGACCCAGTGCCACAATCCTCTGGAGCTGACCACAAACTTCGGTTTCTCCTAGCTCATGCCGAATCATCCGACAGTCGGTTAGGCCAGAGGATGAGGAACGGGTAGGATTAACGGCTGGATAGTCGCCCTGGCAGGCGGCGATCGCAAACGCTGTCAATATGGCGAATATTAGAAGCCGAATCATTGTAAGAGGTAGATTTGAGGTGAGGTCAAAATTCTACTGAAATTGAGCCAATCACACTAAGCGGAGCGCCGGGTTCAATTCCACTGGTTCTACTGTTTTGAGTCGCTGAAATATAGTCAATGTCAAACAGGTTCTTAACGTTGACTGCAAATCGCCAGTTACTGCGTCGATAATAAACGGCAGCATTGGTGAGGAAGTAATTGTCCACCTGAAAACTATTGGATAAATCACCTTCGCGTTCCCCCACAACGTCAAATCCAATGCCAAATCCTAATCCCTGTAGATTGCCCCGTTGGATCTCATAGGTCGTCCACAGACTAGCACTGTGTTCGGGGGCGTTGAAGAGGCGGTTGCCTTCAGGAATCGAGTTATCGTCTGTCACTTCCGCATCAATGTAGGCATAGGTGACAATCACGTTCCATCCCGGCAAAATTTCTCCCACCACATCCAGTTCAACTCCACGACTGCGCTGCTCTCCTGTTGCTACCGAGGAAAACGGATCGCCAGGATCAGGCGTGGCAACATTCTGTCGAGTAATATCAAAGTACGCCAGCGTGACCAACAAATCACCATCCAGGAGTTCTGCTTTGGCTCCCACTTCATAGCCCTCGCCTCGTTCAGGTGCTAGAGGATCGCCTGCGGATGTTCTGGCTGTGTTGGGGGTAAACGATTGGGAATAGCTGGCGTAAAGCGAAACCTCTGGGATGGGTTGATACACAAGTCCGAACCGAGGAGTCCAGGCCTGATCATTTTGAGTGGTTTCAGAACGGTTAGGGGCAAAAGCAGCCGGGTAGTTGACTGTGGTTTGCTCTACGGTGTCATAGCGGATTCCTGCCAGTAAGATCAAATTATCTAAAAATTCAATCTGGTCTTGCAGATAAACGCCGAGCCTATTTGTTTGGGTATCTACATTGAATGCCAGCGGCAAGTTATCAAGGCTAACGTCGGCAAACGCTCCATAATCAGGGTTAAAGATATTCAGAGGCAGAGGGGTAGAGGTATCAAGCCTCGTGACATTTTTGTCGTTTGTTCGATTCAGATCAACGCCAAACAGCAGCGTATGGTCGATCGATCCAGTCGCAAATTCTCCGACGACATGGGTTTGCAACGAATAATTTTCAGTATCGAAATTTTGCTCTCCTGCGAACCGGGTCACAATGCCAGTCGCTTCGTCAAATCCAAATGGAATGGCACCCACATCCAGGAGATCGCGATTGGTATACCGAAAGGCATTGCGGATTTGCCAATCGTCGTTGAAGCGATGTTCCAAGTCATAGCCAAGATTGAGGAATTCGCTGTCCGTAAAGTCATCAGGTTCGCCAATAATCCGCTCAAATGGGACATCGACGACACCAGTGCCGGAGGCAACTAAACCATTATCAAGCGGTGCCTGTTCATTGGTGTATTCGACGTAGGCGTTTAAATCTGTGCGCTCCCCAATCTGCCAGCTTAGGGCAGGGGCAACAAAAGCCCGAGCGTATTCTTGATCGAAGTTTGTAAATCCACCATTATGCTGATACAACGCATTCAGTCGGTAGAGCAAGCGTCCATCTGAGGTTAAGGGACCCGAAATGTCCATTTGAGGCTGAAACAAGCCTCGATTTCCAGCTAGCAATCCGAATTGATAAAATGGCTCTGCTAGGGGCTGCTCTCTGACCAGGTTAATTACCCCCCCTGGCTGAATCTCTCCATACAAAATTGAAGCTGGCCCTTTGAGGACTTCTATCCGCTCAAGATTGGCGGTTTCTGGGATTGATCCCTCAAACCCCCCGAAGTCTCTGAAGCCATCCAACAAAACGGGAGCATTATCAAACCCTCGAATATTGAAATTGAGGTTTGTGTTGCCAGATGTGCCAGCCGTCGTCACACCGCTGACGTTGTTCAGTGCTTCATCCAGTCGAATCACCTGCTGGTCTTCTAACACCTCACGGGGAATGACCTGAATTGATGCGGGGACATCTAAAACGGGCGTATCTGTCCCTGTCGCGGTACTCGCCTCTGGAACGAAGTATTCTTCCTGTTCTCCTGTGACAACAATTTGAATGGAATCATCTGCCCCAGTCCCGGCAGTCGAAGTTTCTGGCGTTACGCTCAACGTCAGCATAGATGATTCAGAAATAACCTCAATCTTGGGTGGGGCATCAGTTCCAGTCATGACAACTCGCACCCGATTACCTGGAAGATTGGTGATATTGACCTGTGCAATCCCTGCAACTGGATCGCTGGCAAGGAACTCATCACGGTCAGGCAGGGTCAGCACTGCATTAGAAATCTCGACAATCAGTGCATTGCCTATCACCGATGTTGCGGGAAACAGCTCGCCAGACGTTTCCAGAATCAGTCCAAGCGCTCCTTCAGTCGTGTCTAATCGGATGCCCGTAATTTCTGCTATGGCAGCTTGATCAACAGCTTGGGTAATTTGCTCAAGCTCTTGATCAAGGGTAGTCGGTTCGCTTGCGTTCTGCTTCAGGGACAAAACCTCTGAAGCAGACGTAATTTCTGCTGCCTGCACATTAGCTTCATGGCCGATCGCCGACTGACCTAGCAACAGAAACAGCCCAATTGCCAATTGAACTGATCGACTCATCCAAAACATACAAGCCTTCGCAATCATATCCTCGCACTCCCAGCCAACGGTCAAACGAGACACTAGCGTACTCCAATCAAGAAAGATTTCTAATAAGAGACGATACTAGGTGATCTGGAGACTGATTTTCTTTGTCAAACGGAGTTTTTTCTTTGTGATATTAATTGCAATTGCAGCTCTAGCTGTCCTAAATTATTTGAGAAAAGTACCGTACATCAAGACCTTTGGGAGGTTGAAGGTCTGACGGTGTGTTACAAATTCAAATAGCCCTTTCACAGATGAGAACGGCTGACGTAAATGATAGAATTCTCGAATAAGTCGCTTGCTTGCAGCCACACATCCTCAATCAGGTTTTGTCGCGGATCATGACCAAAGATAGCTCTGTTACTTTTTAAAACGTTATTTTCAAGATGATGAGCCAGACATAACGCTTCGGGAAAACTAACAGTAAAGCTACAAACGGTAGAACAATCCCCTAGTTTTCCAGAGAAATATGCAGAGATTTGAATGGAGCCATGAATTGAGTGTGGGTGTTCCCATGATCGATTCGCAGCATAAAGAACTCATCAGTGCGTTCAATGATTTGTCAGAGGCGATCGAACAAGGAAGAGGAGCCAGTGCGATTAAAAAACTCCTCACTTTTCTCAAATACTTTACCGAGTGGCACTTTGAGCAGGAAGAAAGCTGTGCTGCTAAGCATCGATGCGCCATTTCTGAAACCAACCATCAGGCACATACTCGATTTTTAGAGATCTTCAGCCACCTACAGGTTGAATATCGAGAGAGCGGCGCGAGCGAAGAGATTGCCCGCACAGTCCATGCACAATTGGCAGATTGGTTGGTCAACCATATCATGACCATTGATACTCAAATTGGGAAGTGCATTCGCCATGCGACAGTCACGACCCAATCCTAAATTACAGAAATTTTTGGCGTTGCTGATTTGCTGATTGGATCGATGAGGCTGTACGCGATCGCCCCTTATCGCCATGAAGAATCAAGCGTTCTGGCATAGCATTACTGGAGCGATCGACGTTCACCACCTCGTTGCAGAAAGGGTTCAGGGTTATTCCCAACGACCTAGCTTTTCGTAAAGGAGAAGACGAAACTGCTGTCTACGACCTGCCCAGATATAGCAGTGCCGTTAGCATTCACAGTTCCTGTGAGCACAATACCTTGATTGCTCCCCAGGCCGTTCAAATTAATCGTCATCGTACTCCCTTGCTTCGTAGCCGTTAGGTTGCCTGAGTCCAAGATGCCATCTTGTCCATCGATTTGCCAGGTGCCCTGGTAGTTTGAATTACTGCCGTTGATCTGTAAGGTCAGGTGCGTTAGGGCATCGTCGCCAGCCGAATGCATGTTGCCCTGCCATGTGCCGCTGATCACTAGGGGAGCCGTCAGTCGCAGCGGACGCTGAGGCACCACTGTAGGCGTTGTAACAGTGCTGCGCCCTTGTCGAACCACTTGAGCCTCTGCTGGGGTCGGAGAAACTGTAAGAGCGAGTCCACTGCTGAGTGTGCTGACTAGAGCTACCCAGGCGATCGTCTGTTTTGCAAAGTACATAGCGGTTATCCTCGTTAAAGAAGTTTGTGAGTTGCAGAACCTGTGAACTTGCTCTGCTGTCTTCTCATAGGTAGGACGAAACACCTTTATGCATGTATGGCACTACGCAATTAGGTTAGGACAGGTTATTTTTTGAAAGCCTCGCTACGCGAGGCTTTCAAAAAATAACTCATTTGGATCTAAGCGCGTAGCGCTATACCTCATTGAGCAATCTGAAAATTTACCAAAAAGCCTGCCGGGAGAGGCAGGCAGGAGGTCGGTTTTATGGCTGGTTCGATTGTACTATATTTCAGTGGATATCTTACATGAATGCTTTTTTTAAGCCGTGAATCGTGGATGGGGAATGCAGCGATTCACGCCAGAGGTTGAGAATGAGGGCTAGAACTCAGGGGTTTAGAACAGTGAAGCTAAGAATCCATAAAACAAAAGCCGCCTGGCGGCTTTTGAAGCGGGAAATCAAAACGACTGAATGGGAAATTGAGAAGGAAGTCGTCCATTAGCCCGCTCTTGTAAAAGTGGGAAATCAAAGCCGCTAAAGTTCCAATTTTTAGAAGGAAGCTGCTTATTCGCCCACTCTATTACTTCAGGGTTAATACCTTTTCGCCTACCAACTCTAACACGTTGATTGTGCAAGTATCATCCGTGCCGATGGTGATGTCAGCCTCCTCACGCTTCCCATAGCTGGCACCATTGGCGACAATTAACAAATCGATCAACAGCCCATAGGTGGGCTTGGTTTGCACAAAGGTTGACAGCGCCTTTGCCATTGCGGGAAAGTGCTGGTTTGTCTCAACCGTTCGACTGCCTTTGCTATAGAGATCAACATAGACCAGCTCTCGATGAGCTAGGTCAATCATGAAAGGTATCCAAGTCTTCCCATTTTGATTAACATTGACTTTTTCAACTACCGTCTTGGCATCAAAGGCAGCATAATCAGCATTCACCTCATGCCGATGCATCCAGCCAGCATAGGCAGCATCTAGAGCCGTGAATGCCTCTCCGGCGAAGTGAACGATCGCAGGCAGTAGATATCCCTCCTCGAAGTTGCTTAGCCTGATGTCAATGAACTCTGCCGCACCCAACGGCGCAGAGGTGATATCACCACTATGGGCAACATCCTGTCCACCCCCATAGTTATTCCAGCCGACATGAGAGAGGTAGCGAAACCGTTGATCCAACTGCATCACGCTTAGGTCAAGATCGGTAGTTTGAGCGCTCTGTTTCCAGTACATGAACAATCTCAAGACTGGGCCATTTCCCAACGGAATTCGCGATCCGCGCCCTAAGTTGAGTAAGCCATCAGACTGCTTGCGGACTTGCAGAGGCAATACCAATGAATGAGTTGCCGGATCAGACCAGATCTTCAGACCCTGCCACTCCTTTGAGCCTCTCATTTGATTGATCATGATAGCGGCCAGCGATACTTGCAGCGAGTCTGAGCCTGGAATAGACTGACGGGCACCAACCGTATGGGGTTTGCCTTGCTTGTTAATAACCAACCGATCGCGGCTGTCTCCCAAAGCACAGTAGGCATTGAGCAATAGAGGCAAGGGGACTGAGTGCGGGTCAAGTGCCCAGAGTTCGCTGACTAGCGTGTCAGTGTCAACCGTCTTAGCCAGTTCAGAGAGCTGCCGTACCAACATTGATGGGCGCGCTGCCAGTAGCTTTAGCTTCTGATGGGCATTCGTTCTGACCAAAGTTGCTTCAAAGCTCAAAATATCTTTCTTGCGAAGGCGATCGAAAGCAAGAGCGACCTGGGGGAACGGTTTAGCATACAGCCATCCTAGATAGGAGATGAACAGTAGCCGTACATAAAAGCCTTGGGAAAAGCAAAGATTTGGCAATGGGTAAAGAGGTGAAACAGAAACTTGACTGACCCAAACTGTTTGCACAAACGGGCATATTTGCGAAT
>DATNPL010000190.1:0-23818 GCA_036703255.1 Coleofasciculaceae cyanobacterium
TGGATGGAGCGCTGTAAAATCCTGGTCAAGAACTTTGAGCGGACGCTTGCCAATGCCACGACGAAAATCAACCTTTGCTTTATTCGGCTAATGGTTAAGCGGCTTGCAGCCTCTCCTTAAGATCTCAAATGGGTTCTATAGGTGCGTCATGTCCACAAACCTTTCCTACCTGTCGCGAATGCGGCTATGCGTCATCAAGGTTTGAGCACAACTTTGATGCAGCTGTCTTGCTTATTCCTAAAAATGTCGTAAGCATGGGGCGCTTGATCAATCGGGAGAGTGTGAGTAATCAAGAAGGAGGGATCGATCTCCCCTTTTTGAATCCGCTCCGTTAGGGGCTGTAAGTATCGATGAACATGCGTCTGCCCTGTTTTCATGGTTAGACCCTTGTTCATAAACGCGCCCATCGGAATTTTGTCTACAAAACCCGTGTAGACTCCAGGCACCGACACAGTGCCCCCTTTACGACAGGCCACGATCGCTTGACGCAATACATTGGGGCGATCGGTTTCCATCCGCACGGCCTGCATCGCCTTATCGTAAAAGCCTTCTAAGCCCATGCCATGCGCTTCCATACCTACCGCATCCATGACTGAGTCAGGGCCGCGTCCCCCCGTCATTTCTTTGAGGGCTTCCCCCACCTCAACCTCTTCAAAGTTCAGGATTTCTGCCCCACCCTGCTGTGCCATCTGCAAGCGTTCTGGAACGCGATCGATCGCAATGACTCGATCGGCTCCCAACAAGAACGCACTTCTAATGGCGAACTGGCCGACGGGGCCGCATCCCCAAATGGCGACCGTATCTCCTGGCTGAATGTCACAGTTCTCCGCAGCCATATATCCCGTTGGGAAAATATCGGTGAGAAACAGAACTTGCTCATCGGTGAGTTCATCAGGAATCTTGAACAAACCCACATCAGCAAAAGGCACACGCGCATATTCGGCCTGCCCTCCTGCATAGCCGCCCGTCAAATGGGAATAGCCAAACAGACCCGAAGGAGAATGACCCATTACCTTTTCGACCATCCAGGCGTTAGGATTGGAGTTATCGCAAAGCGACCATAAATCTCGATTACAAAAGAAGCAACCACCGCAAGAAATGGTGAATGGTACGACAACGCGATCGCCTATTTTTTTATTCTTTACGGCGCTGCCCAGCTCAACAATTTCTCCCATAAATTCATGACCTAGGATGTCGCCCTGCTTCATCGTAGGATTGAAACCGTTGTAGAGATGCAAATCAGAACCACAAATGGCGGTCGATGTAATTTTGACGATCGCATCACGGGGGTTGATGATTGTCGGATCAGGAACGGTTTCGACGCCGATCTTCTTTGTACCTTGCCAGCAGACTGCCTTCATAGCTTGGGATCTCCTAAAACGGTGTTGGACTGTGAACCTGCGTGACCTTGACCCGAGTGAATCTTTTCAGATCGGACGAACCTGTTTGAGAGAATATGTGAATGACGTTATAGATCTCCCAATTCTGGAAGACTTACGAGTTATGGAATGATCTATTTCGGCAAAAGTAGAACGATCGCTTACTTCGCCTTGCCGAGATTTTGTCAGAATAGTGAGATACTGACGTATGACTCATAGCCCATTAGAGCTACCAAAGCAGGGAGTCAATAGGAGTTAGTTTTTCTAAGAAACTGAAAATTTATTGCCTTTGTCAGCGCTACTCAGAATTTAATCTCATGTGAGCTATTCTAAGGAACTGATTTCAGTCTCGTATCTGGCTTTAGGAGAGCGATAATCTCAATATTGGCTATCAAAAGATTGATTAAGACTGAATGCAGATATGCGAATTTCTGCACCCTCTAAAAAAACTAGAGAGGTGTTGCCAAGCCTGGTTCAAAAAACAGCAATGCTGAAATTCTCAGACCCTTGTTTCTCTAATGGTTTCTCTAATGAACGTTTTCGAGCAATCGGCTAATTTGTTGATTCAGTAGCTCAAGCCCAGCATCCTTAGCAAAAAAGCCATCTGCCTCTGGGCACATTTTTTTGCCATTTACCTCTAAATCATATTTACTCATGTAAGCCGTAACGAGGATAACGTTCGGCGGTTGAGGCAGGCGCTTCAGTCGGGAAATAATTTCAATTCCATCTACATTAATCTCATGTCGGGCAGTCGGAATGACAAAGTCAACTAGTAAAAGATGGTATTGGCTGAGTTCGTCAAATGCATACAAAAAACTAGAGACTGATTTGTAGACCATGACTTCATAGTTTTTTTGTAAAAAACGTTGAGCAACTAAGCACCAGTTGGGGTCATCATCTAGTATCGCAAGCTTGTACATAGACTCAGCTTCTCCTTTGACCGAGTTGAGTGATCATTTCAAGTAACGCTGGATAATCTGTAATGGGTTTGGTATAGCAACAGTCTGCCTGAGACTGCTGTAGCAACGTGTGTTGCTCGATGGGCATGGTGTAAGCCGTAATCACAATAATAGGGATCTGATGCCAGCGATCTTTGAGCTGACGCGAGAGGCTAGTACCATCTACTTTCTGTCCCTGCCATTTTACGCCTGGTAAGTTGATATCCATCAGCACGAGTTCTACAGCCCCAATTTCACATTGATGAAAGATTTCTTCTGGCTCTATGGTGATGAATACCTGATGTCCTCCCAGTCGTTCAATGATTTTCGCCGTTCCCCGAGCCAGATGGTAATCATCTTCTACCAGCAGAATATTCAAGATTGTTAATTCCTATCTGGCTGTGCGCCGTTTACTTGACCTGTGTCTGGCTGGCTCAGCGGCAGCGTAAAGGTGACGGTCGTTCCCTGGTCAAGCCCAAGGCTGTCTAGCCAAATTTGTCCTCCCATCAGTTCTACTAGCCTCTTACAAATGGTTAGCCCTAAACCCGTGCCGCCGTAGTTTCGTTGAATTGACCCATCGGCTTGCACGAACGGAGCAAACAATCGCTCTATGCCGTCTGCCGTGACGCCGATACCCGTATCGCTGACTGCGATCTCTGCCTTTGTGCCTGTGCTATCTGCGATCGCCCTCACCGTTACCTGCCCCTGATGCGTAAATTTGAAGGCGTTATCCAGCAAGTTGCTCATCACCTGCCGCATTTTAGCGGTATCGGCAAAGACCTGGTTAACTTCGCAATGCAGCACCAGCGAGGTTCCTTCAAGACGGCTTTGCGCATTGGCGAGGAAACACTGCTCTTGCAGGAGCCGTGGCAGCAGAATCATTTCCTGCTCTACGTTCATTTGTCCTTCTTCCATCTTGGCGATATCTAGCACATTGTTGATGATGGTCACAAGCGATTCCGTCGCTTGGTAAGCGCCTTCAATGTACTCGCGCAGTTCTTCTTCATTTTCATACAGCCTATCTTTTAACAGTTTCAGGTAATTTAATGTAGAAGCCAGAGGCGTTTGCAGTTCATGATTAGTAGAAGTGAGGAAATTGCTCTTCAGACGGCCAACTTCCTCAGCCGTGGCGCGCGCTTGAGAAAGCGTTTGATTATGCATCTCTAAGACTAAACGCTGCTGCTGCTCTCTTTGGTAGAGCCGATCCTGCACGATCGCCAAAGAGAGGTGAACATTCAGCGCCTGAATCAGTTCAACTTCTTCCAAGCTCCAAGGCTGCGCCTGGTTGCGCTTGATTGCCTGCCATTTTCCCATCGATTGGCGGGGTCGCTGTTGGCGTTCGTCCGTTGCTTCATAGCCCGCCCACAGGCTTTCCGTGTCAATCTGATCGCGAAAGAAAGTTAGGTATCCTAAAAACTGATCCCCATAGCAGAGGGGTTGAATCATCAAACCGCGAATTGAAGTAAATTGCTCAATCAGCTTGTGCAGCCTCGGCTCTTGTTCCAGATCAACCACGACGCGCAGAGCCGGATCAGCCGAAGTTGCTTCAGCATTCAGGAGAGAGGAAAAATCGGACTGAGCCGTTGAGGCTTTCTGAGTTGCCTGCCACACAGGGTGATTTTCTAGAAGTGAAGGTTTTAGCTCAGATTGGTACGGTTGCTGACCATAGGTATAGAGATAGGTCGGCATCGTGCCATCGGTTGAGGTGAGGTATAGCCTGCCTCCAGAGCTGCTTGTGGCTTTGATCGCTTGTTCCAAAACGGTCGTTAAAATTTCTTCGGGACGTTGAGGCATGTGGAGCAGCGCCGTCATCTGATTAATGATAGCTTCCCGCTGCGATCGCTCCTGCGCCTGACTTAGCAACGCTGAATGGGCGATCGCCAGAGAAACCTGATCGGCTAGGACTTGGACAACCTTTAGATCTTCTGTGTCAATCTCTCTAGGTTCAGCATGATGGGAGATGAGCAGCCCCCAAAGTTCTTGCTGATGCAAAATAGGCACCACTAGCGACGACTGTACGCCCATCTGCGTTAGGTATTCAACATGGCAGGGGTCAACCGGACGGCTAATGATCTCTTCGATCGGCTGTTGCAGCACTTCCTCTACTGTCAAAGCATCGAGGGTTGGGGGAGGGGTAGACAGCGAGTTGAGAATAATCTGCTGCTGACTCACATTAACGATCGACCGAGTTCGCGCTTTGACAAAGAGCGCTCTGGCTTGGAGCGGAATATCTTCAGCAGGGTAATGTAGCCCCAGCAACGAGGGCAAACGATCTTGAGCGCTCGATTCTGCAACCACCTGCCCATGTCCGTCTGGGTCAAAGCGATAGACTTTGGTGCGATCGGTCTGCAAGAAGGCTCGGAGTTCGTTTACGGTTGCGTCTAGAATTTCCTGAAGATCTAGCGACTGCCGAATGTGATTGGTCATACGAGCCAAGAGGGCAGCCTTGCGATCGGATAGGGATTTGTCGTTAAACATACTCAAATCTATAGGGAACAAAATAAGCTTGGGTATAGCGCTTTTAAGGGTTTCACTGGGCTAATTTAACGGGCATTATTTAATGTGAGAGGGTCGCTCCGCGACCTTCTCACAAAGTTCATCTTCAAAATCAGCAACGCCATTTAACGAGACTAGCCACGATCGCCGTAAAGGGGATGGGGTCAATTGGCTTGGTGACATGGCGCTGAAAACCTGCCTGAAGAATAAGTTGTCGGTCGGTATCCGTGGCATAGGCCGTAACGGCAATAGCTGGAATTTGCCCGCCCTGTTCAGGGGACAGCGATCGCACTTGGCGGATCAGCATGTAGCCATCTGTCTCAGGCATACCAATGTCGCTAATCAAGAGATCTGGCTTTTGCTGCGCGAGCGTCTGTAGCGCTTCAGTGGCTGAGCAGGCGCTTAAGATTGTGGCTCCCGATTGTTGCAGCACGCAGACCACCAGCTCACGAGAATCTGCCTCATCATCGACGACTAGAGCCGTGACTCCTCTCAGATCTGAAGAGGCGATCGCGGCAGCAGACAAGCTTGCTTGGGTGGCTGTAGCTGGCAATGTGACCGTAAAGGTCGATCCCTGTCCTTCACCCCGGCTATCGGCTCTGACCGTACCCCCATGCAGCTCTACGATTTGACGCACGATCGCCAACCCCAGCCCTAGCCCACCAAACTGGCGAGTGGTTGCGCCATCGGCTTGACGAAAGCGATCGAACACATAGGGCAAAAATTCAGGACAGATGCCTTTACCCGTATCTCGCACTTGGATCTGTGCCTGATCCTGAATTTGAGTCACTCGGACTTCTACCTGCCCACCTTGAGGCGTAAACTTAATCGCATTCGAAAGCAAATTCCAGACGACCTGCTGAAGCCGTGTAACATCGCCTAAAACGCTAACGCTAGGTTCTAATCTCGTCCTCAGCTCAATGTGTTTTGCATCTGCGGCTAAGCGAACGGTTTCTTGAGCCGCAGAGACGACAAATCTCAAGTCAACTGAGTCGATGGCTAGCGCTAATTTACCCTCAAGAATGCGGGCAATGTCTAGCAAATCTTCAATTAACTGAGCCTGTATTTGGGCATTTCGTTCGATCGTGGCTAAGGCAATTTGGGTTTTTGTTGAGTCTAGCAATCCGCTTTTCAGCAGCTTTGCCCAGCCTAGAATCGGGTTGAGCGGCGTTCTTAGCTCGTGAGAAAGCACTGCGAGGAATTGATCTCTGATTTGATTTGCGGTTTCGGCGGCTTGGCGGGCGGTTTGCTCCAGCGTCAAAAGCTGTTCTCGTTCTACTTCCGCTTGTTTAAGCGCCGTAATATCCTGCACGCTGACAATCCGATAGCGCACTTGTCCCTGTGAATCTTTAACGGCGGTCATGTCAACCCAGACTGCGAAAACTGTGCCATCTTTCCGCACATGTTTAGACTCAACGGCATAGTGACCTCTCTCATTCGCCAGTCGAATGGCCGCTTGAATTTGCTCATGGCAGTCGCTGGGAAAAAGACTCAGGATCGATCGCCCGACCAGTTCTTCAATCCTGTAGCCATGCATGCGGGCAAAGGCAGCGTTCATTAACCCCAGGGTTTCGTTGTCTGCATGACCGATGACGAGTCCCTGTCCGGCATACTCAAACAGATCTTTGTAGCGCTGAAGATTGGCCTCTGCCTGTTCCCGCTCTGCAACTTCTAGCCGCAAGCGATCGCGCTCAGAGACTAGAGCCAACGCCAGAGCCTCAACTTCAGTGCAGGCAGATTGGGTAAAGTGCAGGTCTGTCTGCTTGACCTGAGACATGACCTGAGACAGCTTTAAGGTTTGCTCGACTTGGGCGATCGCCTCAGCTCGTTGCCGTTCGTCTTCAGCCGTGGCAGCGTTGCTCAGCGCCGTCGAGACATCCCCGGCAATCATCTCAAAGAAAGTGCGATAGTCAGAGTCAAACGGGCGATAAGGATTAATCCCAAATACTAAAAATCCAATTAGCGACTCTTGTCCGCCTCGCAGGGGCAGCACCAATGCCTGTTGCGGAGGAATAGGCCATTGGCCTGATGGCATTGCATCCCAAGGCTGAGTTAAGTCTTGCAAGACGCCTGCCTGTTGAGATCGAATCAGTGAGGCAAACGACCAATAGTCTGCCTGGTTTGCGCCTGTGGCTGAATCAAGTGTGGCTGAATCAAGTGTGGTTAAACCAGTCCGGCAGGAGCAAAGGTCGATCTCTAGGGGGGCACTTTTGCAAAGCTTGGCCTGTGTGCCGTCAGAGGTAACCAAGTAGAGCAAAGCAAAGGGAATATCGGCTGTATTTTGAGCCAGCGTTTGCATGACGCATTCTGCTGCTTGCGCGATCGTCTTAACCTGCCCGACCTGACTCGCTAAATGATGTAGGGTTTGCATTCGCCGCTCGTTTAAGACCCGATGCGTGGTTTCCGTAACGACATTTAAGATGCCGCCGACTTCTCCAGCTTCCAAAATGGGGCTATAGGAATAGGTAAAGTAGGTTTCCTCTAGTCTGTCATCGCGATCGATCAAGAGCTGAAGATCATCTCCACCGATCGCTTGCCCTGTAGCCATGACCTGCTCTAGCTGACCTCCTACAACATCCCAAATCTCAGCCCAAATTTCTCGGCAGGGTTGCCCTAAAGCATAGGGATGTTTTTTTGCTCCCAAGAAAGGCTTCCAGGCATCGTTATAGAGCAGCCTTAAATCTTTTCCCCAATAGATGACGATCGGAAAACGCGCCTGCAAGCACAGGCTTACCGAGATTTTCAAGCTTTCCGACCAACTGTTAGCAATGCCCAAAGGAGTTAATGACCAATCGAAATTGCGCATTAAAGCTCCCATCTCTCCGCCCCCTGCAAGACAATGGGCTACCTCGGTCTTTACCTCGCTTGCCTTAGTCATGCATAATCGACTCCAGGTTTAGAAAGTGAGCATCATGTTTGATGTGATGAAACGTGCAGCTTAAAACGCTTGTACGTATAACCCTACGGAGTGTACAGAGAGAGACAAGAACCGTAATCTATCTTAGGTTGAAGGGCTGTCTAAAAAGATAGTTAAGAAATGTAACCAATACTTAAATTGCCCTTGAAAGTTCTCCCATTACTAGAAGACTATCAAGGGCAATTTCTGTTCTAAAGCCTCCCTGTAATAGAGGCTGAGCAACTGCTCTAGGTCTAGGACTCACCCGAAGGAGCTGCCGCATTGACCAGTTCGACATGCTTTTGGGAGGGCTTGCGATTAATCGTTTGCTGAGCTGTGGGACGCTGCTGGCGATCGGGCGTATCAATTTCGACAAATCCGCCTGTCTCGATCGATCGGTAGAGCGCCTGAATAATGTGAACGTCAATTAGCCCTTCTTTACCCGATGGCTCTGGCTCTTTATCCTGCAAGATGCAATCTGAAAAATAAACAAATTCAGCAGCCAGCTGGTCGTGCGATTCAAACGTTCGCTCCTGTTTATCAGCTTCGATCGTCAGCGTGTGCTTAATTTCGCCTTGGGTGCTGTAGGCCATATCCACGCGCAAATCGCCTTTTGTGCCTATGACTTGATAGGTCGAAACTTTTGCGCCATTAAAGCTAGTGGTAAACACGGCTAGGCGATCGCCTGGAAACCGCAGAATTACACTGGTCATCTCATCCACTTCACTGAAGCGTTCTTCACCGTTGTTTGCGCTTGTGGCAAAGACTGCGATCGGCTCATCCTGAAAAAGATAACGCGCTGCGTTAATGCAGTAGATACCAATATCATCTAGCGTGCCACCACCCTTATCTTTTTCTAGGCGAATGTTGCCGCCTACGGTCTGCTGCGTAAACACAGAATTGAAGATACGCGGTTCGCCCAGCTTGCCTGACTGCACTGTTTCTACGGCCTGCAAATTGGCTTCTTCTAAATGCAGGCGATAGGCAACCATCAGCTTTACAGAGTTGGCCTTTGCCGCCTCAATCATTGCCTCACATTCGTCTACCGTGACCGCCATCGGCTTCTCGCACAACACATGGATGCCAGCATTGGCCGCTCTGACGGCATAGTCGCGGTGGAGATGATCCGGTAACGCGATGTATACGGCATCGATTTCACCGCTGTTAAGACAGTCTTCGTATTGTTCGTAGGTGTAGGTATGCTGAAGATTGTATTCTTTGCTTAGCTCTTCTCGCTTCTCTGGATCATCTGAGATCAAGGCAACAAGTTCAGAATTTTCGGCATTCTCGAAGGCAGGCATGGCAGCCATCTGAGAAAACCAGCCTAAACCAACAATGGCGTAACGAATTTTTCGGTTAGCGGAGGAATTGTGAGGAGCTGTCATGGGTTGCAAGTGCTTTTCAGTATCTACTCGCCAATCCTAGAAAGGATGCCAGGTTTCGACCTCTCACTTTTGAAGGAGCCTTGCCCAGGATACAGTAGGCTTTGGGTACTATCTTGGCGACAGATATCCTTACCTCAAGATAGGCTGAGTTTTCTTTACGTTATCGCAAAAAATATGCATAATGCATACATGTTTTGGATAGATGACTTTAAATTCATAGCTTTGAGCTGGCACTCTTATCATGTCTTCCACAGACGACGAAAGAACATCTAATCTTTTAGGCGCGTTGGCGCTCGGTGTTGTAGATGCTTTCAGTACAGTGATTGCATCCGGGGCAGGATTTAGCGGGGAAACCCCGGCAGCACTTGTGACATTGGGCGTAGAACCGGGACTGTCTATTAATCAGCTACGGCATATCCTGCATCTTTCCCATCCTGGAACCGTTCGCCTAATCGATCGCCTAGCAGATGAGGGGCTGGTCGAGCGGCGATCGGGAACGGATGGTCGCACCTTGGCTTTATTTCTCACCCCTAAAGGGCTAGAACGACGGCAAATCATTCTGTCAGAGCGGCAACAGCAGCTACAGCTAGCTCTAAGTGGGCTGAATTTTGACGAGCGCAGGCAGCTAACGCGACTTTTAGAAAAAATGCTCACCGCAATGACAACCACCGAACTCCGCGCTTTTACCCTTTGTCGGCTATGCGAAGAAGAGGTTTGTCCGGGCGATCGCTGCCCCGTTGAACAGCAATATTGCCGGATGATCAATCATGAATAATATTGTCGTGGCCTTGAGCTATGCCTTCTGTTGGGGAATAGGAGCAACATTAACAAAAATCACATTAGCCGGAATTTCAGCGGCAACTCTGCTTGTACTTCAACTCCTCTCAAGCGTTCTCTTTCTCGTCACGATCTATGGCCTGAAACATCGCCAGCTTCCCTTTTCAAAAAAAAGTTTCGCTCAAGGACGTGCTGGAATTTTTGAACCTGCCTTGGCCTATATGGTAGGTATCTTTGGCTTGCAAATGACAACTGCCAGTAATGCGACGTTAATCGGGGCCTCAGAAGTGGTTCTGACGATTTTATTTGCGGCAGTTTTTCTCGGCGAAACGCTGACAAAATCAAAGCTGCTTCTGGGCAGCATCAGCTTTGCAGGTGTACTGCTGTTAATGCTCAACGATACCGCAGGGGCAAGCCATGCCTCCTTACTCGGTGATTTGCTCGTACTTTTAGGCACAATCTTTGCCGTGTTTTATGTCTTGCTGAGCAAGAGACAAATCGAAACTACAGATCCTCTACAACTCACGGCATCGCAGCAGTTGGTTGGCCTGATTATGACTGTTATTTGCTTTGGCATATTGTCAGTCTTCAATCCAACCTATGAAGTCAATGTCGCTGGAATTTTACCGCAGTTTTGGCTTTTGGCCGTCGTGTCAGGCATATTACAGTACGCCTTGGCGTTTTTGCTGTACCTGATTGCCTTACAAAAGGTACCCGTTAGCCATGCTGCTTTCTATGTTGCTTTGATTCCTGTTTTTGGGATTGCCAGTGCAATGATCCTGCTTGGGGAACAGCCGAGCTTTGCTCAGTGGATCGGGGCTGCCTGCGTAATTACGTCATCCTATTATGCGAGTCGTCTGAAGACCGAGTAGAGATTGAGCCGCACTCGCCCTGTCCTGTGAAGCATGACTTGAGTGTTGTGTACTGCGGTGTGGCTGTCCTGATTGCTGACAGCGGTTCAATCACAACGCTATGCTATGCAAATTGCCAGGGCTAGAAATATTTTGTCGTACTGCTGATTTTGTCGATACCTTACAGGTCATGTCTTCAGTTCGTCTCCACCCGCTTTCAGATTTTGACTTAGATTTTGACTTGGACTCCGCTGACCCAGAGTTGTGGGAGGAGGGCAGCCCCACCTATTGGTATGAAGGCGACTGTCCCCGCAGCGGCGATCGGCTCCGGCTTCCCCGCACGGCCTTGTCGGAAGCGATCGCCTACAGGCTGATCCAAAACCTAGCGCCAGATGGCTCTCAGTATTCATCCCAACAGGCTCAGATTCTGCCAGAGGGCAAAATGTATGGGGTTTTGCTGGTGGCACTGCCTTCAGGAGAGCGGCGTGTGCTAAAAGCGTTTTCGGGACTGCTTAAGGGGCAGTCTAGTGAGGGGTGGGTGCCGCCGCTGCCCGGACGAGAGCAGGTGGCACTAGAGGAAGCGATCGCCCTTTCTAACTTAGCCAGCATTAAGCAAGAGATAATTGCCTTGCAAAACCTGCCGGAGCGGCAGCAGTATGAGGCGCTGTCTCAAGAGTTTGCTGCCCGTTTGGTGGCTTTAACCCTGCATCAGCAGCCGCAAAAGCAAGCGCGCCACGAGCGGCGGCAGCAGATTTATGCCGCCCTGACCGGAGCCGCCCAAAGGGAAGCTCTAGAGCAATTGGATGAGCAGAGCCGCTGGCAGGGGATAGAACGACGACGGCTGAAGCAGGCACGGGAAGTGGCGTTGCGATCGCTGCGAACCCAGATCGAACAAGCGGACAGCCAGATCCACCTTCTCAAACAGCGACGCAAGGAACTGTCTCGACAGCTTCAGGAGCAGCTTTATGCCGCCTATCGCCTCCACAACTTTGCTGGAGATTCTGTATCGCTTCAGCAGCTCATGGCGATCGCGCTCCTGCCCACGGGCACAGGCGACTGCTGCGCGCCCAAACTCCTGCACTATGCGGCAACTCAAGGCTTCAGACCTCTGGCAATGGCAGAGATTTGGTGGGGGCAGCGTTCTGCCAACGGCGACAAAATTTCAGGTGAGTTTTACGGGGCTTGCGCCGAGCGTTGTCAGCCCTTAATGGGATTTTTGCTCTCAGGTTTGCCGCCTCGAGAGGCGATCGCCACTGCTCATCCTGTGAATCAAGCTGAAGATGCTCAGCCGCCGCACCCCCAAATTTCTCTCAACACCCAGAGCCGTCCTATTCAGACTCAAGATATTGCCTATGAAATCGTCTATGAAGATGAGTGGCTCATGGCCGTCAACAAACCCGCAGGATTGCTGTCGGTGCCGGGACGGTATGGCGATCGCCAAGATAGCGTCTTGAGTCGGCTGCGCCATGAGCTGAGTCGTTCCGGACTAGACGGCAAAATCTGGGTGGTGCATCGGTTGGATCAAGACACGTCAGGTCTTTTGCTATTGGCAAAAGATCAGCTTACCCATCGTCATCTGAGCCAGCAGTTTCAGCAGCGACAGATTCACAAACGCTATGAGGCAATTCTGGCAGGACAGGTGGCTGACGATCAGGGGACGATCGATCTGCCTCTCTGGGCCGATCCGGCGCGTCGCCCTTATCAATTTGTCGATCAGCAGCAGGGCAAACCCAGCCAGACGCACTTCCGCGTCCTCTCCAGATCTCAGGATTTGACGCAGGTCGAGTTTGTGCCTGTAACCGGACGAACGCACCAGTTGAGAGTGCATGCGGCGCAGGGGTTAGGGGTACCGATTTTGGGCGATCGGCTCTATGGAGGTTCAAAAGAAAGCCGTTTAGAGAGGGACAACTTAGAGGGCGATCGGCTCTATCTCCATGCCAGAAAAATTTGCCTGAAGCATCCGCAAACCCAGCAGCCTTTATGCCTCCAGGCAGAGACTCCCTTTGCGCTTACACCTCATCTGATTCAGCATTCCCAGACAAAGGGCTAGCTCTGTTGCAGCTCGTTCAGCTTGGCGCGCACGGTTTGAATATCCTGCCACATCAGCCACTTGGGGCTGCCCTTGTCGCGAGACTGGTTGCGTAAAAGATAGGCAGGATGAAACACAGGCATACAGAAGCGGCCTTCCCACTCAATCCATTCGCCCCGAATCTTAGTGATGCCGCGCTTGTCTCCCACCAAACCCCGCACGGCTGAAGCACCTGCCAGCAAAATAATTTTGGGATCAACCATGCGAATCTGCTCCAGCAGATAGGGGCGGCAGGCATCCATTTCTGCCGGGGTTGGCGTGCGGTTTTCGGGCGGTCGGCATTTGACGATGTTGGCAATCAACACATCTGCTTCGGTCAGCTGCACCGACTCTAATATTTTGTCTAAAAGCTGTCCCGATTTGCCCACAAAGGGAAGTCCTTGCAAATCTTCATTTTCTCCGGGGCCTTCTCCCACAATCATGATCGGCGCTTTGACATTGCCCCGATAGACAACGGCATGGGTACGGGTTGCGCCTAGCTCGCAGCGATGGCAATGGTTGCAGTGCGCCTTTATCTCCTCCATGTCGGAGTAGGTTCCGGTCGGAATCGGCACCTTGGCATCTGTCGGAATTAACTCAGGGTCGAGGGGTTGAGCTGGAACAGCCAGCTCACCTAAGCTAAACAGATCAATTTGGTCGTCACTAGCCATAAATCTCTCAGGCAGGGGGGCAGTTAAATATAGAGGCTTGCATATTAAAGCATTCCGCTCCATTCCGTCCAACTGTCTTAATGGGAATCAGGAGTTCTGATTGTGCATTTTATATCAGGGAATTTGCGTCCGCAGGGCGTAAACTCCGTCACCAAAGCCCAAAATGAGAATACAGCCATAAAAACCAGCCATAAAAAACCGACAGATTTCCGTTAAGAGTCTGTCGGCAAGTCGTGTGTTCCCTGTTGATGACTCGGCTAGAGTTGAGTCTTCTACAGTATGCAGGGCGGTCACCCCAACGATCGCGATCTCAATCATTCAATTTGGTGATTGCGATCACAGTTTGTGAAAATAGGCAAAAAAATGGGAACTCTTACTAGGGGTTTTGCTTCACCTTCAAGTGTCGAGGGCGACAAACTTCGATCGAATTTCTTCGATACGCTTGCGGTTAACCCCCAAATCTGACTTGCCCAAGCGAGAGGCAGAGCGCACTTGAAGCACGCCTGCGCCTGAGTCAAGGTAAAACTCTACATCATCGACAAAGCCCATGAGGCCGCTGGTAAATTCGGCATAGAGGTAGTCATCTGTTGCAGAAATAATTTGGGTGCGATCCATACTCTCAATTACTGACTTGAGGTGAGATAGGGCTGTCGCCGGAGATTTGTAGGCGATCGCCGCAATCTGATGTTCTGAATCAGATTGCGGCGATTGACTATTGACGCAGTTAGGGGAGTCAGGACAGGATGCCAGCCGCCCTGCTTTGACGCCCAAATCGGTGGGGCGTTTTCCTGAGAACGAAAAAAGTGATTTACTTCCCATAGCAATTCCGAGGGTAGGTGCGGTAGAAGAGGGGCTAATTGATAAAGACAGGGGGGCAGCGATCGCTGTTTCCAGGTTGAGCCAGCCCGCAAGGATAAAGAAGATTGCAAAGAAAAAGGTCAATCCTGACTTGAGCATGGTCGGGTCTCTGTATTTGCGTGACTGCTGCGGGTTAGCGAGGTTAGGGCTGGGACGTTTTGGGTGGCTACGTCTATCCTTCAAACTTCACTTTAGCTTAGAGCTGTTCTTGCGCTTCTGTTTGGCAGAGATCTCTTTTGAGTGTGCCGCATGCACTTTGATTTTATGCATCTCAGCTTCCGGGGTTTCAGCTTTCGGGATTTCAGCTTCGGGCAACTCCACAGGCATTTTAGCTTCAGACAGCTCGATTTCGGCGGGGTTCAGTTGACACTGCTTGAGTTTGGGTAGAGAGGCTTCGTGCAAAATCAGCCGATTGCCTGCCGGGTCGTAAGCATAGACTTCTCGACCGTGAGCAGAAGTGAGAATATCGCCCGGAAACAGATGCTCGCCCGTTAGCCGCGTTTCAGTAAAGGCTTGCTCCACAGCCGCGATCGCCTCCTCTAGCTGTTCCACTTCAAGACAGAGGCTGATGCTGCCTGCCTGCCCTTCAAACTCCGATCGATGAATCATGCTGGGCTTAAAGATGCCGAGCCGCAGACCCGGAAGCTGAAACTCTGCATACACTTCGGGTACCAGCCAGACAGGCTCTTGGGCAAAAAGCTGCCGATAAAACCGCACGAGGGTCTTGCCATCTGGATCAGCCAACGCCACAAACACCGTGCTGCACTGCAAAGCCATAGTAATTTATCAATAGCGAGTGAATAGCGAGTCCATGAGCCATGACCATAACGCCCTCTATCGAGTAAGCGTAAGCGATCGGCCACTAATTAACGGCTGTCCTTAACACTTATCATTCGCTGACTCGGGCTTTGTGACAAGTCTTAAGAGGAGCGGCTGTGCTTCTGGTGCTTCTTCCGATGCAAACACCTGATGTAAACATTGCCTGACATTCCGCCCTACTTTCCTTATCGACGCGCCAAAGATTTGAATTAGAGTGGAGGGTGAAGATTCGATCGCACTCGGTAAATTTATTTGGGATAAACTTATTCGATCTCATTGAATCTTTTGAGAGACAGAAATGTAGCGTTTTCTAGAGTTAGGCATGAAACTGGCAGCACGTTTGGGACAGGTCACACCGTCGGTTACGTTGGTCATTGACACAAAAGCCAAAGCCATGAAGGCAGAGGGCATCGATGTCATTAGCTTCAGCGTTGGGGAGCCAGATTTTGAAACCCCCACCCACATCCGTGCCGCCGCTGCGGCAGCCTTAGAGAGCGGTAAAACCCGCTATGGTGCGGTGGCAGGTGAACCCCGGTTGCGAGAGGCGATCGTCCACAAACTTCAGCGAGACAACCAGCTAACCTACAAGCCAGAAAACATCATTGTCACCAATGGCGGCAAGCAGTCGCTCTATAACGTCATCATGGCGTTGGTTGAATCAGGCGATGAGGTGATTATTCCTTCGCCCTACTGGCTTAGCTACCCCGAAATGGTGAAATTGGCGGGGGGCACCCCTGTGATCGTTCCCACCACTGCCGAAGCAGACTTTAAAATCACGCCTGAGCAGCTCAAGCAGGCGATCACGCCGAAAACCAAGATCTTCATCTTTAACTCGCCTTCTAATCCCACTGGGATGGTCTACACCCCTGATGAAGTGCGGGCTTTGGCGCAGGTTGTCATAGACCATGACATTTGGGCGGTATCTGACGAGATCTACGAGAAAATTCTCTATGACGGAGCGACCCACCTCAGCATGGGAGCCGTTAGCCCAGAAGCGTTTGAACGGACGATCGTCAGTAGCGGCTTTGCCAAAACCTATGCCATGACGGGGTGGCGCATTGGCTTCTTGGCGGCTCCTTTGCCTCTGCTCAAAGCCGTCTCCACGATTCAAGGGCACAGTACCTCAAACGTTTGCACCTTTGCTCAGTATGGGGCGATCGCCGCCTACGAAGGTTCTCAAGACTGCGTGAAAGAAATGCTGGCGGCCTTTACTGAGCGTCGTCAGGTGATCTTAAAAGCGCTTAACGGCATTCCCGGATTGAGCTGTCCCACGCCCAATGGCGCATTCTATGTCTTGGCAGACATCCGCAAAACGGGCATGAATTCCATCGACTTTTCTAGCGCTTTGCTCGAAGAACAGCAGGTTGCCGTGGTTCCCGGTATCGCGTTTGGCACTGAGGGTTTTGTTCGCCTCTCCTATGCCACCGACACAGAGACAATTCATCGGGGCATCGATCGGATTGCGGCCTTTGTGAAATCGCGTATCTAAGGCTGAGTAATCCCTCCTGGTTGACTGACAGATCTTTTAGAAACAGCTTCAAGAACTTTTTGAGAGCGGGCGGCAAAGCCGCCCGCTCTCAAAAAGTTCTTGGGTTTAATTTTGCCAACCGTTTAGTTAAGGGTTTCTCTCGGTCAAGCTCAGCCGATAGGAATAGCCACCCGCCCGGACACCTGCTTTGTTTGCCGCTGCATCTCCGTAGTCGCCTATCCAGAGCTTATAGGTTCCGGCGGGTGCTTCTCCTGAAATTTCGGGCATGAGTCCGTTGACATCATCAGAGCAAATCAGCCGACCGCTAGGCGTTTCGATCAACAGCGTGATGTCGCCTTCAGATTGAGTCGATGCCTGAAGAAAATTGAAAGGCTGGGTTAGCGTTACGACATGATTGGGCTGATCAATCGCCCTGACATAGCCACAATCCGGCGTGGCGCGATCACCCCCTGAGACTCCAGCAACTTGTGGATCAGGCGAGAAACCGGGCGCTAAAATAAGGAGATTGTTTTGAGTTTTTGGCGCAGGGCTTGAGGCGATTGCCCCCGTAGCCACACTCAGACCTAGGGCAAAGCCGAGTCCTGTGACCCAGGTGGCCAAAATTTTTGGATGCGATCGGGATGTGATGCGCCGGACTGTGATGAATTTGGGGGCTGTCATGAATCTAAAAAGCATCCTATGCAGTGAATTGATTGCTCATGCAGAAGAAGTAGACTGCTCCAGCAAATTTTTAGTGTCTTTGGCTGAATTTACTTCACCCCTTGCTCGATTTGGCTCTTGGCGAGGGAATTCTAACGTAAGGGTATATGCTCCAGATGAGATAAGCTTTGTTGAAATGCGCTGTTTCTTGGCACTCGTGCTTACTTCGCAGGCATTACTCTAGATTTCCCTATCTTCTCTAAATGTTGCAAAAAGCGACCCATGATTCAGGACATTAAGGACACTGGCACATTGAAACTTGCACCTCAGAAAACCGCATCTTACGGTCAAAATCAGTCTGCGGTTCGTTTGGCATCAACGGATGCTTTGACCCAACCTATCTTTCGGGTGCAGCGGCGAGCAAGCGCTGATGGAGCGGGCAACACCAAGACTACCGCTACCAGCTTGGGAACGTTTCCCGGTAAGCGGACGGTGCGAGACAGCGTGAGCCGTGGCGATTCAGATTTTTATAGTTTTACGCTTGATGTCGTGAGCAACGTCAAAGTTTCTTTTTTGAATCGCTCACAAAACCCGATCTACAAAGCGGTTCTCAAAGAAGATGGTAGCTTTTACCTGTCTCGCAGAAAAGCTCAAGCGGGTATCGTTGAGCCGCGCGACGAGACGCTTTCACCCTATCGTCGTTTGCGCCCCGGCACTTACTACATCAAGCTCCAGGGTCGGACTGCGGCCAGTAGCAATTACACGCTGTCAGTCAACATCACCAATTCGCCAGCCGAAGTGGACTGCGGCTGCGGCGATTAAACAGCTCGAACCTTAACTATCGTAGCCAGCTTGCCGCCACATCGGTTGCAGGAAACAAGCCAAACCAGGCCAAGTTTTGCACATAGTAGGCTGAGTTATTGTCCCAAATGCCGTCTTTGTAGGTAGGCATCAGTTTTTGTTGACGAATTTGTTCAGCGATCGCCGGGTCAACAATCTGAAACGCCGGATAGAGCATCGCATACTGGCTGGTGGCTTCGTAGCTGGCGATCGGTGTACCCAATAGCGTGATACGCGCCGGAATAGCCTGACGCGATCGCCACATTTCGGCCAAAGGCTGCAAATACTTTTGCAGAAAGTCCTTGGCTCTTGGCTCACCAAACCAGGCGGCATCTAAGGAAATTCGCCACCAGACTCGGTAAGCGTCAAAACTATACATACTGCGTAAATGGTTAGAGGTGGGCACAGCGCTAAACCTGCCTGTTTCAGGGTTGAGCGCCACCCAATCGCTAGGCAACCCCACCAGTGACACAGCGCTAGACTGACGCAAAGCCTCATAGCTACTGTCTACCATGCCCATCCAGTCTCGCTCAGAATCAACTTGGGCAAACAGCCGAAAGGCGTAGGGGGCGAAGTAAGAGGGGTTGAAATAAATCTGGTTGGGCTGTGGCTGAAATGAGCTGAGTGGCCCAGGTAGGAGATAGCGTGCTTCGGAGCCACGGGGGCGGGGCAGGGCGATCGTCGCCAGTTTCCACACATCTTTGACCTTGGTTTGTGCTAGCGCCAGATAGTCGGGACGATCCCAGCGGCGCGCTGCCAAAATCAGTGCCGTTGCGGCATCTACATCAGCATCGCTAGCAAAGTTTCGATCTAAGATCGTCCATTCGCCCTGATCGTTTTGTCCCCATTGCCATGACCACAAAGAGTCGTCTGATCCCTCTTTTCCCTTACGATTCAGATTATTTTCTGCCCATTGCAGCGTTTGGGCAAAGGTATCGGGATCGTTAGCCAAAACGGATCGGAGCATAGCGTAAGCCTGCCCTTCGGAGGTGGAGCGGGCGTTGCTTTCCCAATCTACAACGCGACCGTCAGCTTGGATAAACCGCTGTTTGTAGGCTGTCCAGCTTTGCTGCAACAGGTCGGATGAGGCGCTGGGGTTGGCAGGGCTAGAGGCGATCGCTCCTGTCTCTCTTAGGCTAGGAGGCGCAGCGGATGCCTGTTCTGCCGTCCAGGTTGTGCTCAGCAGCATCGCCAAAAGAGAAGAGACAGATAGGATTGAGACTGTTCTGACCATAGGTGTTCCTGCTTTAAATCCCTTAAAGGTTCTCTGCTCAGCCGATTTGCTCAGTCAATTTGCCCGACACACCTTCCTACTATTCTGGCGATCGCCCCTCTGTTTCCGGTAAACTCGGCTCTGCTTTGGTCAAGTTTCCATAAAGTTTGTTCGGATGCTTTCTCTTTTTTGCCTCCAAGCTTCAGAGCAAAAGGGGGTACTCTATAGGGAAAAGTCGGTAAGCAGTACCCATTATTTTTCTCTTTTGCTCAGAACGGCCCCACCATTTACGAAAACTACAGATAATTCTTTGTGCCGCGAAGATACGAAGAACTGCCGCTGGAGTTCCTGATGAAATCGCTTTTGGCGTTGTAAGAAGAATGAGTTGTGGGAATACTGCTTAAGTAATGAGGGGCAGGGCGGGCAGTGCAAGACTTGACCGATTTTGTTTAGGTTCTGTGGGGCAAGGGAATGAGTACGGTTCTAATTGTGGATGATAGTCAAACACTGCGATCGATGCTGTCGGAGCTGCTAGAAGGTGTTGGAATTCGGGTCGTTGAAGCCACCAACGGCGTTGAGGCTAAGGAAAAAATTCAGGCAAAAAGCCCTGACCTAGTGATCACAGATTTGATCATGCCGGAAATGAATGGCTATGAGCTTTGTCGCTGGATTAAGAATGATCCGACTAAACAGGCGATTCCTGTGCTGATTTGCTCGACCAAAAGTGAGGAGTTCGATCGCTATTGGGGCATGAAGCAAGGTGCCGATGCCTATATTACCAAGCCGTTTCATCCGCCTGAGCTATTGAAAACGGTGAAGCAGCTGCTGCGGGGTCGTTAGGATCAGAAATTTAATAAAGCCCGATTTTATAAAAAGAGGGAGGCGTAGCCTCCCTCTTTTTATTTGCCGTAGCCACTCAGGCTCACCCGCTACTTCACGGCGATACATTCAATCTCGACGCGGACATCTTTGGGCAAACGAGAGACTTCCACACAGGCGCGGGCAGGGGCGGTCGCCTCCTGGAAATGTTGGCTATAGACGGCATTCATGGCCGCAAAGTCATTCATATCTTTGAGAAATACGGTCGTCTTAACCACATCTTCGAGCGTGACTCCAGCAGCGGTGAGAATTGCCGTCAGGTTGGCGATCGCCTGCTCGGTCTGCTGCGCCACATCGTCGCCGCCGACAATTTCGCCTGTCTTGGGGTGCAGCGGAATCTGTCCGGCAACAAAGATGAATTGTCCTGTGGCAGCGATCGCCTGGTTATAGGGGCCAACAGGAGCGGGGGCGTTTTCGGTTTGGATGATTTGACGGGTCATGGGGAGTGAAATAGGGAGAGTGAGCAGACTAGCTAAGGCTTCGAGGTCGGAGGCCGTACTGCCGATAGTACCAGTAGTCGCGCAGGATGCGATCGTGATCAAAGCAGAGGTTGGTGGGCAGGTTCCAAAGTTCAAAGGCGCTGAGGTTTTTGGCATCGTCGCCTGCCTGGGGTTCACCTTTGGCGGTGGCTAAAAACACAATGCTAATGGTGTGCTGACGGGCATCGCGATCGGGGTCAGAGTAGACCTGAAATTGTTCGATCAGCTCGACTTGCAAGCCTGTTTCTTCGGCGGCTTCGCGGCAGGCTGCGGCTTCTACCGATTCGCCATAGTCTACAAAGCCACCCGGAATAGCCCAGCCATAGGGCGGATTCAGCCGTTCGATCAGCACGATCGCGGGTTGAGGGCGATCGATTAACTCGATGATAATATCCACCGTGGGCGCAGGATTTCGATAGGGCATGGAATTTTAGATTTTGAACTTTGGGTTAACCTGAGCCATAGGATTTTGTCTCCTACTGAGATCTCCTACTTAGGATAGAGCCTCTCTTAATCTGAATGTAGGGCAAGTTTACCTGTGGTAGATTTGAGTCTATCTTTATCATTGATGTGTTGCGATGTGCTGCTGATTGACGCTCAGTTCACAAACAGAATTTACTGAACGCATACTTTGTGAGATATGGCAGATATAGCTTGAATGCTCAGTTTGAAGACAAGTTTGAAGACACAGCTTGCGATCGCGGATTAGGGGGGGTTGTCATGCGCTGGGAATTTGGTCGAAGAAGCCGAAACGTTGAAGATCGTCGAGGAGGCGGGGGGGCTGCTGTTCCTGTTGTGGGAGGCGGGATTGGACTGGTGATTATGGCGGTGATTGTGACGCTGCTGGGCGGCGATCCGTCCATTCTTTTGGATCAAGTTGCGCCCCAAGATCAAAATTCTCGTCCGGGGCAGGTGAGCCAAGTCCAGGCAGAAGATGAGATGTCGCAATTTGTTTCGGTGGTGTTAGCCGATACTGAAGATACCTGGAGCCGCATTTTTCAGCAAGCTGGCGAACGCTACGTAGAGCCAAAGCTGGTGCTGTTTTCGGGTGCGGTGCAGTCAGCTTGCGGCAATGCCGGGGCTTCTACGGGGCCGTTTTATTGCCCTCGCGATCAAAAGGTTTATATTGACCTGAGCTTTTATGAGCAGATGAAGTATGAGCTAAACGCGCCTGGAGACTTTGCCCAAGCCTATGTGATTGCCCATGAGATTGGGCATCATGTGCAAAATTTGCTGGGTATTTCCGATCAGGTGCAGTCTTTGCAGCAGCAGGGTAGCAAGTCTCAGGCCAATCAACTTTCGGTACGGCTAGAGCTGCAAGCGGACTGTTTTGCAGGCATCTGGGGAAATGACGCTCAGCGATCGCGCCAGATTTTGGAGCAGGGGGATATTGAAGAAGCGCTGAATGCCGCTAGCGCTATTGGGGACGATCGGCTTCAGTCGCAGTCGAGGGGCTATGCGGTGCCAGAGTCTTTTACGCACGGGTCATCAGCTCAGCGCGTTCGCTGGTTTAAGAAGGGTTTTCAAACGGGTGATTTGAACCAGTGCAATACTTTTGAAACCGACAGCCTGTAAAATCCGTCTTGAAAATCCGACCATGAGATTTATTTTGAGAGGCGCACCCCTCAAAATAAATCTCATAGATAAAATTAGCAACGCCGAAAATCTTATTGAGTCGGCTCAGAATGGGGAATACCTTTAGACTATCCACTGGAGTCGCACTAGTTTAGAAAAGCAGATCGCAAACGCTAAACTATGAATCGCACTGCATCCTTATTTCTGACTGCTACTCTTTCCTTCATGGCAGGGTTGCTCAGCTACGCAGGTGGATCTTGGTGGCTTAGAACCTACCTGCTGCCGCCTGGGACTATTACAGTCCGGGGAGTGCTTAAGTTTCAAGCTCAAATCAACAGTCCAGGTGCCAGCGGCAATCCACCCAATGGTTATTTTGTCGAATCCACTGCCATCGAGCGATTTTATCTTGAGGGTGATTTGATTGAGCCGTATGTTGGTTCCCCTGTCTTTATCCAAGGTGAGGTGCTCTCAACCCTCTGTGGCCCTGATACATTTCCCTGCTATCCCAAACTGCTTGTGAAGTCAGTCACTCAAGTTTCAGAACAAAAGTAAGGACAGCGATCGCATCAATACTCAAAACCCGAACGGCGTGGAGAGGATACGTAACCCAATCTGATCCTAGACAAAAGAATCTCTCTGTACCCTGTGAAATATTGCGGTGGATGACAACAAAGGAGATTTACCGATGCAGATCCCAGAAACCTGGCAGCATGACTCCATCACCACTCAGGGTGTGCGGCTGCATTACGTGACGCAGGGCGAAGGAGAATTGATGCTGTTGCTGCATGGATTCCCAGAATTTTGGTACTCTTGGCGGCATCAAATTCCAGAATTTGCTCAAACCTACAAGGTTGTGGCGATCGATCTGCGCGGCTATAACGAGAGCGACAAGCCTGCCGACCCTAAAGCCTATGGTATGAGTACCCTAATTGCCGATGTTGAAGGAGTCATTCGTGGGCTGGGCTACGATCGCTGCATATTAGTCGGGCATGACTGGGGGGGCGCGATCGCCTGGAATTTTGCCTATGCTCATCCAGAGATGTGCGATCGGCTGATTGTCTTGAACCTGCCCCATCCGGCAAAATTTGCGGCTGGACTCAGGACTCTACGGCAGTTGCTCAAGAGCTGGTACATTTTCTTTTTTCAGATTCCTGCCTTACCCGAACTGTGTTTGCGCGCTAACAACTATCAGGTGATTGCCAATGCGTTTGCGGGAATGGCGATCGACAAAACTGCCTTTAGTGCCGCCGATCTGGATGCGTACAAAGCTGCTGCCGCTAAGCCAGGTGCCTTGACAGCAATGGTCAACTATTATCGCAATATTTTTCGATCGCAAATCAACCGCTCGTGGGGCGTTCTCAAGGTGCCGACGCTGCTGATCTGGGGCGAACAAGATATAGCTCTAGGCATCGAATTAACCTACGGCACCTGCTTGACTGACAAAACTAAGAAACCGGAATGCGGCTGAGGACGATAAATTCGCGCTTGAAGGAATCCTCACGTTGTCGCATGGAGGCAATGGCAGGTTGAGGGTCAGGCAGGCTGGATAAGAACTGAAAAACTTGA
>DATNPL010000072.1:0-33381 GCA_036703255.1 Coleofasciculaceae cyanobacterium
ATTCGCAAATATGCCCGTTTGTGCAAACAGTTTGGGTCAGTCAAGTTTCTGTTTCACCTCTTTACCCATTGCCAAATCTTTGCTTTTCCCAAGGCTTTTATGTACGGCTACTGTTCATCTCCTATCTAGGATGGCTGTAGATCTCGAATTTATTAACCTGTAATAGTTTTTTGGAAGTGCTGCGCTTCCAAAAAACTATTGGGTTTTATTGAATCCGTGATCCTGAGAAAAAATCAAGTAGAAAAAATTTGCGTCTGGTCAGGCATCAGAACAGCCTAGCTGTTCGATCAGCCTTTGAATGTTCTGCTCAAGCTGAATTAACGGAGACACTGTCGTATTTTCGTCTAGATCCCGTACCCGCCAGTACTCAACCCCATCAACCCACTGAGGAAACTGGGCGTTCAGCAAAGGTCGGTGCTCTGGCTCATCAACTGCGATCGTTCGATCGGCTGTCTTCAGATCATGTTCAGTCACTTGGGTCGGATTTCGCAGGCTATCTGGCATTTGCACCCCTCGTTCCCCCAAAGCGGCAATCACGTTTGGTGAAATCGCCCCAACGTTATTGTTTTCTTGCGACAACCCCAACCCACGAGAGGTGGCACGCCAATCTAAATTCTGCTGCGTTGCCACATGGTTAAACCAGTGTTCGGAAAATCGACTGCGATAATAATTGCCTGTACACAGAAATAGAATTGTCTTCATATCACTGATTCGCTAAGTCTTGTAAAAAGGAGATCTGGGATTCTCGCAGATCGAGATCAGGATTAGCGCTGTGAACCATGTGCATCGCATCCTGATACGAGAAGCCACTGCTAATCAAGTAAGCCGCCAGCATCGTTCCAGTTCGGCGTTTGCCATTGGTGCAGTGAACCGCAACCGCATGACCCAAGCGATTCTGACTGTCCACAAAATTTTGTAGCTCTTGAATCTGCTCTCGGTTGGGAGCCTTGCCGCCGGAGGTAGGTAGCCAGAGGTAAGGAATCTCGGCCTGCTGGTACAAGTCTAGATTAGACGAATCATCTAACACTGAAACGATCGCCCCAACTCCCGCTGCCTCTAAATCCGTTAATTCCGCTGCCGTGGGCTTTCTTACACCCGCCAGCTTCTTTGGAATCACCCACCACAGAGTTTCTAAAATCGGTTGAATCGCCTGCTGTTCCATGAGGTGTTGTTCCATGATGTTGAACCTTCTCTTCCCCCTGATCGCTCAACTCAGGAGATCGCAAGTGCTCGTTAATTCTCCAAAAAGCTGATTGTCAAAGGCGCGAATGACAATCAACTTTTTGGGTTTTTGGGCGGCGCTCCGCGCCGCCCAAAACTCCGTTGACGATCTCCTGAAACTCCATAGCCTTGAGCACAGCGTGGATCAAGTAAACTCGCTTTCTGGGGTTCTCGGGGAAACCAAAAAGCTGTTCGCTTGCAAACCTCTACCAACATCAGCATGAGGGGTACTTCAATCAAAACGCCCACAACCGTCGCCAATGCGGCTCCAGAATTTAAGCCAAACAGGGTAACGGCTGTAGCGATCGCCACCTCAAAGTGATTACTTGCCCCAATTAATGCCGCAGGAGCCGAGTCTTCATAGGACAGCCCTAGCTTCAAGGCAGCCACATAGGAAATCAGAAAAATAAAGTTGGTTTGAATGAACAGGGGAACGGCAATAAGCAAGATGTGCAGTGGGTTCTGGACAATTAAATCTCCCTTGAAAGCAAACAGCAAGATCAAGGTGACTAAGAGGGCAGCGATCGCCACCGGACTGAGGTATTTGAGAAATGTTTGCTCAAACCACTGCTGCCCCTTGTGCTTGAGTATCCAATGGCGGGAATACATTCCGGCTACCAACGGCAAGCCCACATAGATCAACACCGAAAGAGCGATCGTTTGCCAGGGAACGGTCAGATTATTGGCCGCTAGCAGCCATCGACCCAAGGGGGCATAAAGAAACACCATCGCCAGAGAATTTACAGCAACCATCACCAGCGTATGTCCCTGATTACCGTAGGAGAGATAGCTCCACATCAGCACCATTGCCGTGCAGGGCGCAATGCCCAACAGAATTGCACCAGCAATATAGGCATCCGAGAGCGCAATTTCGTTACCCCGAATCATCTCTGTCCCGGTAATTAAAGGACGAAAGAATCCGCCCAGAAAAACCTGAGCAAAGACCACCATAGTGAATGGTTTAATCAACCAATTTATGACGAGCGTTAGCAAGACGGGCTTGGGAGTCCGGACGGCCTGTTTCGCCTGTGTAAAATCAATTTTTACCATGATGGGATACATCATGAAAAACAGACAGATGGCAATGGGGATTGAGATTTGATAAACACTCATCTGATCCAGGGCAACAGCAACACCCGGAAGCAGCCGCCCAAAAAGGATTCCCAGCCCAATGCAGATGAATACCCAGAGGGTAAGGTAACGTTCAAAGAAACTTAAACCGCTCGTCGGTACTGAAGTTTGCTCAACGTGATCAAGACTCATGTTGCACCTAGTAAAGATTTTGGCGTTGCTGATTTCATTGACTTGCAACCCACTGCTAACGACTAATCTCCTTCTCCAGCTTTCCAAGCGATCGCCTTTTGGGGCTGTGGGTCAGGCAGCTTCAGGGAGATCAGTGCTGCTGCCACTACAAAAAGAGTAGAAACCCACAGGCAACCCACCAGATTAAAGAGCTGAAACACCAGTCCCGAAAGCACCGTGCCGATTAAGCGACCTCCAGAGTTGGCCATATAGTAAAAACCGACATTAAGCGCTACCTTGTCATCATCGGTGTAGGCCAATACCAAGTAAGAATGAACGGCAGAGTTAAAGGCAAAGACAATTCCAAAAATCGTCAGACCTACAACAATCACTCCATCAGCCGGAAGCCCAAGCTGAAGCGCGATCGCAATTCCGGCAGGGGCTGCAATTAAGGCAAATGTCCAAAACTGGATGGTGTTGGCGTTGGGTGGTTCACCGTTGCTAAATCGCTTCAACAGCGCAGGAGCCAAGAACTGAACCAAGCCATAGCCAATCACCCAACAGGCCATAAAGCCACCTACTTGGTAAAACGACCAGCCCAACGGCCCACGCAAAAACACAGGCAACCCCACCACAAACCAAACATCTCTAGAGCCAAACAAAAAGAACCGTGCTGCCGAAAGAATGTTAATTTCTGGACTCTTAGAAAAGAGCTGGGTAAAGCCCACTTTCTTCTTGATTTTTCCCATGCCATTGGGTAGCAGGAATCCGGTCAACAAAACTAGGATTAATCCGGCTGCCATTATTAGCAGAGCATTTTCAAACCCAAATGCGGCGAGCAGTGCGGCTCCCAAAAAGAAGCCAACCCCTTTTAAAGCATTCTTCGACCCTGTCAGCACCGCCACCCATTTGAACAGCGAGGATTGTGCCTCCTGCGGAACCACCAGGCGAATGGCGCTTTTAGAACTCATCTTGGTCAGATCTTTGGCAATACCTGAGAAAGCCTGAGCCGCCATCACGTAAGCAATCGCCATCCCCTGCGACCAAGCCGGATCGAGCAGCGCCAGCATTCCCAGCCCGACAATCTGTAGCGCAATTCCCGCATAAAGGGTGACTTTTAGCCCAAATTGAGAGCCAATCCAGCCGCCTAGAAAGTTGGTGATTACACCAAAGACTTCGTAGAAGAGAAACAGAAAGGCAATTTGCAGTGGCGTATAGCCAATGTTGTAAAAGTACAGCAACACCAGCATCCGCAGCGCCCCATCGGTGAGGGTGAAGCCCCAATAGGCGATCGTGACCAAAATGTAGTTACGGAGGTTGGCTTTAGAGGCGGTAGATGTCATGGGTTTCAAGATGAAAGATCTAGCGTCAGGTGCTGGGCAGACTCAAGGCCACTTTTCTAGCCAGCTCCACCATGCGGTTGGCATAGCCCCACTCATTGTCATACCAGGCAAAGATTTTCACCTGCGTTTCATCCACAACCATCGTAGATAGGGCATCAATGATGCAAGAGCGGGGATCGTCCTTGTAGTCGATCGACACCAAAGGGCGTTCTTCATACCCCAAAATGCCCTGGAGTGGCTCCTGCTCAGAAGCCGTTTTGAGTAAGTGATTAACTTCCTCAACGGTGGTAGGTCGTGCCACTTCAAAGACGCAATCGGTGAGAGAGGCGTTAAGCAGGGGCACCCGAACCGCCAGACCATTCAGCTTGCCGTTGAGTTCGGGATAGATCAGACCGATCGCCGTTGCCGAGCCAGTCGTAGTCGGAATCAGCGACAGGCTAGTGGCTCTAGCACGCCGCAGATCTTTGTGAGGCGCATCCACGATCGTCTGTGTATTGGTGTTGTCGTGAATCGTCGTCACAACGCCATGCCGTATGCCCAACCCCTCATGAATCACCTTGACCACAGGCGCAAGACAGTTGGTGGTGCAAGAAGCCGCCGTGAGCAAGTGATGTTGCTCAGGCTGATAGAGATTGTCATTCACGCCCATAACAATGTTCAACGCACCCTCTTTCACCGGAGCCGCAACAATCACCTTCTGCACGCCTCGCTTGAAATAAGGATCAAGCGTTGCGGTAGCTCTAAACTGACCCGAAGCTTCCAGCACCAAATCTACGCCCAGATCTTCCCAAGCAACCTCTCCCGGCGTAGCGCGATCGCTGAAGCTAAGGGCTTGCTCATCAATCACCACTTGCCCCTCTTGGGCTGCAACTTCAGGTGCCCAGCGCCCGTGAACAGAATCGAATTTCAGCAGATGAGCGGCTGTGACGGCTCCCCCTTTGGTTTCGTTGATATGAACAAACTCCAGCTCAGGCCAGCCCCAAGCCGCCCGCAGCGCCAACCGCCCAATTCGCCCAAATCCATTAATCCCGACCCTTACACTCATCGTTGATCTATTCCTACAAGTCTTAAAAAATGCATTTCTGCGCCTGGGCAGCCTACTCAATATATCAAATAAATTTGATTTGGCGATCACCTTCTCTCATCCAGACTTTCCGTAGAGCTTATTTTTACGATTCAGCGAATCAACAAAAGCTAAATGAAGAGCGATCGCCCAATCTCATTCCACAGATTTTAGAAGGTTTGCTCTTTCTGAAGCACCTCTTGAATCGTCAGATAGGGTTGAGGCTTGCCCTCATAGGCTGTTCCCACTTCGCCCTTATAAAGATGCACTTCGCCAATGTCGTAGGCTTCTTGAGGCAAAGGAACGTAGCCCACCTCCGCCGCAATGCGCTTGGCATTTTTCATGTAAAACTGCACAAAGTCTCTCAAGACCGTTTTCTGCTGCGAAGCTTGTACATTGACATAGATAAACAGCGGACGAGACAACGGTTGGTAAGTAGCGCTTTCAACCGTTTGGGACGAAGGCAAGACGGCTCCTTTTCCTCTGCCATCGTCGATAGGCACTGCTTTGAGTCGATTTTGATTTTGCTCATAGTAGGCAAGACCAAAAAAGCCCAAAGCTGAAGGGTCGCTCTCAACGCCTTTTACCAAAACATTGTCATCTTCACTGCCTGTATAGTCCGTCCGAGTCTCTGCACCCTCTGTAATCACTTCAGCAAAGTAATCATAGGTACCAGAATCTGTCCCAGCTCCGTAGAGGTTCAGGGGACGAGCAGGGAAGGAAGCCCGCACCTGTTGCCAAGTTTTAACTTTGTTTTGAGCCGCAGGCTCCCAAATTTTCTTCAGTTCTGCGACCGTTAACTCCTTAACCCAGTCGTTTTGCGGATGGACAACAATCGTCAGCGCATCGAAGGCGATCGGCAATTCCAGATAGCGAATGCCCGCTTGCCGACAGGCCGCAATTTCCTCAGTCGAAATTGGACGAGAGGCATTGCTAATATCAGTTTCACCCGCACAGAATTTTCTAAATCCGCCCGTAGTTCCAGAAAACTCAACGGCGATCGCCGCACTAGGGTTAGCCTGCTGAAATTCTGTAGCAACAGCAGCGCTAATCGGATAAACCGTACTCGACCCATCAACTTTAATCGTTGTGGCTGTAGCCGCTGCCCCGCTATCCGTGGCGGCTGTTGAAGCTAAAGGATCGATCGTTGGAGCGGGGACGCTGCAAGACGATAAAACCACAAAAGCAGCCGTCATCAGGGAGAAAGGTAGCCCTAGCCTGACCTGCATTGAAACAGTCATAAATCTCCTTATAGATGAAGGTCTAACCTGTAAAGTTAGAGAAGAGAACCTTCGCTTGTATCTAAAATTGATACATCAACCAAAATTGATTGGTCAAGTCAAGAAGAACACAAGTATAGAAAACTTAGCCGATCGCCTACTCGCCCACGAGCACCTTTTGGAAGCGCCGCGCTTCCAAAAAACTATTACAGGTTAATTAATTTGCGATCCCAAGCCTCATTTCAGATTGGTATAAGTTAATAGCATCGACTTGGCTCCTACAATGGCGAAATTTGAAGATCAGCTAGAAACCGTATATGCCTGCGATCGCCCAGCTTGGCGAGCATGGTTGGCAGAGAATCACCGCACCTTGCCCGGAATATGGTTGATTTACTACAAAATAAAAAGCGGCAAACCCAGCGTTCAGTACAGTGAGGCTGTAAAAGAAGCCCTATGTTTCGGCTGGATAGATAGCAAAGTGAAATCACTGGATACAGAACGCTACCAGCAGATTTTCACCCCGCGCAAACCCAAGAGCGTTTGGTCAAAATTGAACAAGCAATATATTGAAGAACTGATTGCACAAGGATTGATGACGCAGGCTGGGCAAGAAAAAATTGAGGCAGCGAAACAAGACGGTTCCTGGACGTCATTGGACGCGATCGAAGCCTTAATCATTCCAACAGACTTACAGCAAGCCCTGGCCGCCAATCCGATCGCTAGCTCCAACTTCGCAGCCTTTAGCAACTCATCCAAGAAAAATATTCTCTTTTGGGTAGACAGTGCCAAACGGTTGGAAACGCGATCGCAGCGCATCGAAAAAACGGTGGCTGCGGCAGCGCAAAACAGAAACCCTCTCGTGCGGTTACCTGATCCGATCGCATTACAGAGTAGCGTGGATGATAGTCTAATTGAGAAAGATTAGACCATCACAACCCAGACCCTTTTGAGTGCCAAATTGTGAGTAATAACCTTCAGGGGCGGCTACTGCTCTCTCATAACTTTGATGTCTCTCCAGACCTCGTGCCTGCTCTGAGTCGCGAAGAATTTGTTGACGTGTTTCGCTTAAGCCTGCCCGAAGCTTTGCCCTGTCGGCAGGTGAACAATCCCCATTGGATTGTCGAGATTTTATTTCCCGCTGCTGAATATTCTCCGTCGCAGATCGGAGAGCTTTGTGCCCAAGCGCTGGCCGACAAGCGCCGAACAGGAAACGCCATCCCCGAAATTCTGGTTTTGGGAGGCATCAAAACAACACCCACCACCAGCGACTCTCCTGATGCGCTACAGCCCGGAGACTGGGGCGTAGATGTCGTAGAAACGCGATCGGGTGAGGCTTTTCTGCAAGCGATCGCTTGGGAGGCGACCGTGGCTCAGAAGCCTGCCGACAGCATCTTTAAAGTCGCCCTTTATTAACGCTTTCACGAGAAATTGGTTTCTAAGCCTATGCCCTCGCTCAACGAAGACCTGATCCGCATGATCATTAAAGGAGACACCGCTGCTGTGGAGAGCCTGCTGGCACAAGGTGCCGATGCCAACACCACAGGCGGAGTCACTCCCGTAGGAGCCAGCAACACAGCCCTCATGTGGGCGGCCACCGAAGGCTACTTCGACATTGTGCAGCTCTTGCTCGATCGCGGTGCTGATGTGAACGCCAAGAATTCAGCCCACTACACGGCGCTAATGTTTGCTGCCGAGGGCGATCGCCGCGATATTGTCCAGCTCTTGCTCGATCGCGGCAGCAGCATCGACGATCGCAATGCCTACCAGGAGACTGTCTTAATGGCAATGGCGCGGCATGGACAGACTGATCTGGTGCAGCGTCTGGTAGCTCTAGGGGCTGAGGTCAATGCCGTTAACAAAATTGGTGATACGGCGCTGTACCTAGCTGCCGATCGCGGCCATACCTACAGCGTCAAAGCCTTAATTGACCTGGGGGGCGAAGTGAATACCGCCAACCTGGGTGGCTGGACGCCATTAATGATGGCTTCTGCCAGGGGTGACCTAGAAACAATGACTCTTTTATTGGCGCATGGCGCAGATTTCCGGCCTCAAAATCGCTGGGGAGCAACGGCTCTGAGCGAAGCTCGTCAGTCCTTTCGGTCTGCCCAGGCAACAGCACTTCTGAGGCAGGCTGGGGCAACTGAGTAGTCGGGAAATTGTCGTAGAAGTTGTCGTGAAAGGGGTTGCGAGTGGTGGAACGACCTGCCGCAACAACCTATTTGAAACACCACCAAGGAAAATTAGGCCAGGAAAATTATGGATGCCGATCGCCTAACTCAGCTTGAATCTTTTCTGCGATCGCCTGCCCTCGATCAGCGCAAAGCCGCTCTGGATGAGTTGGCACAAGCGCCCTCTGAGTTAGCCCTCCCGATCCTTCAGCGGCTGGCGGGCGACCCAGATTTCCTCTGCCGTCGCCTAGCGGTCATGGGCTTGGGCAACCATCGCACTGAAACCTCTTTTCAACTGCTCAAAGACCTACTGGCACGAGAAACCGACGATAACGTGCTGGCAGAAATCGCCAACTCGCTGTTTGAATTTGGCGAGAAATCTGTCCCGCTCCTCCAGCAGTTGTTTCAGCGCCATCGCCACTGGCTCACGCGGCAAACCATTCTCTCAATCTTGATGGAGGCCGATCAAGATGATGTGCTGCTGGCCGTCATCCGCGAGGCGTTACAAGATGAAACCCAGACGGTCAAAGAAACGGGCATTTTGGCGCTAGGCAACCTGCTCGATCGCCCCTTTCATGCTGAGGCGCTGACCCTGCTGACGGCATTGGCACAGGCAGAATTTTGGCGCGATCGCTGGAGAGCCGCCACAGCTCTGACCCGAACCTCTGACCCGCAAGCGCAGTTAATCCTGACAAAGCTCCAGCAAGACCCCAACCATTACGTCGTTGCAGCCGCCTTAGAATCTGCGATGCCCAAAGAACGCTAGCCCCCCTCCAGCGCTATCTGCACAATTTTGATCTGGAGCTTTTTGTGCAAAGCTCGTGCAAAATATAATAAATCCATCAAGATTTATGAATCTTGACATTCAGTGTTACGCGCTTATAAGAAAATCGATCATAACAAAGCGTATAAAACTAACCTGTCTAAAAAGCTTGAACATTCGGAAATTAGGATGATTTGCTTGAGGACTGACCATTCTGCTTCAAGCCAGTCAACCCACTAGCCTGATTCGTCTGAGTGGGCAACCTTAGATTTCTTTACGTTTTGAAACAATCTTAACCTCTCTCGTTAACCAGGAGATGCTGTGTAATGGCTTTTGGACCAGCTTCGCGCTTAGGGGTCAGCCTGTTTGATGAAACCCCTCCCGTTGAATGGGTGCCCGGTCGCTCGCAAGAAGAAGCAGAAATCATCATTCTGGCTGTCTATCGCCAGGTGCTAGGCAATGCCTACGTCATGGAAAGCGAACGGCTCGTTGTTCCAGAATCTCAGTTTAAGCGGGGTGCCTATAGCGTCCGTGAGTTTGTCCGGGCAGTGGCTAAGTCTGAGCTTTACCGTTCTCGCTTTTTCACAAGCTGTGCGCGCTATCGGGCGATCGAACTCAACTTCCGGCATTTGCTGGGTCGTCCGCCGCTGGATTTAGAAGAGATGCGGATGCACAGCACAATCCTCGACACTGAAGGATTTGAGGCTGAGATCGACTCCTACATCGATAGCGATGAGTATCAAACCACCTTTGGCGAAAACTTCGTGCCCTACATTCGGGGCTACAAAACCGAAGCTTGTCAGAGCATGGTGCAGTTCACCCACACCTTCCAACTGGTGCGGGGTGCTTCTAGCAGCAGCCTCAAAGGCGATTTGTCGGGCAAGACTCCCAAGCTCAATGCTCTCGTGATTCAGCAAACCCCCAAAGCAGTGGTTTCTCCTGCCAGCGATGGGGCGGCATTCTCTCCACCACCCATCGATCCTCGTACCCGTCTGGGCGTGGGCGCTGGCGCTGAAGGTAAGGTCTACCGGATTGAAGTGACGGGCTACCGGGCAAAAACCTTCAACAACATTTCCAAGTTCCGTCGTGCCAATCAGGTTTTCCTGGTGCCTTACGAAAAACTGTCCCAGGAATACCAGCGGATTCACCAGCAGGGCGGCGTGATTGCCAGCATTACGGTGATATAGCGCCACTCAAAACTTACAGCAATTGTCAATTGCGTAAACCACAGTTATTTTTTAGAAGCCGCGCGGAGCGCGGCTTCTAAAAAATAACCTACACCTAACCCAGCGCCAAGCGCTATAAAAATTTTAGGAGATAAATTTCAATGGCATCCTCCTCGATTATTGAACTTTGGGCAGGCAGCGGCCTGGACGAAGTTCAAACGGTGATTCGGAATGTTTATAAGCAGGTTTTGGGCAACCCTCATGTGATGGAGAGCGAGCGCTTAGTGACGGCAGAATCGCAGTTGTGCGATCGCTCCATCAGCGTCCGTGAATTTGTCCGGGCAGTCGCCAAGTCCGACTTTTACCGCAGCCGCTACTTTGAGTCTTGCGCCCCCTACCGCTTTGTAGAACTCAACTTCCTACATTTGCTCGGTCGTGCCCCCCAGGATCAGAGAGAAGTTTCTGAGCACATCGTCCGTTGCGTGGCCGAAGGCTACGAAGCTGAAATTGATTCCTATATCGATAGCGATGAGTACCAGGCCGCCTTTGGCGAAAACGTCGTGCCCTACTCTCGCGGCAAGAGCAGCGAAGCGAATGCTAAGCAAGTCGGCTACAACCGCATCTTTGCGATCGATCGCGGCCCAGCTCAAATCGACAGCGCTGTGCAGGCTTCTCAGTTGGTCTATGCCGTTGCCACCAACAGCGCCACTGAGATCAAACCCTCTACGGCTACGGTGATTGGTTCTGGCACCGAAAAGCGGTTCAAAATTTTGGTCGCAGGATCAAAGTTTGACAGCCCTCGTCGGGTCAGCGCGACTGAGTACATTGTCTCAGCCAGCAAAATGACGCCTCAAATTCAGCGGATTAACCGCACCTCGGGCAAGATCATCAGCATCACCGAAATTGCCTAACGGCAACTGGGGCGGGCATCACCCGCCCCAACATATTCATTTCCAATTTTTTACCTTTTTCACTCCACTTTAGATTCTCTAGATTTAAGGAATTACCGATATGGCACTTTGGGTAGAAACAGAAGCTGTTGAGCTACGTCCTAACGCAACTGAAGATGATTTGCAGACCGTGATCCGAGCTGTCTATCGGCAAGTTTTGGGCAATGCCCATGTGCTAGACAATCAGCGGCTCATCAGTGCAGAATCGCAGTTGCGGAATGGTGACATTGATGTTGTAGGGTTTGTCCGAGCTGTGGCTCAGTCTGATCTCTACCGTTCTCTCTTTTTTGAAACTTCTTCTCCCTATCGCTTTATTGAGCTAAATTTTAAGCATCTCTTGGGTCGCGCCCCACAGGATCAGACTGAAATTGCTGAGCATGTGTACACTTACAACACGCAAGGGTACGAAGCTGAGATTGATTCCTACATCAGCAGCGATGAGTACACAACCAGCTTTGGCAACAATGTGGTGCCTTACACGCGCGGCAATCAAACCCAGGCGGGTATCAAGAATGTTGGGTTTAACCGCACCTTTGCGCTGAGTCGCGGATTTGCTGCCCATGATGCAGGTAAAGCGGCTAGGCTAATTAGCGATTTGGGTGGCAACTTGCCAACTAAGATTGTGTCTCCTAGCAACGGTTCTGGAGCTTACAGCAACACAGGCAAGCGCTTCCGGATTGCAGTCTCTAAAGCAAACTTTGCCCGTGTTACCCAAAGTGCCGCCATCTTTGAGGTGAGCTACAGCCAGCTTTCTCAAAAGATCCGCAGCATTCAAAAGACAGGCGGCAAGATTCTAAGCATCACGGAAGTCGCTTAGTCAGAGCGTTTAAGAGAAACGCTTTGAGGCTGACTGAAAAGTGCAAACCGCTACCCGAACCGCCCCCTAAATCCCCCAATTCTGGGGGACTTTTGAGCCAGTTCTTGTTCAAAGTCCCCCAGAATTGGGGGTTGGGGGGCGAATTAGGAGAAGTCGCTGAGCGCCTTTGAAACGCTGAAATTACTGTTTTGGTAAGGTGTGCTTGGCAGGATGTGCAGCGCCTGCTAAAACAGCGGCAGAATGAACTGAACTGAAAGTCGAACGGGAATGGACATTACGGAGTTTGTTGAAAAATCGATCGGGCATTGGCGATCGCAGCGCAGCGCCCATCACCTGGCGTTCGGTCATTTTGAAGCCGTGCAGTCTGAGATTGACATTGTTTCTCTCTCATTAGATGATCCCGCCGTGATTGAACTCTGTAAAGCCTACGAAGTGGATGTTGAAACTGCCGTTTCGCCATTTCGGATGAGTTGGGAAGGTCAGTCAGATTGGGAAGACAGCGCGGTCGTAAAGGGAGATTGTGTGTTGGTGCCTGTCCCCGACCCCCATCACGCCAAACGCGGCAAGCTGCTCCGTGATCAGGGCTATGCAGAAACGATCGCCGCTGTTGGGGATTACTACATCACAGAAGACGGCACGTTTGTGTTGACAACCGCATACGATCGCGCGGCTGCCGAAGAAAAGATCTGGTTTGTCAATCCTAATGTCCGCTGTCGGGTGTCCTTAATCAAAACCAGTGCCGGGACAGGAGTGGTGACGGCTTCGTTTTCTTCGGAAATCCGTCAAGAAGTTAAGGCATAGATGCTGCATTACTTTCCATTGCATGAAAGGGTATGACCTCTTTACCACCTATTGCCGAAACCTCAAATGATTTGGTGACGCTGGCGCGCTGGATGGCGGGAGATTTTAGCAATGCCAAACAGGCGCAGGAAAACTCCAAAGATTACGCCCATATTCACGTCTTTTTCCGTCCCCTGCCGTTTGAGTTTTTCTCAGGTATCGGACTCTACTCAGAGCAGGTCTACGACTACGATTTGTGGCGACCCTATCGGCAAGGCGTGCATCGGCTCGTTGACCAAGGCGATCACATCTATATCGAAAACTACAGCTTAAAAAATGCGATTTACTATGCCGGATCGGCTCGTGATCTCAACATTCTTAAAACCATTACCCCAGACTGCATCGATCGCCGCTATCACTGCTCTATGGTTTTCAAACGAGAGGGCAACCTGTTTCGCGGCAGTGTAGAACCTGGAAATCTTTGTTTGATTGAGAAAAATGGCTGTCAGACCTATCTAGACAGCGCTGTTGAAGTCACAGAGACAACTTGGGTCAGCCTAGACAAAGGCTTAGACATCAACACCCATCAGCAGGTTTGGGGATCGACTTTTGGCCCTTTACGGTTTGAAAAGCGGGAGAGTTTCGCCCATGAAGTCCCAGCTATCCTATGACATTTCCATATCCCAACTGGAATCTATTGAAGCCAAGATGCTGCCCCCAGAAGCACAGAAAAAAATGCAGTGCTGGATTCGGAGTCGGCATTTAATCTGCTCAGGTAATTTTTTTGTTTTTGAGACTGTAGACTATAGCGCAGTCGATCGCTTTGGCGATTGTGTCACGGCACTAGGCGGCTCGGTGATTACCGTTGAACCGACCAGCAAAATTTGGATGGGGGATCATCGTCAAGTCGTTTTGTATCAAGCCAAGGCGAGTTTGCACACACCTTGCCATAATTTGAAACAGTATTGGTTGAAATACGGTAGTTTTCGGACTCGGTTTGACCCTCAGGTTTAGGCTACTTCATTGAAGTCGCTACTGATTCTTTGAAAAACTCATTTTCAGAAATACAAAAGTTCTCACACATGTTTCAGCTAGGAGAGATGACGATGAATCCAGGTGTAATTGCGGCGATCGCCTATGGCATTCTTGCTATTATCGGCGGCATTATGGGCTACGCTCAGGCAAAAAGTAAAGTTTCGCTCTTGGCTGGCTGCGGCTGTGGCATTGTGCTGCTGATCAGTGCGATCGGGCAACTGCAAGGACAGCCTTGGGGTTTGCCTCTTGCAACCGGGATTACGATCGTGCTCATGGCCGCATTCGTGATGCGATTTCTCAAAACCCGTAAGTTTATGCCCGCTGGTTTAATGCTAATTTTAGGCGTTCCGGCATTAGGCGTAATGCTGAGTCAGTTAATAGCCTGACCTTCGCTGTGTTTCATTCACCACGATTAAAAAATCTGTGGGGGCGCGAAGCGCCCCCACAGATTTTTTGTAGCTTTGCTAGTTTGCGCCTTTACTTACGCATTGCACCAGCAGGGGGTAGAGCCGCACTACCTGCTTCAGGAGCCTGCATTTCTGCCTTCGAGAACTGGGGAGACTGGGTGTAGATAGAGCTGAGCAACACATCCAATACGCCTGCTTCTCGCGCACTCTCGATCGCTTGGTGTGTCGTTAGTTCGCCCACGTTCAGAATCACATCGTCATTCTCATCTAAGATGACGCGAGTCACCGGGCGACCCAAAGCCCCCTTAATCCGCTGTTCCTCAACGGTGCGAACGCTGCGCTCCTGTAGATCAGTTGCGGTGATCTTAAGCTGCTCCCACAGGCTGCGAACGCCTTCTTTAATTTGCGCTGTGCTGCCTGAAAGCTGAGATCCGGCGGTTTGAGTCGTAGTGTTAAATCGACCATTCACCTGCGTCACCGTACCATTGGCCCGGTAGCGAATCGCCGTTGTTGTAGAAAGTCCCACCGCATTTAGCAAGTCCCGCTCTGCTTGGTGCAGCTTTGCCCGATCGATCACAGCATCTGTAACAATTTGGCCTGGAGCCGCGACAATCAGACCGCTACGAGTCCGCACGATGTGCTGAACGCGACGACCCTTAGCCTGCTCTACAACGTAACCCGCCGCTGCGCTGTCGGCCTTCAGCACCAGCTGATCTCGCAAGCGACCTCCAGTAGCGCGATAGAGTTCATCAAGAGCACCCGTCTGCTCAGCATAATCTGCCATAGCCAAGGTAACTGTTTGACCCCCCAATACGACTAGAACCCCATTAGGAGCCGCCACTGTCCAGTCTGCCGTTCTGCCGATCGCAAAAGCCTTTTGCTCAGCCGGACTGATAATGGAGCGAGTGATAGCCGTAGTTGTATCTTGGCGCACCTCTTGCAGCTTTTCGGTAGCGCGATCGGCCATGCCCTGAATCTTTATACCTGCATCTTGTGCACTGGCCTGAATCCGCTCATTTGCCCGTTGTCGGATATCGCCACCCGCTGACTGATAGAGCAAATCAAGCGCACCTTTCTCTTCTGCCCATTCAACGTTCAGCAGCTTAATCGTTTCTCCAGCTCGGACAATTACCGTGCCGTCCATAGCTGTAACCGTACTCTGAGCGGTCTTGCCGATGGCGAATTCTTTCTGCTCTACCGGATCGACAACCAAATTTGTGGCAGAAGCCATCGCACTACGTCCTGCCTCTTGCAGCTTGTAGCCCGTCTCTTGGGCTGCCCCCTGGATTTTCTCTCCGGCCGTCTGTGCCGCAGTCTGCACCTTTTCACCCGCCGTCAGCATCGCTGCTTTAATGCCACCAACCTGCTCTTCCATCAGCTCAGCCACTTCAGAAGGCACGAAAGCCACATGCTCACCAATCTTTAGGGTGTGAGGTGCAGGAACATAGGAGCGACCCGAATAGGCATCGGCAAAGAGTCCGCCCGATACCTCATAGCCATCAATGACGCCTGTTTGCTCGTCAAAATACAGGTCAATCATTTTTCCCAAGTCACGACCATCTGTCGTCAGAATGTGGGTACCCTTGAGGATATTGTTGTGGCTCAGGATTCGCTTCACTTCAGGAACTTGGCTGACGCGAACCACAGTACTCTCTGAAGGAACAATGACAGCATCTGAGCCGATCGCCTGTACACCTTGAAAGGGGATGACTTGAGCATCGCTAAACCAGCCCCCTTCCTCAACCAATAAAGCCAAAAGTTGATTGCTGTCTTGATCAAAAACCAGATCTTTGACACGGCTAAATTTTTCGCCACTGTCATATGCCACAATTGGCTTACCCAAAATGTCGCTTCCCTTACGCATGAGCCCTCCTTACAAATGTTTTCTACGGTGTATATCTTGCTTTATGCTGACTCTAGCAACTCGCCTCTGCTGACTTGCGTCTGTTGAGATTGAGAGAGGTCGCTATTCAGGATTGGGCAAACTGTTTGAGCTGGGTTGCTCAAATATCTGATCCTGGGGTAGCTCTAGCGTAGAGCTAGAATTACCAGAAGGTTTACCCAGCTCACCTACGGAATTTTTACCAAAACCGGGGACTGCATCCGTGACTCCCGTGTACTCAGCCGTACCCGCCACGCCCACAGCAGCTAGTAACAGTAGAGCAATATAAGCGTTTCCATTCGAGGTTTTACCGACTAACCTTGGCATTGGTTTACGACTCCCGAGTTAACAAATTCATAGCTGAACTGCGAAAGCTTTATTCGTGCAGCGAAAGCATTTCAATTTATAAATCTTTACGTGCTTCTCATCCTATTAAAGTATAAAAGTATAGCGGTCGGAATCACTCTTTGGCGTGAGATTCAGCGCGGTTTTCAATTATTTATCTACCAACAGACAGATAATGTCAGAATAATCAGTTCTAGGTTAATTCCCAATAAAAAAGTGAAGGTCTGGATAGCATCCAAACCTTCACTCTTCCTTTAACCTATTGCTTTTGGTGTTTCTCAGTTAAAGGAGAACGCTTCAACTAAAGTAGGGTAGATTCTTCAAAATCCAAACCCACTTCAAAGCATCTATTTCAGTGCATCTTTAGCTGCATCTTTTACATCTTCAGAAGCGTGGCGCACTTTAGATTCAGCTTGCTTTGCCTTACCAGCAGCTTGATCTTCGGGGTCACCTGTCACATTTCCGAGCGCTTCTTGAGCCTTACCTTCAATGTTTTTAGCAACTGCCTTTGCTCTATCTTCAATACTCATGGTGTACCTCGTTAACTGTTTTTTAATTCATCGATCCGTTCGATCGAATATATAAACTATAGCGACTGTAAAAGAACAAAGCCTCTACCAAGAGAGTGATTGTTTTTACGTGTACCGGGTGGAAATCTGCGTAAAAATCCTAACAGGATCTCCGAAAAGATACAGCAATTCAAGCCCTCAGAAATGACTCATATCAGAGTTCCAAGACAGCTTTTAAGGGGTTCAAGTGAGTTTGTAATAGCCGCCTAAAAATGATTCATTCAAAAAGATTCATTTAAAAAAATTCCCTATGCTGAGCATAGGGGAATTAAAGCTTAAACTCTCTTCAAAATACAGATCAAAAGACTGCTAATTTCTAGATAATGCCAGGCCCCTTGCCCCGACGATCTTCATCTTCGGTAAGCTTGCCCGTCTCATCGGTATCATTCACTTCGGATACTTCCTGCGCCCGTTCAGCTGCCAGCGCCGCTTCCTGCTCACGCATGTCACCTGGCACTTCATAGTACATTTCTGGCTCAACTGCATAGTTATTTAGCAGCCCTTCTTTATCAACCGTATATCCACCCGTGGTGTCGATATCGCCCTCTGCGCCTTCAGCTTCTCCTTGCTCAGGAACATTTTTGTAGAGTTCACCTTCTCGTTCGATACGGGCGGCTGTTTCAGCGGGAATAATACCACGATCGTAAGTATCTGGAGTTACATCTTGGCTGCTCATAATCTCGTCCTTAAACGCATAAAAATGGATTAAGTTCAGTATCCAGAAAATCTGGGAAAGTTTCGTCTACCTGCGGAGGTGCGATCGCTCTCCACATAATCTAGCTAAAGGCATAGTCATCTAAGCAGTCACAACTCTATGCAACTCCAGAACTTACGAAACGATCGGGCAACCTTCCGCTCTGCAACTTGTACCGCTGCAATGCAAGTTTCACGGCCACAGGTTCAAGACCAAAATACAAGGTCAACCCGCAGGCCAGCACACAAACGATAATGCCCTAGCCGATCAAGCCCGATCGCAATGCCAACACCGCAGCTTGGGTGCGATCATCGGCACAGAGTTTATTCAAAATATTACGCACATGGGTTTTGACAGTGCCCACCGTGATGTAAAGCTTTTCAGCGATCGTGGCATTGCTACAGCCCGCCACAATGAGTTCTAGCACCTCTAGTTCGCGCTCCGTTAGGGGGGCATTTTCAATCAGTTGCCCAAAGTCAGGATCAACAGCGCCAATCGAGACGGTCTTGTTTTCAGCGACTCCAGCCGCAGCGGGGGCAGTTTGCCGCATCCGTCGCAGCACAATGCTGGCGATCGCAGGATCAATCCAAGAATTGCCGCCGTAGGTCGAATGTAGAGCTTCCATGAGCTTGTCTGTGCTGATGTCTTTCATGCAGTACGAGTCAGCACCTGCTGCAAAAGCCGCCAGCACAGAGTCTTCGCTGTCATGCATGGTCAAAATCAGAACTTTAGTGGCTTGACCTTCAGCCTGAGCTTGAAACTGCCTGAATCTACGCGTCAACTCAATGCCATCCATATCGGGCAACCCAATATCGACGATCGCCACATCGGGTCTAGAAGATTCCAAAAGCCTCAGCCCTTGGGAAGCATTGGCTGCTTCTCCTACAACGCGAATCCCTTCCTTCCTCTGTAATGCTGCTCGCAATCCAACTCGGGTTAGATCATGATCTTCGATTAATGCAACACTAATATCGCCCATTGCTCGCTACCTGCCTACTCACTATCATCTCGCTATTGAACGCCATCCATAAATCCCTATTCTCTCTAGACATATGGCAACGTCATCGTAATTATGGAATACAGTTACAGCGGTGAGCATCCACCAATAGAAGTAGAACATACGGTTCTCAGCAACTTATGAGGACTTTTCAATCTTCCCAAAAGCTGATGTTGAGTCTGTCGCCGTTCGGCTATGCGTAATTCTAATCTGATTAGACCATTCGATTGTATGAGTATAGACACTCTAGCCCCGGTTTACGAGATCTTGGCGAAAGAAGTCGCCTATGTTTTTGACAAAGCGGAATTTCAAACGCTTATTCAAGCCTTTCTGGCTCAGTCTGGCTACCGGATCGATCGAGAATTTAAGGATGCAGCCACAGGATTTCAAGCCGTTGGCCTGCTTTCGACGACGCCTGAAAAACCACCTGTTCTGGTGTTTCGGGGAACTGACGAACTCATAGACGATGCAGCCAATGCTGATCCGCAGGGGATTGGAGCCAATCAGTTTGCCGCCAATCAGCTTGCGATCGCCACCTGGATAGCCCAAGCAACACAGGCTCAGCGAAAGCCCGATTTGGTAGGGGACAGCATGGGAGGGGCGATTGCCCAACTTGCGGCTGCGGCTCTGACACCGCAAATCGATCGGGTCGTCACCTTTAATTCCCCTGGCACCAGCCAAGCAGCCGTAGCCTTGTTCCAACAAAATGGGGGACAGGCGCAAAGTGTCACCCATTATCTAAATTCAGGGCGATCTCGTTAGCCTGGGCGGCTCTGCTTTCTTGCCCGGAACAGCCATTCTCCAGTCCTTGCCAGACCCGGCCATTAATCCTCTAGCGATTCTTGATAAGCACCTCCTCAGACAGCTCCTCTCCTCTCCTACCGGACTCCTGCAAACCCCAATTTCCGTAGAGCGTCTGAATCGGCCTGAGTTCAATTTCAATCAAGACTCAGACTATGCTGAGTTTTTAGCCGCCTATCGTGCCGTCAATCCCAAATTGGCTGAGGCTTTGACCTCTAGGAATGCAGTCGAGAACCTGCGAACTTCCCCAGGATTTTCGTTTATTGGCTTAGCCCTCCAGATTCGATCAGCACTGGCGGCGAATCAAAATAATCTGCTGGTCGGAAACGGCCAAAACAACAGTGCCGATGGCGCACAGGGCGACGACATTATTTTGGGCAAAGGGGGTAACGATCGGCTCAAGGGCGGTACGGGCAACGATCGCATAGAGGGCGGCGACGGACAAGATGTTTTGGCAGGAGATCAAGGTGCAGACCTGCTGGTGGGTGGAGCGGGCAACGATACTTTGTTAGGTGGCGACAACTCAGACCGATTAATTGGCGTGAATTTGAATATGACGCGACCGGGAGAGGGCGAGATCGATCAGCTAACGGGCGGAACGGGGGACGATCGCTTTATCTTGGGGAGTCGATCGCAAGTATTCTATACCGATCAAGGGACGGGTAGCGTGAATCGTAATGGTTACGCCTTGGTGACTGATTTTAGCGATCGGGATACCATTCAGCTTCATGGAGAAGCCCTGCAATATAGACTCAAGCCCACCTCTGGAACGCTGCCCACAGGAACCGGAATTTATTTGAGTTTTGACGGCAAAAGTGAACTGATTGGCATCATTCAGGGAGCCGCTGAACTTAGCCTCCAATCCTCTTTTCGATTTGTCTAAACTCTTGACTGGACTTAGACTCTGAGCATAGAGGGCTTCAGCTTTACCTTCGCAGCTCTAGATTCCACCGTAAACTCTGGAATCTCTTCCAGCTCGGTTTCCACCAAACTGTACTGCTCACAGACTAGACTCAGCCGAAAGCCAACCGTCTCCACAGTCTTCACCGAATGCGTTAGATTGCCCTGAAATTTCAGCAGCGTATTTGCCTGGGGCTTAATCTCTCCTACCTGCCGCCGATGATCGCGCAGCACAAGCTCTCCCCCCTGCATGCCCTCTGGCACCTGAATGTACAAAACGCTGACTACATCCGGCGGCTCGATCGTTTTGCAATAAGACCGCAAAGAGCGATCGATATGGGGATAAACTTGGGAACCCTCCCGAAGCTGCAACGGATTCAAATAAAACGCATTACAGTCTGGCTGAAGCGCCACATCTAAATAGCGTTTGAAAAAAGGAAATTGCCGCTCCACTTCGCTAATGTGCGATCGCCGAAACACGACCGAAAATCCTTTGGTCTTAATAAAATCTCGATTGAGATTATTGGTGACAAAATAAGGACAGCTCAGAATCTTATCTCGTAGTTTGCTGAGCTGAGAAATCGAAAAAACGTTGGGCTGTTGATGATAGTAACTCAAGGAATATTAAGAATTTTATTGATGGAATAGAGCTAGGCAAAATTTAAAGTGAAATTAGGCAGGGCGATCGTACCAGACCAGCGAACTGTCCCAGAAGCAAACCTTAACCCAAGGGAACCTCAATATCTTAGAGGATATTTGAAACCTGCCGCCAATTCCCATAGAAGCAGCCACAACCCCCCACTCACTCTCCCTCTCTCTTCAGCCTCATTCATCATCCCTATTAAAGGATCACCCCTATGGTGACAGAAAAATTTCGTCGTCAGCTTCGCCAAGAATCCGAAAAATGGTGGTCGGAAGGACTGATTGATGCCACCGTTCATGAGCAACTCTCACTACGCTATCAGTTTCAAAATTTAGAAAAAGATGCCAGCAATCGCTTCATCACCATTCTGATGAGCTTAGGCGGCATTTTATTAGGGCTAGCGGTCATCACCTTTGTTGCCGCCAACTGGCAAGACTGGACGCGGGGCTTCAAGGTCGTTCTGCTGCTCAGCCTGTTTATAGGCGTGAATGCGGCTGGCTTTTACCTATGGCGATCGCCATCTCCCAAAGGCTACCAAAAGCTCGGACATGGGCTGCTGCTGTTGGGTGCCCTGATCTTAGGAGCCAATATTGCCCTCATGGCTCAAATGTTTCACCAGACGGGCGATTTTTACGAACTGCTGCTGGTCTGGGGCTTGGGCGTTGTGATCATGGCGCATGGGCTACGGCTGGTCTCCCTCAGCATCCTATCGCTAATTTTGCTCAGCATCGGCTATGTGCTGGGCTGGTTCGACTGGACAGGAGGGCAAGCCTCTTTGCCCTGGCAGCTTATTGTGATCCATATGCCGCTGATTGCCACCCTACTTTTTCTGCCCCTGGCCTATCGGAGCGGATCGCGGGTGCTGTTCGGTTTCAGCGCTGTTCTGACTGCCACTGCCCTAACGCTCAATGGGCTGCCCTGGGGCTGGGATGGGGGAAACCCAACCTCCGGCTGGGGCATGGCGATCGCCTGTACAGTCCCACCCGCTCTGCTGTGGAGCTTTAGTTCCGACCTTTGGCGATTTTCTCGCACGCCTCGACGCGCCTCTCGCCCAGTGGCTCCGCCCCAACCTTTCCAGGCGATCGCCCGCAGCCTCTCCCTCGTGGGCTTGAGCTTAATCCTCTATCTGCTCTCCTTTAGGGGTCTATGGCTCAGCCCGGTCGGATCGCCAAGCCTGTTTTTTGTTTCATCTCCCTTTAATTGGCAGTCCCTAATCGATCTGCTGTTGTTTAGCCTTGTGGCAGGGCTAGGATGGCTAGCGCTTGCTCGTCAGAAGCGATCGCGGTTCCAGGAAAAATTTCTCAACAGCGGCTTTGTGGCCGTCATGCTGCTCCTAATCGTGGGAGTGTTTGTTCTGAACTTTGAGATCAGCCCTCTTCCCGATCTGTCCACACTTCTCATCAACATTCTGCTGTTTTTGCTGGCCATCGGCCTGATTCGAGATGGATTGGCGCTGGGTCATCGCCAGACTTTTTGGGGAGGCATATTGCTGTTAGTGCTGGGCATTCTCAGCCGCACCGTGGAATATGACACCGATCTGCTGCTCAAGTCGATCGCCTTTGCTGCGTGCGGCATTGGGGTGATTCTGGCTGGCCTTTGGTTTGAGCGCAAGGTCAAACTTCACCCACCGAAATTTATTCATGCCTCCCAGGAGAAAAACCCATGACTTCCTTTATGCCACCCGAAGTTCCGCCTGAATTGCCCTCTGAAACTAGCCAGCCTCAGCCGCTACAGCCCGAGCCGTTAAGTCCCCTAACCCCTCAGCCAGATGCCCCGCCCCGCAGGCTACCGGGATGGCGCTTGTGGATTCCCCTAGCGCTGCAATCTGTACTGATTTTGGCAACTCCCGTACAAAACGCCTACACCTATGTTTCAGGTACCACCGTGACCTTGCAAACTGTCCCAGTCGATCCCTACGATCTGCTGCGCGGCTACTCCCAAACCTTGAGCTACGACATTTCCGATCAGGGGGCGCTGAGCAAGCTTCCTGGCGGCACCTGGTTGAGCCAACAGCCCCAAGGCCAAGACGCAAACTTCTATGTTGTTTTGCAGGCCCCTGCCTCAGGCAATACCCCTCAGCCCCAAGCCTGGAAGCCTGTGAAAATCAGCCGCGATCGCCCCACCGATCTGGCCGCCAACCAAGTGGCGCTCAAAGGCAAGTACAACGGCTGGAACATTACCTACGGCTTAGAAACCTACTACATGCCTGAGAATCGGCGCAATCAGATTAACGACGACATTCGCCAGACCCAAAGCCAAACTCAACAGGCGTTCAAAGTCGATATCAAAGTCGACAGTAGCGGCAATGCGGTTTTGGTCAATTTGTGGGTTGGCGATCGAAAGTACGATTAGAGGATGTCTGCAAAGTCAAAGTTGGGGGGCGAATTCAGGACATTTGATACTTTTGAGCCATTCTCTTAGTCTGGCTTGTCGCCCAGAATCGCAGCTTTAAGCCAACCTTTGGCTTGATTAGAGTTGCGATCCCAAAGTATTTTGCTTCAGTGCTCCATCCTCTAGATGAACAATCCGATCGGCAATGTCTAGAATCCGGTTGTCGTGGGTAACGAGCAAAATGGTGCAGCCTTGCTCTTTGGCAAGAGCCTGCATGAGATTGACGACATCCCGCCCTGATTTACTGTCCAAAGCGGCCGTCGGTTCATCGGCCAAGACCAGTTGCGGATGACTCACCAGAGCACGGGCGATCGCCACGCGCTGCTTTTGTCCACCCGACAGGTCATCAGGATAGTAATGGAGGCGATCGCTCAAACCCACTTGGTTGAGCATCTCAGACGCACGGGTTTGCATCTCCGCCGATGAAAGACCAGAGTGGAGTTCTAAGCCCATCCTGACATTTTGCAGAGCCGTCAGACTGGTGTGCAAATTGTGCGCCTGAAAGATGTAGCCGTGATGCCGTCGCGCTTGGGTTAACTGTTTGGCACTCGCACCCGATAGCTCTTGGCCGAGCACTTGCAAATTGCCAGACTGAGCCGATCGCAATCCCCCCACCAAGGTGAGCAGCGTGGTTTTTCCAGAACCAGAAGGGCCAGTCATGATGACAATTTCGCCCCCATTGATTTCAAGATTGATGTCAAATAAGACCTGCTTACGGAGCCGATCGTGACCAAAATAGTGATTGAGATGTTGAACGGCAATGGCAACGGTCATGTTCCATCCTCCTAAAACATATCGGCTGGATCGGCTGATTGCAGCTTGCGCGTCGCGATCGCTCCCGAAAGCGCACACATGACCACCGTTAGCACCAGAACCAGCACCGCTCTGGCGAAGGTCATATAAATCGGTAAAGCCGTGGCTTGGGCTGCTAAAGCATACAGTCCGATTGGCAGCAAAGCACCTGGAATAAAGCCCAGAAATGCCAAAATAATGGCTTCTTCAAAGACAACGCTCAACAAATAGCCGTTGTGATAGCCCATCGCTTTAAAGGTCGCATATTCTTTGAGATGAGCATTGACGTCAGTAGATAGCACTTGATACACAATCACGACACCGACGACAAACGCCATCGCTGTCCCTAACCCAAACACAAAGCCAACCGGACTGGCGACTCTCCAATAGTTTTCCTCAAACTGCACAAATTCTTGAGCCGTGAGGACGCGCACATCCGGGGGCAGATGCGCCTTTAAGGCCGCAACCACCTGCTGCGGATCGGAGCCGGGACGCAGCCGCAGCAGCCCCAAACTAATGCTGGCGGCATCTCGACGGGGAAACAGCCGCAGAAAGGTCTGGTCGCTGGTCATCAAACTGGCATCGGCACCAAAGGAAGCCCCTAGCCGAAATAATCCTGCGATCGTCAGAGTCCGTCGCTCGACTTCTGTCGTCACCGTCTTTCCCTGATCTAGCTGCGCAATAGCTTCTGCATATTTGCCCCTAGCGCCGCGATCGAAAAGAACGACATCCGGCAGCTTCAGTTTGCCTAGCTGTTGGTTCACCTCCGGCAAGTTAAAGGCAGGCCGATCGGGATCAAATCCTAACACCTGGACGGTAGCATTGAGACGAGTTTGGGGATTGCGCCAGGTAATGCTGTTGACATAGAGCGCCCCTGCCGTTTGCACGCCCGGCACATCCATCGCCTGAAACAGCCGCCGCCGCGAAAAAGTCGATAGGTTTTGCAAATTAAGGGCTTTAGGGCTAATCAGGATCACATCTGCCAGCATGGCGCGATTGACGCGGGTATTGCTGTCGTAGAGCGAACTCTGAAAGCCGAGCTGCATAAACATCAGCACATCTGCAAAGGCAATTCCTGCCAGAGCCACCAGCAGACGACCTCTTTCGTGGCTAAGCTGAAGCCACCCAAGCGGCGTTCGCCGCCGAAGCTGTTGCATCAGTTTTATCATAACTATCGTTTCGGGTGATTGATAGAGCTAGAAGATTGAATGAGTAGCATTCGATAGGCTTGATACAAAAAGAATATTGTGGTTCCCACGAGGAGAATCCTAAATCCATTGAGGATGGCCCATTCTAGATATAGCAGATGAATTTTGGCTTGCAGGTGATCGACGTTGCCAAAAAACATCTTGAGGTTATATTGAGTCACAATGTAACCTGTGAGAACCGTTGCCATACCCGATAGCACTGCCGCACGCCGCAGCAGCACGCTAACTTGAGAAGATAGACCTGATTTGAAGAAGGCGAGAAATAAGACTCCTAAAAACCCAATCTGCGTTAGCGGAACGTAATAGTAATAGGGCTTTGTAATCACAAAATAGCTGTTGTATGCATTGATTTTTTCAGCAGAAGCAACAATGCTATTTGGCGTCAGGATTTCTTCATAGAGATTCCCAAAAAACCATTGAAGATGAAAGAGCAGTGCGAGTACTAACACAACCTCGGTACTTTTATTTTTCATGTGGGTGACCTCAAGGCTTTAACGACAAGCAGAAAATAGACCCAACAAAACTTCTGCCAAGAAACCCATTTTTTGACCCCAAAAGATGAAAGTCTTAGCCTCTCAAATCACTGCTCAATGATGACCTGAACCTGGAGGTTGGTAAATTTGGCGGCTTTTTGGCTAGAGATCTCATCTAGCGCAACATGAACCTCAACCACCCTGGCATCAATATTGCTGCTTGGGTCAGTATTGACGATCGTTTGTCGCCGCACTTGAGAACCAACCCGCTCAACCGTTCCCGTCAATGCACCAGCAATCGCCTCACTCACCACCCGAACCCGCTGCCCCGTCCGCACCTTGCCTACATCGCTCTGGTAGACTTCTGCGATCGCCTGCATTTGCCGCGTTTGTCCCAGTTCCACAATGCCATCTGTTGAAACCACTTCGCCCGATCGCGTGTGAACATACAGCACTTCACCCTCAACAGGCGATCGCACCAGAGTTTGGCTGTAGCTGGCCTGCGCTTGATTCCGAGCCGCGATCGCCCGATTCACTTCTGCTTCAGCCGAGCGAACATCGACCGGACGCACTTCGGCTATCTGAGCCAGGGTGGCCTCTGCCTTATTCAGCTCAGCCGGACTCGTAGACCGCAGGCGATCGAGAGCCGCCTGCGCCTCTTGCAAAGACTTCTGCGCTGTGTCTCGGGTCAGTTGCCTGCTGTCGCGTTGCGAGGCTGAGGTCGCCCCTTCGTCATACAGCGATTGATAGCGATCGAACTCAGTCTGAGCATTTTGTAGCTCCAACTCCAATCTGTCTACTGTTGCCGCTTGTGCCACCACATCGCCCTGGCGTTCTGCCCCCAGTCGGGCAATTTCGGCACGCTGGGCGGCAATTTCGCCCTGTTTCGCTCCGGCTTGGATCACGGCAAGCTGGGCTTCAGCCACATTCACCTGCTCTTGAGCTTCTGCCAGAGATGCTTTTAGACGATCGTGCGAGTCGAGAATAGCAACAACTTGACCCGCCTCCACCCGATCGCCTTCCTGCACTAACAATCGATCAATCCGGCTTTCCTGGCTGGATGTGGGAGCCGAGAGCTGAATCACTTCGCCGCGTGGGGTCAGTCGCCCCAAGGCCGTCACCGTTGTAATCGTTAGCTCACTCGTTACCTCTTCAGCAGGTGCTGATGAGACGGCATATCCTCGCCATAGCCCCAAGGCGATGCCGCCGACACCCAGGGCGATCGGTATCGCGATCGCCCACCGAGAGTTGAGAAGGCTTGGCTGTGGCTTGGTTTTTAGGCGGGCTTGTGAACTTTCTGGGGCGAGATTCTGCACAATGGATGCCTCCTGAATGAAGCAACAGAGCAATAGTCGAGAGGTTTCTCTCAAACTAAACTAAACCGACTAGTATAGTCATGTCAAGTTAAAATTCATGACTCAGCCTAAAGGAAGACGAAAACGGCATGAGACAAAGAAAATCCGGACGCGCCGATAGACAGCTCTCGCCCGAAAAAAGTGAAGCCATCTTAGAAGGCGGGATGCAGGAGTTTTTGGCGCATGGTTATGCGGCGACCAGTATGGATCGGGTGGCGATCGCCGCAAAAGTCTCAAAAGCTACGGTATATAGCCATTTTCAGGACAAAGAAACTTTGTTCATTGCCCTGATTCAACGGCTAGTCGAGCAAAAATTTCGCTCAATTTTTGGCACAGCAGATGCTCAGATGCTCCAAACGGAGCCTCACATTGTTTTGCGAGAGTTTGCTAATCGAGCGCTCGATGTGGGAACAAATGAGCCACAATTTCTCAACTTTATGCGGCTGATCTTGGGAGAGTCAGAGCGCTTTCCGCAATTGGCACGCGCATTTGTTCGCAATATTGAGCAGACGGCTTTTAGAAAGCTCTGCCAATACCTCACGGATTGTCCGCATCTCAATCTGGCTGATCCAGAAGCCACAGCGCGTGTGTTTGTCGGGGCGCTGGTGCATTTTCTCATTGTCCAAGAAATGCTGCATGGCAAAGATATTCTGGTGATGGAACGCGATCGCTTTGTCAATAACTTGATTGCCATTATTACGGGAGCGCGATCGAATCTATGAAATTTATTTTAGAAGGTGCGCGGGCAGAACATTAGTCATCCTCTAAGCTCAGCAGCTTTTCATCGATATTCTGAAGCCGCACCTCAGCCGTGCTTTCGGGCAAAATCCGCTTACGTACCGCATCCGTCAAGGCACCTTTCTCGGCTAAGAGCAAACGGCGGCGCACTCCATCCAGCCGCGAAGGATTATCCTTCCCGGTTGCCACATCCATCGACCATTGGTTGTAGAGATCGCGCAGGGCTTTCTCGGCTTTAGCAATCCGGACTTGATAGAGCGATCGCATCTCCTCATAAATCGCTTTGGGCAAGATGCCTGCTTTCAGCATTCCATCTAGCTCATCTTGCGCCGCTTTCGATGTGATTAGCTGTGCCCTCAGTTCATCCGTTTGCTGCCGCTCTGGCGACACCGATGATAAATTAAGCCGCTCTACCAACCAAGGCAGGCTCAAGCCTTGCAGCACCAGCGACAGCAAAACGCTGCCAAAGACGATCGCAATCAAATAGCCTCGCCCCAGCAGGCTAGCAGGCAAACTGAGCGCCAGCGCCATAGACAGCGAGCCTTTGATATTGCCCAAAAACAGCACATGCTGCCAGCGCATCGAGATGGGGCGATCGAACCTATTGAGCAGGGCTAGCAGCGGGTAAACGCTTAAGATTCGCCCTGCCTGATAGGCCAAAATGGCAACTAAAACAGCCGGAAAAGTTTGCCACAGCGTTGGCAGATCTAGCTCTACGCCAATGAGCAGAAAAATAAAGGTGTTGACTCCAAATCCGGCATACTCCCAAAAGCTATAGAGCGTGACCCGGTTAGAGGCCGAGGCCCGATGGGACAGCCCCACATTACCCACCCACAGTCCGGCCACCACATCAGCCACCACTCCAGAAACGCCAATGAAGTGACCCACCTGATAGGTACCCAGCGCCACCGCCACCGTCAGCAAAATGCTGCTGAGGTTATCGTCCGATCGCTCCATTAGCCCTGCACTGAGATAGCCGATCGCCAAACCGAGCAGGCTCCCTCCCACAATTACAATAAAAAATTGCTGTACTCCCTCTGCAAAAGAGACAGAACCCGTGTAGTGAACCTGCAAGACCAAGTTAAACAACACCAGCGCCACGCCATCGTTTAGCAGGCTTTCTCCCTCGACAATGGTGGTTAAGCGAGAGGGCACCGCCACTTCTTTAAATACGGCAATGACCGAAACAGTATCTGTAATCGCCAGAATGGTTCCTAGCAACAGTGCCGAAACCCAATCTAGGCTTAAGGCAAACTTCAACCCTACTGCCGTAACCCCAGTAGACACGATGACTCCAGGAATAGCCAACATGGCGATCGGCTTCATCGTGCTACGCAATCGGCTGATGTCCGTATTGATAGCGGCTTCAAACAGCAGAATCGGCAAGAACAGGTTCAAAATCAGAGAAGATTCCAAACCAATCCGATAATTGGGTAGAAATTCGGTCAGCGCTAGCCCTGCCAGCACCAGCCCTGTGACATAAGGAATCCGAAAGCGGCGAGACAGGAGGGCGACCGTCGTAGCCACTAACAGCAAAATAATCAGATCAGGGACAAAGGTTGCCACTCCTTTTTCGGTCAATAAAGCGGCAGGTGGAGCAGTAGAGAGAGAGAGGTTGCCGACCGCGATCGAAAAGGCAATCATCATGAAGTTAAGATGCGAGTAAGAGCTGAGTTTAGTCTAAGCTCTGTTTTGCCCATTGATTTTTTGAGCGGTTTACGGCCTCAAAATCTGCCCTGAAATGCGGGGATGCAGTAATGGGGATGCGATCGCCCGTTGCGATGTTCGTAAGCTTGCTTAAAGTTTGAGCAAAGTTTAGCCAAAATGTAAATCCTGCTCTAGGGTTCCTAGGGTATGCCTGCTATAACTCAGAGGAAATATGGCTCTAAAGTGGGCAATAGGTTCAAGCGATGGATCGGCTCAATTTCAGAGCCATCAACAGCTCGTCCAGAACATCACCGACAGGGCGATTATTAACAGTTAAGGATGGCAAACTCGTGTCACAGGCAGTCAGTTTTCAGGCAGTGCGTTCGCAAGATAAACCCGCCGTTTTAGTCACAGGCGGAGCCGGATATATCGGCTCTCATGCCGTGCTGGCTTTGCAGCAAGCCGGATTTGAAGTCGTAGTGCTTGACAACTTATCCTACGGGCACCGAGAGCTAGTAGACAACGAACTCAAGGTGGAGCTAATTGTGGGTGACACCAGCGATCGCCCTTTGCTCGATCGCCTGTTTGCCAGTCACAACATTGTGGCCGTTATGCACTTTGCCGCCTTCATCAATGTGGGCGAGTCAGTGAGCGACCCAAGCAAGTATTACCGGAACAATGTTTTGGGAACGCTGACTCTGCTAGAGGCAATGGTGGCAGCCAACGTCAAGAAGTTTGTCTTCTCTTCCACCTGTGCCACCTACGGCATTCCGCAAGCGGTTCCGATTGCCGAAGATCATCCCCAATCGCCAATCAACCCTTACGGCATGAGCAAGCTGATGGTTGAGCAAATGTTGGCCGATTTTGATGTTGCCTATGGGTTAAAGTCGGTCTGCTTCCGCTACTTCAATGCGTCTGGCGCAGACCCGCTCGGTCGTTTGGGAGAAGATCACAGCCCTGAAACCCATTTAATTCCTCTGCTGCTGCTGACTGCTTTGGGTAAGCGTGATTCTATTTCCGTGTTTGGCACAGATTATCCCACTCCGGATGGTACCTGCATCCGCGACTACGTTCATGTCAGCGATTTGGCAAATGCTCATGTTTTAGGCGTGAAATATCTTCTAGAGAACGGCGAGAGCGACGCTTTTAATTTGGGCAACGGCAACGGCTTCTCTGTCCAGGAAGTGATTGATGCGGCGCAACAGATTACAGGACGCACCATCAAAGTTATCGCGTGCGATCGCCGTCCTGGAGATCCGCCAGCGCTAGTAGGCAGCAGCGCCAAAGCTCAGAAAACTCTGGGCTGGCAATCTCAATATGCCGATCTCGAAAGCATTTTGACCCATGCTTGGAACTGGCACCAGAAGAGACATGGTTAAGCTAAAACCCAAGATTTTTTTGCCGTTAGTTTAGCTATTGTGAATCCCGATCGATTTTCCTGACCCTTGAGCCTTGCTCTGTATCAATAAATCAGGACTGGCACCCTTTAAGTCGATTTTCAGCCGATCTTTGGAATAAATGGCCTTGTTTAATAAGGAGATATTTTTTGGGTAGCGGGTTGCGGCGTAATCCTCTACCCAGAGCTTATCTCTCAAGTCAACAGCGCCAAACGCCTCTAGATCTCAACCCTGGCTCACTGACTGAGGGTGCCGACACTGACTTTGCGATTGTACCGAGCAACTCAGGATGGTTATGCGTATTTCAGTTGCTACAGCTTGTGCTTTCGCCGCTATTCTGGCTAAAGATCTTAACCAGCAGGCGATCGCCAACCCCCTAACGACCCCGCAGCGTTTACCTGTGCCCGATGTTGATATTCCTGTAGCCGACACTGCGCCCCCAGAAAGCATTGCGCCCCCAGAAAGTCCGCTCTCGCCCACAGGCATTCCAGAATTTTCATCGCGGGTCGCTCCCATGCCGATCGACCCCATGCCGATTCCTCCCCTACCGATCGACCCCTCTTTGGCGGTGCCTCTGGAGGCTTTGGCTTTGGAAACTCAACCTCTGGTCGTCAACATAGAAACCGTAGAGGCGATCGATTTTCGGGTTCCTGCTCCAGCTGAGGGAGTGGAGACACAGACCGCAGAACCGCTGCCCGCTTTGCCCGCTGAGGCTGAGCCGGGGGCAGAGCCAGCAGGTAGCGCTTCCCCAACGCCAGCAATAACAGAGCCAGTAACAGAACCAGCCCAGCCCAAAGCAGAGCCAGCAGAACCCGCAACAGAGCCATCCGGCATGGATAACTTGGCTCCGCCCCAAAATCTTTTCCGCCCCACCCAGCAAAACGAAGTTCAAACCCGGCAGATCGTGCCCATTACGCTAGAGCAAGCCTTGGAGCTAGCGCGACAGAACAACCTAGAACTCAAGATCGCCGCGCTACAGCTAGAACAAACTCGGGCGGCCTTGCAGGAAGCACAGGCGGCCAACTCACCGACCTTAGATGCAACGGCTGACTTGACGGCTCAACCTGCCAACGAAGACAGCGACCTAGATGCCTCACTTGGGGGATCACTCGCAGTCAACTACGATGTCTATACTTCGGGACGGCGATCGGCACTGATTCGAGTTGCTGAAGGCCAGCTTCGTACCCAAGCGCTGCAAGTTCAAACGGTGTCTGAGACGTTGGCGCTGGATGTGGTGAATGCCTACTATGACCTTCAGCAAGCAGATGAGCAGGTAAAAATTGCTCAGGCCGCTTCAGAACAAGCAGAGCTAAGTTTACGTAATGCCGTCGCCTCAGAGCAGGCTGGCATTGGTACCCGATTCGATCGCCTGCAAACCGAGGTCGATTTAGCCAATGCGCGTCAAGAGCTAGTCATTGCCTTAAGCCAGCAACAGGTGGTACGCCGCCAGATCAAACGACGGCTCAATATTGCAGAGTCTGTGGGTTTAACCGCCGCAGACCCCATTCAAATGGCAGGAGACTGGAATCTTAGCCTGGAAGAAACCATTCTTTTGGCTTACCAAAACCGCCCAGAGCTAGAGCAGCAGCTCGTGCAACGCGAGATTAGTCAGCAGCAGCGGCGGGCTGCTTTGGCGGAGTTGAAACCTCAAGTCTCAGTCTTTGCCAACTATAATCTGCAAAATTCTCTGCTTCAAGGAGATGGAACAGAGGATGATTACCAGGCTGGGGCGAGAGTGAGCTGGCGGCTGTTGGATGGAGGCGCATCTAGAGCCAGAGCGGCACAGCAGGCAGTTAATGTGGCGATCGCCGAAGCTCAATTTGCGGACACTCGTGACCAAATTCGCCTAGAGGTAGAAGAAGCCTATCTGTCTTTACAGTCTAATTTTGACAATACGCGAACCGCAGCCCAGGCCGTAGAGGCCGCCACAGGCGCTTTGAATTTGGCTAGGCTACGCTTCCAGTCAGGCGTGGATACCCAAGCGGATATTTCTCGCCTACAAACGGAGCTAACCCGTGCAGAGAGCAATCGCCTGCAAACGATATTGGGCTATAACCGTGCTCTGGCAGCCCTACAGCGATCGATTAGTCAGACCAATCCTGAGATTTCACTCGGTCAGGTTTTGCCAAGCACGCCCTCAGAGTTAACCCAACAAGTCTCAGCGCGATGATGCCTCGATCGATCCCGATCGCAAAGATCCCGATCGCTAAAGAGCAGTGTGGCAGGTGTCATAGGTTTTAGAGCGGCGTAGCCCACCTACAAACATATGACCTGAACTCCACCCTGCCCTTTGCGATCGCGCATCTGTTTCCAAGCGCTAAGGATCGCACACACAATAAAACCGAATAGTTTTTTGGTAGTGGGGGGGGGGGGG
>DATNPL010000123.1:0-61742 GCA_036703255.1 Coleofasciculaceae cyanobacterium
TTTTGTGGCTCGCGGAGCGAGCCACAAAACCCTAATTTGCGATCTACTGAGCCTTACTAGACCTACCCAACTGAGTAGACAGATCCCTCAGATATTCAGCCCCTGCACATTCCGGCTCTACTCCTGTCCCCAATCCTTGTAAGCTAGGTAATTGCCATCGGGCGTCTTTGCAAGTGTGGGCAGCAGGATCGTCCTGTTCAAAGCCAGCCCACGTAACGCGATAAATGGCCTATAAGTTGCCCGTAAATTGTGGGAGGAGACTATGAAACGACGACAGCTTATCCAGTATGCCGGGGCCAGCTTAGCCCTGTCTTTGGGAAGCAGCATAGTGGGGCGATCGGCTCAGGCTCAAAGCAGCTCGGTCAGTATTCAATCGCTAGGGCACATGTGCTTCTTGTTTAGTGGCGATGGACGGCGAATTTTGGTCAATCCTTTCCGACCCATTGGCTGTACGGCAGGCTATCGCGCCCCTCAGGTAGCGGCAGACCTGGTAATGATCAGCAGTCGACTATTCGATGAAGGCGTGATCGAAGGGTTGCCGGGTACGCCTCGCATTCTAGATGAGCCGGGAGTCTATGAGTTTACGGGAATGCAGGTACAGGGCATCCGTACCGATCATGACAACCGCAAGGGCAAACAGTTTGGTACCAATGTTGTCTGGCGCTGGAATCAGGGTGGCGTGAATATCTTGCATTTGGGCGGTGCAGCGGCTCCCATTACGGTAGAGCAGCAGATTCTTATGGGGCGTCCAGATATTCTGTTGATTCCTGTTGGAAATGGTGCAAAGGCTTACACGCCCGAAGCGGCTAAAGCAGCAGCTCAGGCGCTCAATCCCAAGCTAATTATCCCGACGCAGTACCGAACTCAGGCTGCCGATGCCAATGCCTGCGACATTTTGCCGCTCGATAATTTTTTGGCGCTGATGTCTGATACGCCTGTCGAGCGAGTCGGTGATGCGATCGCGGTTGGCAAAGCAGACCTGCCAGAGTCAGGCGGAAAGATTACGGTGCTGAGCTACGCTTTCTAGCCGCTGATTTTTTCTGGCCGATGTTTTAGGCACTTGAGGGATGGGTCTTGCGGCTGCCAGTTGCCCTTTTCTGGGGTTTCCGGTAAAACAATAACAACTGTCTACCCCCTCGCTTCAGCTATGCAAGCTTCAGCTCTGCCCACAGAATATGCTCAGCGTCGTGCAAAACTCATGGCTAGCATGGGCAAAGGCACCGCCATCTTTCGGAGCGCGCCGATGGCGGTGATGCACAACGATGTGGAATATAACTTCCGGCAAGATAGCGATTTTTTCTACCTGACAGGCTTTAACGAGGCAGAAGCTGTAGCGGTGCTTGCCCCTCACCATGAGGAGCATCAGTTTATTCTGTTCGTGCAGCCTAAGGATCTAGAGAAAGAGACTTGGACAGGCTATCGGGTAGGTGTAGAGGCCGCTAAAGAGCAATTTGGCGCAGATATCGTTTATCCGATCGCCGAACTGGACGAGAAGCTGCCGCAATATCTGGAAAAAGCCGATCGCATCTATTATCGGCTGGGACGCGATCGCCCCTTTAATGACAAAGTACTCACCCATTGGAAAAAGCTGCTGGCAACCTATCAACGCAAAGGCTTTGCGCCGACAGCGCTTGAAGATCCGGCTCCGATTTTGCACCCCATGCGCCAGATCAAAAGCGCTGCTGAAGTCGCGTTGATGCGCCAAGCCGCCGTCATTGCCGCAGAGGCTCACAATCGTGCGCGTGCCTTTGCCCGCCCCGGACGCTACGAATATGAGGTGCAGGCCGAAATTGAACATACCTTTCGGCTAGAGGGGGCGCTGGTTGCCTATCCGTCGATCGTCGCTTCGGGCGCAAATGCCTGCGTCTTGCACTACACCGAAAACAACCGCCAGATGCAGGAGAACGATCTGCTGCTGATTGATGCGGGAGCCTCCTATGGCTACTACAACTCAGATATCACCCGCACGTTCCCGATTAGCGGCAAATTTACGCCAGAACAACAGGCGATTTATGAAATTGTGCTGGAGGCTCAGCTTCAGTCGATCGCTCAGGTGCAGCCCGGAAACCCCTACAAGCAAACCCACGATGTAGCCGTGCGCGTGATTGTGGAGGGGCTAATGGATTTGGGATTACTGCAAGGTGATATCGAGGAAATTATCAAGGAAGAGAAGTACAAACCTTTCTACATGCATAAAACCGGGCATTGGCTAGGTTTGGATGTCCATGATGTAGGGGTCTATCAGCATGGCGAAACGCCCCATAACCTTGAGCCAGGGCAAATTTTGACTGTCGAACCCGGCATCTATATTTCGCCCTACATCAAGCCTGTAGAAGGCCAGCCTGAAGTCGATTCACGTTGGCATGGCATTGGCATTCGCATTGAGGATGATGTGCTGGTAACGGCTCAAGGCGCTGAGATCTTGACCGAGGGTGTTCCCAAATCGATCGCAGATATGGAACGCTGAAACGCCAGCGATCGCTAGCCAGCGCATAACTTCTGGTCAACACTAGCTAGTCAACAGACCATAGCTCCAAAAACCAATAGATCGGCAGGAAGCCTGATCTGCTGTCCCTCATCGGAGAGATGAATCTGCGATCGCAGGTTTGCCCTTGCGACAGAGTGTTCTAGTAAGCCAGCTTTGTAAGCTAACCCTTGTACATCTGTTCGCAGACTAAAGGGTTAATCCAATGGCAAGCAAGGAAGAGACTAAGGGTAAGCAAGGTTTTGCTTCAATGGATGAAGACAAGCGCAAGGCTGCGGCCAGCAAAGGCGGTAAAACAACGCAAAAGGACACTAGCCAGGAGGGTAGCGATACAGCATCTAAGTCCTCTAAGGTATCTTCTAAGTCCCAGGCCACAGCCGAGGCCGAAGAAGAGCATGGTGATTCTGAACAGCTAGATGAATTGCTAGATGCCTTTGAAGAAGGGGATTTGGCGGCGATCGATCTAGACCTCGCAACCGAGATGATCGAAGAATGGCAAGAAACCTTGAGCAAGTCCAAAGAGTCTGGACTCAAGGAAATTGGCAGCAGCCTTAAGAAGCTGACTAAGGCGCTTTCGAGCGGCAAAGCCAAAGCTGAGGATCTTGCCGAGTTGCTAAATCATCTGGGTGAGCAGGTGGATGAATCTGCGAATGATGCTGACCGAGGCTACAAGACCAAGCTTCATAACTTGGGGCGTGCTTTTAAGAAAGCCGCTAAATCTTTGGAGCAGGAAGAAGGCTAGTAAGTCGCCTTGGCTACGGCAGGAGCATGGCTGTAACCGCATGGCGTACACCCATGCTCCAGGTTAAAGGGCGATGAGGCTAGAAATGAAAGGGGGAGCCGTATACGGCTCCCCCTCTCGTTTTTGACTTATGTTAAGTCAACTGTCAAGTCATCAATTAAGCGGCATCAGCAAGTTGCAGCTCACGGGAAGCGATCGCCTCTCGCATTTCTAGTTTGAGTACCGAAAATTGATTGCGTAACAGGCTCAGATCAATTTCAAGTTCGGCTCGACGATCTTGTGCCATTTGCAAATTTGCCCAGGCGCGCTGGTGATCGGCCGATCGCATTAGCTCAATTCGTTTGGCCTTGCGCTGAGCATCGTTGCGTAAATCAGAATCAAAAGCGATTTGAGTGTCGATTTCAGCCATGTGGCGATTCACAATTTCTTGCAGGCGGCGCACATGCTGCTCTTCGCGCAGGAAATCGCGCTGTTTCTGGGCGATCGCCGTGGGATAATCCATCAGTCTCATAGGTCAGGTAGCCTCGTTGAAGAGTAAATGAAGGGAGCAAAAGGCAAGGGGGAGTCAAGCCACCTATGCTGCTACTACAGCATTGAGATGGGTTTCAGCAGCCGCTAGAGACTCCTCTTCGCAGGGCTGGACTCGCTGCATCTGAATTTCAAAGGCGCGACGGTTAAAGGCATAGGCGCGATCGCCTTCTAAAGTGTGAAACAAGGCATCCTCTACCAATGCTTCAATGGATAGCTCTAGCCATTGGGTCAGGGCCTGCTGCAAATCTTCCGTGCCATAGCAGTCGCCCGTTTCTTGAATGAAATGGCTTTGCAGAGCGATCGCAGTTTGGCTCAAGGCTGTCTTGACTGCTTCGGTGTCAATATAAAGAGTCATTTTCAGGGAGAAAGGGTGAAGGGCAATCGAGAAGCCAGGCTAAAGGATCTGAAGAAAGTCAGCTAAATTAGCGCTGACTGCATAGGGGGGTGAAGGGTGCGATTGAGTAGTACAACCTCTGAAATCTGGCTGGCTTTTATACTTTCTATTTTATCGAGTTAACACGACTTTTGGCGAGTTTTGGCCGTTAAAATTTGTACGGTTATCCGACTGAAGAGTGTACTACTCTGCTTGTGTTCCAACTCAGAAAAACCGTGTTAGCATGATGCCGTCCTCAGCTAGAGAATGGCCGATTACAGACCGAACTATGCCGCTACTTAACCCCAGACAAAAATCTCAGGGAGGAACTTTTACGCAAGTGGGGGATGAGCCTCTTTCTAAACAGGTGCTCGGAGTCCGCTTGCCCGAATCGGTCTATGATGCCGTGCGTAATTTGCCCAACCGTACCGAGTGGCTGCGTCGGGTCATCAGTGAAGCCGCACAGCGGGAACTGATGAATGGTGAGTTGATGGATGAATCTATGGATGAATGAACGCTCTGCTGTCCTCAGGCTCCTGCTGGGGACATTTGTGTGGGCGCATGGAGCGCGCCCACACAAATGTCCCCGCTCTAACACTTGTGACCATAGCTATAGAGCAGGGGCAAGACAAAAAAGCACCCCCAGGGGGGGTGCGTCAACCAGCTAACTTGAGACAAGACTTAAAAATCTTAAAGTTCGGATTTGGAGGATGAAACAGGAAAAGCGCTTGAAGCTAAGATTTTTCGCTTTGCTTGCTGCTCGATCGCCCTCTACCGCCAAAATCACATCGCCAAAGCGAAGTCCCTTTCTTTGGGGAAAGTTGATTTCCTTCTGTATTGATTGTTACTTTTATTCGATTTTCTGTCAATTTATCCACTGGGTTTGTAACAAAATTTGATATCTAGTGTGCTAATTCTTAGGGTGAGGTAAAAAGGTAGATTCCTTTAGCCCCAATGCGCTGCATGAACCCGCTCAAGCTACTGTTTACCCGCCATGCTCAGTCGATCGGCAACTTAGAAAAGCGAATGCAGGGAAATGGTGAGTTTGACCTTTCGCCTGAGGGCAGACTTCAAGCGGAAAAGCTGGCTCAGCGGCTGGTCTCTGAATCCTGGCATCCGACCTGCATCTATAGCAGCCCTTTAAAGCGCACGGTTCAAACGAGCGAAATTTTGCGATCGCGATTTACGGCAGAGCCTCTTCCGGCTGCAATCAGTGATTTGATTGATGATGAGATTGCTACGCCTACCCCCCTGACGGGCGAAGGTTCTTCTCAGATCCTCATTCACTATGCCGATGAACTGCGGGAATTTCAGAATGGCGTGTTTGAAGGACTGACCTGGCGTGAAGCCTCAGAGCGTTACCCTGACCTCTGCAAGGCTTTGGAAAGCTCTCCAGATTGGATTCAGATTCCAGGAGCCGAATCGCTAGAGGAAGCCCGATCGCGCAGCCGCAGTTTTATCCAGCGCTTGCTCGATCGCCATCACAATGGCGAACAGGTTTTGATTGTTAGCCATAGCTGGATCTTGCAGCATTTGATCGCAGAGCTTTTAGGCTGCGATCGCTCTTGGCGGCTGCATCCGCGTAATACAGCGCTGTTTGAATTTTGGATCGATCGCGCCCGGTGGGAACGGGTTGATCAAAATCGTTTCAACACCGATCTCTGGCAAATTCGTCGATTTAATGATTACCATCACTTAGTGCAGCAGCCTTAAGGCATCAGCAGTTCCCAAAATTGAAGAACTGGCAGATGACTAAGAATCTGCTGCTCATGCTCAAAGATTTGGTATAGCGCACTTAATCGTTAATATGAATAGCAGAGATGCTGCATTTAAGATTTAATAAATCTTTAAATCTGTGAGTCAAATTATGACTCAGAATATGGGCGTCTATTTTTAACAGGCAGTCCTCTCATTCTTGAGGACATATTTAATTCAATTTTGAGCAATCAATGATAGACCCAATCGATGACATTGTGAGGCAAGCCCGTCAGGGAAGCGTCTCTGCAATTATTCAAGTCTTAAATGAAAAGTTGTCTAGCTCTGGAATCCGGACTAGAGCAATGTTTGTGCAAGGCGTTTTGCAATTGCTCTGTGAAGCCGCAAAACCTGAACAGTTAGAGCAGCCAATTGTGGTGCCTCAAGTTCAGCAAATTTTGCAATCTCTTCAGCCCCGCAACATCCGACGAGTCAATGTAAATAGCCGCATTGTGCGTGAACAGCAGCTCCTCTGGCTAGAAGAAATTAGCCGCGATCCGCAAAATCAACTGCTATGGTCAGAAGAAATTGTGCTGCGGCAGCCTAACCCGTTCAAACGCTTTATTCAGGATTGGAAGGATAACTCTCCTGATGCTATGAGTGTTGATTTATCTAAAACGCCATCCAAACATGTCGAACGTGAGCAGCGGGTATTTTGGCGAGGGCTGGTTGGCGGTGCAGGTCTGAGCGTTGCGCTGCTGCTATTGGGATGGGTGTTCTCTCAATGGCTCACGCCTCAACTGGCCGAGCAAAAGCTTCGGGCTGGGGAAACTAACGCCGTTTCTGATCAGCCTGACTCTTCTCCGGAGGCGATCGCCCCTTCTCTAAGCCGACCTACAACCGGAAGCCCATCTGCGAGTCCTGCGGGAAGTCCTAGCAGCCCTACAAGCACCGTGCCGATCGCTGTGGCTGGGTCAGATCCCTTTGCCGATGCTGTACGGCTGGCTCAAGAAACAGTAACGGCTGGACAAAATGCCCAATCCTCTGCGGATTGGCTACGCATAGCGGCTCAATGGCAAACCGCCTCTGATCTGATGAGTGTCACCCCGATCGAAGATTCTCGCTATGCTGTAGCGCAAGACCGGGTGGTCGTCTATCGCCAAAACAGCGAAGCCGCTCTGCAACAGGCGCAAAATCAGCCGCAGTGATTTCATTCCAGTAATCTGATCTCCTCATCTGGCGAAACAATCCTGATACTCTAGACTTGGCGGTTAAGGCTTGCGAGTAGGGAAATGGATTTTCGGATTGGCAACGGCTATGACATTCATCAATTGGTGGGCGATCGCCCCTTGATTTTGGGCGGTGTCCATATTCCTCACGAACTGGGGCTACTGGGACACAGCGATGCTGACGCCCTGACCCATGCCATTATGGATGCCATGTTGGGTGCGCTGAGCTTGGGCGACATTGGACATTACTTTCCCCCCACCGACCCCCAGTGGAAAGGAGCCGATAGCCTTGAGCTTTTGCAGCAGGTGAATGCGCTGATTCAGCAAAAGAACTGGCGGATTGGCAATCTAGATACCGTGATTGTGGCAGAACGACCGAAGATTAAACCCCATATTCAGGCAATGCGCGATCGCCTTGCGGCAACTCTTGGCCTTGCACCTGACCAAATTGGTATCAAAGCTACCACCAATGAAAAATTAGATGCGGTAGGTAGAGAAGAAGGGATTGCGGCCTACGCGGTTGTCTTGCTAATCCAGCCCTAGAGAGCTTAATACACTCACGCCGCTCTCTTGAGTCCGCTATAGTGATATCAGAATGTAAATAACCGTTAAGGGAACTATGGCTGTCGATCTGGCTCACGGTTTTGCTTCGTCAGCAGCGCAAGACACAGCGGCACTTCGGTCTGTGTTTGAATCGATCACGGCTGAGAGCTGTCCCCGTTCGTACAACTTTCACATGCATACCGTTTGTTCAGATGGTCGGCTTCAGCCTGAGCAACTCCTAGAGCAGGCAGTGGCGATCGGGCTAAAGGGATTAGCCATTACGGATCATCACAGCGTTGTGGGCTACCGTCGGGCACAGCAGTGGCTCAGCGTTCAGCGATCGAACATGCCACGACTCTGGACAGGGATGGAAGTCACTTCGTCCCTGTTGGGAGATGAGGTTCACATTCTCGCCTATGCGTTTGATCCAAATCATCTAGCTATCCAGCCCTACACCCAAGGCAAAGCTCCCACGGGCGAGTTTTACCTCGCTAAAAACGTGATTGCGGCTATCCATGCGGCAGGGGGGCTGGCAGTCCTGGCGCACCCTGTTCGCTATCGGCGATCGCCCTCCGAGCTAATTCCTGAAGCTGCCCGTCTGGGGATTGACGGCATCGAAACTTACTATGCCTACAACAACCCATCCCCCTGGAAAGCGAGTCCTAAGCAGACCCAGGAGGTAAAAGCCCTGGGGCGAACCTATGGATTGTTGAGCACCTGTGGTACAGACACGCATGGGTTAAGTTTGTTACAGAGGATTTAGCCTCAAGCCATTCATCCAATAGGTTTTAACCGCGATTGCTGGATTTTAGAACCTGTTGAGGAAAAGCGTCCTGCACCTTTCCTCAACAGGTTCTACAGCAAATTCCACGGCGGCAATCTGGCGTATAACCTTAGGAACCTTAACGAAAACTCGCCTCTTTTCAGGGAACGCTAACGAGAGAGCCATGTATCTGAAACAGAATCGGTTTCTAAAGTGGTACCAGAGATACCGAACTAGAGACAGAAATTGCTCTAGTCTATCGATGCGCTTTAGATTTACAGTTTAGGCTCGAGAGTCGCGTTCTGAGCTGCTTATCCATCGCTAAAGAGAGTGGTGATGTAAAACGCAGAGTAAATTTGGCAACATATCGTGTTTAGAATGTTCAGGTAAAAATGCTACTGTCCAGATTTGGGTAAGCCAGGTTTAAGTTAGCGCATTGAAAAATTTGATTAAATCATCTAATAGCAGGAGCGAGGGCGTGCCAAAATCCGCAAAGTATCTTTTAGTGGGATCTCCAGAAACCTATAGCGGTAAGTCAGCCATCATTTTGGGGATGGCGCATCGCTTAAAAGAAAAAGGACTGGACATCAGCTATGGGAAACCAATAGGAACTTGTCTGAGCGACTCTCAGGCCGAGCTGGTTGAAGAAGATGTGCAGTTTATCGCACAAACCCTAAATCTATCTCCAGAGCGGATTCTGGCGATGCTCCTGCCTCTCAACAAAGTGACGATCGCCCAGCGTTTGACCGGGGAAGACACCACTGACTACGCCCAACAGCTTCATCGCTATGCTCAGGCACCTGCGGGAGACTTGGTTCTGCTCGAAGGGGCAGGCACTTTGGACGAGGGTCGATTATTTGGCCTGTCTCTACCGCAGATTGCTCAAACACTAGATGCTGCCGTCATGTTGGTTTCACGGTTTCACTCTGAGCTGGTAGTCGATGGATTGCTGATGGCAAAGCAGCAGTTGGGCGATCGCTTGATTGGCGTTTTGATCAATGATGTTCCCCATGATCAGGTTGATCTGGTGCATGCTCAGGTCAAGCCTTTTCTAGAAAAGCAGGGGATTGAGGTGCTGGCGATTTTGCCGCGAAACGATCTGTTGCGTAGCGTCAGCGTTGGCGAACTGGTGAAGCAATTAGGGGCTGAGGTTCTGTGTCGGGCCGATCGCATGGAGTTGATGGTAGAAAGCCTCAAGATCGGTGCGATGAATGTCAATTCGGCGCTGGGCTATTTTCGCAAGGCGCACAATATGGCTGTGGTCACGGGGGGCGATCGCACCGACATTCAGCTAGCTGCTTTGGAAACTTCAACGCAGTGTTTGATTCTAACGGGGCACATTCCACCGATGCCGACCATTCTCAGTCGGGCTGAAGATTTAGAAATTCCCATTCTCTCGGTTGATCTAGATACGCTGACCACCGTAGAAATTATCGATCGCGCCTTTGGTCAAGTTCGTCTCCATGAGCCTATTAAGGTTCAGGCCATCTGCCAAATGATGGCAAAGCATTTTGATGCCGATCGCCTGTTGGCAAAAATGGGATTGGAGCCTGTCGCTACGGTCTAGTATTCTAGTCTAGTGTCTCCGGCAGGAAGTAGCGGCGTGAGGCGGTTTGAGCTAGAAAAGGGTCGATCGCGCTAGCAGTTGGCAAACTTGTTGATCAGAGGTCTGGGAGAAATCTTTGTAGTACTGACCAATCGAATGTAATAGCTCTGGCGTCGCTAAGCAGATGATCTCATCGACTAGAGATTGAAAAGCTCTAAAGCTGTGGGGTGATGCGATCGGGACGGCAATTACAATCGCGCGCGGCTGTTGGGGCTTTAATACGGCGAGAGCAGCCCGCAAGGTTGCCCCTGTGGCAATGCCGTCATCTACGAGAATCACCGTTCGATCGCGGATTGCTAACGCAGGTCGATCGCCCCGATAGAGTCTCTGACGGCGCTCTAGCTCGGCTTGTTCGAGGGTGGCGACCTGAAGCACCTGCCGCTCAGAAATATGCAGCGATTCTACAATTTCAGTATTCATCACCCGGAATCCACCGGATGCGATCGCTCCCATAGCCAACTCTGGCTGACCCGGTACGCCCAATTTGCGCACAAGACAGAGATCCAGATCTGCCTGTAGCGTCTGGGCAATCTCGTAGGCGATTGGAACGCCGCCTCGGGGCAAGGCCAACACCAGCACATCTTGTCGGTTGGCATAGCGGCTCAGCCGAGCGGCTAGAAGCTGACCTGCCTCTGTGCGATCGCGAAACTGTGGGTTTGCCATTATTCCGGTTGCCCCCTTGTGCCCGATTGCGGCAAGTAACGCTTGAAGTCAGTTCTATTAGCTCCCTCGTGTTAGCTCCCCAGCAGCATTCCAGCCAGCAAGACAAACCCCAACCCAACATTTTGCTGAAAGATCTCACCATAGACACGCGGATGCGGCGATCGCGGTCGCAACCGCAGATATTGCCAACACCAGCCGACGCTAGCGACTCCCAGAGATAGCCAGAACCAGAGATTTAAATTCATAATTTCACCCACGCCTGCCAACAGCAGTGAGGTACCCAGGAAGAAAAGCCCCACCGCTTCGGCAGCATAGCGCCCAAAAAAGCGGGCGCTAGAGTTGATGCCAATCCGCTCGTCATCTAGTCGATCGGCCATCGCATAAACGGTATCAAAGCCCAAAGTCCACAATACCGTTGCGCCCCAGAGCAGCCAGGTGGGGAACTCTAGATTTGTCGTAACAGCGCTCCAGCTTATGAGCACGGCAAAGCCCCAGGCGATCGATAGAACTAGCTGAGGAATGGGAAAGACACGCTTGGCTAGCGGATAAAAAACAATGAACGGTACAGCGGCTACGCACAGCCAAAAGCTAAAGAAGTTGAGATAAAACGCCAACCCGCAAGCGCAGCCAAAAGCAATGAAGGCAACGACGATCCCAGTTCTCACGGAGAGCGCCCGAGAGGCCAAAGGTCGGTTGCGCGTCCGGCTGACTTGGGGATCAATGTTGCGATCCCAGAGATCGTTCACCACACAGCCTGCTGCACTGGTAGCCAATGTTCCCAAAATGATAATGCCAATCAGGGGCAAAGGTGGCGCACCTCGACCCGCCAGCACTACAGCCCATAGCGCGGGCAGCATCAAAATTAGCCGTCCGGCAGGCTTGTCCCATCGCAACAACCGAGCAACGGTTAGCCAAAGGGGTTCTGGGCGAGGGGTTTGCTGAGTCAGCATAACGGGAAACATCTCTTGGGCAACGGCTCCAAAACAATTTTAGTACGGAGACGGGATGGAGCGCGATCGCGGCAAGAAATCGCCTGCCAGTTGAGTTATGCCCAAAATCTTGCTGCTCTAAAGCATTGCTGTTTAAAATCTTGCTGCTCTAAAACATCGCTCTCAGAACTGACATCGTAAGAATCGACACAGCATTGAAAGTGCCAGCCCATTATGCTGAAGGGATTCCAAATTTCCTCAGTCCCTACTCTGAAGTCTGTCAGATCTATTAGCCAAGGCAAATCCGATCCACTTTTCTAGACCGCAAAATAAACACACAAACTCAGACAGAAAACAAATGGGCAAGTCGAAAATAGCCCCCTGCTTCGGTTGAGACCAGTGCTGCTCAAGGCTCTGTATGCCCAAAGTTTGATGTAAGGTGAGATACTGGATGGAAGATGAGACTGTGTTCATGGCTCCGTAAGGGAAATGAACGCTAGAAATCATAGCGTATTTAAATTTTTTCTTTGGAAAAAAAACGAAAAAGTTTAGAAAACCTGAAAAGGGAGAGTAGAATATTGTCTCTGGATGCCAGAAGACAGTTTCTAAAATGCAGTCGCTAGAGGACAGTCTCCAACAGACAGTCGCCCGAAGACGATCGCCAGAGAAACTTCACAAGTGATCAGGCAAGCCAATGAACATGCAAGGCATCACCTTCAGTCGGCTACTGGAGCGTCTAGCCCACTTTATGCCCAGAATTATGCCCAGAAGGGATATCATGCTGCAACTAGACCCTAGACTCCTTCAGCAAAGGATGCCCCAGCCTACAAAAACAGCCGTCATGGTAATTGGCGGAGCCGAAGATAAAATTCACGGACGGCTCATTCTCCAAACTTTCTTTCAGCGTTGCGGTGGAACCGATGCCCGCATTGCCATCATTCCTTCTGCCTCACGAGAACCCGCCGCAACGGGTAGCCGTTATGTTGCCATCTTTGAGGAGATGGGAGCAAAGGCGATCGAGGTGGTCGATATCCGTGAACGGGAACATGCCTCTAACCCTCAATGGCAAACCTTTGTCGAAGAATGCACAGGTGTTTTTATGACAGGAGGCGACCAGTTGCGGCTTTGCGGTTTGTTATCAGACACCCCCATTATGGAATGTGTCCGCACTCGAGCCATGTTGGGCGAAATTACGCTGGCAGGTACGAGCGCAGGCGCGGCGGTCATGGGGCAGCAGATGATTGCGGGAGGGGGCAGCGGTGAATCGCCCAACCGTTCTCTGGTGGATATGACCACAGGCTTGGGCATTATTCCAGAAATCGTAGTCGATCAGCATTTCCATAACCGCAACCGCATGGCACGGTTGCTCAGCGCCGTCGCTTCTAACATGGATAAATTGGCGATCGGCATTGATGAAGATACCTGCGCGATGTTTGAGAGCAACGGCACTTTTCAAGTGATCGGCAAGGGAACAGTGACCATTATTGATCCCGGAGAGTCGTCCTACACCAACTATCCTCATATTGGCGATACCGATCCGCTGAGCATTCATAACCTGCGTCTGCACATCTTGAGCCACGGCGATCGCTATGATCTCCAAAAACGTCAGATGGCTTCACCCCTGTGATCCCATCAAATATTCTGGCGCGGTTGGAAGGCGTGCTTGGACTCGATCTCTCGGATTTACAGCAGCTCAAAAAAATTGCAGACCAGCCCAAAAACTATCTCACCCAAAAACTATCTCAAAAGTTGGGAATTTCCCAGCTTAGTTACTAATTGAGAAAGATGTTTGGGTTCAGCCTTGCATATCAAAATAGTCAAAATAGCCATAGGGAGGCCATGAGGTTGCCAAAGGTTTCAAAGCCAAAGGTTTCAAAGATGTAGCTTTCGCTATCCGTCATTCGCCGCAAGTAACGCACGACTCCGAAAAGTTTGGCCGCCTAGTATACCCTGAGAGTATTCTCAGTTTAAGGAGTTAGGGTTATTTGCATTGAGCTGTGCATTTGGGTGATGCTCCAGACCTTAATTATTCGATTTTCCAGATGTTTGTTTGTTGAAACATCACTCTGATTGCTAGGGCTGATTGCTAAGGTTCCAGCTTTTGCCACCTGGATTGCTTCGCACCCTGAAAAGCTAGCGTGCATCTCAAAAAGTTCATGACGAACTGTTTAGGATGTACCCAAGCTCAGAAACTAGATCACTCTAGATCACTGTTGTTTTCAATCATCACTTGTTTTCAATCATCACTGCTCCTACTGCTCCATACTCCCCATGATTTTCTGATCTTGTTATGCAAATCCTTAAAACCCTGACGCTGCGCGGCCCCAACTATTGGAGCATTCGCTATAAAAAATTGATCGTTATCCGCCTTGATCTAGAAGATCTGACTGAGCGGTTTTCCAACGAAATTCCTGGCTTTTATGCAGGGCTTGCAGAGGTCTTACCTAGTCTGGTCGAGCACTTCTGCTCTGTCGGACAGCGTGGAGGGTTTCTCAGCCGGGTGCAGGAAGGCACGCTAATGGGTCATATCGTTGAGCATGTGGCATTAGAGCTGCAAACGCTGGCAGGCATGCCCGTTGGCTTTGGGCGCACGCGCGAAACCTCTGATGCAGGCGTTTATCAGGTGGTGTTTGAGTATGTAGATGAACAGGCGGGACGCTATGCAGCGAGGGCAGCTGTGCGTCTATGCCAAAGTATTGTCAACACAGGCAGCTATCCCCTAGAAGAGCTGGAGCAAGATCTGGCCGACTTGCGCGATTTTGGTGCCCAGGCTTCTCTAGGCCCAAGTACAGAATGTATTGTTCGCGAAGCAGAGGTGCGAGGCATTCCTTGGTCGCAGCTTAGCGCTCGGGCCATTATTCAAATGGGTCATGGGGTTCATCAAAAGCGAATTCAGGCTACCCTCAGCAGCAAGACCAGTATTTTGGGCGTCGAGTTAGCGTCTGATAAAGAAGGCACCAAGCGAGTGCTGCGCGATGCGGGGGTTCCGGTACCCAGAGGTACCGTCATTCACTATCTGGATGAGCTAGAGCAAGCAATCGAGGATGTGGGCGGATATCCGATCGTGATTAAGCCATTAGATGGCAATCATGGACGGGGCATCACCATTAACATTAACGATTTAGAGTTGGCGGAAGATGCTTATGATGCGGCCAGGGAAGTGTCTAAGGGCGTCATCATAGAGCGGTTCTACACGGGGCAAGATCACCGAGTTCTCGTAATTAACGGCAAACTCGTGGCCGTTGCCGAACGGGTTCCGGCTCATGTGGTAGGCGATGGTATCTCAACGATCGCCCAACTCGTAGAGGAAACCAACCGCGATCCACGCCGGGGCGATGGGCATGAGAATATTCTCACCCGGATTGAACTCGATCGCACCTCTTGGGAACTGCTCGATCGCCAGGGATATCAGCTAGAAACAGTTCTGGGTCAAGGCGATATTTGCTATCTCAAAGCGACTGCTAACTTAAGCACAGGTGGCATTGCCATCGATCGCACGGACGAGGTTCATCCCGAAAATATTTGGCTGTTCCAGCGGATTGGCAAAATCATGGGGTTGGATATTGCCGGAATTGATGTGGTCACCCGCGATATTTCGCAGCCGCTACGAGATACCGATGGCGTCATTGTGGAAGTGAATGCGGCTCCAGGCTTCCGCATGCACTTCTGCCCCAGCGAAGGCATTCCGCGCAATGTGGCAGAACCCGTGCTGGATATGCTGTTTCCGCCCGGTACTCCTACTCGTATCCCCATCTTGGCGATTACGGGCACTAATGGTAAAACCACGACTACCCGCTTGCTAGCGCATATCATGAAGCAAACGGGGCAGATTGTGGGCTACACCACCACTGATGGTATTTACATTGGGGGTTATTTGGTTGAGCAGGGTGACACCACAGGGCCTCAGAGCGCTCAGGTGATCTTGAATGACCCAACGGTGGAAGTGGCCGTGCTCGAAACAGCCAGAGGCGGCATTTTGCGATCGGGACTAGGGTTCGATCAGTGTGATATTGGCATTGTCTTAAATGTGGCTGCCGATCACCTGGGCATCGGGGATATTGATACGGTAGAAGACCTGGCGCACCTGAAGAGCATTGTGGTAGAGAGCGCCCGACCCAATGGCTATGCCATCCTCAATGCTGACGATCCGCTGGTTTCAGCGATGGCGGCGCGGGTGCAGGCGCAGGTAGCCTACTTCTCCATGAATCCTGATAACGAATTGATTCGCAGCCACACGCAGCAGGGGGGGCTGGCTGCCGTTTATGAAAATGGCTACTTGTCTATCCTCAAGGGCGACTGGACGCTGCGAATTGACCAGGCGGTGAATGTGCCCTTGACGATGGGCGGGCGCGCTCCCTTCATGATTGCCAATGCCTTGGCAGCCAGCTTGGCGGCTTTCGCGCATGGAGTAAAAATTGAGTATATCCGCACGGCATTAGCCACCTTCCAGGCTTCGGTGGGTCAGACGCCGGGACGAATGAACCTGTTTAATTTGGGGCAATTTCACGCCATGGTGGATTATGCCCATAACCCCCATAGCTTCCAGGCGTTGGGTGGGTTTATCCGCAACTGGGCTGGCGATCGCATTGGTGTTGTGGGTAGTCCAGGCGATCGGCGCGATGAAGACTTGGTCGCCTTGGGTCAGCTCTCGGCTGGAATCTTCGATCGGATTATTGTCAAAGAAGACTATGACAATCGGGGTCGTCCGAGAGGCGACGCGGCTCGACTACTGATCGAAGGCATAGAGTCGGCGGGTAAAGGCATCCGCTATGAGATCATTCTGGATGAAACTGAGGCGGTCAACACTGCTCTGGATCAGGCTCCTCAAGGTAGCTTGGTCGTTGTTTTCCCAGAAAGCGTCACTCGGGCGATCGAATTAATTGAAATGCGTAAGCCGCAGGCCGACTTGAATCTGCCTGTGGATGTGCAGCCGCAAAGCCTCATGGTCGAAAATGGCAACGGGGCAGTCAATATGTCGTCCGTTAGCACAGAGTCCTATGCCCAGTCGGGGAGTTGAGCGAGGAGCCAGCTCTTGCTTCAGATTTGTTGACTGGCAGCGGTTTTTGGGATGTGGGCAAAGCCGACAAGCCAAAAATCGCTGCTTGACATGACCTGAAGGCTAGCTACGGTCGGAGTCATCCTCTTGTCCTTCCAGCTTGGTTGCCTCCTCATCAGGCTTATTCAGCTCATCTTTAAAGCCGCGCAAAGTCTTACCCAGGGCACTTCCTAGCTCTGGAATTTTTTTAGGGCCAAAAACTAAAACGGCGGCGATCGCGATCAGACCTAATTCAGGCCAACCTAAACCAAACATCGGCAATCTCCTATTGGTGAACCCCTGATCAATCTTAAGCTTCAATGACCCAGAGCAACAGCGCTACGATCGCCATAAAGCCGATGCCGATCGCTCCCGCCAAGGGCTGTCCTCCCCAACCTGTAATCCATTCGGGCACTCGCTGCTTATAGCTCACGGCTTGGAGGCTGTCCAAACTGGCGATCGTCCATACCCATCCGGCATGTAGCCCCCAGGCTAGACCCAAGCTGCCGCCATCTGCGTTGCGTGCCAAGATGAGCGCCATCCCCATGAGCCAGAGTCCAGGGAGTTGAGGCAGATTTTTGCTCCCTTCCCAAACGAGATGCAGTAGGGCAAAAATTAGGCTGGCGATCGCTCCCGCCATCCAGAAATCATAGTCTTGCTGAAGCTGATTGAACAAGAACCCTCGAAAGACCATCTCTTCTATACCGCCTACCCACAGACCTAACAGCAGCATCAGCAGAATGGTCTGGGCTGCTGGACTGGATGAAGCCGATGGCGGTGCCGCAAGCTCTAGCCAGCCCCATTGCCTTTGCAGCATAAACATACCGCCTAGGCTAGTGACGCCTACTATCAGCCCTAGCCCTAGCGATCGCAGTAGGCCAGCCTGCCAGGGCAAGCCCAACTGAGCGAAGGTTTCTCCAGTTAGCGCTGCACTGCCCCCAATCACTAAGGGCGCAACTAAATATAGCGAAGACAGCAGCGGCAGCTTTTGAGCAAGCGTTAGAGGCTTTAGAGGACGCCATTTTACCCCGATCGCAATGGGTATCGCGATCGGCAACCAACATCCGAGCCAGATGACGAAAAACAGCAGCACTTTTGAAAGAGAGGAAGCATTGCGCCAAAGCAAATTGCTCTGAGTCCAAAAACTCTGATCGAAATCAATAGTGAACAACACAATTGAAAAGATGACTTGAGATAGGAAAAGAAGTGCAGCTAGCGGTTAAAGGCAGCGATCGCAAAGTAAGAATCGGGCTAAAGCGAAGGGCTACCCATCACGTTTCGTCATCTTCATCATTACTAAGCTGGATCAAATGGATGTGCTTGTAGCCCAATCTGATTTCAAACTCATCGCCTGCATTCAGACCCATCTTTTGCGTGTAGGTTGAACCAATTACAATTTGTCCGTTTTGATGCACGCTGACGCGATAAGTTGGCTCACGTCCGCGACCATCTTTGGAACCTTCTGCATCTAGCATTGTTCCTTTAGCTTCTAGGAGTGCCTCAAGAAAGTCTGCAAGATTGACGCGAGTTTGGTTGTTTTTTCCGGTCGTGTAATAGCCACAACGCTTTGCCTTTTCTCGTCGCGGTAAATGAGATAGCTCTTTGAATTTCTGTAGAAGAGCTTTTCCAGTTAGTGGAGCAGTTGCCGTTTCAGTCATTGTTTTTCAGGGTTCCCTCACAATCGTTGAGATTAGCAGGCGTGAGCTGCCATCTGCCTAACTCATACTAAAGAATATAGCCTTAAAGTCCTAAAATTTGATAGCTGAATAATTTGTCGCCTCGACAAAGTTTAGAAACGCGATCGAATCATTCATCAAAGCTCTAAAGGTTTTAAATTAGATGAAATGGTTCTCTTTTGATCACCAAAGACATAGGGGTAAAAACGCAATACAGACTGATGCCAAACTGCGTGAGCTTGCCTATTATTTGAGGTTTTCCTGCCTCGACTGATCTAGAAGAAACGCCGTGGTCGAGTAAAACTCTAGGCGGCTTCCTTTAAGTTCGTGTTAGTTAATGAGCCTCCAACCGTTGTTCACTGAGATATTACATGAATTTTCTAAGCTGTCAATGGCAGCAGTCAAGGAATGCAAAATGAACCAGAGCCTACAGAAATGCAGGCAAAGATCTGTTTGAGACTATGGATAAGGTTATGCACATCAAGACGATGTTGGGAAATTCTGCCAATGCCTTAGATATGTTTGTATCTATGTTTGGAAAATTCAAAAAGCAGGTTTTGTGGAGCATCGAGGGTTTCGGGAAACTGGCTTTTTAGGAAATTGAGAAGCCTTCGCATCACTGATACTTTCCCTTTGCCTATTGAGGATTATGAATTGAACTGACCTGGGGTTGCAGCCTGATCATTCCGTTCGCGATCGCTTTTTCAATTCAGCAGAAAGTCAGCCTCAACGGGTCAGGATTTTTTGTTACATCGGCAAATCTCATAGAACAAAAATCCTGATTGAAATACACTCGGTCGATCGGAAATGCTCACTCATTGCGCTAAAAAGTTGATTTTCAAAGGCGCTTTGCGCCTTTGAAAATCAACTTTTTAGGTTTTTGGGCTGCGCTACGCGCAGCCCAAAAACCCGTTTGCGATCTACTGACACTACCCAGCAGAATTTATAAGTCATGCTGCGATCGTCAAGGTCAGTCAAAGGTTTAGGTTTAGACTGGAGGTGTCTAAACTGTGAGTACATCGCTCCGGATCACGATTCAAAGCTATGCAAGTTCAATTCAAGGTCTTTCGGCAAACAGCAGATTCTCCTGCACGATTCCAAACTTACGCGCTTGAGGTAGAGCCAGGAAACACAATTTTAGACTGCCTCAATCGCATTAAGTGGGAGCAAGATGGCGGTCTAGCATTCCGCAAAAACTGTCGTAATACCATCTGTGGAAGCTGCTCCATGCGGATCAATGGCCGTTCGGCTCTGGCTTGCAAAGAAAACGTTGGCAGCGAACTGGCGCGACTTGCGAAAATTCAAACCGATGCGCCAGGCGAAAATGCGACTGCGGGTGAGATTCCTACCCTGACGATCGCCCCGATGGGCAACATGCCCGTGATTAAAGATCTCGTAGTGGATATGCAGAGCTTCTGGGACAACTTGGAAGCCGTAGACCCCTATGTCAGCACTGAGGCACGGCAGGTGCCAGAGCGTGAGTTTTTGCAGCTTCCAGAAGAGCGCGATCGCCTGAATCAGGTGGGGAACTGCATTCTCTGTGGCGCTTGCTATTCAGAATGTACCGCCCGCGAAGTGAATCCTGACTTTGTGGGGCCTCATGCCCTAGCCAAGGCATACCGCACCGTCGCAGATTCTAGAGATAGCCAGACCGAAGCCCGATTGGAGCAATACAGCGAGGGCACAAGTGGCGTTTGGGGCTGTACTCGCTGCTATTACTGCAACTCAGTTTGCCCGATGGAGGTGGCTCCAATGGAGCAAATTAGCAAAATTAAGCAAGAGGTGCTCGATCGCCAGGAAGCTCAGACCAGCCGCCCTGTCCGCCATCGTAAGGTGCTCATTGATCTGGTGAAAGAAGGCGGCTGGATTGATGAACGAAAGTTTGGGCTGATGGTAGTCGGTAATTCTTTCCGAGATTTGAGAGGGTTAGCCAGCTTGGGTCCCTTGGGCTTGCGGATGTTGGCACGAGGCAAGTTTCCCCTGATGTTTGAACCCTCTGAGGGCACAGCAGAAGTGCGATCGCTGATTGAGGCCGTGCAAAAAGCAGAAGACTAGAACGGGACGCGAGGGGCGCGATCGCCCATCTGTGCCTGATCGCAGAGCTGAGGATGGAGCGGCAGCAGCGCCAGCCCGTAAGCAATGCGGCTACAGCTTGAGATACAGCGATTTGGGACAGAGCGATAGGTGTCTTGAGTAATAGTGGCATTGGGTAGCTTTTGCCGCAGCCATCGCGCGATCGCCCCTAAGGAGGCGGTTCCTCCGGTGCAGATCACCTGGTTAACATCCGTAACGCTCAGCTCTACTTCTGCCAGTAGGGCATTTAGCTCACGATTGAGCCGCTGAATATAGGGCAGCAGCACTTGGCTGCCCAGATCTTGCCGCAGCACGACCTGCTGGTCATTGCCTAGCCTGAGGCTGCAACGGCTCTGCTGCTGCAAGATCAGCTTGATGTATTGTGCGGCTTCTAGCAAAAGCTGACCCGATCGGCAGCTTTCTAAGCGCTGCTGGAGCTGGGTACGCAAGACCAAATCTGGTTCTCCCGCAGTGGGCAGCTTTAAGTCTTGGAAAATCAGGCGATCGATCGCCTCTGCCCTGAAGTCTTCAGCACTCAATTCTCCCGGCTCTTCTGGCCAAAAACTTCTGCTATGCCCTATGGCTTCATGCAGCCTGGGGTAGATTAATTGGCAAATAATATCCTGCGTAATCGCCTGTCCTGCAAACGGAATGCTGCGAATTTGGAATTCTTCGTGAGCTAAGTTGGGTGATTTGCCCGACACCCGGACGATAGCTAGCTCAGTAGTCATGGCTCCAGCAACCAGCACTAGCATATTGCCTTCAGAATTCTCCTCTGAAGCCGTATTTCGCTGAGAGTTTTGCGGCAGGACAATTTCTCGACCATCGCTGCTGTTCAAGGTCGATAAAAGGGCAGCGATCGAATCTTCTATGCAATAAACCTGCTCTGGCTCTGCCACAAGCCCAGCCTCAACGACAGCTTGCCTCAGATTAAACCGATAGGCTTCTGACCAATGGGCAGGGCAGCCGATCGCCACGCCCGCCAATGACGGCAACGCAGCTTCCAGTTCTAACGCTTGGGCTGAGTCCATCAGACTAGCCAGTAAGATTTGCAGGGCTTGAGTAATTTGGATCAGCGGAATTCTGAGTGTGTCTGACCACTGCACTTGAGGCTCCCAGCGATCGCCATTTTGATAGGGAATGCCCAGCTTTAGACAAGGCTTGAAGTCTCGCAATTGCCCAGCGCCAGGGTCAGCCGTCTGAAGTGAAATAACCGAGGGGAGACGAAACCTAAGTTCTTCACTGGGTAGCCCTTGGCTCGGTTCAGCGTCTTTGGCTTCAGCGAGATAGGCTGGAGGCTCTGTCCAGTAAAGCGGATAGAGATGGCAAGTCGATCGATTCAGCAGGACGGCTGAGATTCCTGTGGTGCCAAAGTCCAATCCCAAATACCATAGAGCTTCAGAACGAGCCTTAGGCTGAGCGGGCAGAGTTCCTATGGGCGCAATAGGCGTGTCCATCGCGTCTGGCACATGGGCGACCATGTCTGCTGCCCAGTCCTCTAAGCTGAAAGCCCCCGATCTGGGTAAAGGAAACTCTGTCAGCGCTGGGGTGATGAACGTTATCGGTTCTGGCTCTGAAAGCTGTGGCTCTGGAGATTCTAGCTCCAAAGGCTCAGGAACTGATTCGGGGGCTGATGCTGGAGCTACTGGCTCAGAGGCCGCCGCCATGTCTTGCGCCCAATCCTCTAGGCTCATTGAGGTTGTTGGGGTTTCCAGCTCAGGTGAAACCGTATCGACAAAGGGATCGTTTTCTAGAAACGCTTCATAGGCGATCGCGGCATTATTCTCGGCGTTTGCCGAAACCCATTCCAGACTGGTATCGGGATTTAGGTTTTTTTTTTAGGTTGTACTTCGGGTTGTACTTCAGGCTCAGGTGTTTCCAGTTTGGGGGTTTCCGGCTTGGGTGCTGCCGCTGGTAAGCCCTCAAACAAAGCGTCTAATCCCTCTAGGGTAAAAGCGTTTCGTTTCGTTTCTGGAGAAGTTTCTTCAGCAGCGCTCTGTAAATGCGCCTGCGAGTCGGCAGGCTGGCTAGAGATCTCAGAAGATTCCTCAAAGATTGAATCTTCGGCAGAGCGGGGAGCTTCTGGCATGAAGGCATCTAGCTCATCCGTAAATAACAAGTCTTCGAGGGTGATGGCGTTGGCAATCTGATTGGCTTGATGTTGGTTGGCTTGATGACCGATCGCCTCTTCCGGCAGAGTTTCTTCTAGGTACAAGTCTGCTAATGGGTCTGCCAGTGGATCTTCAAGAGCATCTTGAGGCGGCTCTCCACTAAAATCTGACCAAAGATCGTTGGATTGTGGGGTATTGCGGGGTTCTGCTTTAACCTGCTGAGCTGATCCAGAATCTGCAATCTCCAGGCTTGATAAATCTGCTGTGAGCTGTTGCAGCGTATCTTCCCCAATCTCGAAGTTGGCGATCGCCGTTTCGGGAGGAGTGGTTGGAATCAGCAGATCTTCTCCTGGATGCGCGGGTTCAAAGGCATCAGGATTGGCATCTGCCTGACCCTTTTCCAACTCAGATTGGAGAGCGCCCTCTGCCCACAGGGCATCCATTCCATAGGTGACTGTTCCTGACGTTTCTGTTGTATCAGGTTCTGCCGTGGGGGTTTCAGGAACCGATGCATAGGTCGAAATCAGATCGGTTAGCGCAGCAATGGTGTTGACTGGAGCCTCAGCAGATCTAGAGTTCACCGCTGGTTCGGTCTGCATTTCCTCGGTGAGTTCCCAAAATAGATCGTCCTCGATCGGATCGACCGGGGTTTCAGCCAAGGCTGAAGCAGGCTCAATTGGTGGCTCAGGATCGCTAAGCAGGAAATTTTCAACTGTCTGGGGTACCGGAGCGATCGCAAAATCAGAGAGAAAATCGGCAGGGGCATCTTGAATGGGTTGAACAGCCGGATCAGCCATGCCGCCAAAAATATCTTCGCTGGGCGCAGCAAGGTCGTCCGCTAAATTGACAGCCGCTGCTTCTGGCTCTGTTTGGTTGACTGGTTCTGTTGGGACTTCTGGCTCTGGCTGCGGGTCTTCTATGGCGGCAGCAGGCGTTTGCGGTGCGGGCAGATTTTCTGCTTCAAACCACTCGTTGAGATCGAGAGATTGCACCGATTCATTTTCGGTATCTAGCTCAAAAGCATCCAGAATCGCAGATTGACTTTCGCCTTCGTCTTCACCAAATAAGCTTTGATAAAACTCATCTTCATAGAGAGCATCCGGTGAATCAATCAGCGGAGGAGCCGTCGCAGCGGCATCGATTGCTTCTGGCGCTGCATCCAAATTAACGGGATCAAGATCTTCTGGGGTGCTGTGATCGAGGGGATGAAGGGCGGGTGCAATCTCTGCCTCAGCACTTAACTGATTGAGGAGATCAAGCGCCGACTCCAGATCCTCGCTCGTGGCTGTGGCAACCTGCGCATCCGGTGGTAAGTTGTCAGAAGAGAAGGAGATAACTTCTGAATCGAGGTCTTGAATCTGGGTTGCGTCTTCCGAAGAAAATCTGGGGAAGGGAAACTCAGGGGTTTCTTGAAAGAAGGTGAGATCGTCGTCCTCGTCGTCAGAAATATCTAAATCTAAAGGCACAGCCGACAGGTCTAGCTGCTGCAATTCCTGGTCAAGCGCTTCTAGACTGGCAGACTCTGGGTTGTCTACCTTCAGGGTAAAGGGCTGCGGCTGCCATCGCGTGTCTAAAGGAATTGACTCAGGCGATTGCGGCTGAGTTGAATCAAGCGCATTCAGCTCCTCTAACAGACGGGTAATTTCTGTATCCGCACTTTCATTAAACGATTCCTTTGCCGTCAAAGAAGGGCGATCGCGCTCTGGGATTTGTGGAGCAACTTGAGATGGCGACTGAGCTTGAGATTGCAAATAGACGGTGGCCTCTTTGCCTAGCTGTTCTGCCAAGCGGCTAACAAGCGCCGAAAACATAACTTCGCCCTGCTGGCCTAGACCATGCATGCGACTTAGCCCTTGCTCTAAGGACTCCTGATAGCTCTGAATGTTGTTTTGTAGTGACTCAAAGATGACTTGCAGCGTTGAATCTAGCTTCAGCAAGAGCTGATCTGATTGTGTCTGTACCCGTTGGATCTGCTCTAACCGCTGGGCTGGACTTAAGGAGGCGATCGCTAAAGGTTCAGCATTAGGGCTTTCAGCGCTATGCAAAAGCGGGGGGTCTGCTAACCCCTCTACCGCTAGACTGGCCACCATTTGCGTCACCTGTCCCCGCAGACTTTCCTGCATTTGCCCCATTGCCGACTGGAGAAACTCCATCAAGAGCTGCGGACTGTTTTGCTGCGGCAACACATATTGCTGTCGCTGGGCTTCAAGCTGGCGAATTTCTTGGGTGAGCGCCTCTCGCTGCTGCCGCAGCAGATCGACATCCGATCGCATCGGTTGCAGCATGTTGACCCGCAAATAGGTCATCTCCTGCAAGACGGCTTGTAGCACTTGCTGAGCAGATTCTGCTGCGGGTTGTCCAGAGGGCAGCAGTCCGGCAGTAGAGTCGATCGCTCCATCCGCAGGAATTTGTAGTTTCGCCAAGCAGCCTCGGGCTTGCTCTAAAACTTGGCGCTGCCGCATGGCATCGGTGGACATGACCCAAGGTAAACGAGGACTGGTTTTGCTGAGAACCTCGTCAATTTCTTGGATAAGCGCTTGAATTTGATCGGTTTGAGCCACGGTTGAACCCCTGACTAGAGTTTCGCAGGTTGATGAGAGAAATTAATCGAAGTCTTTGGCGGGTAAATGAGCAGCCCGTAGATGAAGGGTACACTCATTCTAGAAAAATAATCTCTAGAACATCTGATCTTTTGATCTTTATATTTTTTATTTTTATAGCCACAAGTGTTAGGGCAGGGACATTTTTGTGGGCACGTGGACAAAAATCTCCTGAGAATAATAGCTACGGCTACCTATAGAGCCTTTCTCTTGAAGCAAGATCCAGCCGAAATTAATTCAGACCGTGCTCTGTATATTCAAGCGATCGCGCTTGTAGCGCTTTTGAGTTTACGCCAACGGTTCATAGTTATAGCTTGCTTTGTCAACTTGCTTCAAGATAATTTGCATGAGTATGGCCACCCTGTTTATAAAGCGCTTCATATCAACTCACCTTCTATTAAGCCCATCTCAAGGGATGCGATTACCAGGTGGCTCAAATCTGCTGTGTTTTTGGGCGATGTGCCCTTTGTAGGGGTGAAGCGAAATGAGATGGCTACTCTGCAAGCGCTGTCCCTCCAAATTCTGCAACGGCTTGAGCGATCGCCACGGTGACAGCAGGCTGGCCGTTGGGTCGAAACACCTGCTTGGAAACGCGCAGAAGTGTAGAGGCGGGGTCATGTATTGCCGGGTTCATTGCCGCCAAGATAGCGGCTGCTTCAGATACGCTCGGCGTTCCGGTTGCCTGCTCAACGATCGCAGAAGGGTGAGGCACGGCAATAGAGCGCAGATCCTCTGAGGCAAACCCCCGCAGCCCCCATTGGCGATCGCTGCAAAGATCTGCAAGCAAAGCATCGCTCGCTTTTGACTGTAGGGTTGCGACTCCCGCGATCGCAGCTTCGGCCAGATGGTAAGCACGGCAGGCTGTTTGAATGGCAGCTTCGATTTGCTGTTGTGACGGCTGTTGCCCATAGCCTATGCCCACCCACAGCACTCTAGGATGCCATTGGGCTTTGGGAAAAGCAGACCCTAGCGCAAATCGGCGTTGAATCGGGCTGATCCAGAGACGGGCTTGGGGTGAAGGTTGGGACTGTAGTGAAGCAGCGCTGTTTTTATCAAAATCTGGGAACCCAAACTGAAACGGATGGTTGACAGGCAAATGAGTTTGCCAGAGTCCCGATCCAGCTTCTTGAATGACCTGAACTGGCGCTTGTCGGGCGATCGCCGCCTGGACACCTGCCCAGTCGCCGCTGCCCTGCTGCCAACCATAGGGAATGCCCAGCTTCTCGATTTCTAGCAGGTTCATGTTATTCGCTGGGTTCAAAAAACTTTTCACGGGTGCAGGGGAACTGAAAGCAGTAGACAGCTGCATAAATTCTCACCGTCTTTCATAAGAATCAACGAGGCGTTCCCCTCCTTTCTCATTCCACTCACTCAACTTCAAGAGAGCAGAAACTATGAAGATGCCCCTCATTCTTAGCGCGATCGGCTCCATTTCTACGCTGGTTTTCCTTACACTTCCCGCCCTGACTCAGACGATCGATACCCCTGTTCCAGCAGCCTCACCTCAGATAGTTCAATCTCAGCCAGTTCAGTGCGTTATGGCTCCCTGTACAGAGGCATCTTTCACCCATCAGCCTAACAGAATTACGATTCCTCAGTCTACTGCTGTTGTGGTTGTGTTTCCAACAACAGTGGCTGTCGATGTGGGTGATGAAGATCAACCTTATCCTTTAACACTACCGTTGGCACAAGCGATTTTAGACAGTCAAGGTAATGTGTTGATTCCCGAAAATACGCCTATTAGTATCTTGATTCAGCCAACGGATCAGGGTGCAAAAATAATGGCTCAATCCCTCATTTTTAACGGGCAAATTATTCAAATTCAAGCGGTTAGCCCCGTCATTCCTAGCGCCACCGTGACGCATACGCGAGCCAACACCAGGGCAATGGAAAATGGGGCTGTTTATGGCAGATTATTAGGGAGCGGTTTTGGCTTCGTCAATAACGGCGATCCAGATCAATTCGATCGCGGCGCTATGCTGGGTAGCGCTGTAGGAATGCTCATGGGGCTACGATCGGCCGATCGCACTCATATTGTGCAAATCCAGCAGGGCAGCGTCTTTGTGTTAGCCCTAGAAGCGCCGATTAATCTAACGTTTTGACTTATTCTTTGCCTATTCATATCTCGCAAATTGAGAGAGGGCAAGATTTGAGCCTCAAAAAGCAGCTTAAAAAAAGGGGGCAAGATATCTTTGCCCCCTGATAATTTGAATTTGATAACTTGAGGATAGAGAGATGAATTGATAAAACGTGGTCAACAATAACAATTATTGGTTCGTCTACTTATCAATTCGTCTCATCACCTGCTCAACAAAACGCTAGTCTAATTAAGCGTAGTAACGCTGCTCTAACCACACACAAACGTCATCTTCAGAATCAAAAGAAAATGTTTGGCTCGTGATTGGATCAAAAACACGCCACTCAGACTTGCCATAGCGATCGTATTGTTGGTGAATTCGAGGCTCAACATCAACAACTGTGATGCTATGCCAGAGCTTTTCGATCACTCCCAAAAACTTTGATCCTTTCGACTCTACGTTAGAGGTGGAATGGCTAGAGGTTTGAAAAATTCCTTTAGATGAATATGTTGCGGTTTTCATGGTCTTGGCTCCTAAAATTTAAGATGCTTCAGCATTTTTCACCCTTAAATATCAGGAAATATTAGGGGAGCTATTGATCACTTTATTCAAGCAATCACTTCGCTCAAGCTTGGTTGATTTTGTAGAACCTGAACTGTTCGCTGAATGTTCACCTATTCAATATAGAAACTTTGCTAGGAAGATTCAAAAGGTTACATTCATCACTTCTATGAAAAAAATTCATATAAATAAATTCAAGAGAACTTGCTATCTAGGGCACAATCAAAAAGGTGTTACTCAAGGCAAATTTAAATAAGCATAAGGATCGGCACAGGTTGCGCTTCAGCCCATATTTCTCCCGAAAACTGATGAATTTAGAAAGCATCAAATTGTCGCAGTTGCGTGCTTTGGTGGCAGTGGCAGAGTCTGGCAATTTTAGTGAGGCAGCGCTGAGTTTGACCGTATCTCAGTCGGCTATTAGCCATGCGATCGCCACTCTCGAAGAAGAATTAGGCATCACTTTATTTTCGCGAGGACGGCATGGTGCAACCTTAACTCCGGCTGGAGAGCGCATCTTAGTCATTGCCCGCGACATGCTGCGCCTGCTGGAGGTTATGGGTAACGAAGCCAATATTGTGAAGGGCTTAGAGGGCGGAGAGGTCAGGTTGGCCTGTTTTCGTAGCGTGGCTACCCATGTCTTACCAGGAGTAATTGCCCAATTTCAGCAGCGCTACCCGGCGATCGCTGTCACCATCAACGAATTTTCGGGCAGCGTTCAGGTTGAGCAAGAGTTGCGTGAGGGTCGGGTGGGTATTGGCATCACGCTACTGCCCACCAGCGAAGAGTTTGAAGCTTGGGAGCTACTGCGTGATCAATATATTGTGCTGTTTCCACCCCGCTACAAAGTGCCTACTCTGCCAACTTGGGAGCAGCTATCGCGCTATTCGCTCATTTTGCCGCCCGAAGATGACACCTGCCGATCGCAAATTCAGCGTCACCTAACGCAGGTAGATCAGAGCCTTAAGCCGATGTATGAAGTGCGGGAAGACTCTACAATCGTCAGCATGGTACGGCAAGGGTTGGGCGTTTCTCTGCTGCCGCGTCTCGCCGCAGAGCCACTGCCTGCGGGTGTGCAAACGCGACCGCTACCCGTACCGCTAGAGCGAATTATTGGCGTGGCGACGCTATCGGATGCGGCTCAGCCTCCCGCAATTTATGCCTTTTTAGATACGCTAAGAGAAATGCGTCGATCGGGTCAGCTCATGATGGAGGCAACTGATGAATCTCGAAAGCATCAAGCTTCACCAGCTTAGATCCTTAATTGCTGCCGCCAAATGCGGCAACTTTAGCGAGGCAGCGCTACAGCTCAATGTGTCTCAGTCGGCTGTCAGCCATGCGATCGCTGCTCTTGAGACAGAATTGGGCGTTGTTTTGTTTGCCCGAGGACGGCATGGCGCAACCCTGACTCCCGTTGGCGAACGCATCGTCACCCATGCCCAAGATATCTTGCGCTCCCTCGACAATGTGGGCAAAGAAGCCATTGCTTCTCGCGGCTTGCAAGGCGGGCAGGTGAGGATTGCTGGTTTTCGCAGCGCTGCCACCCATCTTTTGCCCAAGGTCATGATGCAGTTTCAGAAAGACTTCCCCGCCATCACCGTCATTTTGCGAGACTTCAAAGATTGCGATCAGATTGAGGCTGCTCTGCGGGCGGGTCAGATTGATCTGGGGCTGACCCTGCTGCCGACCTCTAGTGAATTCGAGACATGGGAGCTGCTACGCGACGAATATATGGTGCTGCTGCCGCCTGACTGGGAAATCGCTAACGATCCGCTCACCTGGGAGCAGCTTGCCACCTATCCCCTGATTTTGCCGATTGCGACCGACTCCTGCCGCACCATTATTGATGCCTACTATGTTAAGTATGGCCGATCGATAAGTTCTACCTATGAAGTGCGAGAAGACTCTACGATTTTGGGCATGGTTGAGCAGGGGCTAGGGCTAACGATCATGGCTCGTTTAGCTGCTGAACCGCTTTCACCCCGAATTCAGATCCGCCGCCTGCCAGAGCCGCTAGAGCGGGTGATCGGTATTGTTGCTTTAATGGACGCAATGCATCCGCCCGCAGTGTATGCCTTTCTTAACCAGCTCAAACAAATCGGGGAACTGGAACACCTGAAGACCCTCGGGCAACCTGGAGAAGCTGTCCATTCGGCCAATGGAGCAGGACAAGCTAACGATCGCAGATAAATTACCCTAAAGCTTTCTTAAAAAGGCGTCGCCTCCTTAGCGGATGGTGTTTGCCGACTGGTTAAATAGCATGGCGCGAGACTGCTCGAGGTCGATCGCCTGGTTCTTGAACTCCTCAGCTTTTTCATAGGCGCGAATCGTGGCAGGGCGGGCTTGAATCGCTGCAAACCAACGCTGAAGATGGACAAAATCTTCTAGCTTTTGCCCTTGGCGATCGTAAGGCACAATCCAGGGATAGATGGCGATATCGGCAATCGAATACTCGTCTCCGGCTACGTAAGTGCGATCGCTCAGGCGCTTGTCTAGCACTGCGTAGAGACGACCCGTTTCATTCACGTAGCGGGTGATCGCATAGGGAATTTTTTCAGGTGCATATTGGCTAAAGTGGTGGTTTTGCCCTGCCATGGGGCCGAGTCCTCCCATCTGCCAAAACAGCCATTGCAGCACCTCAGTCCGATCGCGCAAGCTGGCGGGCAGCAGCTTCCCAGTTTTCTCAGCTAGATACAGCAAAATTGCCCCTGACTCAAAGACTGAGATCGGCTCACCGCCGCCCACTGGCTCCGGGTCAACGATCGCCGGAATCCGATTGTTGGGTGCAATTTGAAGGAACTCTGGCTGGAACTGGTCGCCCTTGCCGATGTTAATCGGGATCAGCCGATAGGGTAAGCCCACCTCCTCTAAGAACATCGTAATTTTGTGGCCGTTAGGCGTTGTCCAATAGTAAAGGTCGATCATGATGACAGCTCCTGGCCTAACACCTGTGACTATAGCCGTATTTTCTGAAGATTGAGATTCTAATAACCTAGACGAACCGTTTCGTCTTGTCAACTTCTAGACGAGGCTATACGGTTTGCCTATGATTAACGTGAGGTTAATTCAATACTTTTTACAGAGCAGTTTTCATGGAGCCAGACCGATCGCAAACCTCTCAAAAGCTCAACCCAAGCGGCGATGCAGTTTTAGCCAAATCGCCTGATTGTCGGCGGCGCTGCCCTAAAGCCCATCAGGCCATTCTGGCCGCCGCCGCAGAACTGCTAGCGGCAAAAGGTTATGGAGGCGTGAGCATTGAAGCGATCGCTCAACGGGCTGGCGTGGGTAAACAGACGATTTATCGCTGGTGGTCTTGTAAGGCAGAGGTCATGATGGAGGTTTGTGCCGCCCAAGTGAGGGAAGGGATCTTAGTGCCCAATACAGGCTGTGTCAAAACAGACTTACTGCATTTGCTGAATCACCTCACAGCTTTGATAACCCAAATGAATCTGGGTCGAATGGTCACAGGACTCATTGCCGAAGCGCAAACGGATTCAAAAGTAGCAGCAGCTTTTCAAGCCCAATTTGTGACGCCGCAGCGAGCAACGACCCGCAGCATTTTGCTCAGCGGCATGGCACGAGGAGAACTCCGGCCAGACTTAGAGTTAGAGGTGGCGATCGATGCCCTCTATGGTGCAGTTTGGTGCCGACTATGGCTGACCCATGCGCCACTGGATGAAAAATTTGTGGCTGTTCTCGTCGATCAACTCCTGATGGGATTGGAGCACCACGGTGAGAGCTAATTGAAGAACTCAAGGATCGCACACAAAATAGATCGCACACAAAAAAACCATTCCAGGTTACTTAATTGACGATCCTAAGCATAATTACTGAGGATAAAAAAGCACAGGTAAATTAAAGATCTAGCGAAAAAATCACAGCAATATCCTTGTATTTCCCGATTCTAAAGCGGACATAAGGGCTGGAAGCATGGAAAATCAAGAAATACCGTCGCTTAGGAAAATAAGCTTTGAGGCTGATGTATTTTTGTGTACTTATCTAGGAAGCTTAAGAAGAAATCAACTAACACACTATAAAATTTCATTCCTATGCTCCCTGTTATGGTTCATGAAGCTCTAATTCGGTCTTTCAGCTTCTATGGGGAGGGCGGTATTCATGAAGGCATGAGTCATGGACAGCAGCTTTATAAACTGGTTGAATCCTACAAAACTGCCGCTAGACTGCAAGCCTACGCATTAGGATGCGACCTTTCCAATCAAGGCTATCGCACGGTTGTTACCGTGTCCGATCGCAAGTATAAAGTGTGGCTCGAATTGCGCTCTCAAGCCCTAATCAAAACTGCCAAAGACGTTCTCAAATAAAAATGAAGGGTGCATACAGGGCACCCTTCAAATCAGTAACCGTCAGGTTGAAATCGTTAAACTGCCAAAAATCTTTGAATGACTTCATTACTCAGCTCTCGGGTGGAGCCAGAAGCCACAATGCCTCCCTTCTGCATCGCGTAGTAGCGATCGGCCTGTCGGACAAAGTGGAGATGCTGCTCGACCAGCAGTACCGAAATTCCGGTGGTTGCCACGATCCGTTTAACGGCGGCTTCAATGTCGAGAATAATAGAAGGCTGGATTCCTTCCGTAGGTTCATCCAACACGAGCAGCTGTGGCTGTCCCATGATGGCACGGGCGATCGCTAGCTGCTGCTGCTGTCCGCCGCTCAAGTCTCCACCCATGCGGGTCAGCATGGTTTTGAGGACAGGAAACAGCTCAAAGATTTCTTCAGGAATTTCGGTGGTGTTTTGCGGCCGGGTGGCTCTGGCTTCATAGCCTAACAGCAAATTCTCCTTGACCGTGAGGCGGGGAATCACCTCGCGCCCTTGAGGCACATACCCGATGCCTAACTTGGCACGGCGATCGGGCGTTTTGCCTAAAATAGGCTGTCCATCAAAAATAATATTGCCGCTGCGAGGCTTGAGTAATCCCATCAATGTTTTGAGCATTGTGGTTTTTCCGACACCGTTTCGACCGATGAGGCACACCATTTCCCCTCGGGGAACAGTCAAGTCAACGTTGCGCAAAATGTGGCTTTCACCATAGTAGACGTTGAGACCAGTGACTTGCAGCATCGGCGAGGCGGCTGTATCTGGCCCTGGTGCAACGGTAGAGTAGGTTTGGGTCATGAGAAAGATGACGAGTAGGGTGATTGATGACTAAGTAGCGATCGCGTCTTCAGTGGAAACTGGATAAGACATGGGGCGCATGTCGTCCTCATGCTGAGTTTCTTCTTTACCGAGGTAGACTTCAATCACCTTCGGATCATTTTGCACTTCGTCGATCGTTCCTTCACAGAGAACCGAGCCTTGATGCAGCACGGTGACTTGACGGGCAATCTGCCGAACAAACTCCATGTCATGTTCAATCACGATGATGGAATGGCTTTGCGCCAGAGAGATCAGCAGCTCTCCCGTGCGCTCGGTTTCCTCATCCGTCAAGCCTGCCACAGGCTCATCCACCAACAGCAAATCGGGCGATTGCGCCACCAACATGCCGATTTCTAGCCACTGCTTTTCGCCGTGGGACAGCAAATTGGCCTTCATATCGGCTTTAGGAACTAACCCGATCGTCTCTAGCAATCCAGAAACGGTACGCTTTTCTGGGGAAGGGGTGCGCTTAAACAGGGTGGGAAACACGCCTTTGCCTCGATTACAGGCTAGCTCCAGATTCTCGCGGGGGCTAAGGTTGAGATAGACGCGTGGAGTCTGAAACTTACGCCCGATGCCCATCTCAGCAATTTGGTATTCAGCATAGGGGCGCAGATTGCGTCCCTTAAACCGAACCTGCCCCTCCGTGGGTTTGGTCTTGCCTGTAATAATGTCCAGGAAGGTGGTTTTTCCGGCTCCGTTTGGCCCAATGATTACCCGTAGCTCTCCTGTATCCAGGCTAAAGCTGAGGTTGTTCAGCGCCCGAAATCCGTCAAAATTGACGGTAAGGTTCTCAATCTCCAGTATTTTTTCGCTCATAGTCCACCTCCGGATCTTCTTCTAAGCTGGGATAGGTCATCGATCGCTTGCGTTTGCCGATCAGGGTTTGGAAGGTGTCGAGACCGCGATCGCGCAGCCATCCCACGATGCCATTGGGCAAAAATAGCACCACCACCAGGAACAGAGCGCCCTGGAAAAACAGCCAAATATCTGGAAACTTTTCACTTAAGGTGCTCTTGGCAAAGTTGACCACCAGCGTGCCCAAAATTGCGCCCACCAGCGTTGCTCGCCCGCCAACGGCCACCCAGATCACCATCTCGATCGAGAAGGCAATATTCATAGAGTTGGGCGAAATAATGCCCGTTTGCAGGGTGAATAGCGCTCCTGCCAGCCCAGCAAAGGCAGCAGAGATGGCAAATACCAGCACTTTAAAGCCAGTCGGATTGTAGCCCGTAAACCGAACCCGAGTTTCGTCATCCCGAATGGCTACGAGCAGCCGCCCAAACCGACCGCTTGTGAGCCAACGAGAGAGGGCGTAGGTCGCAGCTAAAAACAGGATGGTGAGCACATAAAAGACATACTGCGCTCCGGGCTTGCTCACTTCTAACCCAAAGAGCGTCTTAAAATCTGTCAGGCCATTGGTGCCGTTAAACAGCTTTTGCTGACCGTTAAAGAAGTTGAAGAAGATGATTGTGGTGGCCTGCGTCAGGATGGAGAAATACACCCCCCGAATCCGGTTCCGGAAAATCAAGTAGCCCAGAATGGCCGCCACGATCGCTGGCAGCAAAACCACCATTAGCGCCGTGATCGGAAACGAATAAAAAGGTTTCCAGAACCAAGGCAGCTCCGTTACGCCATACAGTCCCATAAATTCGGGGAGCTGAGAGCTGGCGTTTGCCGGGATTTGCAGCTTCAGATACATCGCCAGCGCATAGCCGCCTAGCGTAAAGAATACGCCATGCCCCAGGCTGAGCATTCCGGTGAAGCCCCAGATCAGATCAATGCCCAAGGCTACGATCGACAGCGCCAAAAACCTACCCGTTAGGTTAAGGCGAAAGTCGCTCATGAGCAGCGGCAATATAAAGATGAGAAAGAGCATAATGCCCAGGACGATCGCCGCCTCAACGACGAGCTTCCTGGAAATGCTGGTGCTGCTTTGTCCTATTTGTGCGGTAGTCATGCTGTTGTCCCCCTATGCATCGACGGTGCGTCCCTTTTGGGGGAACAGTCCGGCAGGTTTGTATTGCAAGAAAATTACGATCAGCAAGAACACCATGACTTTGGCCATACTGGTGGTGGCAAAGAAAGTGAAAAATTCTGCTACAGGCGGAATCTGGGCAAACAGCAGCGCTAAGATACCCGCTCCCAAGATATAGTCCATCAAACCAATCACCATGGCTCCGGCGATCGTTCCCACCAGCTTGCCTACACCACCAACCACAACCACCATGAAGGTATTGACAATGTAGTTCTGCCCAGTGTTTGGCCCGACTGAACCCAAAAGGCTGACGGCGCATCCAGCAATTCCGGCCAGACCTGAACCCAGGGCAAAGGTCAGGGCATCGACTTTATTCGTAGGAATGCCCAAGCAGGCGCTCATGTTCCGGTTTTGAGTGACCGAGCGAATGCGCAGACCCCAAGCCGTCTTGTTAAGAAAAAAGTAAATGCCCGCGACACAGAGCGCTGTTAGCGCCATGATGAACATCCGGGTGTAGGGCAACTGATAGTTGCCAATGGGTAAACCCCCTTGAAGCCACTTTGGAGCCGTCACATCGACGTTCTGCGCTCCAAACCAGGGCTGCGTGACGGCCAACTTAAAGGTCTGACTCAAGAAAAACCCGACGGCAATGGCAACAGCGGCAGAAAGAGGTAGAAGCACTGCGATCGCTTTCTGGCGAATGGCATCAAAATCAGGGCGCTTCTTGACCAGCCACATGCCGCCAAAGTAGAGCAGAGAGAAGAGAATTAACCCAGCGATAATGACCCAATTGACGCTGCGGACAAACTGTTGCAGCATCAAACTGACGCCCCAGGTCGCCAATAGCGTCTCTAGGGGTCGCCCATAGAGATAGCGAATGACTCCGCGTTCCAAGACCAGACCCGCCAGCGCCGCTACGATGAACGCCAGAATTAAGGCAAAGAAAATATAGGTTTGTGAAAATACGCCCAAAGGCTTGAAGGCATTCTGCACCACATAAGTTGTGTAAGCTCCCAGCATCATCAGCTCACCATGCGCCATGTTGATGACGCCCATGAGGCCAAAGACGATCGCCAGCCCCAACGCTGCCATCAGCAAAATTGAACCAATGCTGAGACCATTAAAAATTCCGTCTAAGATGCTCGGTAACAATTGACTCCCCTCCGTGAACGCGCTGCTCAAACCCTGCCTCTAGAACAAAGGACTGAGAGCTAGGTTGCTTTTCTCAGTCCTTTGTTTTGCGATTAGCCTTTAAACTTACCGGGTGTGTCTGGAGCAGTCACGCCTGTCTTCGTCCAGTCGCAGGTGTAGCCTTTGGTTTCGGCAACATACTGGTTCCAAGGTAAGGGGTCAACAGGTTTATCTGTTTCGTAGACGATTTGGAATAACCCATCATCCCGAACTTCTCCAATCCGCACCGTCTTAGAGATGTGGTGATTGGTGTTCATCTTCACAGGCCCTTCTGGAGCCGCAAAAGCCTGACCGTAAGCGGCTTCCCTCACTTTTTCAAGATCGGTAGGCGATCCAGCCGAGCCTGCTTTCTCGACGGCCTGCTTCCAGATGTTGACTGAAATGTAGGCAGCTTCCATCGGGTCGTTGGTCACACGCTCTGCGCCATACTTGGCTTTGAACGCATCCACGTATTTCTTGTTCTCAGGAGATTCAACCGTTTGGAAGTAGTTCCAAGCCGCAAACTGCCCCTTGAGGAAGTCAACGCCGATCGCCTTCACTTCTTCTTCGGCAATACTCACCGACATAACGGGATACTTATCAACCGTTAAGCCTGCGCCCTGCATCTGCTTGAAGAACGCCACGTTACTGTCGCCATTGAGGGTGTTATAGATCACCCCACCATTGGGTAGTGCCGAGCGGATCTTGGCAATGATAGGTGCAACTTCAGTGTTGCCCAGAGGCAAGTAGTCTTCACCGACCGTTTTGCCGCCTTTTGCCGCCAACTGTGCCTTGATAATGGTGTTAGCGGTGCGGGGGAACACATAGTCAGAACCCACTAGGTAAAAATCTTTACCTTTATTTTCCAGTAGCCAATCTACAGAAGGCTCGATCTGCTGGTTAGGTGCAGCCCCTGTATAGAAGATGTTTTTAGAGCATTCTTGACCTTCATACTGCACCGGGTAGTACAGCATGTGGTTTTTCTCTTCAAACACAGGCAGCACGGCTTTCCGGCTGGCTGAAGTCCAGCAGCCAAAAATCACCACAACCTGATCTTCGTCGATCAACTTCTTGGCTTTTTCTGCAAAAGTGGGCCAGTCAGAGTTGCCATCTTCTAAAATCGCTTGAATTTGCTTGCCGCCAATGCCGCCCGCGCTGTTGATTTCTTCGATCGCTAGCTGCGTCGAATCCACGACGCTCTTCTCAGAGATCGCCATTGTTCCGCTGAGGGAATGCAAAATGCCAACCTTGATCACATCACCCGAGGCAGCTGCTGGAGATGCAGCCGGAGAGTCTGATGCCGCAGGGCTGCCAGCCGGAGCCTCGCTCGTGGAAGGGCTAGCACATGCCTTAAGCAGAATGCTGGTTCCCAATGTGGCGGAACCGTAGAGCAAAAATTTACGCCGACCAAATTGCCTATTCATCTAAAAATTACACACTCCTCATTGAGGGAGAAAGACATTAGCCACATCACGCTCTTGTGATGTTAGAACCGGAGTACGGCAGCAGTTGTAGCGTTGGATACAACTGAGTAGCCAGTCTACCCCCCAAGGTAAGTAATCTTTCTTAATTTTTGTGACGTCCGAGAAGCACAGCGCTTTGGCTAAAGAAAAAACAGATTGAGAGAAAATTGGGGGGAGAAATTACATTTAGAAAAGAAATAGGGGCGTTGCTGAGTTTTATCTATGAAATTTACTTTGGGAGGCTTGCTCCGCGCGTCTCTCAAAATGAATTTCATAGCCAGATGAAGCAATGCCGCAATAGGCTTCATGAGGCAACAGGTTTGCCCATGTGAAGTCCAATGAGCGTAACCACGGTTTCCAAACCCTGCTGAGTCTTGAGATTGGTGAATACAAAAGGCTTGCTACCCCGCATTTTTGCGGCATCTCGCTCCATGACCCCTAAATCTGCACCGACCATAGGAGCCAGATCAATCTTGTTGATGACCAATAGGTCAGATTTGGTAATGCCGGGGCCGCCCTTACGCGGAATTTTGTCTCCTGCTGCCACATCAATCACATAAATCGTGAGATCGACCAGTTCTGGGCTAAAGGTAGAGGCCAAGTTATCGCCACCGCTTTCTACAAAAACCAGATCGAGCGGATGAAATTTTTGCTCTAGTTGCTCGATCGCCACCAGATTGATCGAGGCATCTTCCCGAATTGCCGTATGCGGACAGCCTCCCGTCTCTACCCCAACGATGCGATCGCGCTCTAAAGCCTGACTGCGGACTAAAAACTGGGCGTCTTCCTGGGTGTAAATATCGTTGGTTACCACTGCAAGATTGAACTGCTGCCGTAAGGCTTTACACAGCGCATCGACGAGAGCTGTTTTGCCTGATCCGACAGGCCCTGCAATTCCAACGCGAAAGGTTTGCATGATTTTCTCCGGTTTAGCGAAAGGCGAAAGGTAACTAGAAGTAGTGTGCAGTCTGAAATTCTGTTTGGAAACAAAATTCTACCTCCCTGCGTCCAGTTTCTCAGGTGGACATGTTTTGAAGCTTGAGAAACAGGAATTGTCAAGGATTAGCGTGTATCCCCTAAGGACATCCAACAAACTGGGTTAGGCATTCCTTTCCCGATTAAGAATTCAGACTTTACTGCAAATAACACATTCAAAGTAGTTGAGAACACTATGAAAGCTTTAGCTTGCCTTTTTATGCCTTCCCCTGCTCTAGTTGTTTGTCTGAAAGCCGTTTGTATAGCCCTATTCGATCGCCCAGAAGAACGGGGCAGCGGTAGAAATGTGAGCTGCTTTGAAGAGCGAGGCAGCGGTAGGATGATTCGCCCTAGTTTGGCAGGAGCCTAACTCCGAAACAGTCTTGAGTAAAGTGTTTCATGATTCATACTGGCGATCGCTAGTCCCCAGTTACAATTCCATAATTCATCCTCTGACTGTTGTAGGATTGCATCTACCGTTTTTTCAACTTGTGGATATAAATTAAGTAACAGATGTTGCCCTTGCGTTTGTCCCAAGGGAATTAGCCGCACCCCCGCATTGACTAAGTTGGCGACCCAGCTATGCAAATAGCCCAAAACGGCAGTACGAGGATCAATCTGCCAATGCTGGGCAGCAATTGCGAAGGCGATCGCAAAGTTGCAGGGTTCTCCGCAGGCTAAAATGATTGGCTGGAGTTCGGGCTGAAGTTGCAGCAAAAGTCGCGTGAGCGATCGGCCCATTTGCCAGCTTTGTTCCCGCATCTCTTCGGTTTCTCGTAAGGCAGATAGCCAGCCGTTCCAATGGCTTAAAGTTTTATAGTCAACTGTTGCAGCCTTATGCGCTTTGAGTAAAGCGATCGCTTCCAGTCGAATGGCACCATAGCGCAGTTCTTGGGTTAGCCAATGCTCTAAGCTAGGCAGATCGCTCACTGCGTCACTTTGGGTTAAAGTCTCCAGACCTTCTGAATAGCTGTAAGCTCCGACAGGCAGGGCTGGACTGACCAGTTGCAGCAATTGTAGTAATGCTTGAGTTTGAATCATCGTGTCAAGCTCTTATGGGGGAGTCCTGAAAGTCGTGAATCCATTGACCTGAAAGATTTTGTTATGGCCGTAGCCATTACCGGACATTTTTGTGGGCGCGCGGAGCGCGCCCACAAAAATGTCCCTATTCTAACACTTGTGACTCTATCTATAAATCTTTGGTTTGATTAAATTTGTAATTCTTTAAGACAAATGGTGATGAGCCGGATCGTGAGAATGACTGTGATGCTGTGAGCCTGCCCTTTCTTGATAGGCTCCGGCCTCAGGCTGAAAGGGCAGCGTTGCTTCCGTTACCTGCAATCCTATCTGTATCAGCATTAATTTGAGAACCGGATCGGTGGAAAGCCGCAGATAGTCAACTTGCACTTCTAACGGCACATGGCGATTGCCCAAGTGGTAGGCTGCTCGGAGCAGTTCTAAGGGCGTATGGGCGGTTGCCGTAATTACAGGTTCTGGCTTAGCCACGATACGGACGACCCATTCTCCCGCTTCAGTCGTGAGCAAATCTCCGTGATAAAGCACGGTTCCTCTAGGCAATTGTAGATGAATGCCTTGCCCTTCATCGGTATGGAAATGATGGTGTGATCGCGTTCTTTCTTCGGCCGTTAGAGATAGGGTAAAGTGGGCAACGGTTGGGGTGTTAGCAGGTAGCCGCTGGGTGAATGCCATATTGAATTGCCATGTTGTGAATTGATGAGTGGCCGCAAAAAGTGGCCGCAAAAAAGTAGGGTGGGCAGTGCCCACCCTACTATAAAAGTTAAGAACTTTGAGAATTAAAAACTACAGGAAAGCCAATAGCGCTTTACTCAACTGCTTGGGGCAGTAGTTCACGCTTTTCGCCTTGACGAACCTGCACCTGACCATCGTCATCAATATCGACGATCGCAACATCGCCGCTCTTGACACGACCTGAGAGAATTTCCTCAGCCAGCGAATCCTCTAGCAGTCGCATAATGGCCCGACGCAGTGGACGTGCTCCATAGCTGGGATTGTAGCCCTCTTCGATCAGCCGATCCATAAAGCGATCGGTCACTTCCAAAGTAATTCCCTGTTCGCTGAGGCGACCAAAGACTTCTTTCAGCAGGATTGTAGAAATCTGCTTGATTTCCTCCTTCTTCAGCTGACGGAAGACGATAATCTCATCTAGACGGTTGAGGAATTCTGGACGGAAGTACTGCTTTAGCTCTTCGTTAACCAGAGACTTGATGCGGTTGTAGTTAGATTCATCTGCTGTATCAGATGCGAAATCAAAGCCCAAACCACCGCCTCCTTTTTCAATGACTTTAGAACCGATGTTAGAAGTCATGATCAGCAGGGTGTTCTTGAAGTCTACTGTGCGTCCCTTGGCGTCGGTCAGGCGACCATCTTCCAAGATTTGCAGCAGCATGTTGAACACGTCGGGGTGCGCTTTTTCAATCTCGTCAAATAGCACAACGGTGTAAGGGCGACGACGCACTGCTTCGGTGAGCTGACCGCCTTCGTTGTAGCCAACATATCCCGGAGGAGAACCAATCAGCTTAGAAACTGTATGGCGCTCCATAAACTCGGACATATCCAGGCGAATCATCGCTTCTTCGGACCCGAAGAAGTAGGCTGCCAGCGTCTTCGCCAATTCGGTCTTACCCACCCCGGTAGGGCCAGAGAAGATAAAGCTGGCGATCGGACGGTTTGGATTCTTCAGTCCCACACGAGCACGGCGGATAGCGCGAGAGATCGCCTTAACGGCTTCTTCTTGACCCACCATACGCTGATGCAGCGTATCTTCCATATGTAGCAGCTTCTCGGACTCAGACTCGGTGAGTTTATTCACCGGAATGCCTGTCCAGGATGCAACGATTTGAGCGATATCTTCTTCGGTTACGACCGGAGAATCTTCAACGCCATCCGCAGATTCGGCTTTCTTGTTCTGAGCAATCGCCCGAATCTCTGCCTTGATTTCCATTTCCCGGTCGCGCAGTTCACCTGCCCGATCAAAGTCTTGGGAACGAACGGCATCATCTTTGTCTTTGAGCACCTGACGCAGTTCCCGATCTAGTTCTTTAGCTGCCGGGGGCAACTGAGAGTTGATCAAGCGAACCCGCGATCCCGCTTCATCGACCAAATCAATTGCCTTGTCGGGCAAGAATCGATCAGAGATATAGCGATCGGACAACTTAGCCGCAGCTTCCAGAGCTTCGTCTAAAATCTTCAGCTTGTGGTGTTGCTCATAGCGTTCGCGCAAACCATGCAGAATCTCAATGGTTTCTGGAACGGTTGGCTCACCTACCATCACAGGCTGAAAGCGTCGCTCTAGGGCAGCATCACGTTCGATGTGCTTGCGATACTCATCCAGCGTTGTCGCACCGATGCACTGAAGTTCCCCCCTAGCCAAAGCAGGCTTGAGGATATTTGCAGCATCGATCGCGCCTTCGGCAGCCCCTGCACCAATCAGGGTATGAACCTCGTCAATGACCAGGATGACGTTTCCGGCTTGGCGAATTTCATCCATAATCTTCTTGAGGCGTTCCTCAAATTCACCGCGATACTTTGTGCCTGCAACCAGTAAACCGATATCGAGTGTCACAACGCGCTTGTCTTCCAAGATATCCGGGATATCGTTATTGGAAATGCGCTGTGCCAGCCCTTCGGCGATCGCAGTCTTACCCACTCCAGGCTCACCAATTAGAACAGGGTTGTTCTTGGTGCGGCGACCTAAGATTTGGATGACCCGCTCAATTTCCTTCTGGCGACCAACCACGGGGTCGAGTTTGCCATCGGCTGCCATTTGGGTCAGGTTAGAGCCAAATTCATCGAGTGTTGGGGTCTTCGTGCGTCCTTGTCCACCACCCGCAGAGACTTCGGCAGTCTCACCCAGCATCCGAATCACTTGAGTGCGTACCTTAGATAGGTCAACGCCCAAGTTTTCCAGAACCCGAGCTGCTACTCCTTCACCTTCGCGGATCAAGCCCAGCAACAGGTGCTCTGTGCCGATGTAGTTGTGCCCTAGCTGACGAGCCTCCTCAAGGGATAGCTCAAGTACCCGCTTGGCACGGGGCGTAAATGGGATTTCGACAGCGACGAAACCTGATCCCCGCCCAATAATCTTCTCAACTTCAATCCGGGCATCTTTGAGGTTGACACCCATGGACTTCAGTACTTTGGCGGCGACGCCGGTCCCTTCTCCAATCAGACCCAAGAGGATCTGCTCTGTTCCCACAAAATTGTGCCCCAGGCGACGAGCTTCCTCCTGGGCAAGCATAATCACCTTAATGGCTTTTTCAGTGAAGCGTTCAAACATGGCGTTTCCATACCACTTGGCGAACCGTTGAACTGATTTTAGCATAGGAAAATCGCCCAACTGTTACGAGCAAACAGTGAGTTAGGGTGGTGATTACCGAAGATCAGCAGAATTACTTAGGGAATTTCTTGTGCCAAAGAAAACCCTGGGGATCAAGCCAAGTTATTTCTCTGAGAAATTTTTTGGCTCCCAACCGATGATTTTTACGACAAGTTGAGGACGAAGTCAAGAGAAAATCGCAAAATCGTTAAGTTTATATACTCATTTCCGGATCAATATTCTGGATTGACATTTCGGCTCAGCTGCGTTCTAGCTATGTATCTCTCAGCCTACGTATCGCTAGACCCAGTAGATCGTGTATGGGCTTTCAAGCTGTGCCCCGTACAGCCTGAAGCCCTAAAAGGTTGATTCGTAAAGGCGATCGCCCTCACGACGGCTTGAGGTTCTCGTTTTCTGAATGAACGACTTCACTGTAGGGACAGCCTAGTTTTTTAATGTTGCAGCGATTGACAACTGCCAGCCCGATCGCCTGACCTGCTCTGTAATTCTCTCTTGCCATAGGTTTAGAGTCTGAATAAATTCTGGGTGCTGCAATCCTTTGCGCCAGAGAATGAGCGCATCTTCGGCCTGGAGTCCATCTTGATAGTAGTTGCGGCGTTTGCCTACTTCCTCAAAGCCAAACTTCTGATACAGGGTGATCGCACTTCTGTTCGAGGCTCTGACCTCTAGCGTCGCCCATTCCAATCCGCGCTGCTGAGCTGAGGCTAAAAGCGCATAGAGTAGCGCCTGACCCAAACCTTGACGCTGATAGGCCGGATCGATCGCCAGTATTGTAATATGTGCTTCCTCTAAAATTGCCCAGAGGCAGGCGATTCCAATCAGCGGTTGCTGAAGATCAGGAGAAATTGACTCTGGTTGCAAAATCAGCAGATCGCTATTGGGGCTATCTAACTCTCGTTGGTAGCCTTCCAATGTCCACAGGCCGCCCAGACATCGTTGATCGAGGGCAACGGCGGCGGGTAAGCAATCGGCTGTGAGGGGAGCAAGTGCCAGAAAATTCACAGAAGCCTTAGAAATATAAGTCGGAGATAGACAGCCCTCAATTGTACACTGGGTATATAGTTCATGTGGAATAGCGCGATCGCGCCTCTATTTCCTTGAAATAGCCGACTGAAAAGGATAAAGAATTCTAATGGTATCGACTCCAGCCCTGGCAGCATCAGGTCGCCAATATCTACCCGCCCCAGCTACCGACAGCCCGTCTCCCAATCAATTTTTGCTGCCCTTGACGGCAAAGCTCAACAGCCAGGATCATCTGGAGGTAGGCGGCTGTGATGTAGTCGATCTGGTTGCTCAATTCGGCTCACCGCTCTACATATTAGATGAGAAAACGCTGCGAACAGCTTGCCAACAGTATCGTCAGGCTTTTCAGCACTATTATCCGGGTGAATCACTAGTCATTTACGCCTCAAAGGCCTGGAACTGTACGGCAGTCTGCGCGATCGTGGCTAGCGAAGGGCTGGGCATTGACGTAGTTTCGGGGGGCGAACTCTACACGGCACTGCAAGCTGGACTAAACCCTGAGACGATTTACCTGCACGGCAATAACAAGTCGCTGAATGAATTAGAGTTTGCCATTGAGCAGGGCTGCACCATTGTGGTGGACAACTGGTTTGAATTGGAAACCTTGGCTGGGTTAACGGGCGATCGCCCCATCCGCATCATGCTGCGTTTGACTCCAGGCATTGAATGCCATACCCACGACTACATCCGGACGGGCAGCATTGACAGTAAGTTCGGCTTTGACCCTCAGCAGATTGAAAAAGTCTATGAGTTTCTTAGCCAACAGCCCGGTTTGGAATGTGTGGGTCTACATGCGCATATTGGCTCTCAGATTTTTGAGCTTCAGCCCCATCACGACTTGGGTGCCGTCATGGTGCAGTGGTTTACAAAAGCTGCCCAGTATGGCTTGCCTGTGCAGCAGTTAGATATTGGTGGCGGCCTGGGCATTCGCTATACGGAGTCCGATGATCCACCGAGTATTGATGAATGGGTGAAAGCAGTTTGCCTGGGTATTGTGCAAGCCTGCGAGAGCCAAGGGCTGCCGCTGCCCAAGCTGATTGCTGAACCGGGGCGATCGCTCATTGGCTCGGCTTGCATCACGGCATACACGATGGGCAGCCAGAAAGTGGTGCCTGATATTCGCAGCTACGTGACGGTGGATGGCGGTATGTCTGATAATCCTCGTCCTATCACCTATCAGTCTGTTTATCGAGCGGCAGTCGCAAACCGCATGTCGGCAGAAATGAGTGAAACCGTGACGATCGCTGGAAAGCACTGTGAATCTGGCGATATTGTCATCAAAAATGCTCAACTTCCCAAAACTCAGCCAGGAGATGTCCTGGTGGTGATGGCAACAGGTGCGTATAACTACAGTATGGCTTCCAATTACAACCGTTTGGCCCGTCCGGCGGCAATTCTGGTGCATGAGGGTGAAGCTAGCCTGATTTTAGAACGTGAAACCTATCAAGACCTCGTTCGGCAAGATCGTCTCCCCGAAAGACTCAAGCGGTAAGGAGCAGACTGTGCTTCTGCCAGTAGGATGAGGGATGTGCGGTCTTGAGCAGCTTCCTGCATCCTGTCAAAAGCGTTATCCAATATCAACCTGATGGGATCTTTGTTAAATCAATGGCCGACAAACCTTGACTGGACGGGGTCATTGCTATCGTCTGCAATTGATATTGGATGGATGTTGCCGTTCAGCGCTGTGGTTGATCAACGGCAGGCTACATTCCTGTCAGCGATTGATATTGGGCTGGTGCTGCTGCTCACTTATATGATCTTGGTGATCATCGGTGAGCGACGGACGCTTTGGATGGTTAGAGGCTTAATTATCTTGATGTTGGCAGCGGCGCTAAGCAATGTTTTGCAACTCAAGCTGCTCAGCTTTGTCTTAGAAAAGCTGGTAATTGGCTCAGCAGTTGCAATGGCGCTGATTCTTCAGGCAGAGTTTCGCCGCTTGCTAGAGCAACTGGGGCGCGGAGAAGTGATGCTGCTGTTTCGATCGCCCCGAGAGGCATTGCCCAAATCTGATAGCGTGACCGATGAAATTGTAGATGCGGTTAAGGAGCTGTCCCAAAACCGTACAGGTGCGTTGATGATTTTGGAAACCGATCGCCCCATTGATGAACAGCGTGATTTCTCAGTTCCGGGCGTGCGGCTTAATGCAGAAGTTTCTAAAGAGTTGCTGCAAACTATTTTTCAAACCTCTACGCTCTTGCATGATGGCGCTATATTTGTTCGAGGGTCACGAGTGGTGTCGGCAGGCGTGATTTTACCGCTCTCAGAACGCACGGCCTCTCGGCAATTGGGCACAAGGCATCGAGCCGCTATGGGAATTACCGAGCGGATCGAAAACTGTCTTTGCATTGTGGTCTCAGAGGAGACTGGATCAATTTCTCTGGCAGAACGGGGAACACTAAACCGACCCCTAACCAGCAGTAAACTGAGGGAATTACTGCATGAGCGGTTCTCTCAATCTGCCGACCGAGAACCCGTTGCGCCGTTACGGAATCTAAGTCGGCAAATCGGTAGTAAAATCAGGGCGCTTTTTCCACGCTTTTTTCGCTCAAAATCATCTGCTTCTCGGGAGAAAAAATGACCGCAAACCCCTCTGTCCTGTTGCGAGAGTTACCTGCTGACTTGAAACGCGATCGCCTGCCCAAGCATGTAGCTGTCATTATGGATGGCAATGGTCGTTGGGCGAAAAAGCAGGGCATTCCTCGTATCATGGGGCATCGGCGCGGTGTAGATACGCTAAAGGATATTTTGCGCTGCTGCAAAGACTGGGGCATTGGGGCGCTAACGGCCTATGCCTTTTCGACGGAAAACTGGGGACGCCCCCTCGAAGAAGTCGATTTTCTCATGACCCTCTTCGAGCGGGTTTTGCGGCAAGAACTGCGGGAAATGATGCAGGAGGATGTGCGGATTCAGTTTGTTGGCAATCTGAATGCGTTGCCAAAGTCTCTGCAAGTCGAAATTGAGCGATCGATGGAAGAAACCCGCCACAATACGGGGATTCAATTTAGCGTTGCGACAAATTATGGCGGGCGGCAGGAAATTATTCAAGCCTGTCGGGCGATCGCAGCTCAAGTGCAGCAAGGACTGCTTCAGCCTAATGAGATTAACGAAACTTTGTTTGAGCAGCATCTCTACACAGCAGATGTTTGTGATCCTGATCTGATGATTCGCACGAGTGGCGAAATGAGAATCAGCAACTTTTTGCTGTGGCAGGCGGCCTATGCCGAACTTTACGTGACCGATACGCTATGGCCTGACTTTAACCGAGAAGAGTTTCACCAGGCTTTGGTTTCATACCAACAGCGCGATCGCCGTTTTGGAAAAGTTTAGAATCTTGACTCAAGGCCCTGAAAAAATCGCTTCGTCTAAATCTCTACGGCTGAGGGAATATTTGAACGATCGCTGCAAGTCTCGACCCTCCTCTCCAGCAGCAATGTAGCGAACGTTAAGCGCATCGACCTCCATCCAAATATCAGCTTTCCAAGTTGAGATTTGCACATGCCAGCAGTGCAGGTTATCTCGATCTTGTTGACATCCTTTAGAGCGCAACCACTGCTCGATCTCGGGTAAAGGATGGTTGTAAAGGGGCGTATCAGCCGGAGGAAGAGACATATATCAGAAGCTGCTTATAGGAAATAGAAGGCAATTATGAGAGCCTTAATGTATTGTAATAAAATTATTCTGATCAGGCTGTCAAAGCTTTTGAGCCTAGACCTTTGAGTTTAGACATCTTTGAGCCTAGACGACTGAGCAAGCGTTTGATGGCTATCTGTCATAGCTACTTCTGCTGCCTTATGTATGCAGCCAAATGGTGACGAGTTCAATAAAGTCTCTCAGAGGATGTCTGAAAAGTCAGAATTGCTACCCAAGCCGCCCCCTAGATCCCCTAATTGGGGGGATCTTTGTACAAAACCTGCTGCCAGAATTGGGGGATTTAGAAGGCGAATGCAGAATATTTGATACTTTTCAGACATCCTCTCAGGCTAATTGACTGACGCGCTTAAGCTTTTTTCAACCAGCTAAACATCGCCCGTAAATCTTTGCCCACTTCTTCAATCTGGTGTTCTGCTTCACGACGACGCATGGCGGTAAAGCCTGCCTTGCCTGACATATTTTCAAGCACAAACTCGCGAGCAAACTGGCCTGACTGAATTTCACTCAGGATTTTCTTCATCTCGGCGCGGGTGTCATCGGTGACAATGCGCGGGCCGCGTGTCAGATCGCCATACTCAGCGGTGTTAGAGATGCTATCGCGCATGGTCGCCAGACCGCCCTCAACAATCAAATCGACAATCAGCTTGACTTCATGCAAGCATTCAAAATAGGCCAGCTCAGGCTGATATCCAGCATCTACCAGCGTTTCAAAACCAGCCTTAATCAAAGCAGACAGGCCGCCGCACAGCACCACTTGCTCTCCGAACAGATCGGTTTCAGTCTCTTCACGGAAGGTCGTTTCTAGGATGCCTGCGCGAGTGCCGCCAATGCCTTTTGCATAAGCCATAGCGCGATCGCGTGCCTGGCCTGAGGCATCTTGAAACACAGCAAATAATGCAGGAACGCCTTCACCTTGGGCATAAGTACGTCGTACCAAATGCCCAGGCCCTTTAGGCGCAACCATCACCACATCAACGTTAGAGGGTGGCACAATTTGAGAAAAATGGATGTTGAAGCCGTGGGCGAACGCCAGCACGTTACCATCCTTTAAATTTGGCTCGATTTCGCTCTTGTAGACGGTCTTCATGACTTCATCGGGCAGCAAAATCATGATGAAATCTGCTAAAGCAGAGGCATCAGCAACGGGTTTTACCGTCAATCCTTCGGCTTCAGCCTTAGCCGCCGACTTGCTGCCGGGATATAGCCCCACAATGACGTTAACCCCGCTGTCTTTGAGGTTAAGGGCGTGAGCGTGACCCTGTGAACCGTAGCCAATGATGGCAACGGTTTTTCCGGTCAAAAGGTCTAAATTTGCATCTGTGTCATAGTACATCCGAGCCATGAGCTTTCTCCGTCCAGCGATCGATTTAATGCCAAGCCTTTGATTGTACCAAAAAGGGCGTTGAGGCTCTGGTTAAGAAAGCTCTAACTTAAGAAAATGCAGCTTAGCGATTGCCTGAAAGAAAAGGCTTCATCACTAGAAACCCTGCTCCAAAAGCGCTGACTACAATCAGTAAGATCGTGATGGTTAGCCAAATCCCACTGAAGTCTCGTGCTGGCTTACTGCTTGTGCTGCTGTGGGGTAAAGCGGCGGCTTCGCTAAAGAGCAGATCGGGGGAGTCGGGGGTGCGAAGTTTGGCTGCGATCGCTGACGCCACAGCCGAGGCTTCAGGTGAGGGGGTATTGGGAGTGGGCTGACGTAAGGCAGAGGGGGCAACAAATGCAGCGGCAGAATGATTCGCTTTGAAATCACTATTAATCGGATCAACCGCTGGCGGAGCCTCAACCCAGTGCTGCAAATTTAGACCGAGCTGCACCACACGCTCGACCTCTTTGCGCAGCTGCTGGTTTTGCTGAGCCAATTGCTGGTTTTTGGTGTTCAACGATTCCAGCATGACATGCGTGGCTTGCAGTTCTGCGGCCAGCTCTCGATACACTGAAATAGGCACGCTGGCGCCAGAAGTGGCTGCATTTGACCCGGCATCAGAATTTACGTTAGTTTTCATGTGCAAACCAGTAAGAAAGTTGAGTTATGGCGCTTGGAAAGATATGTGCATCAAGGATAGTTGAGTTTAGAAATTCTGACACTGCCCACTGCAAAAATTAGCTAAAAATTAGGATTGATTGATGAACCTCTCCTCTCCGTCTGAATCTGCTGAGCGATCAAGCCATCCATCTGCTGTAAAAACTCCGCTAGAGGAAAAATACGGTGAACGCAATATTGCTGAAGGTGAACTGATTACGTTTCCTAACCCACGTATTGGGCGACGTTACACGATCGCCATTACGCTGCCAGAATTTACCTGTAAGTGCCCGTTTTCGGGTTATCCAGACTTTGCCACGATCGCCATTCAGTACATTCCCGATCAAAAAGTGGTCGAGCTAAAAGCAATCAAGCTTTACATCAACAGCTATCGCGATCGCTACATCTCCCATGAGGAGTCGGTGAACCAAATTTTGGATGACTTTGTTGCAGCCTGTGACCCACTAGAGGTGACGGTCAAGGGCGATTTTTTGCCACGCGGCAATGTCCATACCGTAGTAGAGGTGAATCATCATAAGTAGAGCGGCCTGACTTGATCTCCAGCAGCACCCGCAAACATTCGTTATATTACGGTCAGCTCCTCACGCGCATCAGCAAATTATGAATCTCCTAACACAGTTTCTCCATTTGGTTGGATCGGGTGCCAGCGCCTACATTACGGCTCATAACCTGCGAGATTTGAAAACTCGCCCTGACATGCTTGCCGGATTTCAGCTCGCTGAATCTGGCTCTGTGCCGTTTTTAGAAGCGCTGAAGGAACGGGCGATCGCAGAAGGAGATCAGTGGCTGGCTGAAAAACTCGCAGGCCATGCCCAAGATGAGCAGCGTCATGGTCAGATTTTTGCCCATGCCTTGAAGCAGCTAGATAAGCAGGTAATTGACTTCAAAGCCATTCCGAAAGAAACGGCTGATGGCAAGCCTGATGAGCGTCGCCGCAGTCCGTTTTTTGAGGCGTACTTTCAAGGGTATGATTCGGCAGCGCTTTCTCCTCAAAACATTGATTGGATCATGTTTTTTGCCAGCACCCATATCCTAGAGTTGGATGCCTGCAAAGATTTTGCGCGGATGGCAAATGCTCTGCCCGACACAGATACGGCTAGCGTTAATCTGAAGAAAGGTCTGCTCAGTATTGCTAAGGATGAGGCAGGACACTCGGCTTACCTGCTGGAAGCTATGCAGCGACGCCTGCCCTATGCCCAAGTGGTGGCTTTGGTTGATGAGTGGCGCACGCGCAAGGTAGAGGCCATGATGGCTATGGTGGGCGGTCTTTTGCAGAAGGGGGGTAAGCTGCCGTCGATGGCTCAAGATGGGGTACCTGTCGAGCTGGCTGAATCAGAAAATCTGCCTCTGAAAGCTGCACAGTCAGCTAGTCAAGCTACTCTGGTGACGGCATAAACAACAGGTTTGAAAGCAAGTAATCTCCAACTCGTGAATCTCCAACTTGTGAGTGAGGTCAGCCTTTTGCAAAGTTCGCTAATACTGAGCTGAGAGGCTGACTTGAGAGCGGCACTTCAAGCTGCCAAGCCTCGAGCAGGCAAAACTTTAGTCTCGCTTGTGGCTGCTCTCGCAAAAGGCTGTTTTTATTTGAATGAGTTTATTGGGTATGCGATCGCTTTATTTCATCCTTTTGGCAGCTCTGATGACTGCCTGTAGTCCAGCGCCAACGACTTCGACTTCTCCTAGCCCGTCTGTTAGTCAAGCTTCCAGTCAAGCTTCTGCCCCTGCAACTGGCTCTAGTAGTGGTTCTGGCGGGGAAGTGGCGATCGCTCCCAACTTGATTCGGACTGAGCCGCTTACCCTTAAGCCCATACGAATCACGATCGCTGATTTACCGCAGCCCTTTGCGACCGAGAGCGCCTCTAAGTCACCTCAGGTGGTGCCGATTCCAGCAAACCCGGTTTTGAATGTTCCGGCAAACTTCACGGTAAATGTCTTTGCCGAAGGTCTAGATCGACCCCGTTGGCTGGCGCTGACTCCATCGGGTGATGTGCTGGTGACAGAAACCCGGCAAAACCGGATTCGACTGTTGGGCGATCGCGACCAAAACGGCAGTGCTGAAGTAAACCAGACCTTTGCAACAGCTGAAAACGGTCTGGATATTCCCTTTGGCATGGCTTTTGCGGATTCCTATTTCTTTTTGGGTAATACCAGTGCAGTGCTGCGCTTTCCGTATCAGGCAGGTCAGCAAAAGTTGACGGGAACAGGTGAAAAAATTGCCGATCTGCCCGGTGGTGGATACAACCAGCACTGGACGCGCAACGTGATTGCTGACCCGAGTGGACAAAAGCTTTATGTTTCGGTGGGTTCTCGCTCCAATGTGGATGAAGAAGAGCTGCCTCGCGCCTCTGTACAGGTGATGAATTTAGATGGTTCGGGTCAGCAAATTTTTGCCTCTGGATTGCGCAATCCGGTAGGTTTGGCGATTCAGCCGTCAACGGGCGAACTTTATGCCACCGTGAACGAGCGCGATGGTTTGGGCGATGACTTAGTGCCCGACTATTTTACGCGGGTGCAACAAGGTGGATTTTATGGCTGGCCTTATGCTTACCTAGCAAGCGATCGCCTTGATCCTCGCCAGGTCGAGAATGGGCGTAGCCGCAACCCAGAATTAGCGGCTCAGACTCAAACGCCAGACGTGCTGTTTCAGGCGCATTCTGCGGCGTTGGGCGTGCAGTTTTACCAAGGCAATACCTTTCCCGATCGCTATCGCAATGGTGCATTTGTTGCATTCCGAGGCTCTTGGAATCGCAATCAAGGAACGGGGTACAAAATAGTGTTTGTGCCCTTTGACGCAAATAATCGTCCCACTGGGCAATACGAAGATTTTGTCACAGGTTTTCTGCTTGATCCGGCTGCGCCGACAACTTGGGGCCGCCCTGTGGGAATGCTGGCTTTGCCCGATGGCAGCTTGCTATTTACGGAAGAAGCGAACGGGCGCATCTACCGGATTCAATATAGCGGCGGCTAAGGTAAAGAAGCTGTCGTTCTAGCTTTTCTTTATGCAAACCCAAGGCTTTCATCATGTTGCCATCATCTGCTCAAACTATGAGAAATCGAAGCATTTTTACGTAGAGATTTTGGGGTTTCCTATTATCAAAGAAACCTTTAGAGCTGCCCGCAGTTCCTATAAGCTAGATTTACGAGTCGGAGAAAAAGATGCGATCGAGCTTTTTTCGTTTCCTGACCCCCCGCAAAGACCGAGCCGACTAAAAATGATTTAGAGTCCAAAGAGATATCTGTGGAACCCATTCGATTGGATGATCTCACTGGGAGACGCTTCACCTTCTTCCAAGACCCCGATGGTTTGCCTCTAGAAATTTATGAAATTGCCAGAGAGTCAATTGGCTAATTCTGAACTCGCTTCAGATCTTCTAAGGTATTGCAATTCAACAGCATGGCTGCATCGGATAAAGCTAATTCCTGCACAGTTTGACTTTTAAGCCAGCCCTGAAACGATCGCCCACCTTGCGCTAAAAAGCTTTCTAAATTTAATAAACAACTCACTCGATAAAATCCACATAATGGCTCCCACCAGCCTTCTGGATTCTTAGGTAAAAGAGCGATCGCTTCTGTGTCTTCCAAACGCATAATCCACTGCTGAAGAGTATCAATATCGAGCTGCGGCAAATCACAGGCTAGCAGCAGCACCCATTCTGATTGCACCTGGGCTAAACCCTGAACAAATCCCTTGAGCGGAGTCTCAGAATTGGCCGCTCCGAGCGTAGGAACTTCTTGTAAGAACTGAATAGATGGATCGAGAAAAGATTGATAGCGATCGCACCAAGGACTCACCACATAAACGGTATCTGTACATTGCAAAGCAATCTGACAAACTCGCTGAAGCAAAGGCACTCCTGCGATCGAAATTAGAGCCTTGTCTTGCCCCATGCGTGTGCTCAACCCGCCCGCTAGGACGATCGCGCTTAGGCTAGTTTCAGTGCTGCTTTGCATATTTTAATGCGTAACACGGTATGACTAAATTACAGTCAATCCCCTTTAGGATAGTGGTATTTACTCTAAGGTAATGATATTCATAGGGTGATAGTTTATTGCCTAAGCAGAACTGAAGCAATAAAGCACTGATTTTTAAGATTACCCTTTCTAGGAGATAGCTGATGGCGGAGGTTAATACTCGCCTCTACTGGTTAGTCCAGTCTCTCATTGCCTTTACACCCTATCTACTAGCAGGTCTATTGGCTGGCGCACTTGTCTTATCGGCAGGCGTTTTTTTAGCACGCTTCCTCCTCCGGACTTGGCTGCTGCCGTTTGAAGAGTCTTTCCTATTGACACTCAAAACCTTGGCTACCCCAACCTTAGACCGATTCATGTCAGCAGTTACTTATCTTGCTCAAGGCGAAGTTACGATTCCTCTAGTTATCTTAGTTGGAGGAATCTTGGTTTACCGCAATGAGGTCAGTGCTGCTCTGGTTTTGGCGATCGGGCTAAGTGGATCATGGTTGCTAAACGGCATTTTCAAATCTTTCTTTCGGCGCAAACGACCCGACCTCTGGGCTTCTCCTGACCGTCCAATGGATTACAGCTATCCTAGCGGTCATGCCATGAGCGCAATTTCGTTCTATGGTCTATTAGCAGCTGACTTCACAAAATTTCTAAGTATTCCCTTTGTCATCACTGCTACCTTAGCCTCTACGTTAGCTTTTGGAGTGGGCTTTAGTCGGCTATACCTGGGTGTGCATTGGCCGACAGACGTTCTGAGCGGCTGGATTGCAGGTGGCATTTGGCTATGGGCCTGTCTATATGGATTAGCTCAGATTGGTGGAATTTGAGCTGAAATCTGCATTACTTAATCCGGGTGTAAAATTTAGTTTGAGAGGCGCATGCCTCTCAAACTAAATTTTATGGATTCAAATCAGCAACGCCCTGAAATTTTCAGGCCGCTTAAACGAGGGATGCTGCTGTCATCGGCAAACTTTCCAGTTGTTCAGGCTCAGGGACACAAATCCAAAGAGCTTGAGGAACCACCTCAACGACGACTGGAGTCGTGCCCAAGCATTCTCCATCTGCATGCACTTCTAAAGGCGGATAGCTTCTGACTTCGATCGTGGAAGCGCGATAGGTTCTGAGCCGTTTATGAGGGAGCTGTTCGCCTCGCATGGCGGTAACGAAGTGACGGAAATGATCCCACTTCGAGGGGTTATCAATATAGACAATATCTAGCTTGCCATCGTTCATCTTTGCGTGCGGTGCCAGGGCAAATTCAACCCCATAGCGAGGACTGTTGCAAATATTGATTTGCAAAGTCCGAAGACGGCGCATCCGCCTGCCATCGAACCGTAAGACCAGACGATGCGGTCTAAACTGTAAGAAAGTCTTGATCCCTGCAAAAAGACTTTTGAGCGCAGCGAGATAATCGTTCTTGATTCCTTCTTTGACTTCATCTCCGCAGGGAAACAGAGAGGCTTCTAGACCTACCCCTACTACTTCCATAAAGTAATGGTTGTTTGCCTTGCCCATATCAAATCGATCGCGCTTACCCTCTGTTAGAACCTGGATTGCTTCAGCCATGTCAGTGGGAATATTCAGGCTAGCTGCAATATTATTGCGGGTTCCTAGCGGAATAATGCCCAACGCAGTTTGCGTATGAATCAATCCTCGGGCGATCGCTTCGATAGTGCCGTCGCCTCCTGCAACGATCACCAGCTTAACTCCTGCGGCGGCGGCGGCGGCGGCAAGATTTTCGCCATCTTCGTCAGGCGTAGTTGTGCAGATTTCAGCCCGAATCCCCTGGACTTGCAGTAACTCTGTGAGGTCGTCTATCAAGTGAGGATTCTCAGCAGGGCCAGAGGTAGGGTTGACAATGAGTAAGGTGTCCATCTCTGGCTTTTTCATATGAGATTAAATGGGGAGAGTCTATGGGCGTAGAACGGTATTCTGCTCAAGCACGCTAGCAAAAAGGTTCTTGCCCAGTTGCTTACAGCCGATGAGTTATTAGGCTCCATCTTGCAATGTAACGGTTAGCCTGACCTTTTTCCTCTATCCATCAGGTGATGTGCCGAAGGTTGGACGCGCCGCGACATCCAAACGCGAACAGGAAGCTATGCCAGACGGCTTTTGCCAAACGGCCTTTACCAAACAGCTAAGAAACGGACTGTAAGCTACAGTCAAAGAAAGACTAGCTCTAACTTTGATAGGTTTTAAGAGTTGAGAGGACTCAAAAATGATAGAAACCCTACAAATCTCGCAGTTGGGCGATCCGGCTCTCCGTCAGATTGCTCAGCCGATCGATAATATCCATGATGAAGGGGTGCAGAGGCTGGTTAACAGCTTGATGACGACCCTCGTTAGCTCTAATGGCGTTGGCATTGCTGCGCCTCAAGTTGCAGTTTCCTACCAGTTGTTGATTGTTGCCTCCCGCCCAAACCTTCGATATCCTAACGCCCCCAAAATGTCGCCTACCGTCATGATCAACCCGCGATTGCTCAGCCACTCGCAGGAGACAGTTAAAGATTGGGAAGGTTGCCTAAGTATTCCTGGAATTCGGGGGTTGGTGCCGCGCTATCTATCGATCGATGTGGAATACACCACTCTAGAGGGCACAATCCAGCAACAAACGCTAACTGACTTTGTGGCGCGTATTTTCCAACATGAGTTTGATCATCTGAGCGGCCTAGTCTTTCTCGATCGCATCGAAAGTACTCAGGATCTCGTGACAGAGCAGGAATATCTGAAGCGGATTGTCTCGACTCCTGCTGGTTTGAAATAGCTTTATTTCCATGCGGCGATCGCCCGCAGCGCCATGTAAACCGCTAGGCCGATTAAGAACAGCCGAAACAGTTGATTGACTGTTTTATCAGACAGTCGTGGCAAGAGCCGACTCCCCACCTGCGCTCCCAGAATGCCGCCCAGCCCCAGGCAGATTCCGGGAATCCACAGCACATTATTGTTCCAGGCATGTTGAGCTAAGCCAGAGATGGCGATCGCCACGATCGCGCCTAAGCTCGTTCGTACGGCTGACTTAATTCCCTCCCCCAAAAACAGCATTTGTAGAGGCACCATCACGACCCCTCCCCCAACGCCAAACAGCCCGGAGAGAACGCCTGCCAATAGGCCAATTCCGGCGATCGGTATCATGGGGTAGCCCTGGGCTGAAGAGCTATCATTGCCTACGAGTTCAGGTTCTACTGATTGCTTCTTCTTTAACTGTTGCTTGAGTTGAATAAGATAAATTGTGACCAAGAGCAGTCCGGCAAAAGCTAATGAGAGGGTGGCATCTGGAATGCGATCGCCCAGCCATGCTCCCACTTGCGCCGTAAAAATTCCAAACAGCGACAGCAGGAGAGAAACTTGCCAGTTTAGCTCTCCTGCTTTTAAGTTGCGGATGCTGCCTGACACCGAGCTGAGAAATACCCCCACCAAGCTTGTAGCAGTTGCCTGTACCAGCGGCACATTAAATAAGGTCAGCGCTGGAACCATCAACAATCCGCCTCCAATTCCTAATAGCCCTGATAGCGTTCCGGTAAATATTCCCAGAAAAAACAGCAAAGCCCAGCCCAGAGGTGTTTCTAGCATCAATCAAATACACGACACAGCTAAACTCGTCTCATCTTCTCGCAAAAATGGTTCTAAAACCTGTGCAATGTGAGACAAGTCAGCTTCTTTTTCATTTACGAGAGCAACATCGGATAAGATATGCGATCGCCCGTGTCACAGCCAACAGCCGCTACAAGCCCCTTGGCAAATAGGCATACTCGCCTACATCCGTTCTAAGACTGGAATTCCCAGCAATGACAGACCCAGTTTAATAGTGCGGGCAGTTAAATCAGCCAAGATTAAGCGAGAGGTTCGTGAAGGCTCTTCGGCTTGCAAGATGGGACAGCGATCGTAAAACTGGTTAAACTTCTTACTCAGTTCAAATAAGTATTCGCACAGGCGATTGGGCATTAGCTCCGTCTCAACGCTGCCCAATACCTCATCGAATTGCAGAATGTATTTGGCAAGAGCTAGCTCGGTTTCTTCCTGTAAGACGATCGGCGCAGTTGCCCCTAATGTTTCAAAGTTAATCTCGCCTTTACGGCTAATGCCTTGGACTCGCACATAGGCATACAGCATATAAGGAGCTGTGTTGCCCTGAAGCGCCAACATTTTGTCGTAGTTAAAAACGTAGTTGCTGGTGCGATTCTGGCTTAGGTCGGCATATTTGACAGCGCTAATGCCCACCACCTTAGCGACATTGGCAATGAAGTCCTCTGATTCTTCTCGACCTTCTTCTTGCAGGCGGGTTTCCAGATCGGTACGGGCACGGGCGATCGCCTCTTCTAGCAAATCAACCAGCCGCACTGCTTCTCCTGAACGGCTTTTGAGCTTCTTGCCATCCTCACCTAAAATAGACCCTAGCGGCGCATAGAAAAATTCTGTTTCATCTGTGATCCATCCGGCTCGTTTACCGACCTGGAAAATTTGAGCAAAATGATTTGTTTGCTCCATGCCTACAGGGTAAATGACACGCTGTGCCCGATCGACATTAACTCGGTAGCGAATCGCGGCTAGATCTGTGGTTGCGTAGTTGTAGCCACCCCCCGACTTTTGGACAATGAGCGGCAGAGGATTACCTTCTTTGTTGGTAAATCCTTCTAAAAATACGCACTGAGCGCCGTTGTCTTCAACCAATAACCCCAATTTATCTAGCTCTGTAATGACATCAGCGAGTAGCGAATTATAAAAAGATTCACCTCGTTCCTGAATAGAGGGAGACAACCCCATCCATTCAAAAATTTTCCGATTCGTTTGGTTAGATAAATTGCAAACGAGTTTCCAAGCTCGCAACGTCTCTTCATCGCCTGCTTGAAGAAGGACAACCGATCGCCGCGCTTCTTCCTGAAATTTTTCGTCTTCATCAAATCGTTTTTTGGCCGCACGATAAAATGTTGCCAAATCCCCTAAATCTAGATTCTGGGAAGACTTCAGTGCCTCAGGATATGCCTCGCGCACATAGGCAATTAGCATGCCAAACGGAGTTCCCCAGTCGCCAATGTGGCTCAGCCGGAGCACGTCATGTCCCAGAAACTCTAGAACTCTTGAGATGCTGTCTCCAATAAAAGAAGGACGCAGATGACCTACGTGCATTTCCTTGGCAATATTGGGACTGGGATAATCCACAATCACGCGCTTAGGATTCTTTGCCAAAGCAACGCCCAGCCTTGCTTCGGACTGAATGGCTTTGAGCTGAGCCTTGAGATAGTCAATTCTCAGCGCCAGATTAATGAATCCTGCTCCAGCGATCGTCGGTGTTTCACACAGATCAGCCACATCCAGATGCTGAACGATAGCTTCTGCGATCGCCCTTGGAGCCTTTCCCAATCGTTTAGCCAACGCCATCGCCACATTCGACTGGTAATCCCCAAACTTAGGATTACTCGCAGACACCAGCATCGGATCGGTTCCTGCTAAATTTTCTCCGAACGCAGCGACCAATGCTTGCTCAAAGCGCTCTTTTAGGTAGGCGATCGTTTCTTTCATGGCTATGTGCAAAAAGGAGTATCTAGGGTCGTCCACTATTTCTAGAATAGCGATCCGACTTATCCATCATTCAGCACGATCGCATATTTGGGCAAGATCGAGTGTCGTGATTTGGATGATGGAACCCCTCAGTGAAGGATTTACGGATATCTTTCACGACTCCTTCCCACGTCAACCTACTGAATCCGTGATGCAACTGAAGCAGGCTCAGCCATCTCCCACCTATCTTGGATTCAAGAAAATCTTAAACCTCCCCAGCTTTCCTTTCTCCTGCTCAAACCATCCAGGACTGCCTATCTATGGTCGCTTCTCTGCCATCTCCCACATCTACACAGGCCATTACATCCCCAGATTTCATCAATGTTGCCAAAGCTTTTTGTGACAAACCGCCGCAAATTAAGTTAATTCAATGGTTGCAGTCTTCTACAGGTGCCCAAAAACAGGCTGACTTTGCCCTGATGTGGCGTGATGGTCAATTGGGAGGGGCGATCGACTTCGTTAAAGTTTTCCAGTCCTATCAGGGTCTGCCCCATCAAAATGCAGCGCTGAGGTGGCTACAGGCAAATACTCAGGCCAAAACTTTAGAAGGTTTTGCCAAAATGTGGAGTGATTGGAATCTCTCTACGTTCAAAAACCAAGATCTTCGCCTCAAGGTTCCCTACTTTCAGCAGGTAGATAACAAGTACGAACCCATGCGCACTTGCAATACTTCTAGCTGTGCAATGGTTGCCAAATTCTTAGGCGCTAAAATTTCTGGCGATGATGAATACTATAAGAAGGTCATTAAGTACGGCGACACCACAGATCACGCAGCACAGACTAAAGCCTTAGCTGAGCTGGGCATCAAATCCTTCTGGCACACTGATCTAGGCTTTAAGAACCTCGATCAATCCCTCGAAGCAGGCTTCCCCATCGTTATTGGCATTCTTCACCGAGGTTCATCTGCCTCCCCGACAGGCGGACATATGATTGTGGTCATAGGTAGAACCGCCAGCCAAGACTATATTTGCCACGATCCTTTCGGCAGTATTCTTGACGCGGGTGGTGGCTATACAGGCAAGGTCACGAATGGCAATGCTGTCGTCTACCCTCGCTATATCCTCACACGTCGCTGGCTGCCCGAAAGCGACAAATCCGGCTGGGGTCGGCTGTTCATCAAGTAAGGCCGGAATGACTTGCTATCCTAAACAATTCTCATACTCAAGTCTAGCCAGGTCGATCGCGTAATTGGCGCACTGCTCGAAATGTAGTCCACACCTGTTTCCGCAACCGATCGAATGGTTTCTAGCGTGATATTTCCTGATGCCTCTATCTTGATCCGGTTATTTGTTGACCGGATTTTTTTGACGGCAGCTTCCATCATCTCCAATGGCATATTGTCTAGCATAATAATGTCGGCTCCATGCTCTAAAGCTTCTGCCACCTGCTCTAGACTTTCAGTCTCTACTTCAATGGTCAGCGGATACGGAATACAGGGGCGGATCTGGGCGATCGCCTTTCCAATCCCTCCTGCTGCCGCAATGTGATTATCCTTAATCATCACACTATCATCTAATCCCATACGGTGGTTGATGGCTCCACCTACCTGTGTTGCGTATTTCTCCAAAATTCTCAATCCAGGCGTGGTTTTGCGAGTATCCACCAACTGAGTGGGCAAATCCGCAATTTTCTCAACATACCTGCTCGTCATGGTTGCGATTCCACTCAACCGCATCGCTAGATTCAACGCTACTCTCTCTCCAGTTAGGAGCGCACCTAGAGAACCTGTAATGTGAGCCATTACCTGACCGCGATCGCACCATTGGCCGTCCTGCACCGCTGATGTAAATACAGCCTGATTATCAAGAAGCTGAAAGACCCGTGCGGCGATCGGTAAACCTGCAACCACGCCTGCCTCTTTAACAACCCACTGAGCCTTACCAGGTCTAGAGCCAGAAACAAAGAGAGATTGAGTGGTGCGATCGCCTCTTCCGATGTCCTCTATCAGCCAACTGTGCAAGAGCTGATCTAGAACTAAGGTTGACGGCAATAAAGCAGTTGAAATTTTCATGTTCAAATCAAAAAAGCTATTATCTACAGCCTATTCCAAGGATTGTCCTTATTTTTACTTCACCTGACACAGGTGCTTAATCGCGCTTTCTACCTCATGACAGTTTCTCGCTGCACTTGAGCAATAGCTGCTAGCAGCTATTGCTCTTGACTACTCTGCCTAATATGTCTTCACGCATAAGTGCCGTAGCCGTCATGATATTTATTTCTTTCGCCCTGCTGAAAATCTATCAAGCAGTGTTGAGAGTAAAGTAAATGCTTTGAAATAGGGACTGAAAGCAAAGCCCCCTCTATATCAAGACATAGAAATTTTCGTGAGATGCACAAACTACGCATCTCACAAGCCATAACCTCCATCACCGCTTGAAACTGGTGATGGAGGTTGTCACCATCCCTTCTTCATATTGGTGCTGGATTAGGGTAATGGTTTGCTTAAATTAAAAACCCCGCCGCAAGCAGCGAGATATGCAAGCTATTTTGCTTGTCCCATTGCCTGACATTGCAAGGTTAATTCCTACTGGATTGAAGCCCGTGGAAATAAATCAATTGAGTCAAAGGTTGACAGAATTTCTTCAGTGTGGTGCCAAGGTAAGAGGGGATGTGCCAGCCTATCAGATGAGGTCAAAGCCTTACGGATTGCCTATTGTGATGTTGAGGAAGGGATTTGAAAGATTCCCCTTGACACCTCA
>DATNPL010000070.1:0-15432 GCA_036703255.1 Coleofasciculaceae cyanobacterium
AGATCGCTTTCCGTACCATCCCTCAAGGGGTGCGTGCCCTCACCAATCAGGTGCGGCAAGTCTATGCGATCCTCACTCAAGGTTTTTCTCCACCTAAATGAAACCACCCTGCTCAATCCCCCTTAAAAAGGGGGACTTTGAGTTCTGGAAGCCCCCTTTTTAAGGGGGTTGGGGGATCAAGCCTCATCCCCGCAGCCGATACCGCTGCAAAATCCGCATCACCTCACCCGATCGCGGTTGCGGAAACTCTCCAGGGCTAGGCAAATTGCGGCTCCAGTCGGTGACGTTGGCAAAGCCGCGCCGCTGGAGGTCATAGAGGGTCTCTAGCACACCCGCCTCAGGGCCAATGACGAGGACATAGAGAAGTTCGCGATCGCCCTTTCCCTGCGGCACATCGGGCAAGCCAGGTTCGGGCAAGACAACAAAATCGGGCGCTAGAAAACTAGAGCTATGGAAAATAGAGTCGGCATGATCCGACTGAAACGAGCTAATCATCAGAGTTCTCCTGTTTTGGGTTTCGGGAAGGAAACCCAAAAACCTAGCCGCCCCGAAAGCATGAAGCATCAGAGCGGCTGAAAGGAGTGTTAAAATTCCTCATTAGCCACCAGCCTGCCTTGCCGCAGTTTGGGGGTCAGCTACTCATCGCTGCTCGTAACAGCTTTGAGTAGCGCTAGATTTTTGGGATCAAGCTACCGCAGGCGAGTTGCAAATAGCTATAACGTGTGAGCATAGAGGAAAAGAGGGGCGATCGTCAAGCGGCGATACGGTAAAAATTAAAGTCGAAAACGCGATGTGCAACTTTGATAATCCGCCCACCCTATAGGAAGCAAGCTATATTCAGTAGGATGTCTCAAGCTCCTCAGTGCAAAACTTAGTAGGTGTAAAACATCTCCTGAAGCGCCTGCGGGTCACTCGTAATCGTCAGCCCCAGCATGAGCAAGAGACGGGCTTTCTGCGGCGACAAATTATCTGCCACAACAAAGCCGTTTTCGTCATCTTTCTCTTCGCCATTGCGCACCACGCGCCCTGCCCCCGCCCGCGAACTGCGGACAACGGGAATCCCTTTCTTGCTGGCAGCGATCGCTGCGGGTTCTAACTGCACCGAAATACTGCCATTCCCTACTCCCGCATAGATAATGCCTTTAGCTCCATCGGCGATCGCTGCATTAAACATGGCAGGGCGGTTGCTGCCGTAGCCATACACAATGTCTACTTGGGGAAGCGTTGCCAGAGCGCTGACCTCAAACGGAGTCGCTACCGTGTGTTTGCGAATCGGCATTCTGTAGAAATAGGGTTTGCCCAGCTCAACGTAGCCCAGATAGCCCATGTCATGAGCCTGAAAGGTGTTGAGGCTCGTTGTATTCGATTTCGTGACTTCTCGCGCTGCCGAAATTTGATCGTTGAGGCTAACGAATACGCCTTTGCCAACCGCATCTGGACTGCCTGCGATCGCCACTGCGTTATATAAATTTAGTGGGCCATCGGCACTCAGCGCCGTAGCGGGACGCATAGAACCCACTACCACCACAGGCTTTTCGCTCTTGGTGACCAAATTGAGGAAATAGGCGGTTTCTTCCAGCGTATCTGTGCCGTGGGTGATCACAACGCCGCTCACTTCAGGCTGAGCCAAAACTTCGTTTACGCGCTTGGCAATTTGCAGCAGACCCTCAACGGTCATGTTCTCACTGGCAATTTGCAGCACCTGTTCGCCCGTGATGTTGGCAATATTCTTCAGCTCAGGCACGGCTGAGATCAAGGCTTCGACGGGCAGCTTAGCAGCCTGATAGCCGACCGTGGTGGTAGAGGTTGCCCCCGTTCCGGCGATCGTTCCACCCGTTGCCAGCAGCACCACATTGGGTAGGCTAGCGCTGGGCGTGGGCGCTGGGCTAGGGGTTGCGATGGGCACTGGTGGACTGGCAGGCGCAGGAGATTGGGCGATCACTGGAGCAATGGCTTGAGGAGCAGACTGCGATCGCGTAGCCATCACGGGCATGATCAGCAAGCAGCCAAGGGTCAAGACTGCCAGCAGCGCTGGGATAAAAAGCTTTTTCCTCATTAAGAAATACCTGCAAACGAGTTTAATTTCTAAAACGGAAAAGCAAGCATAGCCCAGAAGCTGAGGCTACTTGGTATTCTTAAAAACCTTTGTGCTTCGAGACAGATGGCAAATGAATGCATTCATTTGGCTCCAGCGACCAGCGGCTCTGTCACAGGTTTTCAGGTAGGTCTTTTTGCGCGTCAAGAGTTGAGGAGCGATCGAAAAAATCACTGAGGGTCAACGGTACAAAGGGCAGCACCCAGCAAAAGTATTGGGTAAACAGCACAGCATTGAAGTTGACAAAGACTGACAGGGTGAGCAACGCACTGGTATAAAGCCCTATTTGCTGACGCACAACGCCAAAGCCAATAAGCGTCGTCAGCACCAGCATGGGTAAAAATCGCAGACCTGCTGTGGCTTCAAACAAGCTGGGGGAGTCAAAACTATCGTCTCCTTCGCGAGTTGCAGAGAAGAGGATGGATTTGACGAAGCTCTCCGGATTCCAGACCAAAAAGGGTAGGGATGTGATCAGGGGAATGCTCATGATCACGGCAGCAGCCAGCAAAACGGTCTTGACTTTGTTTTGTTCGGTCGATCGCCAGATCCAAACCAGATAAATGGGCACCAGAAAGACGGCAATTTGTTTAACACCCAGAGATAGGCTAAATAGCAAGAGCGCAGTCCATTTATGTCGTCGCAAGAGAAACAGCGAAAGCAGCAAAAAGAAGATAGGAATAAAGTCTATTTGCGCAACTCTGGTGACATACATCGTCCAGCGGCTAAACAGCCAAAAGCAGGCCGAAAAAGCCCCTAGTAGCCAAAGCTTCTGCCGAGAAAAAATGTAAAAGATCAGTGAGCCAATGCCTAGATTAAAAACTAAAAAGATATGTCGCCAGAAGCCAATCCAGTCGTCATAGTCTGTAAGTCCCAGTTTTTGCGTCAGCGAAGAAAGTAAGCAAAATATGGGGAAGTAGGTAGGATATTTTTTGTTCTCCGACATGTTCCCTGACAAAATCCTGGCATAAGGATTTTCTCCAGATGAAAGCATCTGGCTATCTTGCCAAAGATAGTAGATATCTTTTTTGCCTTCAAAGGTGTCGTAGGCCCACAATTCGGTGTGCAAAATAATTGCGGCTGCAATAATCGCAACGAGGCAAAGGATTGCAATCTTGTTTCTTGCCATAGGTTTTATCCGCAGTTCTTGCTCATAAGTTCGATGACCACCTCGCTTTTGGCTGAGCTGAACAGAAAAGAGCTTCACGAAAATAACTTCAAGATTTTTTAGAGCACGGCTCTGCTGCACGCTCTTAGAGGATGTTTGAAAAGTCCAACTATGGGTAGCGAAACATTTCAGATCCCCCTAAATCCCCCTACCCTTCGGGAAGGCTTCGCCAACAAAAGGGGGACTTTGAATTCATTTCCCCCTTTTTAAGGGGGGCAGGGGGGATCAACAGGTGCCTAAAATCACAGCCGACCACTTTTCAAACATCCTCTTAAAAAAGTTCTTGGTTTTAACTTTGTCAGGAGCCAAAGCATGACATTGCCCCTTTCCTCACAAACCACAGATTCTCATTTTGCTGCATGCAGAAGCTTGACGGTCTACGATCGCGTCACTTCCAGCAATCGAGAGAAGTAGAATTGGGTTTTAGTCATGGCGTTGCGCTGCACTTTCCAGCCGTTAGACTCTAGAATCTTGACAATCTTGGCTTCAGGGTGCAAGTAGGCACGGGTAGCTTTGCTAGGGCCAGGGAAAAAATCGCCAATTTTTTTGAGCACCACATAGGCCAAAGTTTTAGGGGCAAAGCTGAGGATGAGCCTTGTCTCTGCCAAAGAAGACAGATGGCGAATCATTTCAGCAGCCTTGTCTTCTGGGTAGTGAATCAGCACGTCTAGACAAATCACCGTATGATACTTGCCGCTTAATGTTTCTAGATCTTGCACGGCAAAAGCCGGATTGTGGCTTTGTCCCAAAGCAGCCTGGGCGCGTTCTTGCGCTTCAGACACCATTTTTTCAGAGATATCGCTGGCAAACACGTGTGCGCCTGCGGTCGCAAGGGGAATACTCAGGCTGCCAACCCCGCACCCGGCATCACAAATAGACAGCCCTGCCAAATTACCGTCGGCTTCGAGCCAGCCTAGAACCGTATCCACCGTTTTTTGATGCCCGACTCGAATATCGAGCTGAACTTTGTTAACTTCGCCATCGCCGTAGATTCGTCGCCAGCGATCGAAGCCTGTAGCGTTGAAATATTCTCGAACGATCGTCTTATCGTCTGTTTTATTATCTGTTGCGGTCATAGCTGCGATCGTAAATAAAAGGGTTTAGGGGTGCTGTAAACAGGGTATTGATTTTTTAGAGCGGGAGGCTGCACGCACTTTTCCAAAAAATAAACAACTTCCGCTCTCAGGTTTCAATCCTACTATGATGCGTGGCTGCGCGGCGATCGACCGCGAAAGTGAAAGGCTACTCTGGTCATCTCCCTAGTAAATATGCCAAATTAGGAAAGAAGGCGAAATAAAGCATTTATGGATTTGCTTGAGAATCTCAGCCCTGTTCTTTTACCACGCTCCTCATCATGCAAAATTTGCTTAAGGATGCTGCTGTTGATGTCGCTGAACTGCTAAAGCGCTTCAGCTTTGACCTCAATGGATTTACCGCTGAGCAGTTAGCCTTTACCTGGTTGGCGCAATATCCTGACCATTGGGTGTGTCTATCCCTGGTTGAAGCCCTGTATCAGGGTCGGTATAAAGCCGTTTCTGTGGAGCAGATTTTGCGGTTTTGGCAACGACGGGGGCAGCCGCTTTATCACTTTAACCATGAGTTTGAGCGAATCATCCGGGGGAGATTTTCTAGAAACCTCCTCACCTATTCATCCCCGGCTTCTCTCAGTACGCCGTCGCCCAAGCCGTCGTCCCAGATTGCAGATGCCCTCAGTTCTCAGCCTTCAGACGCTGAGGTGAACGCAGAGCAGCCTGAAGACCTGACGCCTGAGCGGGAGGAAGCGATCGCAGCAGCCGACGGTGAGGCAGAATCGCCCAGCCTATCGGCATCTGAGTGGGCAGACTTCGCGGTTGTCTCTGCGGTAGCCCCTTCTTCTGAAGAAGCCAAAGCCGATCTGCTGGAATTTACCGATGCCTCGACCGAAAAGGCGATTCAGCCGTTTAGCCAGCGCCTGAAACTGCTGTCTTCAGAGGAATCGATCGCTTTTCTGAAGCTGCGTAGCTTTGAAAACGATAGCCCACTGCCATCCTCAGACCTGCCATCCTCAGATTCTCACGATTCATCAGAACATTCCTGGCATAAGGATGTGTCCAAAGATGAACCGATTCAAGCCTTTAGACCCGTTGCCGAGCTTGAAGAGGCGGAAAAATTGAAATGGGCAAAGCTGGCGATCGACAAATCTGCTTCAGAAGAGATTCATCAGTTCACTCCGGTGGCTGTTTCGCCTGGAGATTTCTATAGCAAGCTGAAGGCAGTGGCTACAGAATCTCAGGACTGAGATAGCCGTTTGGCGCTGGGCGCGTCACAAGTACAGGGCTGGCGGGATTCGAACCCTCGACCTACCGCTTAGGAGGCGGTCGCTCTATCCTGCTGAGCTACAGCCCCAGATCGACATAGCTATAATAGCAGAGCAATGCTGGGATAGTGTTTTCCCAGGTTTCTAGCTCTCTTGAGGCGTGCTTCTATTTTGCATGTTCTCTTTCTGCGTATTTTCTTTAGGCGTATAGTACAGGGAAGACTGGTACAGCATTTGCTCTTGGTGCGTCAGCAGCGTACAGTCCGATCGCGGATAGGCCACGCAGGTGACGGCATACCCCTGACTCAGCTCTTGGGGGCGCAAAAACTTTTGCTCCATCTGATCGACTTCTCCTGCGACCAGTTTGGCAATGCAAGCCGAGCATTCGCCCTGTTTGCAGCCAGCGGGCAAGCGAATGCCGTTTTCTTCGGCAATGTCGATAATGTATTGGTCGTCAGGAACTGCGATCGTCCGATCGAGTCCCAATGCCTCATTCACTAAGCGAACCTGATAAACTGCCATTCTGGGTATTCTGCTAGTCTGGGTGTTGCAGACTTTGGGGATGGGTCTGCTCTAAGCCAGACTACCGCAATTTCTAGCCGTCTGCGATCGCCCCTTTCTCAATCTATCTAGCTCAATCTATTAGGCTCAATCTATCTGGCATTCATGCATCACTCTCCTTTAAACTGTCCGCCTGACTGTCATCAGCATTCTCTCACGCACCCTGCGACACAGCAGGCGACCGCCGAAAAAGCTCGACTGCTCTGGATAGCGCTATGGCTGATTGGCGGTTTTGCGATCGCTGAGGGAGCGGTGGGCTGGTTTAGCCGCAGCTTGGCGCTGCTGGCAGAGTCGGGACATATGCTGTCGGATACGCTGGCGCTGGGTCTGGCGCTGTTTGCCACTTGGGTCGCCCAACTGCCTGTGACTGACCAAGCTCCCTTTGGCTACCGACGCATCGAGATTTTGGCGGCCTTGGTGAATGGCATCGCGCTGCTAGGGGTGGCCGTCTGGGTGGGCTGGGAGGCGATCGCCCGCTTGCAAACGCCCTCAGTTGAAATTCTGAGCCTGCCAATGCTGGTGACGGCGATCGCGGGACTGGTGGTAAACAGCCTCAGCGCTTCGCTGCTGCATGGCGATAGCCACCATGATTTGAACCTGCGCGGCGCATTTTTGCATATGGTGGCCGATGCTGTTAGCTCAGTCGGGGTGATTTTGGCGGCGATCGCCGTCTGGGCTTTTCAGTGGAACTGGGCAGATGGCGCAATTAGCCTTGGCGTTGCCGTGTTTATCGGGCTGGGCACCCTGCCGCTCATTCGTCAGAGCCTGCATATTCTGCTGGAAAAACCGCCTGTTCATCTGGATTTGAGCCAGGTGCGATCGCATCTTTTGAGTTTTGCTGGGGTGGTCGCGGTCGATCGGTTGAGGGTTTGGACGATCGCCCTGGGGCAAGAAGCTCTGTCAGCCCATCTGACGGTTAGCCTGCAAGAGGGACTGAAGCGCGATCGGCTGCTGCAAGACCTTCAGCTCTCGCTTCAGCAAGAGTTTGGTCTCTATGAGGTCTGCTTGCAAATGGCGGCTGTTCCGGTATCGGAGCCAGTCAATCTCTCCGTTCCGCCCCGCCTTGAGCTGGTGAGTTTCCCGATTGCCGAAGGAGCTGAGCAGGGCTAGAAAGACTCAAGCTAGAGTGACTCGAACTGGGCGGTAAACCCCTCAAGCGTCAAGCATTCATCGGTGAAATCTTCGGCATCACCGACATTTTCAAGCTGATATTCCATAATCCGGCGCTCGTCTCCTTTCATTTTTTTCGAGGCTAGGGGGATGCCGGGATACTTGGCGGCGATCGCCTTAAAGGCATCCGCATGATTGCGCCAGCTTTCGGCAGAACATTGAATAATCACTCGCCACATGGTGAACGTTTCCTTGGGTTGGGTCGATCGGCAGTGCAAGACCTATTGTGTCATCCGATTTTGAATTTTGCCCTTTAGTTTTTGGGCGCTGCTGATTTCATAGCAACGTGAAGTCTCTGGGGAAAGTGGGAACCCTGAACAGGAGGTTGCCTTCCTTCGTCGCCCTTTAGGACTTTCTCTATGTCACAAGCCTTCCCACAGTGCCAAAACCTGCAAGAGCAGGTGAATAGCCTCCTGGAACTTCAGCAACAAGAACCGTTGCTGCGATCGCAAGACACCACCGCCATTCAAAACTCGTTGCGCAAGGCGATCGCGCCCACCTTCGAGATCGTCTTTGCTGGAGCCTTTAGTGCCGGAAAATCAATGCTGATCAACGCCCTGCTAGAGCGGGAGTTGCTCTACAGCGCCGAAGGGCACGCCACCGGAACCGAATGCCAGATCGCCTATGCAGAGCCAGATCAAGAGCGGGTGGTGCTGACTTTCCTCAGCGAGGCCGAAATTCGCGGACAGGCGACGCTGCTGTGCGAACGGCTGGGGCTGACGGTACGGGACAACATTAACCGCTCAGATGTGATCGATTTAGTCTCTCAGGCTTGCCAGGTAATTATTGAGCAAGAGGGCGGTGAGAGCAAGTCCGATCGCGCCAAACAGGCCAGCGCCCTGCGGTTTTTGCTAGAGGGTTTTATTGCCAACCGCGAACATATTCACACCGTCAACAACAACACGTTTTCGATGGAGCGGTTCAACTTCCGCAACCTTCAAGAAGCCGCCAGCTATGCCCGCCGCGGTGCCAATAGCGCGGTGCTGAAGCGAGTGGAATACTATTGCCACCATGAGCTGCTGCGGGACGGCAACATTTTGGTAGATACGCCGGGAATTGATGCGCCCGTCAAAAAAGATGCCGAGCTAACCTACGCCAAAATCGAGAACCCCGATACCTCTGCTGTGGTCTGCGTCCTCAAACCTGCGGCGGCGGGTGACATGACCAGTGAAGAAACCGAGCTATTGGAGAAAACCAAGTCGAATCCCGGCATCCGCGATCGCGTCTTTTACGTCTTTAACCGCATCGACGAAACCTGGTATAACACCCAGCTCCGGCAGCGGCTAGAGCGGCTGCTGCAAGATCAGTTTCGGGACTCTAGCCGAGTCTACAAAACCAGCGGTCTGCTGGGCTTTTTTGGCAGCCAGCTTAGAGTATCTGGACGGGGCGATCGCTTTGGGCTAGACACGCTATTTGCGGCAGGCCAAGTCGAGCGACAAACCGAAGGACAGGAAGAAACGCCGCAGTTTGTCAGCGAATTTAACCGCTACTGCGCTAGCTCGGGCAAGCTACCCGCCGATCGCTTCCGGATTGATGTCAAAAGCTACGAGTCGCCCAATGAAAACTACGTTCGCATTCTCAGCGAAACGGGTTCGCCTCTAATTGAGCAGTTGATTAAAGACAGCGGCATTGAAGAATTCCGCACCGCCATCACCCGCTACCTGACCACCGAGAAACGGCCGTTGCTGTTGGCTAACCTGGCCGATGATTTGCAGCCTGTGAGCATTAGCCTGAAGAAATCCTACGTCGAGGCATGGCAGCAGTTGGGTAGCCAGCCCCAAGACATCAACGCCATCAAAGAGCAGGAGTTGCGCCAGCTCAGCAAAGAATTGAAGCAGGTGGGCGATCGCTTCCGGCAGGATATTGAGCAAACCGTGAACGAGGCGGTTGCCAGCGATGGCAATATTGCTTTGGAGAACAGCTTTTTCAGGCTAAAAACCCGTATGGTGACTCGCTTGGATGATCTGCTGCATACCTTTTCCGTCGGCGAAGTCCACAAACGCGCTCAGGCCAGCCACAAGCGCCATTCGGTCGTGCCTCTGCTGGGCATTCTGGCCGAAGCCTTTTACTATCTGGCGGATGGCCTAGAGGAAGTGCTGGTGGATGCCTCGCAGGAGGTGGTCGCCACTTTCTTTCAGGCTTTGAACGATCGCGTCCATCAGCAAGACTACTACCGCAATCTCTATCGCCTGTTGGGTAACGATGGCGGCATTGAGAGCAGCCTGATGCGCCTTCAGCAAAAAGTTTCTGATGCGCTGGTGAACGAGGCCCGTACCGAGTGCGATCGCTATGTGCGCGAACGGCCTGAATTTTATACCGAAGGCACTTCCTCAATGTGGCAGCTCCGCCAGACTTTGCAGCAAGCCTGTCGCGGCTATGACTACCAGAACATGGTGGAGGCCGAACCTGCGATTCGTCAGCTCCTCAAGCTGGACTTTGAGCAAAAGGTGAAGGAAACGGTCTTACGCACCTTCCGGCAAACCATCAACCAAACGCTGAATGTGCATCTGTTGCAAAATGCCGCCGATCAAGCTGACGTGATTCTGCAACAGTATGATCAGGCGCGGGCTTATTTGGCGCAAATTCTAGACAAAGAGGCCGCCGAAAAAATCCGCAGCAATCAGCGTCTTCAAGCAGAAATTGAGCAAAAGATCGCCATCTATAATCAAGCGATCGCAGGCATTAATTCCTGTTTGGAAGTGATGCAGCTCGATCGCAAAAAGCTCCCCGAAATTAGCAAGAATGATCTGGCGATCGTGCCAGCTCCAACGGCTGAGTCAGGAGAGGCGATCGCAATGAGCGAGATGCAGCCTAATGAAGTTGAGGCGATCGCGCTGGTCGAAGCTTAGATTTATTAACGTGAAATTCTGCGTAGGATGTATTGGCTAGTGCCCAACACATCCTACGCAATGCTATTGATGAAATTGCTGTAATCTATGGCTCAATCACGGCGAATTCGAATTCCGCCTGAAGTGCGAAAATATGTGCTGGAGCGGGATGGCTCTCAGTGCAAAAGCTGTGGCTGTCATGCGGCAGAGGCTGAACTGACGATCGATCATATTATTCCACTTGCCAAAGGGGGAACCGATGACATCAGCAATTTTCAAACCCTCTGCCGTTCCTGCAACTCGCGCAAAAAACATCACCTCGATCCACGATTTCGACGGCACTTTGATCGGTAGCCTGTTGGTTACATAGATGTCTATTTCACCCATCTGCTGCCCCCTGCTCGATTGGTAACAGCAATGTATCCTCGATCGCTTCTCTGACCGATCGGCTGACGTAACAATCGCTGTTCAAGCAATCGACTAGCAGTTTATTGGCATCATAGTATTGCCGCAATAGCTGCTCCTGTTCATCGGTGAATTGCCAGTCGTGTCCGATATTGCGATGCTCTATCAATATGGCACGGAGTTGATCTTTCCAAGCTTGATTGTTCACTTGCCACCACTGCTTGTAAATCTTGCTATTTTCCCAATAGGGGTTTGCTTGCTCTCTCAATTCTTGTAGTTTCCGCTGTAATTCAGGATCAAGGGCAGTAGCGTAGTTGCGGACGATATTAAGAGCTGTGTTGAGGGCTGTGGGATTGACGGCTTTAGCAAGGGCGCGGGAGAGCGCATGGTCGAGTTCGAGGTCGCTCAGAGTGTTATTGTCACGGAGGTTGCGATCGAGGTCGCTCAGGATACCGAGGGCAAGCTGAAAGTAGGACGCTCGAATAGCAGCAACCTTGTACTGAACGTCTAGAGAACTAGACTTTTGCTGTACCCACTTTAGAAACTGCTGGAGCTTTTTATCACCTGCCAGCAGTTGATCAATCCGCTGTTTCATTAACAGCACTAGGTCATCAGCATTTCGCATTATGCCCGCAGTCAGCAAAAATACCTCGCGCCAACGCTTTTCGGTAATATTTTGGCTAAGCCCCTGCAAGATGGCCGGATCAGAGAGCGTCACAATCTCTCGCGCTGCAAAATATTCTTGAAAGGTCAAATGTGAGAAAGAATAGATGCCCTTGGCGCGTTCTATCAACAGCCCGTGATGGGCTTCGATCGACTTCAACACCGCTTCGCTGTCTAGATGCAGCGCTTCTGGGTCGGTCTTGGCATCGGGCAAGTTGCGAATAAAATCGGCGATATGGTCTTCTAGGGCGCGCTGCTTAAAGAAATATTCCTTTTGCTCAAAGGTGGTTAGGGCAATTTGGCTGAGCAAATCTTCTTTGCGCTTGAGCGACAGGTTTTTGTAGACTGCATCGCGTTCGATTTTGCGTTTGCCATCCCACTTCTTCAGCAGAATGTCTAACCCTTCTTTATACAGTTCCGATCGATTCGCCGGAAAGTCAGTGACATCTTCAAACATCAAACAGAGCAGCGTCAGCAGCAGCGGATTGGTTGCTAGTTCTGCGATCGGCTGGTTGTCGTTTAGCTTCTGCTGGAATAGCGTAGCGCGATCGGTATCTCCTTTGGCACAGAACCATTGGGTCGCAAAACTTTTAATTTGTTCGGCGTTAAAGTCTGCAACTTCAACCTCAGTAAATTGCTCCAAGCTATATTCTTTGGCCGCAATCCGGCAGGTGATGACAAACTGATTATCAGGAAACTGCCCAGACAATTGCTCAATCTGCCGAAGCACGCGTTTGGTATCTTCTTCACGCACTTCATCCAACCCGTCCAGCAAAATCAGCGCTTTGCCTGTAGAAATAATCTGGGTTAGATCCCCCCTAGCCCCCCTTAAAAAAGGGGGAACCGAGCCAAGAGAGTGAGCCGAAGAATCAGCTCGATCGCTCTCAAAGTCCCCCTTTTTAAGGGGGGTTGGGGGGATCAACCCTACCAAATAGTCCAGTAAGCTCGGCTGCTTCTCTGCTTCTGCAAAATCCTTTAGAGTTACAAACAAAGGAACGCGATCGGGCGCAAAATTCCCCGCAATGCACTGCATCGTCAGATACTTCAAAAACGTCGTCTTTCCGGCTCCCGGCTTGCCTAACACCATCAGTTTTGGGTAGCGCTGCGCCGCTTCTAGTCCGGGTACACGCTGCTCTGTAATGCGGCTCAGCCCAAAGCGCTCGAATTCATCTGAATCACAGTTCTTCAGCAGGTCGGGCAACTCTAACCGCCGCCGCCCTGTCAGCTTCTCCAAAATATTGACGCTGGTATAAATGCCCTGCTCGCCTGTGAGAGCGATCGGCTGCGTCATGTCCAACACTCGCATCGTGCCACATTGCTGCTGAATGTACGATCGCACTTGCTCACGAGTAGCTTGGACTAAGGCAGCAATGCGATCGGCTTCGGGTTGCTCTGGTTCTGTTGCTTCTGGCTTGGCAATCTCCTCCCAGTTCAGCCCCAGTTCAGCGCAGGCTTTTGTAAAAAAATCAAAGTCGATCGCGTTTCCCTGGAGCAGGCTCCAAATCGTTTGGCGAGAGCAGCCGACCGCACCAGCAAGGTAAGTTTGTCCGCCTGACTTTCGCTTCAGCGCTTTTTTGATGGCCTGAATTCCTGCGGTCGAGGCTTGGAGCGATCGAGTTGCCATAGGTAGTTACAATTCCGTTCTGTCAATTCTGTCAGATCTGACACTCTGACAACAAGCTGAACGATCGCATTGACCACGGTTTGAGGCGTTCTTGAGAAGCTAGACACATCAACGTTAGCCACTCAACCCACCAGCACTATGAAACCCGTCAAACTCTCCCCCGTTTTCCGTCTTGTCTTCTCAACTGTACTCGCTCTCACCTGCCTCTCTGGCGCAACCTCCGTCTGGCTGGCAGGGCAAAAGACGCTTTCTCCCCAACAGATTCGCGTGTTTGAAAACACCGCAAACACCTGGCAAACGGGAATCGGCGTGATCTTCGGACTCTTGGGCGGCAAAGCAGCCGATCTGTTGGATGAAGATGAAGACAGCAACGATGCACCTTAAAACATCAGCGCTGATGCTTTTGGCTGACTCAACCCAGCGCAAAGTATGGATAACCCAGCACAGAGCATCAGCGCCGAAGCTTTTAGCTGGCTCGACCCAGCACAAAGTATGGACAACCCAGCACAGAACAGCAACGCTGAAGCTTTTGGCTGGCTCGGCCCAGCGCAGAGTATGAGCAACCCAGTGCAGAACATCACCGCTGAATCTCAGAGCATCAACCTTGATGGTTTCAGCATCACCGCTGAATCTTTTGGAACGATCGCCCCTCTACTCCTCTAACGCCTCGACTCAATTTTCGATCGTCACACCCATTACCATCTAGCTCTCTTCGTAAGCCTCCAGAAAATCATCGCGTGAAATTCCTGACTGCACGCAGATTCTTCGCAGCGTAGCGCCTTTAATTTGAGCATGATTAGGTAACGTTAAAGGTGTCCGAGAGCCATCTTCGTTTTCTCGAATCATCGAAATATGTTCTCGTTCTCTAACAACATTGAATCCAAGCTTCTTTAGAGCTTTAAGTACCCTTGCCTTGGGTGCATCAACAGGAAATTTGGGCATTAGAGACTTGCTTCTGCAACAAAAGCTTCCAGAACAGGCGATTCTGGCTCTAGAACTTCAGCGCCAAAAGTCTCAACGTGAAATCGAATTGCCGATCGCACATCAGTTAAAGCTTCCTCGTAAGTATTGCCTTCACCTACAACAACTCCCTGAATTCCCAATGGGTAAGCAATATAGCCCTCAGAGTGTTTTTCAACAATAATCTTGATGTTTGTCATTAGGTTTCTCTTGACTCCTTTTTCCTCGATCGCCCCTCTACTCCTCCAACACCTCAACCAAATCCTCGATCGCCACCTCGAACGCCCGAGCAATCTTTTGAACTGAGGTGAAATCAATCATTGCCATACTGTCTCGTCGGACGTAACTATGGATGGTTCTATAGTTCACGCCAGAACGGTTGGCAACTTCTTTGAGTGTCCAGCCTTTCGCTTCAGCAAGTTCTTTGATCCGTAGCCTGACCAGCCCCATTTAAGTATTGACAAGTATGCAATTGCATACTCTAATGAATAAACAACATCAAAAGCGATCGCTCCTCTTAGCCTGGAAAACTGGAGAGCGATCGCTTCGCGAGGCTTGCGCCAACGCTAAATATTCCCATAGCGGGAGGTAGCTTTATGATATCAGGAATGCAGCCGCCTGCAAGGGCGGAGCTTTGTCTTGCGCCCATTCCAACGGAGGCACACCGATGATCTATCGGGATAGCCTGTCTCCCTGGTGCGTGATTCAGCACTTGCCCAAGCTGCAATACGCCCTCATTGCCCGCTTTCGCAAACGCAACGATGCCGAAGACTATGTAAAAGTGCTGCGGCGGATGAACCCAGCGATAACTTATGAAATTATGTTTGATCCGCCGATCGCCCCCCATTAAGCAATGCAGAAAAATGAACTATATTCCTGCAAGGGCGTAGATAATCTATATATAACGCGCTAAATCCAACGCTGTGAGAGGTGGCTATGATTCCTGGAGAGCTTTTTGTAGAACCTGGCGAAATTGAACTCAACGCCGGACGACCCACGACCCAGCTAGCGGTCGCCAACACAGGCGATCGCCCCATCCAAATCGGCTCCCACTTTCACTTCTTTGAAGTCAATACCGCCCTCACCTTCGATCGCGAACAGGCGCGCGGCAAGCGGCTCGACATTCCCGCAGGTACAGCCGTTCGGTTCGAGCCAGGTGATGAGCGTCAGGTAACGCTGGTGCCCTTTGTCGGCAGTCGGCAGGTATATGGCTTCAACGGCTTGGTCAATGGCGCATTAGATGCTGCCGCCGCCAGCCCTGCCGAAAAGCCAAGCGCCAAAAAGAAAGGCGACAGCAAGAAGAAAAAGAAGTAGGGAATGAATTTTTTGTGAGAGGGGAGCGGAGTACCCCTCTCACAAAAAATTCATCTCTAAAATCAGCAACGCCCCTTTACCCATCACCCAAGGAACCTGATTATGCTGCTGGTTTCTCTGCCCTCCATCAACCTGGAGTTCCTGAAAGCCGTCAAAGGCATGGTGTCCATCATTCGCGACCCCAGCCAGACCGAATCTGTGTTTGATATTGTGTTAGTGTCTTTATTTTTTCGCCATTGGCAAGAGAAAACTCAACAAGCTAGACAGTAGGGAGAGTCACGCATTGAGAGCAGTCTCCCATGAATATCGCAGAGCGAGAGCAACAAATATTGCGGGTCAAAGCCAGCAGTT
>DATNPL010000166.1:0-36272 GCA_036703255.1 Coleofasciculaceae cyanobacterium
TATTCATTCAACGCATGATAGAGGCGGGAAGTAGGTGCCATTGATTTTGCCGATTTGTGTGGTAACTTTCAGCTTAAACCAGGCTCTGCTTCCCTCCTGGCTTTCGTTTCATCTCCCAATACTTTTGTCAGTCAAGCAGGTCTAACGGCAAAACGTAGCGGCAGTAGATGACCTTAAACTGAGCACTAATAGCTTTCGTCTGTCCGCTGCCGTGAAGTGTCAGCCTAATCTAAGGATTTCTTTGCCCTGAAATGATTGCAATAGTGTTTGTAAGAGAACGAGTAGCTTCTACGCAAAGCGCAGCTTCTCGAAAATTTGCGCTCCTTTTATGTTGTACAGTAACAGCAAGCTGATACGCATCTTTCGCATATTTACGCAGCACCTCATTTGAACTGCCTGATAGTTCAGCAGTGATATAACTTTCCAACATCCTTTTAGCATCAGTTTCACTTGGCTTTACCTCATCTAGAGGAGGGTGAAAAGCTGGGTCGTACACTGCTTGCGCCAAGGATATTATGGCTTCTCGACACAATAATCCAATAGTTTGATAATCCTCTTCACTATTTGCTTGCGCCAATGCTTGTATTATTTTGTCTATGTTACGATCAACTCTTGTCCATCCTGTCGGTTCTATTATCTGCTGAGGCTTGTTTGCTTCTAAAACACCGATGGATTCATCCAGCATATCTACAATCGATGGAATAAAAGATAATCCGTAGTAAGTTTCTAAAACGCTGTCAAATGGGTTAGCATTCGAAATCATTAGCCCACCTATCGCAGCTGGTGGAGCTACGGTCATAAGCTTAAGACAACCAGTTTCGGTAACAATATTACATACACGTCGTACATTTCTATTAATTCGTGACCGAATCGCTTCAGCCTCTGACTGATCATATTTCTCATCGAACCAGCAGCGAATATCAACTTGAAATGAGGAAAGCAGTTGAATCTTTTCCGATATACTTTCTTGCGGCACTTTAGTAGTCATGAATGCTTAATACACTTTGAAGATTTAACGATTACCCTAGCTCCACTGTGCTCTAAATCTCACCCATAGAAGAGAAGACTGCACTAACTAACTCTCTTTTCGAGCATACAACTTACAAACTCTAGTGTTGATAAATGAATTTAATCCATTACCCTTTTGTGCAAGTATCTTCATCTGTTCTATGTTTGCTAATCCAGCACTGCTGTACGTGTACAAATAAGTTGCACCAGTACTAAACTGAATACGAATGAAATCTGCCCCAATTTCATATGCATTGACTCCAGAATCACCATCAATGTTTCTATAACGTTCCATAAAATCAGCTCCTCAAATATCAAATGCAGAGTGCAGCATATTGAGAGAAAACAATTAATGTTCTCCAAACTAAAGCTATAACTTAAACAGAAAGCATACAGAGTTTACACATTGATTGTATGAATCCATTGCGGAACGCCGCTACGTGATAAGTAATTGACTAGATTCTGATCACCATAAAACTGGATACGACCGTGCTGCACAAAGACAAGTGCATATTGATCAATTCTTAAGCCTGATGCTCTAGCTTTATTTGTAGACTGAGACAACAGCGTATTGTTGTCTGAGTTAGTACCAGACGTAAATTTTGCTTCAAACACAGCAAAATTAATCCAACTACCTGATGTTGATCGTTCTCGAAGATGCGCAAAGTTTATCCACATAGCTCACTCCAAAAGCTTCCATATACAGCGTAGAATGACTGTACCTAACCCTACATGTTGCGTTATGCGTTATGATAGCCTCCGCAACAGATCATATGCACTATGTGGTAGTACGGATAACCGAATCTATTTTGTAAGGTTGAAAACAGTAACCAATTAATTTCAATAGGCTTATCTATTGAACGAACAAAGTAGCCAAAAGCTTGTAAACGAAACAGGTTTGTATGTAGAGGTGAAGCTGTCTAACAACGGAGTCGAACCGTACCCTCAGCTAATTGCCTCCGGGCAGTTAACGGAGGGGTCGATTTCAACAAAGTGTTGTGTTGCGATTCCCAAGCTCTGACAGCTACTCGGGCACCGATGCAACTCCTAATTAGACAGAACCCCGTTAGGTTAATCACTCGATCGCCGCATTAATCCAAATATTTCCCGCCTACTCGATTTTGGGAATTAGGCCGACATCTTTTCCGCACACTATCCCTAATCCGATGATTAGCCCGAAACCTTCAGGTTTTTTCAGGATAACTCCGAGTAGCTTTCTAGTATGCAGATTACGAGAGCAAAAAAATACAGATGAACTTGTGTAAGAAATGGCTTGACGATCGCCCCCTTCTCCATCTATTCTTATCCGCTAAGGTTGCTTTTCGTGTTCTGCGCCAGCAGCCTTAATTCACCCAAAAACCTCTGGCGAGGTATGAAGTAGCTTGGACCCTACGACATACCTCTAACCTTACAGACCGACAAACCCAGTCCGTAGGGCTTAAGCTAGTGTAGCTTTCTGGTTACACTCCTTGGCGCTACTTGTTCAATCGATCGTGAGTAGCCATGTTTTTGGGGTTCCTTCTCAGCTTGTGTTCACCACAAGCGAGAACTCAACGAGTGAACCCAACCAAAACAACAAGGAGAATAGAATAATGACCGGAGAATTCAATTTCTTCAACCATCCCGCATTCCAGCCGGGGGACGAACCCAACCCAGAGCGAGAGGTAATTCGCGTGATTGTTTTTGCCTCCCGCGATGCGGTGAGAGCGACGATTCACGAATCCCATGTGCGAGGATTTCGGACGATCGACACCTGGAGTCCGCTGTTGCCCACCCCTGACCCGCAGAAGTTCATGGCGATCAGCACCCACTATCGCCCGACGAACGGCTAGGCGATCGCCCTGAAGCGCAAAACCTCTGTGGGTCATAGGTTTCACCTCACCCATTCTCTAGCTAAATCCTGAATCACAAGAGGTCTGACGTGATCCAGATGTTCATCTTGCCTGAACCTTGCAAGGCGGATCAGCATTTGGATCATGTCCAAAACAGGTGTGCAGCTTTGCTGAACTGCCCACAGAGAATGCATCTCACCTTAAGCTAGAGGCAACACCCATTGGAATTTGAGAGAAGCATGTGTTCCATCGACGAGTTTATGACCGCTAGTTTCTGCGCTCATCACGCTGCCCTCTACGGGTCTAAACTTCTATGAAAACAACCTGGATGACTGCCAGTGCGATCGCTCTAATCAGCTCATTTGCCCTGGTTAGCTGCGGCGACCTTCAGAGCTATGCCCCAACGCCCTCTGCAACGTTAGAGGTTGCTGCTCCCAGCCTTTCCCCCACTCCGGCAAATCCTACGCCAACAAATCGCGCTGTCGCTGAAGTGGGGCAATCGGAGGTAGAGCGATCGCCAGAGGAGCTATGGGCTTTACTTCAGCAGGCAGACGAGAAAAGGTTCGTCCTGCTGATTCGCCATGCAACTGCCCCTGGCACTGGAGATCCGCCTAACTTTGAGCTAGAGGACTGCTCGACGCAGCGTAATCTCTCAGAGGAAGGCAGACAACAGGCTATTCGCATCGGAGAAGCCTTTCGCAGCCGCAATATTTCCGTCCGCCGAGTGCTGTCGAGCCAGTGGTGCCGCTGCTTAGAAACCGCTGAACGGATGAACCTGGGCAAGGTAGAACCCTTTCCGCCGCTGAATTCTTTCTTTGGCGATCGCAGCCAAACGGATGAACAGACGGCGCAAGTTCAGCAATTCCTGCTAGAACAGACGGTGCCGGGTGTGATGGTGATGGTTTCTCATCAAGTCAACATCACGGCCTTAAGCGATATCTTTCCCCAGTCTGGCGAGGCCGTGGTGATGGAAATTGGAGCAGATAACCTGTTGACGATTCTGGGACAAATTCCCATCTTTTGAGCGCATCGATAAAATCAGCAACGCTAAAAAAAATCACGGTCAAGAGCCGAGTTAAACTCAACCCCTGACCGTGAAATCCTGACCGTGAAATCGATCGCTTCCGACAAATTTCACGCCAACGCTGGCCTAGCTGATCACAAAGTTCTGCGCGCTAATACTCGTCGTTGTCACCTTTTCTAGCGTCATCACCGACACAAAGGTCTTGCTGCTGCCGATGCCATCTGCATCAATCCGAACTTGTGTATCTGAGCCGACTTTGACCAACTTCACATACTCCGTGAACTGAGCAAACGCCGTCAAAGCGCTGAACTCCTTCAACACAAAGATTTCCCGCAGATCAAGCAAATCGGTCTTGACCTTAAAGTCCGTGACGCGATCGTTACCCCCTTTCACCGACTGGCAAACAAATACATCTCTGCCTCTGCCGCCCGACAGGACATCTTCGCCGTCGCCGCCCACCAGCACATCATTTCCCTCTTGACCAATCAGCTCATCATCATCATCATCTCCCTGGAGTTGGTCACTGCGCTTGCCTCCCTTCAATTTGTCCTTGCCGTTGCCGCCTTCTAGAAAATCACGGCCTCTACCGCCATCCAGGTAATCATCGCCATTGCCGCCCGACAGGCGATCGTTGCCAAAGCCTTTGAGCTTAAAGCCACCAAACAAGCGATCGTCGCCATCTCCTCCCAGCAGAATGTCATTGTTGCAGCTGCTGATAATGAAGTCTCCTTCTTTGCCACCAGAGCGCTGAACGCCCTTTTTGCCGCCCTTAAACACGATCGCCCGAGGGGCAAACCCTACAACGCCCGTGAGCCAAGTGCCGCTGATGTCTAACGTAGAGCCACTGACAACGTTTGTAAAACTGCCAGAGGCGATCGAGATCTGGTATTCGCCCAACTCCTGCGTGAGGCTCTCCAGATTGTCTAGCGTCCAGGTTATGTTGTCGGTCGTGGTCAGAGTGGCTCCAGTGAGCGCAATCAGCTTACCTTTAACCGACAGGCGCAGATCTGACAAATCGAATCCGGCGACAACCTTACTGAATTTGAACTTGATACCGCCGACTTTCTTGGCTAGCCCGAAGGGAAGTTCTTTGACCTGAATAATTTGCACCGTCAGAGCCGATCGATCAATGGTGTAAGCTTGGGCAGAAAAATCAGCGTTGCCGCTGCCGACACCACCCAAAACCTGACCGCTCTTGCTGGCGATCGAGTCATCATCCACCAACTTGAGGTTAAGGTCGCCTGCGCCAACGCCCGTATTGACGGCAACGGTGTACACCGTGTCGCTTACCGACTGCACCGAGGAAATTGCGGCTCCTGCCAGCGTCCCGGTGGTCGCCAAAGAAAAGTCGCTCAGGTTAACACCCGTAACAGCTTCGCTGAAGGTAGCCGTGTAGCCAATACTGGTGCCGTTGAGCAGGCTGGTAGGCGTGAGAGAGGCAAGGTAAGGCAGGGATGCGATCGTCCCAAACACATCGTCATTGTCGGTCGGGCTGCCAGCATCATTGACGGCAACGCTTCCCGTAAAGGTAGTGTTGAGGCTGCTAGCAGTGGCTCCAGCGCCGAGAAAGACCGCTCCAGCCTTGCTTTGTCCGGCGAGTCCGCTGCCGTTGGTGACGCCACTCACGCCGCCAATACCCGCTTGAGTAGCGTTATTGGTAAAGGTCGTGCGATCGAGCTTTAGCGTTCCACTGCGCATAAAAATGCCGCCGCCTAAGCCTGCACCGCCGCCGCCTGCGCCCGATTCTGTAGCACCGCCAACGCCTCCATTGCCGCCCAGACTGCTGCCCGTGCCGCTGAGTCCGTTGACGGCACCGCCGCCGCCGCTGCCACCCCCAAAGCCGCCTGCACCGCCTGCACCGCCGCCGGAAGTATTGCCTGCACCGCCGCCGCCGCCGCTGCCAAACCCGCCGAGGCTACCTGCGGCGCTGCCTGTGCCCCCGGTGCCGCCTGCTGCACCGCCGCCCGTTGCCCCAATGCCCGTACTCAGACCATTGCTCAAGGCTGCATTGCCGCCATTACCGCCAATGGCTTGCCCCCCCGAAATGGTGGAATTGCTGACTGTTACCGTACCGCCCTCGCTGTAGAGAGAGCCACCTAGCCCTGCGCCGCCGCCGCCACCGCCACCGCCGCCATCACCGCCGTTACTACCAGACGCACCCGTCACTTTATTGTTGAGTAAAGTGCTGTTCTTGATGGTGAGCGCTCCGGTGCCCAGATAGAGAATGCCGCCGCCTGACCCCACGGCGTTGCCATTGGCGATCGTCAGTCCATCTAAGGTTGCATCAGCTGCCGTGATGTTGAAAATGCGGGAGGTGTTGTTGCCGCTGAGGGTGAGCAGCGTTGCCCCTGTGCCTTGCAGCATCAGGCTATCTGTCACATCAAGCTGCCCAGAGGTCAGGGCGATCGTGTCTAGAGTCGTATCGGTGAAGACTGCTCCTGTAAAGGCAATCGAGTCCAGGCCAGTTGTTGCATTGGCTTGAGCGATCGCATCACGCAGTGAGCCTGCGCCGCTGTCATTGGTGTTCGTGACGTTAAAGATTGCCATAGGTTTGATTCTGAGTGTTCCGAAAAAATTGCAGGACAAAACTGGCTGTGCGTGCCTCAGGGGCGACGCCAACCGCAGTCAAACAACTCAAATCTTTAGCAGCTTGTACTGCTTAATCTAGATCTGAGCTTTTTGACGCATATCGTTCAAAAAATTTCACCCTTAGTATCAGCGACGCAACGCGATCGAATCGGCATTGATTTAGAGGCTGAAGGGGTCAGGGTTTGAGGGGTCAGGTTTGAAGTATCAGGGTTTAACTGCCGAGGGCAAAGACTACCGTTTTAAAAACCAAAAACATGAATAGGAAACTGGACAAGAAAAACTCCCTCGCCTAAACGGTTTTAGCATTGTTGCGTCACTCCTGAAGAAAGGAATGTACGCAAGAGAACCCCTGACGCGATCGAATTAAAGCTTTAGCGGTTCGTGTCTATAGACTACCCACAGAGAATTGCCAGCATAACACCCAATGATTTTTTGTAATGTGAACCGCCGATCTAACGGTGCTTGAGAGATTCATCTCATGCCGCTATAAACTAGCGCTACGGCTTTATCGCTTTCCCGTCATGATCATTGGCACGTCCCCCTTAGGGGCAAGCGTAAAGCCACGGCGTTGCAGCTTCACAGGCTTATCTTCTGCTAAAGCAAGTTGGTACTGCGACAAAACCGTGGCGAGAACCAGTTTCATCTCTAACAAAGCTAAGGCATATCCTAAACACCGCCGACTGCCACCCCCAAACGGGAAATATTCAGCAGCAGAATACTGGCGCTTCAAAAAACGTTCTGGTTCAAAGTGTTGAGCTTTGGGATATAAGTCTTCCCGATAATGCACCAGATAAATCGTGACCATGAAGGTGGTGCCTGCATCAAACATCTGCCCTGCAATCTTGACGGGCGACTTGGCAATACGGGGAAAGATAACAGGCAGAACGGGATACATCCGTAGCGTTTCCTGACAAATAGCGGACAAGTAAGACAGTTGAGAAATCTCCATAGGCGGCGGATTTTCCCCCAGGCTGTCTAGCTCTGCTAGCAATTTTTCACGCACCTCTGGCCGTTGATGGATCTGATAGAAAGCCCAGGCAAGGGTGGTTGCTGTGGTTTCATGTCCGGCAAACAAAATTGTCAGCAGTTCATCTCTTAATTCGTCATCGGTCATGGCTTGACCCTGTTCATCTCGCGCCGCCATCATCAGACTCAGAACATCGGTACGAGCCTCGCTTTCCTGCGTTCTTCTCTCTTCAATTTCTGCCTGGAGCAGTTGATGAACCTGACGCTGCTGCTGTTTCATCTGACCCCAAGGCGTCCATTTCCCCCAATCTTGCTGCAAAACCTTCATAAACAGCATGCTGGAGCGAAGGGGTGAATCGAGTAGATTGATCCAACTTGTGAGAAGCGGTTTCAGCTGCTCATAGCGTTCTCCTTCACTCAAGCCAAAGACAATCTGCAAAATCACCTCTAGGCTAATTTTCTGCATAGCCGTCCGCGCCACAAAGGATTGACCGACTTGCCACTGACTGGCGACCTGTTCGGTAATCTGACAGATTTGTTCAGCGTAGGTTTGTAGTCTTTCCCCATGAAAGGGCGGCATTAATAATTTGCGCTCTCGTCGATGGCGATCGCCATCCAATAACATTAGGGAGTTTCTGCCCACCAGCGGTTCCGCCAGGTAGTTGCCGCGACCCATCTCAAACTTGGAATCTTGACTAAAGATGTCCTGGATGGCTTGCGGGTTGCTAATCACGACATAACCGCCCACTTTGTTCAGCCGCATGGTAAATATATCCCCATACATGCGGCTATATTTATCTTGGAAGCCGAGCGGATCGGCGATCCAAGTCATGAGTTGCCACCAATGCGGGCTGGTGATGCAGTTCGGGAGTTGACTCACCATAATATTTCTCCGCTGTGCTAAAGGGATGACTGCACGCTTTAACTAAACCTCTTGCAAATATTGTCTGGCTACGCTTTATCTTTCAGCGCTTTCTCTGCAATTCTTTTATCTTTGAGCTGCTGCAAATCATGCTTTACCTGTTCATAGCCTGCGGTGTTGTCTTGCTGAAGGTAAAGCTCACCCGCTTTGACGAGGGTACTGGCCGCTTCGTTGTCGCTACGGAGGTTAGCGATCGCTCGTCCGCGATTGTGATAGGCTTCGGCCAGAGTGGGGTGGCGTTGCAGCAGCGTTGCGAAGCGATCGGCGGCTTGGCGATAGTTTCCTGCCTGAAAAGCAGCGCTGCCCTGCTTGAAGAGAACGGTTTTAGGAGTAGCTTGTGCAGAGGATTCTTCGGATGCAGATTCTTCGGATGCAGATTCTTCGGATGCATCGGCCAGGGCAATTGGCTCTGAAAACACCAGTGCCAGACTGCCAGACCCCACATAAGCTTGAGACATGGTGATGATGGCAAAGGCGGCGATCGCCCCGACAAAAATGGCCCAGATGAGAAAGCTAGAGGTATTCATGGGTTTCGGCGATCGCGCTGGTTTTCTGGGTCTGCCCTAAAGGCTTCTTCTGCTAAGGCTTCTTCGGCGGCTTGCCAGTCATCGGCTGGGGCAGGCGCAGTTTCTTCTTCGGGGTCAGGGCGGTAGGGTGGCGTGATGACGCGGTATTCAGCATCATAGACGCCGGGACGAGCTGCGGGCGGTTCTGCCTGCGGATCGGCTGCTTCAAAATCTGGATCGTCAGATTTGCTGTAGCCATAGGAGTAGACTGAACCAGACTGGTAGCGCGTGGCCGGATCGCGCTTCACCTCAAAGTCGGTGCGGGGCGGCACCCGAGGTTCAAAGTCATAGTCCTCTGTCTCAGGGCGGCGATCGCGGATGGGTTCATTGTCATAGCCGTCCCAGTTTTGCCATTCATCGTCGGTGCGATCGCGGATCTCCGGCTGGGGGGGACGAAAGCCCGCCTTGGGAGCGTCAAAATTACTGCGACGGGGCTGCGGCTCTTCCCAATCGTCCCATTCTTCTTTTGTTTGTCCCCCGGTTTCCCAGTCATCCTGCAAGCGGGTGCTGGCAGGGCTGACCGGACGACGGGCAAAAGGATTGCTCGGATTGGCAGGGCGGGCACCGCCAGAGAAGCGATTGGCGGCAGGACGGCTGACTGGACGGCGGGCTGGGCGACCTAAACCCGATAGTCCAGAAATTAACAGCGTTGTGATGGCTCCAGCGGCGATCGCCCCCCCAATCCAGAGCGCCAGCGGCAAGGCTAGTGTCGGGGTACCCAAAATCACGAGAGGTAGGGCGGGCGACAGGTTTTGCAAGGCAAACAGCACCATCCCACTCAAGATAAGCAATATGGGAATAATTCGGATTGCTAACATGATTTGGGTCTCCGTGCTAAGGCGTGATTTAAAGCGCGTCCTGAACGTTCATCTTTCTGGCGCAATCTGAAAAAATTAGCTTTCACAGTAAAGTTTAGGCTTCTGTCCCCAGCGTCTCCGTTTGCCGTTCTTCCTTACCCAAGTGGCCTTCCCAACGCTTGAGGGGCACGCAGTCAATGTTGAGTTGATCAAGGGCGCGCGCTACGACAAAATCAACCAAATCTTCGATCGTCTGAGGATGATGATACCAGGCAGGAATGGCAGGAACAATTCTGGCTCCGGCTTCGGCTAGGGCAGTCAAGTTACGGAGGTGAATCAGGCTAAAGGGCGTTTCGCGGGGAACAAGCACCAGTTTGCGGCCTTCTTTGAGCTGCACATCCGCCGCACGCTCTAGCAAATCGCCGCTGAGTCCGGCAGCCAGCTTGCCCACCGTACTCATGCTGCAAGGCATAATCACCATGCCGATCGCCCGAAAAGAGCCGCTAGCGATGTTTGCGCCTACATCGCCCCAAGGATGGCAGTGCAGCTTGCCGCCGAACTCTACTCCAGCCTGCTGCCGCCAAAACTGCTCTTGCTGAAGGTTCTCTACAGGCATCCGAATATTCTCCTCGGCTTGCCAAACCATGTAGGTTGATTTGGAAGCCACCAGCTCGATCGCATAGTCAGCTTCTAACAAAAACTTCAGGGCGCGCACGGCATAGATCAAGCCAGACGCACCCGTGATGCCCAAAATGAGCGGCAGAGAGGAGGAGTTCACAGAGGTTATGGACGGGTGTTTGTGAGATTAAGCTGCTTCACCCTTCTTAATCATAAGCCTCTGACTCCTGCCCGTTCAGTTCCAGCGCTTCATCATCCCCATTGGGTTCGTCGGCTTCGTCATCTTCAGAGGCTTCGCTACCGCCGCCGACCGCCACCAGATCAATTTGCTGACGATAATAATCGACGCTCTTGACCTGTACCTCAACCCGATCGCCCAGCTTGTACTGCCTGCGGTTCTTGCGCCCCACCAGCTTTTGCTGCCGCGATCGATACTCATACCAGTCATCTTTGAGAGAGCTGACATGCACCAGCCCTTCCACCAGCAGCTCCTCAATCTCGACAAAGAAGCCGTAGGATTGCACGCCCGTGATCAGTCCGTGGAAGATCTTACCTGTATGCTGCTGCATGAACTCCGCTTTCTTCAGCCCTTCCAGATCCGATTCGGCATCTTGCGCTAGCTTCTCTTGCTCCGTCAGATGCACCACCAGCGCGGCAAAGGCTTCTTCTAGCTCCGCATGAATATCGGTAGGCAGAACGTTCCAGTTAATTTGCCCATGACAGGAACTATGGCGCAGGTCAACCTTTTCCTTAGAGCGGGTGGTACGGCGATCGCGCCCTTGCTCAAATACCGCATGCAGCACCCGATGCACCAGCAGATCGGGATAGCGGCGCAGCGGCGAGGTGAAATGGGTATAGGCTTGGTCGAGTGCTAATCCAAAGTGAGTACCGGGCGTAGTGCTGTAAACAGCAGGCTTGAAGGTTGAGAGCAGCAGATAGGTCAGCACTTTCTCAGTCTTAGACTCAGCAAAGTGATTGACCAAGCGCTGGTAGTCTCGCGGATGCACGGCATCTTCTTGCTCCATATGGGAGTCAATACCCATATTGCTGACGAGCTTCAGCAGCTCTTGCACATCACTCGGATCAGGCGTGCGGTGAACGCGATAGACGGCAGGCACCTGCAACGCCAGCAGATGCGAGGCTACGAGTTGGTTGGCCAGCAGCATTAGCTCTGTGACGATCGATCGAGCAGGTAGCAGTGAAGACACCACCATTGCCCCCAAAGCGCCCTCATCGTCATACTGAAACTTCGTAGAGAGGAACTTGCTCAGCTCAGGATTGGCCTCATCGGGGAAGATCTTTTCAGGCAAGTTCAGGTCAAATGCGCCTCGATTTAGTCGCTGTGTGCGAACCGCCTGACTAATCATGTAGAGATTGTCCAGCATGCCAAACACAGGCTCAAACTCCTGCAACTCCTCTAGCGAAGGCAGCGGGTAGGCAGGCGTGACTTCTATCTCAGAAGCTTCGTTGCGCTGCAAAATGGCCTGGGCTTGCTGATAGTCTAGGCGATGATTGACCTGAATCACCGTAGGCTCTAGCTCAAATTCAACCACCTGCCCCTGATCGTCCAGCGTGATTAGAACCGAGACGGCCAATCGATCTTGTCCGGTTGCCAAGGCACAGCAGCGATGCACCTGCTCTGGCAGCATGGGAATGGCAACATCGGCGAGATAGATAGAATTGCTGCGCTTGCGAGCTTCTAGATCAAGGGGCGAATCGGGTTCAATATAGGACGAGACATCGGCAATATGCACGCCGAGCTGCCAGTGACCATTGTGAAGATCTTTGAGGGTCAGGGCATCATCGATCGCCGGCCCTGTGGGGGTGGGAGGCCCATCAATAGTGATGGTTGGCTGCTTGCGCAGGTCTACTCGGCTCTTCAGATCGCCTTTGCGCAGCTTCAGCGGCAGGAGCTTAGCTGCGGCCAGCACATCCTCAGGAAACTGTCGTGGCAGATCATACTTGCAGCAAACAATGTCAAATTCAGAGGCAGCTTCGGCATCGCTGCCCAAGATTTGCGCCACTCTCCCCATAGGCGGCTGGCTCCCAAGGGGATATCGCAAGATTTCGACATGCACGAGCTGATCGACAGCCTCCTGCAAATCGACGCTGGCTTCCGGCAATAGCTCAACTTCAAACAGGAGGCGATCGTCTAAAGGCGTTGCCCGATAGCTGCTCTCGACTTGCTTGACCCGCGCCAAGACGGATGAGTTAGCGCGATCGAGAATTAGCCGTACCTCTCCTTCGGGGCTGCGTCGCCGGGTGCCTTCTTTGGTGACTCGTACCAGAACGCGATCGCCATTCCAGGCGCTATGCAGATGGCTTTCTCGAATGTAGACATCCTCTGACCCTTCAATGTCTTGAATGGCGAAGCAAAAGCCTTTGCTAGAACAGCGCAGTTTACCTTCAACGATGTCTTCTTCGGGTGCGCGGCGGTATTTTCCCCGTTCCTTAATCAAAACGCCCGTGCGCTCTAAAGCATCCAAAGCGATTTGTAGCTTGCGAAGGCTGACATCATCTTTGCAATTCAGCTTCTTCTCTAGCGCCTTGGGGGCAACCAACTTGTCCTCTGCAAAGTTTGCTAACAGCGTTGCAATCGAGAATTCCATGTAGCGACTGATCCTTATTGATTGTCCTAAACTCCTCGCCCTTTACCATTGCGCCTGAGCGGCTGACTCAGGCGAATCCTCTGAGAGAAGTTACCTCAGCGATTCGTAGTCTAAAAGAACTTCCAGAGCAGCTTTGGCTAAACCGAACGGGAAAGATTCCGTTCATCGTTCAAGCAAGCCTCTGGACTCTTGAGACTTCTAATTCGGCGCGCTCAGCGATCGCTCTAACGAGCAATTTTGCTAAAGACGTAACCCGCGAACCGAATGCCCTGCCCAACTGCCCTGAAAAACTCAAGATACTCAAGCCTCTCTCTTTGAAAAGCACAGAAGCGGCGCTATTGGAAAACAGCCACTCTGGCCTCTCTGCACCGATCCCCATACCGATCGCTCCTACAAATTCCTGTATACAGGGGCTGGGAACTTTGAAAAGCTAACCCATTGCCAACAAGATTTGGGTTGTAGCCAAAGCGCAGGCGCGACAGATAGTGAGTTGAATCGATGGTGCTTAGAGAGAAGTGCAAAGGTTTCACTTATTTTTGCACTTTCCCTATTCTATTCAAACTTTCTTTGAAAAAACGTTTTTTTTCAATCTGAAAGTTTCCGCAGACAGTAGACCTCTTTTTTCTCGGCTTAGCAAAGTTGGTTTTTGAGAACGCTGAGCTTGACTTGAGGCTAAGAGCAGATTGGACTTAGCGCTGCCCCGTGACGATGTAGGCAACCCGCTTGCCAATATTTGTTGCATGGTCGGCCATGCGCTCTAGATGCCGAATCACCAAAACCAGCAAAACGATCGGCTCGATCGTTCCTTTAACGTCTGTCTGATGAGCTAGGAGGTTGTAGAGCGTCTCATAATCAGAATCAACGGCATCGTCTTTGATTTTGATATCCAGCCCCGACTCGGCATCTAGATCAGACAGCGCTACCAACCCCATAGCCAGCATGGCTCGGCAGCGATCGAGCATAATCTGGACATCATCCATACAGCTATGGACAGGGTAAGGGAACAGCTTCACGGCAATTTCCCCTAAATCCTCAGCGTAATCTCCAATCCGCTCCAGATCGCGGATGAGCTGCATCAGCGCGCTAAGCAGACGTAGATCCTGAGTTACGGGCGTTTGTAACGCAATGAGGTTGACACAATCTAGCTCTATTTGCCGATAGAGCTGATCAATTTGCTTGTCTTGCATCACAATCTGCTGGGCGGCTTCTAGATCGCGATCGAACAGCGATCGACGAGCCAGCCAACAGGAATTTTCGACTAAAGCCCCCATCCTCAGCACATCTCTTTGGACTCGCCTGATTTGGCGTTCAAACTCCATGCGGGTGGGTTTAGGACCTTCCAATAAAGAACTCTCCAATAGAGACGATCCCCCAACGGGTGGGAAAGTGGTCAAAAATCGAGCCTTACTCAGTTCGGCTTAGCTTAGTTCGGCCTATAGGGCTTCATTCTAAGAACTTTACTTGAAGACGGACGAGGAGCGCCCCCCCTCAAGTGAGAGGTATAGCGCCAGTGAGCAGCGCCACTACGTCAAGCAATAGGCAGAAAAATAGCGGCAGGATTGCCACTCAGCCTACCAAAGCCATTCGCACGAGCTTTTAACTTAGCCCGGATTATAGAGCAGTGCAAGCCATCTTCAGCACCATTGCCGCATGAATTTTACGGCCTGCGTTCTCTCAATTAAGCGACATCTTCTGTTACATCATGTGACGAAGGGTTCCACAGGGTCAGGATTTAGCCGAAATTAGTGAACGTTGGGGCATTGGTGCTGTGGCACTGCTATGGCGATCGCTGTCTCCATTTTTTGAATCTATGACATCAGGAGTTTCTAAACTTATGTCCTTATCAGATACTCAGGTCTATGTCGCATTGGTTGTTGCGCTAATTCCCGCTGTCTTGGCGTTCCGTCTGTCTACTGAGCTGTACAAGTAGACCTTAGCTAAAACCTTAGCCATAACCTTGAGAGAGTCCAACCTGGGTTGGACTCTTTCCTGCTTTCTGGGCGGCTTGTGGGATGCCTTTAAGATGCCTGTGGGGCGAACGCCTGTTCTATTGCGAGATATTAGAGGCAAAAACAGGCTGAAACCCATCAATTGGCAGAAATTTACGAGAAAACGCTCAAAAGATGCTAGAACTGCATCAGCATCTTCTGCATTTTTCTAATGAATCTCTTGCAGAAATCTATTTATCGTGTAATCTTTTGTCTGGCTGCTTCTGTTTTTAGAGAATTTCTGAGATTATTCTTCTGTAGATAGATAGTTGCCGATACGGGCAAAATAGGGGAGACTACCGCCAATTTGGAGGATTTTCCGGATTTGGGGATGCCCTTTGTCAGAGCAGGATCGGATCACTATGAATGCACTTCCACGTTATAACTATCCTCCGCAGCCACCTGAACCGATCCGTCGCCAGAGGGTTCGCCGTCGTGTACGCCGCCATCCGCATCAGGCTGTAGCCATTGAAAACGGCTTCAAGCTTGGGGTAAATTGTGTACTGTCGATCGTTGCGCTGTCAGCTTTGGTGAAGCTGGTACCCTACAATTTGGCGCAACAGGCAAAGCTGCAAGAGATTCGGGCTGAGGTATTAGAGGTGGAAGGTCGGGTTGATCTCTTACAGGCCGATCTCAATCGTCAGTTTGATCCGCAGCAGGCCATGAGCGTCATGCAGGAAGAAAGCACACGCGTTGATCCTAGACAGCGGCAAATTGTCTGGCTGGCTCCTCCCAATGCAACGGCTCAGGTGCCCTCAGAAGACCTGTCAGAGCAGGCGAGATCGACCAATAGCCGCAATCCTCAACCCTATGAGCCTGCCTTTTATCCGCCGACCTCTCCCGATCGGTTGAGATAACGTTATGGATTTCATATCGGGGAGTTCGCGCCCACAGAGCGCGAACTCCCCAACAAAGCCCGAAAAAAGCTCGCCGCAGGCGAGCTTTTTTCGGGCTTTAAGTCTTTAACCAGAACCCTAGCCAGAGAACTTCTCTAGCTGCTGAGCCAGCCGATCGACCAAGCTGCCATTTGAGCAGGATTGCGCTTCAGACTCAAGCTGCTTAACCGTTTCGGCTGGTAAGCCCAAGAGATCAATGAGCCGCTGATAGGCCGCTGCTTCATCGGCGTTGATGTTCTCTTCTTCGGGCGATCGGGCGCTGCAAGAAATCACCTCATAGGCTAACCGCAACACCATTTCTTTTTCTTCGGGGCTATGCAGCTTCGACGTAATTTCCTCTAGAGGAATGTTTTGCTTCATATAGTTTTGCAGCTCTTGGCGTAAATGCTGCTGCTGAGCAGTGTCTTGAGCAAAAATGCTGCTAAAGCGATCGAGCATAATTTCTACTTCTTCGGCAGCCAAATCACCATCAGCCCAAGCCATAGCGGTGACGGTTCGCAGCAAATTCATCTGCCGAGGAGAAATAGATGGAGGGGGCGGGATGTGAACCATAGGACAATTCCTGCGCGATTTAGATGATTGGTTTGCTCAGTCTATGGGGGGGATGAAGCAAGCTATAAATCTCATGTATTTACCCACCTCTTCCCGGAATGTCCATAAGCTATCACGAGAATTAGGCTGTTTTACGAGGCTTAAGCTTCTTATTCGGAAACAGTTACAGTCTGTTACGCAAGCTTTCACACAGGTTGCAGCAATTTGCGCCAGCCCAGGCGATTTTTTAGAAGCGGTGCGGAGTGAGGCTTCTAAAACAATCCTCCACTTTCGATCTAGTGCAAAGCCTTGTAAAGAGCCGAGAGTCGCGATCGCAGCTTGACTCATCCTTAGCAGAACGATAAAGTCCTGTTATGGTTGCATACTCTGCTATCGTGCGGCCTAAATCGGCTTTGAATCGACTGCTTCTTAAACTGCCTGGAGATGACAAAACCGATGAACGAAGGCGATCGTCCTCCTCAAACTCCCCCCAACCCTGCCGATTGTCCTGTGGTGTACCCCTGGGATCGGGGCGCTTCGGTGGCTGAAGTGCAAGAGTTGCTCTGCGGCCACGGCTTCCAAGGCATCCGTATCGATGGTGACTATGGCTCAAAAACCGAACGAGCCGTCAAGCTTTATCAAAAGCGTCATGGGTTGCGCATTGATGGCGTGGTAGGGCCAGATACCTGGGCCTCTTTGCGATCGACAATTAAGCCGGGTAGCCGTTTGCTGCAAATGGGGCTGGTTGGCTCAGATGTGATGGAATTACAGGGTTTGCTGCGCGTCTGTGGCTACGATGTGCGTCGAGATGGCTATTTTGGCGAAAAAACCAGAGCTGCCATCAGGACGTTTCAGAGACAGCATCAGTTGCGTCCAGACGGTACGGTCAACCCCATGATTTGGACATTGCTACGAGGACGCAAGAGCATTTCTTCTGTGCCTTCGGCGCGTACCCCCAAACAGAAAAGTAGGTTCAAATTTTTCTACTAATCTCAAGTCCGGTTGCAGATCTGTTTACAAACTCAATCGATCGCAAATTAAGGTTTTGTGGCGCGCGCCACAAAACCCTAATGGCATCGGCTTATCGTGCTAGCTTTTGACGAATGCGGCTGGTAAATTCCTGCACCTCTGGCAAACGCAAACGGCTGACTAGCGCTACAAAAACGGCTAGGCCGATCGCCCCTGCCCCACAAAGCTGTGCCAGGTAAACCCAAAAGCCCTTATTGCCCCAAAGCTGCTCTAGCCCTTGCAGTGTGCCCCATGCCGCCAGTCCTGTTACGCCGCTGATCAGTGTCAGAGCGGCCAGCGGCAAACCCCATTCTCGTAGCGGCAGACCGTTCAGCTTGCGATTTAGAAACCAGAGCAAGGCCACCATAGAGATGAGGTTGACCCCAACAGTTGCCAAGACCAGACCCGGTGCGCCAAAGGGCTTGTAGAGTAAGAAGTCGAGTATCGCATTCAAGAAGATATTGAAAATGCTGATGCGGAAAGGCGTATCTCCATCTCCTAGCGCATAGAAAACTCGAACCAATACATCTCGTCCTAAGTAGACAAACATACCTACAGAATAGGCAATCAGCACCGATGAGGTGAGGTAAGAATCCTCTGCGGTAAAGGCATAGCGCTCATAAACGACCCGCGAGATCGGCACCGCCAGGGCAATCATCAAGGCGCTAATGGGCAGCATGGCGATCGCCGTCATCAGTAGCCCCTGGCGAATCCTTCCCTTTAGCTCTGGCCAGTCGACCGGGTCTGCCAGCTTAGAAAATAAGGGCAGCAGAGGCACTAAAATCACGTTAGATAAGATGCCAAGCGGCGTTTGTACCAGCAGTCCGGCATAGCCCATCGCCGAAACAGCTGCTGCTGCATTGGGAATAAAGGACGCAAAGAACAGATCTGTCCAGACGTTAATCTGCATCATGCCAGACGAAAAAGTGGCTGGAATCATGATTTTGATCACTTCCTGCACTTCGGGCTGCCGAAAATTGAATCGCAGCCGCAAGCCGCCTAAGCCCGATCGCCACTGAGCAGGAAGCTGCACCAGCCATTGCAGTAAAGCGCCAGCCAGCGTTGTTGCGGCCAAGACCGCGCCCCCCAAGACGGCATATTCGGGCAGCAAGATTTTGTCGCCCAGATAAAAGGCCAGCCCACCCAAGCCTGCCAGCACCGCCACACTCGAAAAGAGCGGGCTGATGGAAGGAAGCCAATATTGATCGGCAGCATTCAGCGCCCCAAAGCCAATGCCGATGAGTCCCGCTAGCATCGCCATCGGTGCCATAATCCGAAACTGCAAAATGGCGATCTCTCGCGTCTGTTGCAGCACCGGAAAAGCGGTGGGATCGCCGCTTTGTGCCACCTGCTCAGCCGTGAGAAATAGCCCTGGAGCCACCACATGCATCAGCGGTTCGGCAAATACAATTAGCCCGATCGTCACCAGCAGCAGCACACCCACCACCAGCGTATTGATCGTTTCCATAATCGGGGCAATTTCTTCTCGCTTGCGCTTTGCCAAGACGCTAACCATAGCGCTGTGAAACGGGCCATTAATGCCGCCCAAGAGGATCAGCAAGAAGCCAGGAATCACATAGGCAAAGTTGTAGGCTCCGTAGGCCGGACGAGAGCCAAAGGCGGCAGCGATCGCCACCTGCCGAAACAATCCAAAAACTTTGCTAAGCAGCGTGGCGATCGCCACAATTCCAGCAATGTTGGCGAGAGAGCGAGTTGGCTTTTGAGACTCTGACACAGGGCTAAATCTTTAAAGAAAGGTCATCAATATCGGCATATCTTTATCCAATTAAGCATGAATTGCCAACGAGAATATTAAGGCGATCGTTCATAGCTGCCGATTCTCCGTTAGCGATAGCATAGCCCCCATACAGTGAATACTAATTCCTGAGACTCTTGCAAATGGGTGGAGGTAAGGGCAACCTGACGGCCTAAAACAACCCTTGAAAGCTTGACTGCTTTGTGGCTCTGCCGTCAAGCTAAACCGATTTCAAATCTAAATCCAGCAGCTTTTTTGACTGGAGCGGCAAAGCTGCCTATTCACAAAATCGTCGGATTTTATTATGTTTACGATCTTTGGTGGATGAAAAATAGAGAAATCAATGGTAATGATTGTACTCATATCTATGCATCTCCCTATTTCTGCATCTGCGCCTCATCTCTTCTAACCTTATTTTTGCCAGCAGGCCATTTTTCAAGATCTTCAAGCCATAGATCTCTAGCCCTACAGATCTTCAGGCGAGGATGCACACCCTCTCAAAATAAATTTCATAGATAGAATCAGCAACGCCTTACAGTTCAATACCTGCCATTGCCAATGGCGGAATAGCGTCAGGGAAGATAGCTACCGTTGTGATCACCTGCACTGAGCGATTACCTGCACTGAGCTGCTTCAGCATCATGTCAACTGACTCTTTTTACGCTGCGCTACCCACCCTCAGCCATTTTTTGGATAGCACAAATCCTCGGAACTTCGTTGCGGTGCCTGACGATTGGTATGTCTTAATTACCGATATTGCTGGCTCTACCCAAGCGATCGCCCAAGGACGGTACAAGATTGTCAATTTAGTGGGCGCTAGCTCCATCGTTGCCGTCTTAAACGCGATCGATCGCCAAGAAGTTCCCTTTATTTTTGGGGGCGATGGAGCTTCTATTCTCGTTCCGGCTTCGGCGTTGGTTCCTGCCCGTCAGGCTATGCTAGCTACCCGCCAATGTGCCCGTGACTCCTTTGGCCTAGAGCTGAGGGTGGGAGTTGTGCCTGTGCAGGTCATCCGGGCGGCGGGCTACAAGCTTCAGGTTGCCAAATTTCGAGTGTCGCCCCACTACAGTCAGGCTAGCTTTACCGGAGGCGGCCTGACCTACGCAACGCATTTGATCAAAGCTGAGGCTGATCCCAACCCCTACCGATTGGATGTCAATCTGTCGCCCTCTACCGCAGACTTCTCTGGGTTGGAATGCCGTTGGCAAGATATTCCCAGTCGGCAAGGCAATATTCTGAATCTGATTGTCTCCACGCATGGCTCACAGAGCAAGAGCGGGGATGTCATCTATGCCGAGGTGCTGGAAAAGATTCAGGAAATTTGCGGCGAAGAAAGCAGCTATCATCCAGTTCTTAACACGCCGCTCAATTTGAGCTTTAATCCGTTCAAGCTCTGGGCAGAGGTGAGTTTGCGATCGCCCTCGGCAAAGCTGTGGCATCGCCAGCGCTATCTCGCCAAGATTTTTTTAGAAAACTGCTTAGGATACATTTTTATGCGGCTGAAGCTGAGAATCGGCGGCATGAACTGGGGGATCTACAAGCAGGATGTGGTGGCCGCAACAGACTTCCAAAAATTTGACGATCTGTTGCGTATGGTGATTTCTAGCAGCGCTGCTCAAATTGCTCCTCTCACAGATTATTTAGAACAGCGGTTTAAAGCAGGAGAGTTGGTGTATGGCACGCACATTAGCGATCGCCTGCTCATGACCTGTCTGGTGTTTGAACGAGATGGTCATCATACCCATTTTGTCGATGGAGCGGATGGGGGCTATGCCCTAGCGGCTAAAGCCTTTAAGCAGCGAATGCACCACAAGGTCGTCAACTGGCGCGCTTATGTCAACATTGCAAAATTAAAGAAAAGCTCAAATTAAAGAAAGTCTAGGCGATCGCGTAAAGATTCATCAGATCTGGCATGGGTGAGCCTATCCTGGTAAAAAGCCTTCCAGCCGAAAGCGAATCTTTGACTTTTCCTATGTCTAAAATTCTGGTAATTGATGATGATTCCGTGATCCGCGTGATCATGAAAAGGGCATTACAGAATCAGGGGCATGAAGTCGTCGTCGTTGCCAATGGCAAAGAAGGCATTGAGCAAGCTCAAAAGATGCAGCCTGCTCTGATTATTTGCGACTGGATGATGCCTTTTGTCGATGGGTTAGAGGTCTGCCGTTGGGTCAAGGCCAACCCAGATTTAGCAACAACCTTTTTTATCCTACTCACCTCACGGGGCGGCATTGCCGATCGCGTCAAAGGGCTAAACACGGGCGCAGACGATTTTTTGTCCAAACCCATTGATATTACAGAGCTACAAGCCAGAGTGCGATCGGCGTTGCGCCTCCATCACCTCAGCCAAGACTTGCGTACCCAAAAGCATTTGCTTGAGGCTGAGCTGGCCGAAGCGGCCTCCTATGTGCAGGCGCTGCTGCCTCCTCCGCTTGTCGGAGCCGTCAGCATAGAAGCGCGGTTTATTCCATCCCGGCAGCTGGGTGGCGATTGCTTCGATTATTTCTGGCTAGACCCTGATCATTTAGCAGTTTACCTGCTCGATGTTTCAGGGCACGGATTGGGTGCAGCCTTGCCCTCTGTTTCAGTAATGAATTTGTTGCGATCGCGTGCTTTGCCAGATGTCGATTTTTGTCAGCCTGAAGCGGTGCTAAAGGCCCTCAATGATCAATTTCAAATGAGCAGCCAAAATGAAAAATATTTCACGATTTGGTATGGAGTTTATAATCCCAAGAGCTGCCAGCTCACCTATTCTAGTGCGGGGCATCCGGCCGCTGTTTTAATTACCTTAAATCCAGAAGGCAAACCGCAACTCACTCAGCTCAAAACCCCCTGTCTACCGATTGGCCTGATGGAAGAATCGACCTACATGAGCGATCGGCAAGCCATTCCTGAGAACAGCGCCCTCTATATCTTTAGTGATGGTGTTTATGAACTTGATCCGGCTCAAGCGCAAGCTTGGGATTTGAAAGCTTTTATTCAAATGTTGCAAAACCTAGAGGTCAACGCGAGTTTAGATATTGCCTTAAGTAAAATTCAAAACTTAAGCGGAGTTGAAACCTTCAATGACGACTTCTCTCTGCTCAAAGTTCAATTCAATTCTAGTGCTATCTAAATCCTGTCCAGCCTAGCCAAATTTAGCCCAATCAAAATGAAGGGGGCATGCTCCCCGCATTTGATGCTAAGAACATGCCCCCTTTCATTTTGAATTGATGCATCAGACATCAAGGCATTAAACATCAAAGCATCAGGCATCAAACGTTTTTGCAAATTCCTCTGGACTTTCAAAGATTTCAAACACCCTTGTCATGCTGGTTAATTCAAACAACATTTTGACTTGATCATTCACTGAGCAAACACAAAACTTGCCATTGACCGATCGCACAGTTTTTAGAGCAAGCACGAGTGCCGCTAATCCTGAACTGTCCATAAAGGTGACATCTTTTAGATCCACTAAGATGATTTTGCTGCCAGCATCGACAGCTTCGCTCACCTGACTCCGAAACTGATGGGCTTGAGTCCCATCTAGAATTCCACTGGGTTGAATAATTTGAATGTTGGGTTTCATGGTCTAAGCAAATGGAGGACAGAAAATTCACTGCTCGATCGAGCAATGAATTTTTTGGGGCAGGGATGCTCCGTGAGGTGTATTCCACCTATGTTTACCTACAGCAAGAAATCAGCTGAGTCGGGCACTTCATAGAAAGTTCTTGAGCCTGACAAGCCAGAAATTAATCCACTAATAAAAGAACTCTATTGGCATCATCACGCCTTTAGGGTGTACTCGCTATTTATTTTCTGTGAAGGTGAACGATGCGTCTTTACAAAACCCTGTTCAATAAAACTCTGCTCAGCCGCTTCGAGGCTCACAAAGCCACGCTTGCCCTAACGGGCGAGATTGGAGATATTAGAAGTATTACGTAATGTAACTAACCTTGTAGATATCGAAATTAGATGCCGAAATCTCTCGCCCCTCTGGCTTTAGAAGCTGTTCCGCCAAAGCCCAGCAAAGGCAAAGTTGCCGTGATTGGAGCCGGGATTGGCGGGCTAACAGCAGCAGCCTTACTGGCGCGCCGAGGCTATCAAGTGCTGGTGTTTGATCAGGCGATCGTTCCTGGGGGCTGCGCTTCTACCTTTGTCCGCCGAGGCTTTACCTTCGATGTGGGGGCAACGCAGGTCGCCGGATTTGAACCTGGGGGCATTCACCATCGTATTTTTGCAGAATTAGGTATTGAGCTGCCGACCGCCTCACCTTGCGATCCGGCTTGCGCTGTCTATCTGCCGGGTGAAACTGAACCGATTTGCGTCTGGCGCGATCCACAGCGGTGGCAGGCCGAGCGCGAGCGGCAGTTTCCCGGTAGCGAAACTTTCTGGCAGCTTCTTGCCAATCTCTTTCGCTATAGCTGGGCGTTTCAATCGCGCGATCCGGTGTTGCCACCCCGTAGCGCCTGGGATCTGTGGCAGTTGACCCAGGCTTTGCGCCCCGATACGCTGTTGACGCTTCCCTACACCTTTGCCACGGTGGGGCAAATTTTGCGCTTAACAGGTCTGGGAGGCGATCGCCGCCTCAAAACCTTCTTAGATCTTCAGCTCAAGCTTTATTCCCAGGTAGATGCCGATGAAACGGCACTGCTTTATGCCGCCACTGCGCTTGGCGTCTCCCAAGCGCCCCAGGGGTTATCGCACTTGCAGGGCAGTATGCAGGCTTTAAGCGATCGCCTCGTAGCCTCTCTGGAGCGGGATGGCGGCAAATTGCTGATGCGGCATACCGTAACGAAGATTCACACGCAGAACGGACAGGCAACCGCGATCGAAGTTCGCAACCTCAAAACGGGTGAAGTCTGGACAGAATCGGCGGATCAGGTGGTTGCCAATGTCACCGCTCAGAACCTAATGCAGCTTTTAGGAGAGGCTGCTCCGTCAGGCTATCGGCACCGGGTCAAGAACTTGCCGCCTGCATCGGGTGCTTTTGTCGTTTATCTGGGTGTGAAACAGGCGGCCATTCCGCCCGACTGTCCACCGCATTTGCAATTTTTGTATGACTACGATCGCCTCATAGCCGAAAATAATTCTCTGTTTGTCTCAGTGAGCCGTCCGGGAGATGGGCGCGCGCCAGAAGGCTATGCTACGCTGATCGCCTCATCGTTTACTGACACAGCCCTCTGGTGGAGAGATGGAGCAGGCGAAACGGTAGACGAAACAGCCGACAAGGCTGCCTATGAAAAGCTGAAGCAGGAGTATACCGAAACGGCAATCGATCGCCTCTCTCAGTTTTTCTCTCTGACTCCCGAAACCTTAGTGCATATTGAAGCGGCAACGCCCCGCACTTTTGCCCACTTTACCGATCGCGATCGGGGTGCGGTTGGAGGCATTGGGCAGCGAATTTCGACCTTTGGCCCCTTTGGTTTTGCCAATCGCACTCCCATCACCTCTCTCTGGCTAGTTGGAGATTCGACGCATCCCGGCGAGGGAACCGCAGGGGTTAGTTACTCAGCCCTCACGGTTGTGCGGCAAATTGAAGCACAAAAAGCAGTTCTATCCTCAAAATTGGGGCAGACCCTCAAGTAAAGGCTCTCAAGGCATAGCATCAAGCCAATCTTCCGGAGTAAAGTCTGGCCTATTAGCCCGCCTGATTTTCCGGAAATAGTTATAAATTTCTGTAGAAATGTAGACTTGCGAACCGACAAGGAAGAATAAATTGCTTAAAGTAGCAATAGTCTTTTGGCGCAGATTTAGCGATCGCTTGTCATCCCAACGGATGATGTGTCCTGTCTAGACCTGTACTGCAACCTCTTCCCCACCCATGAATGCGTCTCTTATGAAGAAAGCCTACGCCTCGGCTATTCTGCTTGCCCTATGTTCGATGACTTTGGGGGGTTGCCAAACTGCTGTTGCAGAATCGCGCTCAAATTCTCTGCCGCCCGGCGTTCTGCTATCTGGCTCTTCATCCCTTACCCCTGCCTCTCCTGTATTAACGACAGCTCCGCAGACTGCCAGCACAAACCGATCGCTCTCGACGCTGCAAACTGCATTAGGGCAATGGACGACCCAGAATGCCAAAATGCGCTATTCGCTGAGCCTGGACGATGGCGATCGGACAGGACAGATGCAAACCCCCCTCAACTGGCTCAATGCGATCACCTTGAGATTGACCGCCAATCGCCATAGGCTGACAGGATTTTTTGATCTGCCTGAGCAAAAAGCTAGCAGCGAACGGATTGAGCAAGACAATCTGCCGCAGCCTTGAAGCGAGTAAACTAGCCCCCTGATCGTTGCCTCAAGGTTTACCCTAGAAGCTGTACCTTGATCTCAACGCTCTCAAGTCATGCTCAAAAAAGTTTCGCTTTGGTCGCTCTGGGGTGGGTTTTTGGCCTATGCCTTTTTGTTTGCGCCACCCGATCGCCCCGATACCTTTCAACTCATCCAAAATCTCTCTACCGGAAAAGTGGAGGGCATTAACCCGCTGATTGTGGCGCTGTTCAACATTATGGGCGTACTGCCGCTGCTCTACACCTGCGTGTTGCCGTTAGATGGCAGAGGGCAAAAGATTCGAGCTTGGCCGTTTTCTATCGGGTCATTTGCCGTTGGAGCTTTTGCGCTACTGCCCTATTTGGCTCTGCGCCAGCCCAATCCCACGTTTTCAGGTCAAAAAAATGGGTGGCTAAAGCTAATCGATTCTCGCTGGTTTGGCGGATTTGTTGCGATCGCAGCGATCGCCCTTCTGATATATGGCCTCACCCAAGGCGACTGGAGCAATTTTGTCTATCAGTGGCAAACCAGCCGTTTTATCCATGTCATGAGCCTCGATTTTTGTCTGCTCTGCTTACTGTTTCCGGTGCTGCTGAGCGATGACATGGCAAGACGTGGCTTAAAGGATCAGCGAATTTTTTGGGCGGTAACGCTGTTGCCCCTTTTGGGCGCTTTGGCTTACGTCACCTTGCGGCCGCCCGTGACGGTAGCCGAATTGAGCGAAGTGACTTTATCAAATGCTGGGGAAAGCGCTGGGTGATCACCTTACCTGCGTGTGGAATAGCACAGATCTCATCTGGCGCTTCACAATAGGCTGTGACTGCATCCCAATTGAGCTATTTTCTATGCATACTTTCATTCCACCCGATCGCTTCTTTCCTTACCTCACCTGGACAGAAATTGAGGCGATGCCCCATAAAGATAATGTCGTGTTGATCCAGCCCGTAGGGGCGATCGAGCAACATGGCCCGCATTTGCCGTTGGTAGTGGATGCGGCGATCGCTACAGCAGTGGTTGGAAAAGCCTTAGAGCAGTTGACTCCAGAGATTCCTGCCTATGCCTTACCGACGCTATGCTATGGCAAATCAAATGAGCATTGGCACTTTCCGGGCACGGTGACGCTTAGCGCCCAAACGCTGATGAATATGCTGATGGAAGTGGGCGAAAGCCTCTATCGAGCCGGATTTCGTAAGTGGGCTTTGGTCAACGGACATGGCGGACAGCCGCAAATTATGGAGATGGTGGCGCGAGATCTGCACCAAAAATATGAGGATTTTATGGTATTTCCTCTGTTTGTCTGGCGCGTCCCCAATATTGCTGGAGAGCTATTGACCCCCAAAGAATTGGAGTTGGGTATTCACGCAGGGGATGGCGAAACGAGCTTGCTGCTGTCGATTTTGCCAGATCAGGTGCATATGGACAAAGCGATTGCTGAGTATCCCCAACAGCTGCCCACAGACAGTTTGCTAAGTATGGAAGGGCAATTGCCTTTTGCCTGGACAACGCGAGACTTGAGCCAAAGCGGAGTTTTGGGCGATCCGACAACGGCTACGGTAGAAAAGGGCGATCGCATTCTCCAATCGCTTGCCGATGGCTGGACGCAAGTGATTCACGATCTCTATAAGTTTCAACAACCCAAGGCATGGAAGCAGGGTTGAATCCTGAGCTTTCTCCAACCTTCGGCTTTTGAAACAGACTGCTTTTTCACAAAAGTCTTTGGTCTAATTGTTAGATTTGCGCCCCTTATGCTTGGAGATAGCTTGGGGGTCAGTTAGGTATCAGCAAATCCAATTTGCTTGAAGGTGCGTATTTATTACACGATTGCTCTGTGATTCAACTGCTCTGTGATTCAACAGCTCACTCGATTACGATAACGTGAATTACTGTCCCTTTAGCAATGGGAAAACCCATGCAGCAAGAATGCTAAACAGAATAGCTATTTCAAGTACAGCTAAAATACGCGGAGATTGAAACCAGTTTGACCAACGGCCTGTACGAAGGCCGCGCCACCATTGAGAGAAATGAGCCGACCAAAGCTTGGGGCTATCTTTGTCACGAAATTGCCAGGACAACATAGATAGCAACAATGGCACTCCGCCAACTTTGGCATTCATCAACAGGTGAAGGGCGATCGCTATCACCATCATGATCCAACCAATCAAATGAGCATAGTACCAGGCATGATTTAATTCCCCTTTGGGTAGCCAAGTTTCGTCCATCATCTTGCCGCTAAAGAGGGCAAACGTTAAGGCAAGAAGAGCCAAAGTGTTAGTGAACCTGTTTAATGTGTACCACCAAATGGGTTTCCCAACCTGTGTCAACTTTGTGAATGAATCAGGCTGAACTAACCGTCGCTGTCCACGATGAAAAGCGTAAATCACAAATGCAGGAAAGATCAACAAAGTCCACAGACCAAACGTTCCATGAATTCCTTCAATATCTCTGTAAGATGGCAGTGGAACTCTCCCCCAGCGACCATCATAGGTATCGTAAGTCCAAAAAGCCGTTAGAATTGCAGCTACTAAAAACAGCCCCGTGAGTCCATGCAGAATGCGAAGAAGTAGCGGCTGGTAGGGTTGAGTTGATTTCATGGTAAGTAATCAATAGCAGATGTGCATTCAACGTCTATCTAGACAAACATTGAATGCTTATTGAAAAAGTTTTGGAATGATTAACTAACATAAATACCCAAAAAATCAAGCTCTAATTATGAAATAAAAATGAGAGAAAAGTGAAAGTGGCGTCCTGGATGGTAGTTTAGTTGCTGGAAGAGTTTCAGACCGTGCAGTGATGATTAGTGGAATGCTGTTTTTAGTTTTTGCGATTGTAGCAACTTTAGAAGGGGCTTGAGTAGAGAGAGCCACTATTGAATCGATCGATGAATCTCTTTTAGTGGTTAGCTGCCTTCACTTCCTTTCCCTTGACAGTTAACAGCAATGTTCAGAAGCCTAGTGTAGATTACAAGGAGTCAATTGATGAATCATATGACGTAAGTTATGGTTAACGTTGCGTTCACTGATTCTCAAAACTAATTGCCAGGAACAATGGACTCACAAAGCTCCGCCCCTCCATCAGACGCTGCCGCTCTTTCCCCCGATCTGTCCGATGTTGACCTACTTCTCGTCCTCAGAAAGGGGCAAACTCAGGCTTTAGGCATGCTCTACGATCGCTATTCTCGCTTGGTGTATAGTCTCGCATTCAAAATACTGGCAAATGCCGAGGAAGCCGAAGATATCACCCAAGAGATCTTTGTCTCACTCTGGCAGCGCAATGCCTACAACCCTGAGCGTGGCTCTCTCAGCAGCTTCTTGACGACCATGACGCGCTCTCGCTCTATCGATAAATTGCGATCGCGAGGCAGCCGCTATCGATTTTTACAGCGCTGGGAGGGCATTACCCGCAGTGATACCGTGACGGCAACACCGCTAGAGCAGGTTTCTATGGGAGAGCGATCGCAAATTATTCGGGCAGCTTTAGACAAATTGCCCCCCAATGAACGTCAAGTCCTAGAAATTGCCTATTACGAAGGGTTGAGTCAGTCTGAAATTGCGGAGCATTTGCACATTCCGCTGGGAACTGTCAAAACACGCTCCCGTCAAGGCTTGCTGAAACTCCGTCAGGCGCTTCAGAACTATGTCTAGCTCCTGCATCAAGCTAATTTTTTGATAGCCAATTGATACAAGATAAGAAAAGCCGCCGTTATTTTCTTCGGAACTCTTTTCAATCAAGCCCTTAGTCCTCCTACCTTTTTTTACAACTCATCCTTCATTTCCAAATCATGACTTCTGCACTTCCTGATAACTGGCAAGAACTTATAGCAGGTTATGCCCTGGGTGATCTTAGCCCAGAAGAGGCTGAGGAATTGCAGCGTCTACTGGCAGACAATCCAGATATGAACGCTGAGGTTGCGTCTCTTCAAGAAGTATTGGCTTTGATGCCCTATGCTTTGCCTCAGTATGAGCCATCGTCGCAATTGCGAGACTCTATTCTGGCGATCGCTCAGCCCAACGCACCTCTAGAAGTCTCCAATAATGCCTACAGCAGCGCCCCGATCGCGACGATGCCTAGCGCGGCCAGGAGAGACACAGAAAATAGGCAGGCAGAAAGCGGTCAAGATCAAGCGCCCCAGAAAAAGTTGCGTCGTAGCTACCGCAGAGGGTCTTGGGCTACAACGGGGTATGGCATTGGAGGCACGATCGCTGCTGTAGCCCTCATTGCCTTGGGGATAGATAACTATCGTCTGCGCCAGGAAACGCTACAGGCTAAGTCGATCATCGCGGCTCTTGAGGCACGAGGCACCCAGACCATTGCGCTGGAAGGCACCGAATCTGCAAATGCCGCTTCGGGTAGCCTGGTTGTCGCAGAAGATCGGCAGGTCTTTATGGTCGCTAAAAATTTGCCCGTTCTGCCCGCAGGGCAAGTCTATCGCCTCTGGGCCATGCCTGCCAGCGGCAAAAATCCTGCCTTCTGTGGTGAGTTCAGCGCTAGAACAAACGGGTCAGTTACGACGCAGTGGATTACGCCTGAGGCCAGCTGCCAATCGACCACAGTGCAAATGCTAATTACGTCTGAAAAAGCGACTGATCCTCCCATTCCTCAAGGCTCTTTAGTCATGCACAGCCGTATTTAGGGGCAAGCTTTTAGTCTGAGGGAATCCGTCTAGCGATCGCCCCCCGTTTGGGATCAGATTCAAAGTCAATCACTGGCCCTAAGGGAACAATACCGAGCGGATTGACTTTAGGATGACTTCTGTAATAGTGCTGCTTAATGTGATCGAGATTGCAGGTTTCTTTAATGCCGGGATACTGATAGATTTCTCGCAAGTAGCCCCAAAGATTGGGGTAATCGACAATACGACGCACATTACACTTGAAATGGACGTAGTAGACGGCATCAAAACGAAGCAGCGTTGTAAAAAGGCAGATATCGGCCTCAGTCAAGCTGTCGCCGCACAAAAATCTCTGCTGTCCTAAAACTTTTTCCCAGTGGTTGAGTGCCTCAAATAGTTCCGTGACGGCTTCTTCATAGGCAGCTTGCGTGGTAGCAAATCCAGCTCGGTATACGCCATTGTTGATTGGTTGATAAATAGCATCGATCGTCTGATCGATCGTTTTTTGCAACTTATGGGGATACAGGTCTAGATTGTTTTTGGCGATCGTGCCACACTCCATATCCAACATGCGAATAATCTCGCGCGACTCGTTATTAACAATCACCTGAGTCTGCTTATCCCACAGGATGGGTACTGTGACTCGACCGCTGTACTCTGGATCAGCTTTAACGTAAATTTCCCACAGGAAGTTGGCCTGATTAACAGTATCGGGAATACATCCAGGTGCCTCTGAAAACTGCCAGCCGCGATCGCCCATAACCGGATCAACAATTGATATAGAAATCGATTCTGCCAATCCTTTAAGCTGTCTCATAATCAAAGTTCGATGTGCCCAAGGACAGGCGAGAGAAACATAAAGGTGATAGCGATCGCTCTCTGCCTTGAATCCACTCGCCCCATCGGCAGTAATCTGGTTACGGAACGTTGTAGAAGGGCGAACAAATTGACCCTTTTCATCCTCCTGTTCACGCTCTGAAACCCACTTCCCAGCCTTTAATACACCCAATCCCATTTTTCCTCCTGTTTGGCTCTGTTGCTGAGCGCTATTAATAACTCGCACTACTTGCATAACGCATTGAACGCTATTCTGCCCCAAACGCTATCATAGATCTGACTAAAGACGCACTCGGAGGCAGTCCGACGGTTTACACACGCCCCCTAGCTCGGTTAATTGAACAATTGCAAAGATTGCCTGGAGTTGGCCCTAAGACCGCTCAACGGCTGGCTCTACATATCCTCAAACGCCCTGAAGCGGATGTGCAGGCTCTAGCCCAAGCGTTGCTAGAGGCCAAGCAGCAGGTTGGCTTTTGTTCAATTTGTTTTCATCTTTCCGCAGAACCCGTCTGCGAAATTTGTCGCGCATCCAATCGCGATCCCCACACCATTTGTGTGGTTGCCGATTCTAGAGATGTCATCGCTCTAGAGAGAACCCGCGAGTATGAGGGCAAATATCATGTTTTGGGCGGTCTGATTTCACCAATGGATGGCATGGGCCCCGACCAGCTCAACATCACGCAACTCGTGCGGCGAGTGAATAAGCAAGATATTAAAGAAGTGATTATGGCCATTAGCCCAAGTGTTGAAGGCGAAACCACAACCCTTTATGTAGGACAGCTTTTAAAGCCCTTCACGAAAGTGACGCGCATCGCCTTTGGTCTGCCTATGGGCGGCGACTTGGAATATGCCGATGAGGTTACTCTGGCGCGAGCTATGGAAGGACGGCGCGAGTTGGAGTAGGGTCAGGGAAGGACGCCGCTCAAGCTCAGCCTTAAACCTCAGCCCAGTGGGTTTCTGCCAGTAAATGCGCGATCGCCCCACGCAGTTCCGTCAGTTTCTTGGCGGCTTGTCCTGTTGTCAATAATTCTCTGGCCATCATCAAGCCTGAATTGAGATCAGAGCAAACGCCGCTCTGCCACAAATAAAAGCCGCTGCTCCAGATTGCTGACTCTGCTAGAGGGCTAGAACCCCCTGCCAACACGACTTTCATATCCTCTATGAACTGATCTTCAGATTCTAAAGGCACATCCGTATCGGCAAACCCGTAGTCTCTCGGCTGAATCAGAAGCCGAGTAAACATGGGATCGGTCTTGGGATCATTCACACCGATAATGCAAGTGCGATCGCGCGGGAGGTCACAACTCCCTTCCAAGCCTTTGACCGTAATGAAGCGCTGCACGCCCCGCAGCTCAGCCGCGACCCGCCCCATTTCTTCGGTGGGGGGATGCACAAATCCTGAAACCACGATCGCCTCTCCTTGATAAGGGCACCAAAATAACTCTACGGTGGCAAAGGGTGGGCGCTTGCCTAGCTGTTCTCGGTAGACCACAATATCTTCTGCTAAGCCAAAATGATGTGGCAGATAGACAAATCCCAGCAGGGTCTGAGCAAAAGTTTGCTGTACTTGCTCTAGCGTCAGCTTTGTCCAATCGACCTCCAGCTTTTGCCAAATTTCGGCTAGGGGCAGCCCCTCTTTGGTGGGCATGCGTCGCCCCCCATGCAAAACCACAGGGCATCCAGCCGCCGTTAAAATTAGCGCTACGAGAGGAGTTACGGGAGCCGTGCGCGATCGCCCATCATAGGGCACCCCCATCACCAGTGTGGGATAGGCGGCAGCGATCGGCTTTAGCTTTGTGCCTACCGCATCATAAGCATCTAGCATACCTGCCAGTTCTTCACCCGTTGGCCTTTTGATCCGGTGAGCAATCATGAATGCACCAATTTGTGCCGGGGTCGCCTCCTTCCTGAGCATCATCTGCGTCGCCATAGCGGCTTCAGCTCGGGTGAGATCCTTGCTGGTATGGGTGCCACTGCCCACTTTACGGAGGAATTCTCGAAACACATTACTCATGAACAACATCACTCATGAACGATCGAAGGAAGGGAGGGTCAGCAAATAGCGAGGATGGGTGCGCCAAAGGTGCGGAGAGGTCTGCATTGAGAATTTTTGACCTTGGAGAATTTTAATTTTAGAGAATTTTAATCTTACATGGATGTCAGTGCGATCGGTTTCTGGCACTAGTCTTCTGGCACGGGTCTTCTGGTATTACTCTAAGACTCGGCCTCCTATTGCCATAGAAAATTGCGCGTTAATCTGTGCTTTCACCAATCGTTGCACCAAGTTGCGAAAATGCTGAATCGGTGGAATATCTAGGCGATCCTGAGTTGTGACCAAGACAACTTGACGGCTCAGCACAGGCTCTTCAGTCGGTCGGACGACCAGCGATGCGTCATTGCGGATGTCTGACAGCGCCGAGCGGGGCAATAGCGCTACCAGATCACCCTGACGCACCATGCCTCGAAATCCATCTAATGTATTCAGTTCGATCGCGGGCTTGAGGTTCAGCGCATGGCGTTGAAATTTCTCTTGCACCAAGCGCTGCATCCCATACCCATCCTTAAACACAACCTGAGAATAGGCGGCAATTGCTTCCCAAGGCACCTGCTTGTAGCGAGTCAACGGATGGTCAGCCGCCATCAGCAAATGTACAGGCTCTTCATAGAGCAAATCCACGACCATTTCTGGGCTAGTTGTCAGAAATCGATTGTTCATCACGATCGCGACATCGACTAGCCCATCTTTCAAGACTTTTAGGGCGCGATCGCTGCCCAACGACGTAACTCGGAGCTGAACATTCGGATAGTCTTCACAAAATTGTTGGAGCACAGGCGGCAAAAAATGCGCGGACACCGAGTGAATGGCTGCCACACAGAGTTCGGGCTGCTTTCCAGCAAGCAAATCGGCAAACTCTGCTGTGGCGTTTTGCCACTCCTGACAAATTTTGCGGGCGCGGGGCAAAAACCGCTCTCCGGCAACGGTCAGTTTTGCCTGTGAGGTGCGGTGAAACAGCGGCAAGCCCAGCTCTGCCTCCAGACCTTGAATTTGGCGGCTAATGGTAGGCTGGGTCACTTTACATTGATGCGTCGCCTGCTGAAAACTGCCAGCCTCAGCAACTGCCAAAAAAGCCTGCAACTGCTCTAGGCGCATAGAAATCTAACCGATAGAACTGGGGCACCGCTTCCGCAAATGATGGTTTTTGCAACAAGATCGCTCCGTAGCACTGTTGCAAAAGCCATCCTCTAAACTTGGCGATGCCAGAATCTGAAACAAGCAAGATGTCGCAGCACCAACTGAGCGCAACATCTTGCCTGTCCCACTTCCCCAATTTACGAGAGTTAGACAAGCAACTTGGTATCGTAAATTACGATCGCCGGATTGTTCCAGTGCTAAATCCTGAGCAATGCTGAGGATAGCTAAGCCTACCTTAGGCTCCTTGTACAATTAAAACTAAGAACTTTTTTGAGAGAGTGCGACTCCGCTGCACTCTCTCAAAAAAGTTCTTTAAGTTATTTCTGCGCAGATCCTTAAAATGCCTCGAATGTCCTCTCGAATGTCCTTTGGACGGACAATTCAAGCGTAGACTTTCAAGGGACTTGAAAGCCCTGAAGCCGTTTCTTCAAGATGAGCAATCCCGCGATTTAGAGTTTCAGGGCTTTCAAGTCCTACAGTCTCGAAGATCTGTCGAATTCGATACCGCCAGTCATGTCTCAAAAGACTCTCACGATAGTTTCGCTGAACGTTGAGCGCCAGGGTTTCGCTGTCATTCAAAATATCTTCAAAAAACGGCATCCAATCACTCTCAGAATCAGGAATATCGATCACGCTATTCTCCCAATCCATTAGCTCTGCGGTTCCTTTGCCAAAGGGCTTTTTGCCCACAATAGTACATCCGGAAGCCCAAGCTTCATACCAGCGATAGAGAATAGGAGAATGACCCATGAAACGAGGAATATTGCTGGCCTCAAAGCATAGGCTGAGCTTAGAGCGATCGAGCAGCTTAGAAAGCAGCATCATGTGCTCTTTATGATCATCTACTTCAGGTCGAGAAAAAGTGGAATGGAAGTAAACGCGACCATCTTGATGCTGATTAAAGTTTGTTTGTAAGCAGCGATGTAAATCCAAGTTTCCTCGACCGTAAGCAATGATATCAATCCACCGATTCTGGTTCTTTCCGCCTGTCCTCAAAACATTTGCGGCTAGAGGTAAGAAGGAGGTCTTTACCATCCCCGTAGCGTCAACTGCATCAGCAATTTCAGCACTCATGACAAACAAATGATCCAGGTGGCTAGCAGCCGCTTTATCTAAGTGCTGCGGATCAAAGCCATCCAGCACATAGCCTAAACGCAAATCAAATTTTTGCAGTAGAGGGCCAAGAGCATGCATAGAGAGCAAAAACTGCGGTTGAAGCCCGATGATGAGAAGGACATTACAACCTTTGCCTAGAGTCGGCAAATTATCGATCTCAAACCAGGATTTGAAAATACGATGTCTGTATCGTCTCAGAAATGCCAGATGGTCATCAGGAAACTCAATTCCTTGCGACAGCTTAATTTTATTATTGGCCGATGGATAGATAAAAGTTGGATTGCAAGTAGTCGCCAGAGTTTCTTCTAAATCATAGCTGACTGACCAACCCACATATTTGTTACTGGGGTGAAGCTCTGACAATACAAACAGATTCATACCTAACCTCTGCAAGCACGTTATCTAAAAGATCTGTAGTTCTATCTGGCGTTACCCAGATCGATTATGCAAGTGGAAAACCTAATGGGGTATTTCTCAGCTTCAATGCTTCTAGCTCATCCCTAAGCATCTGAAGCAGATCAGGGTCTCAAGCAATTAAGACCTATAGCAAGCTCGAAAGCGATTTCGATCGCAACTTACTGGGTAATCCACTCTATAAGCAAGAAGTTCAAGTCTGAAAAGATGAGCATTCATCGCAGCTCGACTCCCTTTAGCAGAGAATATTTCAACAGCGCATGAGTTAGCCCAGCATTTTCTGAGAAGGGAGCCGCCACTGATAATTGATTGAATCAGTAGAATTACGTAGATTTCCGAATGCCTTTCCTTGCCCACTTATGCTGTATGCCCTCAATCGCTTACATCATACTAGTGACAAAGTCGTCTGCCTGCTAGGGGATTTCTCTCCAATTCACGGAAACTTTAACCTTGTATCAGATGTGTCACCGTGCGATCGGCCTTATACAGCGCTTTGCCGCCAGTGAGTATGCCACGAGCGTTCACAAACGCATTATGTTTAGGTCAGTGCTTCTTTCCCAAGTGCTGCAAAGCACCCTAGCTTGTGGGCTACTCCCAGGAAAAACCTCAACATCAGGAATTGTTGAAGAGTTCATAACCCTTCAATAATTTTAGACAGAACTCTAAACGCTAAAAGCTATAGCAGTTTTAAATGATCTGTGAGATCAATTGTGAGAAGTGGGGTGGGCTGCGCCCACCCCACTT
>DATNPL010000172.1:0-28202 GCA_036703255.1 Coleofasciculaceae cyanobacterium
CTGCTGGCTTTGACCCGCAATATTTGTTGCTCTCGCTCTGCGATATTCATGGGAGACTGCTCTCAATGCGTGACTCTCCCTACTGTCTAGCTTGTTGAGTTTTCTCTTGCCAATGGCGAAAAAATAAAGACACTAACCAGGTTCTAGACCAAAATTCTTGAGAAATAACCCTATATACTATATTTTTTTGTTAGAGCACAGTCCAAGAGTAGTTCAGAAGTACACTAGCTGAATCCTTCGTCAAATATAGCTTTCATGGCTTAATTGCACTTCATTGCAGCTTCGCCATTTCTACCCCGATTACTGAGGAGCCGTGTGAGGCTAAAGCCTCAAGCACGGTTCTGGAGACAAGCCGCCTCGGTGACGGGGTGGCTTAGTCTAACCTCAATAACAGCCCCGAGCGATCGCGGCATTTTTCAATGTTTCAACACAATCCGATAGCGAGCTTTTCCTGTTGCCAAATGCGCCATTGCTTCATTCACTTGACTGAACGCAAATGTTTCGGTGACAGGCTCAATACGATGACGGACGGCGAAATCGAGCATTCTAGCGATTGTTGTGGGACTACCAAGCGGTGTGCCAGACAAGGATTTTTGCCCAAAAATTAAGGGAAAAGCATTCGCTTGAACGGCACTCGGCGTGACTCCAACAAAGTGTAATCGTCCTTTGGGACGTAGCGCGTTGATGTATAGTCCCCAATCCAGATCTGCATTCACGGTCGAGAGAATGAAATCAAACGAGTTGGTAACAGCTTCTATCGCTTTAGCATCACGAGAGTTAACAAAGTGAGCGGCTCCCAATTCACGGGCTTCAGTTTCTTTGTCCGGATGCGTTGAAAAAGCAGTGACATCACATCCCCAAGCTCGGAGAAACTGGAGGGCGATATGTCCAAGACCCCCAATGCCAATCACAGCAACGCGGTCAGTGGGTTTCACATCAAACTGAACCAGCGGATTAAACACGGTAAGACCACCGCAGAACAATGGACCGACCTTTGCTGGGTCAATCCCTGCTGGTAGAGGAGTGACCCATTCTGCATGAGCGCGCACCTTATCAGCAAAGCCGCCATACCGCCCGACGATCGTTTGCTCTGCTGTTAGACACAAATTCTGATTACCGGACATGCACCACTCGCAGTGCAGACAAGAATGGGAAAACCAACCTAACCCGACTCGCTGTCCAATTGCGACGGTTGTGACGCGATCACCAACAGCGGTAATGGTTCCCACAACTTCATGACCTGGCACGAGGGGATATTGGCTAATACCCCAGTCATTCTTCAACATACTGAGGTCGCTGTAGCAAATCCCGCAGTACTCAACCTTGATTTCTACTTCTTCGTCTTTCAGCACTCCTGGATCGTAGTCAAATGGCTTTAGCATTTCGCCTGCTGTTTTAGCTGCATAAGCGTGAATCATCGTTCCACTTACTGTTTTGGCTGCATAAGCGTGAACCATACTAATCTCCTATTTGGGCTGTATTGTAATAAATGAGGCATGTGATAGAGCAAGATATTCCGTCACATGTTTAACTTGTCTATGACGCTCAAGCACCAGTCCATATCCAGTTCAGAATTTCTGGCATATCAATGCCCTGTTCATGCGCGTAATTAACACAGTCAATCTGCTGGTTTCTGAACTTCTCTTTGGCGTGAGCACCTGCAACCTGGAGCTGGGGAACCCGATCAATCACGTCGATCGCAATGCTAAATCGATCGATCTGGTTGTTAATCGCAAGCTCTAGCGGCGTGTTGATGTTGCCTTTCTCCTTGTAGCCGCGAACGTGTAAATTGTGATGGTTGTTGCGCCGATAGGTGAGCCTGTGAACAAGCCAAGGATAGCCGTGGAAATTGAAGATAATGGGCTTATCAAGGGTAAATAGACTGTCGAAGTCACGATCGGACAAACCGTGCGGATGCTCTGTATCCGGCTGTAGCTTGAACAAGTCAACGACGTTGATGAATCGGAGTTTGAGATTGGGAAAATTCTCCCGCAGCATGACCGTTGCTGCTAGAGCTTCCAGAGTTGGAGTATCGCCAGCACAGGCTACAACCACATCTGGCTCACTGCCGCGATCGGTGCTTGCCCAATCCCAGATGCCTAAGCCCTTCGTGCAGTGCTTGATCGCAGTATTCATGTCCATATATTGCAGGTGGAGCTGCTTATCACACACAATCACGTTGACATAGTCCACGCTCTGTAAACAGTGGTCTGCAACCGATAGCAGACTGTTTACATCAGGGGGGAGATAGATCCGAGTTACGTCTGGACTCTTATTGAGTACCACATCGAGAAATCCCGGATCTTGGTGGGTAAACCCGTTGTGATCCTGCCGCCATACCGTAGAGGTGATCAGCAGATTGACCGAAGAAACAGCAGCCCGCCAGGGAATATGCTGAGAAATCTCCAGCCATTTGCAATGCTGGTTAATCATTGAGTCAATGATGTGGACAAAGGATTCGTAGGTGGAGAAAAAGCCGTGTCGTCCAGTCAGCACATACCCTTCTAGCCAGCCTTCCAGCGTGTGTTCACTCAACATTTCCATTACCCGACCGTCGATCGCCAGTTCGCCACCGTCCTGATCCTCAGGGAAGTATTCTGCCATCCATAGTTTTTTACTGACTTCGTAGATCGCGGTGAGCTTATTCGAGGTATTTTCATCAGGCCCAAACACGCGGAAGTTGTCCATGTTCATTTTCATGATGTCCCGCAGGAAAACGCCTAAGGGCTTAGTGTTTTCAACTTCGATAGCACCGGGAGAGATGACTTTGACCCCGTACTGGCGGAAGTCTGGCATCCGTAGCGCTTTACGCACCATCCCTCCGTTCGCAATAGGATTGGCGCTCATACGGCGATTGCCCTTGGGTGCCAGATCCTTTAATTCAGAAATTAGCCTGCCATTGACATCAAAAAGTTCTTCAGGTTTGTAGCTCCGCATCCACTGTTCTAAAACCTGGAAATGACCCTCATTGGTCGCTACGTCTGCCATTGGCACTTGGTGAGCGCGCCAGAATCCCTCCATTTTATGCCCGTCTATTTCTTTGGGGCAGGTCCAGCCTTTGGGGCTACGCAGAACGATCATCGGCCAGCGGGCACGCTTTGCCACACCTGTACTGCGAGCAGATACCTGAATTTGCTTAATTTCTTCAACGCAGTGATCCAGGGTCGCCGCGATCGCCTGGTGCATTGTTTCAGGATCAGACCCTTCCACGAAGTAAGGCGTATAGCCATAGCCTCGAAACAAGTCTTCTAGCTCTTGATGAGTTACACGAGCTAGGAGGGTCGGGTTGTTAATTTTGTAGCCGTTCAGGTGTAGAATGGGCAACACTGCGCCATCGCGGATGGGGTTAATAAATTTGTTGGAGTGCCATGCCGTTGCCAGGGGACCCGTTTCAGATTCACCATCCCCGACCATCACGGCAACGATTAGGTCTGGATTGTCGTAAGCGGCTCCGTAGGCGTGGGAGAGGCTATAGCCCAGCTCCCCTCCTTCATTGATAGAACCGGGAGTTTCGGGCGTACAGTGACTACCAATGCCGCCAGGAAAAGAGAATTGCTTGAAGAATCTTTGCAATCCTTTCTCATCCTCGCTCTTGTCGGGATAGACCTCGGAATAAGTTCCTTCTAAGTAGCAAGGTCCCAAAACGCCCGGTGCCCCATGCCCCGGTCCTGCCAAGAAGATCATATTGAGATCTTTCTGTTTGATCAGCCGATTTAGGTGCGTGTAGACAAAGCTTAAGCCAGGGCTAGTGCCCCAATGTCCCAATATGCGATGCTTGATCTGTTCAACCTTGAGAGGCAATCGCAGTAGGGGATTGTCTCGCAGGTAAATCATGCCGATCGCCAAGTAATTACAGGCACGCCAGTAGGCATGTACCTTCCGCAATTCTTCAGCGCTAAGGGGCGCGCCCTCAACGGTAGATCGGGCTGTACCAAATGCACTAATTGAGGTATCAAGGGTTGGTTTTGGAGGAGTAGCTACCATGATGTTGATTTTTGATTTAAGAGTAGTTCAAATGGCTGAGTCGATGCACTGAGGAGAGGTCTTTAAAGGAGACTTAGCTGTCACATGTGTCCTTTATGTAATAGCTAAGCCATCATTTTCTGGTTTTAAGCAGATGAAATAAGGATGTTTGAAATGATGTTTAAGTGGGTGTTTGAAGTATACGAGTTTTCATATTTATCATGTTTTTCTTGTCATTGAAGTGAGCATAGTCAAGATTGGGCATATTGACATAACAGATAGAGGGAATTGGGTGTTGGCTAAGTCCAGCATCTGTAAGCAATACGCCACTGAGCTTGTCAACTAGATAGGTTTCTCCCGTTAGTGCGGCTTCGGTCACTAACAGATCTTTTGATTCTAAAACGAGGCAATTGCCTGTAACGACTTCCTCATTAAGGATTTCTTGAGGTTGACTGTCCCTCAAAACAGTGGCTTTAACTTGCACGAGTGCCAACAGCTTTTCAACTGCATTCAAGACTCCTCGCTCTTGCCAAAAATCCTAGTAGACTACTGATGAGGACGATCGCTAAAATAATGGCAGATGCCACATCTTGAAGAAAGATTCTTTTGCTACCTAAAGCTTTTCTATGGTCAATCCACAACCTACTCTGGTTTCCATCGACATTTCCTTTTTGACTAGATTTATTTAGGCATTTACTGTTGCTACTATTACTATTGCTTTTATTGTTACTGTGACAGGCGAGTGTTTGATTTCTTGAATAAATTGATTAAGTACCATACAAAACGTAATTAAAATGTACGGGTCATAGATTTACTTCTTGTTGTGCTAAAGTTTGAATCTCAGTTTGCAGGGCGGTAATTTCTGCCTGTAGGGCTTGAATGGATTTCGCCCCCGCTAGTTCTGCGTCATCACTTCCAGCATCCTGACCCATAAAGAATGTTGCTAGCGCTATGGGCCGTCACATACCCACAGATTGCAACGGCCTATAGCACTAGCAAAAAACATAGCACCCGTCCTTCCACCGTCTTTGGGAAGTAGTCAGACCCCTCCTGTGTTCATCATTGCCGTCCACCATAGCGCAGCGCCGTAGTCAGTGATGCCAGCCGTGCCAACAGAGAGTTTGTGTTCAAATACGTACATCCCAGCCGCTTCAAGAAGAGTGACGATCGCGGTTGCTCCCACCACATAGCCAAACCCTCGCCGCCCCATACTGGCAGCTAGAACTCGCATTCCTTTATTAGATATCTTCAAGAATAAAAAAGACTGCTACACAAGAGTTTCAGCGATTGAGTGGTTTTCGATTTTAAGCTTATTGACTCTATTCTCAACTAAAGAAGCCTGAAACCCTCATACTTACGTTGAGTAACGAATTGTATGTAAGACTACAAACTTCTGAAACCCTTACGTTGAGGGCAACAGTATTTTTGAAGATGTCTATTGGTTCGGGTCATCACTTGCAGTAGCTGCAATCCTCGAACCGCATGAATGGATCGCAAAGGTCGTATGACTTGCAGAATCCGAAGGGTTCGCAGCGCTGGAACAAACAGTGAAAAAGCGGTCAACCAATGATGCCGGAGATAGAAAACTCTGCGAGGAGCAAGGAGAAACTTGATGCCAAAATCTATGATGAAGACGATCCAAATGAGGGCACCGATCGCTGCAAGTAGAGGATTCAGTCCCCCAACTAGCTCAACGATAAACAGTCCTAACCAGGCAAAACCCAGCACTAGCATCGGTGTTTCTAGCCAATCTTCCCACTGTTGCAGCATGCGCTACGCTCTTGTTGGCATAGCCGCTCAGAATGAGAATCTAACGTCGGGCTTTCCGGCGGGTTTGGATACCTCATCCCGCGTTGGGCTGATGAGATTGATAAACCTTAAGCTGTGCTCGGAGCTGAGCAATTTCCTGAGCCATATCTAGCACCATTGCAGCTCCGACTAAGTTCAGCCCCAAATCTTGACGCAACCGCTGAATCTGGGCAATTCGAGCAATTTCACGGGAATGCAATAGGTCGCCGATCGCTTCGATCACGCCCAACTCAACGTAAACCTGCACAACTGTAATCGAAGTCTCAGTTATCAATGCAGCATGTTCAAAAGTGTAAAGCTGTTCACCTTCGGGGGAAACCACGGTTGTTGAAAGACTGAAGCTCATAATGTAATCTCCTCTAACTGGGCACGCGGGTTGAAGCTTGTATTTGCCTGAATGTTTTCGTAACATTCTTGCTCGATCGCACTGAGATCTTGCGGCGTGACCATCTGAAGTTTGGCAAATAAGTCACCTCGCCCCCCTTTTGGCAATGCCCAACCTTTGCCGCGCAGTCTCAGCGATTGACCCGATCGCGCCCCTTTAGGGACTTTCATCGTCACGCTGCCATCCGGTGTCGGCACTTTGATTTGTGCCCCTAAAACCGCCTCATCGGGACGAATGGGCACGTCGCAAACGAGATCATCGCCCTCAAATCGCCAGAAGGAATGTGGCAACACCTCGATCGTCAGATATAAATCGCCGCGCTGCTGAGAGAATGGGTTCGGACGACCTTTGCCCTTAATCCGAATGCGGCTGCCGGGTTTTGCGCCTGCGGGAACGCGGACGTTGATTGTTTCGTCATCGAGTTGCAGCCGCTTTTGAACACCGTGAAACGCTTCAGCAAAGGTGAGAGCTATCGCCGCTTCGGTGTCGGGGGCAGGCGCTTGAGAACGAAATCCGTTGCCATCAAAGCCGCTATTCGTGTGGGTTCTACGTCGCGATCGACCCAGCAGATCGTTGACAAAGGCATCAAAATCGCTGTACTGATCGAAGTTGTCCGTTGCAGCATTTGTTTCACTAGGGGTCGGCGCTTCAGCGTAGCTGTTCCAGTGCTGACCAAAGCGATCGTACTTCTGTCGTTTCTCTGGATCAAAGAGTACCTCGTTGGCTTCGTTCAGATCTTTGAACTTTGCCTCTGCGTCTTGATCTCCAGGATTGAGGTCAGGATGATACTTGCGGGCAAGCTTGCGGTAAGCTCGCTTAATTTCTTCAGGAGTTGCCGTTTTGCTGACTCCTAGGATGGCGTAATAGTCCTTAAAATCTGTTGCGGTTGGCATTAATCATCTCTCAATGGCGGCTTAGTTCTGTAGTGGGCGATCTTCAGCATTCACGACGCGAACTCATAGTTAATCTCTGTTGTTCTTCCTTTGAAATAGAGTCGAGTGCCTTCTGGATACTCCCATCCCACCTCGCCTGCTAAAGGAATCAGCATCCCATCGCGAACTGCATACTCCCAGAATCGACCGCTCCAAGGCATCGCAGTCAGCTTGTCGCGATAACGAGCTTCAGCTCGCATAGTGGCGATCGTCCCTTCAGCATTAAACTGAAACACGACAGAAACAGTGGTTGAACCATCGATTAGAGTAGCGCGGGCAGAGGTGTCATTCATTGCTTCCCAGCACACACCCTGACTGGGCAATAGTGCAGTAGGATACCAAAGAGCCTCAGCAAAGAACCGCAATAATTCACCTTGATTGTTTTCAGACGTACCGCTCATCTTTGCAACGGTGAAAAGACCGAGTAACGATGCGTGTAAGCTACCTTCCCCTAACAGATAGGTATCATGGACAAAGGCATTCAGCCCTGGAGCTATCTGGATACGTGCATCCCAATCAAAACCCAAACGTTGAGTGATTACAAGTTGAGTGGCAGTAAACGGACTCCACTTATCTTCAGTTTCACTCATGTTGAACTGTCCTTGCTGGGAGATCTTGACCGCAGCCACGATCGGTTGTCCGTCCTTGAGTACTGTCTGAAAGAAGCGCTGCACTGGGGTTGGCAAACCTTCAAGATCTTTTGGATCGTAAATTTTTGGCTGAATGGTTCGCCGTCCACCTGTTAATTGGGTGCGTAACCGATCAGTATCTAACTGCCAGCGATAGCGACCATAAAGGACAGCCAACCCAAGACAGACAATGATTAAAACACTAACAATTGCAATCCATTGAATCCACATGGTACTGACCTATGTTTGTTAATTCAGAATTTGATAGAGGGTGATAATAATAATGATTGCGAAAATCGTGGTGTAAATTAACTTCGTGTATTTAGCTAGCCAACTGGGAAGATAAATATCAAAATTATCCTTCGTGGAATTTGAGTATTTTCGAGCCAATAAATTTAAGGGGCAGTGGGATTTGAAGGCGAGTAAGATCAGTCCTTCTAGAAATACAAATCCATACCCGATCCAGAGCCAGATATCGAGCTTGTGGGCGATCGCTGCATACAGCATATAGAAAATCACGAAATTGAAGAATATCCAGATCAACGTGTGAATGCTTTTAATCAGCGTCAATTTGGTTTTACTTTTCATTTCTCCTCAAAGACTATCTTGGCGAGCTGTGTACGTATTTCAAACAGATCCATATCTTGCCGATTGCCTAAGATAATGATGACGACTTTGTCATTGGGGTAGCGGGCAATAACGCTATGAAAGCCGTTAATCCCTCCTTCGTGACTGATTATTGGGTGATCATCTTCCTCGCCGATGCCCCAACCATAGCCATAGCCATAACGGAGTCCGCTTTGATCAGATGTCAGAGCAAAAGGAGTGAACATCATGTCAAGCAAGGTTTTGGGTATAAGTTTTTCGGTGTACAACGCCTGATCCCAACGGTAAAGGTCTTCCACAGTAGAGTACAATCCGCCAGCAGCGTAGGGAATCGACATATCGACGAAATCAGCCAAGTTCGCCTGATCACGATATCCGACTGCAAGGTCGCCGTTGTTATGGTCGTAGCCCGTGTCCAGCATTTGCAACGGGACAAAAATATTCTCTCTAAGGAATGCCTCATAGGTCGCGCCGGATGCCTGCTCAATGATGGCACCCAGCACAACATAGCCAGAGTTGCTGTAGCTAAACTTTTCCCCCGGCTGGAAATCCAGCGGTTTCTCTTTGAACCGTGCGATCGTTTGGGTGGGCGACGACGGCGATCCTTGGGTGGTCAGGTAGTCTGGAAACCGGGTGAAATCTGGGATGCCAGAGGTGTGGGTCAAGAGCTGATGAATAGTGATCTTCTGCCATGTGGCAGGACATTCTGAAAGGTAAGTGCAGATGCGATCGTGAACATTGAGTTCGCCTTGTGCCTGCAAGATGAGGATCGCCATCGCCGTGAACTGCTTCGTTAGTGAGCCGATACGAAATTTTGTTTGTGCCGTATTCACCACATGTTTTTCGTGGTCTGCCTCGCCATAACCCGTTCTGACTAGAACTTTGCCGTTTCGCGCAATCAGTACTGACCCGCTAAAGAGTCTCGCTTTAGTCAGCTTGCTCAGGTAGGTGTCAGCTTGGGAAACGATGTCCGGGAGAGCTAGTGTGGCAGTTGTAATCTGAGGTGTTTGCGTTGGTGGACTCACCACTGTCGCCGATGAAGTGGGCAGCCATATGCCCCAAGAGAGGAGATAGGCTAGACCAACAAAGGCTCGGATAAGGTAAGGTTTCGCCCACTGACGAAGTTGAATTTGAAGCATAAGATTCTTCCAATAAGAGTTTTCGATTGAATAACGTCCGCATTGAATCTCTGGTGAATCACGAAACTTCATAGTGCGTCTGGAATGTACGTCAGAACCCTGTTCACCATCACATCAATGAATTTGGCTGACTCATTCATCCAAGGACCGTGACCTGAATGTTCAAACCAAATCAATTCTTTGTGGGGTGCAGTCAAGAGATTAAAATACTCTTCGGTCAGCTTCGGCGACGTGGTGGCATCGTGGCGACCAATTAAAAAGTAGACGGGTACTTTGAGGCGCGTTGCCTGCTTGCGAAAATCCACACCCCACAGTTGCGGAAAGACAACGCCTACCGTTTGCAGTTCTCCTCGGGACAAATTCACCTTGTCGTACAGGCCATACTCGGAACTCGTAAGCAGGTCAAACAATATGTTGGACTTAGGTTTGGCGATCGCAGAATTCTGATGCTCATTCCTATACTTGTTCAGATCATTGAGGTAAGTCAGCATCTTGGGCAAGACATCATTGCCGTAATAGGGCGGTGATCCCTGCTGCTTGAGTCTTTCCACTTGCTGCTGGTCTCCACGTTCTTGTGCCAAATGCAGCGCCAAATCATAGCGGATCAGCTCGTTCTCCAGAAACGCCACCACCTGACCCGTACCGATAAACGCATGAAACAAGCCTGGGTAACGTTGCACCACCATAATGCCCAGGGCGCTGCCCCACGACTGTCCTGACAGATAGATTTTTTCTTTGCCAAAGCGTTGGCACAGGTGCAAGACCAATTCGTGGGTATCGTTGATGTAGCGATCGGGGGTTAACTTGGCATGGTCGATCGCATTGAACGATTTTCCTGCTCCTGGCTGATCCCAGTTGACGACAACAAAGTGATCTTCCAGTCCAGGGAGAGCGCGCTGCTCAAGTACGAGTTGGCTACCACCGGGACCGCCAGCCAGAAAGAGCAATACTGGATTGCGCGAATCCTTGCCGCGAATCGTGATCCATTCCTCGGAGCCGCCGAGTTGCACTGTTTCCAGTACAGCAATGCTGTGGGGCAGGGGTTTGCCGATCGCATCAAGAATGGGGGGTGTGGATGCAAAAAGTTGCGAGGCGACAATGGCGAGGAGGGCGATTGCCACAAACCCTGTAAGCTCGGCAAGCATCACGCGCACGGCAAAGCCAAGCCGAAACACCGCCACCAACAGAGCGACCTCTGCCATTGCAAATAAAATCACAATCGATGGGGGAACGCTGGCGCTAATGGGCAACAATGCTACGGGCAGAATTGCCAGAAACATCAAGATAAATACCAGAATTCGCAGCGATGTCAGCGCGTTGGCATAGCCTCTCTGGAGAATCGCCCTCACGATTTTCAGTTTAGATAGCTGATTCACCTTCAGATATGGGTTGGGGATCATAATGACGAATATTATGCTGCCCTATTCACTCGGTAACTATTCGAGGTTTCTCTCTACCAAATTTCCACAGCAAGATGACACCCAAGCCAAACAAATTGACTAGAAAAACGACTAGCCCTCCAAAGAATGGAAGGAGTGATAGAACTGTCAGGATCGCTAAACCCACTAAAAAACGATGCTGTAACGACCAATCGCCCTTACGAATTAGGCACTCACCGACAAAAAGTGCTACGCCTAATGACCCAACTAGAGAAGTGACGATCGCAGTCAGGATCAGTAGTGGAAGCAGAGGAATGCCAATAAGTGTAATCGCCAGAAACACACTGACAAAGATAATGGCAACGATCGCCCCGGCCCCCCATAGAGCAGTTGAACCGGAGTGTTGACGCAATTTTGTAGCCAAGTTCTGTAAGAACTGCGGGCTGGTATGCAAAATAATTAATCCGAGAATCGCTGCTACTGCGGCGGCACTGATTCTAAAAATAGCGCTGAGAAAATACTGGGCGAAGAAGCTACTTCGACCTCTGTCGGAGCCATACATCATGCCATGACGATCGCTAAATGTAGCTTTCTCGCCACTCACGATCGCACCGGATTCCTGTACAATTTTGCCGCCAAAGGAGTAAGTATCACCCTCTACCCGCGCTCCTTTTTGCAGGATGACATCTCCGCCAAACGAGATCGCAGTGTCCACAACTCTGGCATTGGGGGATACCGTAACATTCCCGCCAAAAGCAAGAGCATTCTCAACCACTTGGTTCTCTGGTACGGTTACACTGCCACCAAAACGAATGAGGTTAGCATTATTGATATTAATATCAGTCTGCGCTAGAGCATTGCCTGCAAATATCATGCAAATGGTGGCTGTAAAAGCCAGAATTACTTGTTGCCATTTCATAATTTCATCCTCGTGAACGATAAGAACATCGACTATCTCTCATGGCATTGAAAAAAGTACGAATGAGGTGACTCATGACAAATTTCCTATTATTCCCGTCTAAACCAATCAATGGGTCGGCGTAGTGAAACTGACGGCTGATAACTTTTCAAATGCCCCGTTGTTCGCGGTAAGCATCCTCTCTATCATTGATCGCCAAGGTTTTTGTTGTTAGATTCATCAGATAACCGCCCAAACCTGTTATCCATAGCACAATCGGATAAACAAGCCATCTTTCTGTGCCGCCCAAGCCAATAAAAGGAACAATCATATTAGGGGCAAACACAACGGCACACCATGTGAATAGTGAGATAGCTCCAAAGACAATTCCAATAAATTTAAACGGAGCAGAAACAACTTTAAAAGACATAATCGCTGATACTCCACCCGATATAAAAGTGAGCAAAGAGAATATTCCGTGATAAGGAGTTTTTTCTGGCGAAAAAACTCCAATGCCCACTAAACCCAAACTAAACAGACCAAGCGGAATAGTGAAAAGTAGTTTTTTGAAATATCTATGCTGAAACAATGCCGCCGTCAAAACCATCAAGCCGGATAGCAACATAGTGATATTAAAAATGCTGGCGGATGGTTGATAGATTAGACTGTTGGGCGGTTTTGTTGCACCCAGATCACTGATTTCACTATTAAAAGTTGTGTAGCCAGACGGATAGAAGACTTCGGCAGTGATGATGCCCATTAAGGCAAACGAGCCAGCCAGAAAGAGTAATACACCAGAAAGCTTTAGCTTGTTCATGATGGATTTTTAATTTATCTATTAGAACTTCACAGCAAGAGAAAACTTAATTGTAGACAGTTTTTTACGAACGAATAAACTAATCAATGGGTCGGTGTAGCGAAACTGGCGATGGGTAATTCTTTAACTAACGTGGAGAGTTAAAGAATTATCCGTCTGATTTTTTGGGTTAGTCAACGCGCAGAAATTGTTTGCCACTCTTGAATCGCCGTGGATGGAATTTGCAACTTGATTACAGAGCCAGTGACCATCGGTAGCGTTAAGTAAAGGGGAATTTCAGACTGCAACTGTGTGAGGACAGACTCAATGTCATACTCTCCAACATTTGCTGGAGTTGGTGTGTCTTGAGAAATTTCGCTAGAAATATCCCTAGCGGTCAACGTTTCCCCCATCGATGTTGTCAGGGTCAGCGGTTGAGTGTGGTCAAATTCCACCCCATTAGCAAAGCCGATTAATCGCAGAGAGACAACAGCACTCCCCTCAGGATGGATACGTTTGAAAGCAATTACCTGCCAGGAATTTCCGTTCTGATCTCGCAGGGTTTGCCGGGATTGGTAGAGCATCTGCCCTTGATATTCTTCAATTTGCGTCACAGTCGCAAAAGCGGTCAAGGGACTGCAAACAACGAGCAAAGTGCAGAGCCAACCAGCCAGCAGCCAGCGCATCGGGCGAATTTTAAATCTGTTAAACCGGATAGAGTTCATTGCAAAAGTCCTCATAACGTTAAATTTCTGGCAATTTCAAAGTGAAGGGTTTTGAATTTGAATGATTGTGCCGCATCAACTGGAGGCGATCGCTTCTCCTGCGGCTTTCCAAGCTCCAAAGCTAGGCGGAAAGCCCTGCACACTGTCATAGCCCAGCAGGTGTAAGGTCATCACTCCCATTGCCGATCGATAACCGGAGGAGCAGTACAGTACTACAGGGCGATCGTGCGGAACTTGATCCAGCCTGTGTGCCAATGTTTGGAGCGGAATGTTAATTGCGTTAGGGATGTGCCCAGATTGATACTCAGATTGCTCTCGCACATCTACCAACAGGGTTGGAGACATTCTTAACTGGTTTTTCAACCCTTCGACACTGGCGATCGTGTAGTAGCCTGCTGGAATTGATGTGAGAAACTGATCGAGTTCCAATGCTACATTTGGTGAGATTTCAGTCACTGCCGCAAGCCTGAACCCAGTCATGAGTGCAGGAGAAAGAGCAGCATCCATTGAGGGTTGTCCAGCTCCAAAAAAGAAGCAAATCAATAAGGCAAATCCGAGTAGCATTGTTGAGAGGAAATTTTTGAACATGATAGATTTTTTGAGCTAAGTTTCCTGATTTAGATTGGATAACGCGTTAGAGGCAATTTAATAACATTGAATCTTCATAAATCACTGACTCTGTGCCTTGCTGATCTTTTGTTCCCATCATTGCCGTAGAAACCAATCAACAGAACGGCGGAGAGATACAGGTGGCGGATAATCCTTTACGTAGCCTGTACGCAAAATAAATTGAACAGTCTCATTCATCCCAATCGCTTGATTTAGCGTTTGCTGCGTTGAGGCTTCTTCCAGGATCTGGGTCATCGGATGAATAGCGATATTTCTCTCCCGCACCTTCAGGAAAAGCCGTTGCATCCGTCTGCCTGTTTCCAGCAGTGTCGCTACTGAGCCATCCTTGCTGGTAATGAGAAACCAACCTGCTGATTCCGACACTTCCTGCCTAATCTGTTCAATGCCTCGATCTCGGAAATCCTTTTTCATCACATTGTCTTTGCTATAAGAATTTCGTACTACCCAGCCAGAAATTCCTTCTATTTCCATACTTGCCGTTGTCAGCCCGTCCCGATGTTTATCAGCCTCTCGACTAGAGAATCTAATCCAGTCGGCTAACTCTTGCTGAGCTGGATCACGATAAGCTTGGATACGGTTAGCTTCGATCGTTTGTTCATTAATGAATTGACTTTCTTGGCTAGTGACAGGCAGATAATGAATAAACGCTGGTTCTGAATTAACTAAATATGCCGTATCTTCTTTTTTCAGCACATCACTTAAAAAATTAGAGCGAACTGTGCGACGGCTTTTAATTTTTGCGATGTCAAAAGCATTTTTTGACTTTTCTTTGATTAGCTTTACTTCCATCACCCGATCACCCTGATTGGTCGTAGCGAGTAAAGTCCAATCGCAAACATAGCTAAGAGTGCCCGCAGCATATTCCAGGTTTTGGATGAAAGCGCCGATCGATAAAATTGTTTCTCTCTGAGTTGGGTCAACGGCAGGTAGCCACTTACTTTTATCGTTGCCGACAATCCAGTGATAAGGTTCGAGATATTGGATAAACCACGGTTGCGTGTTGTGACCACTTGGCGCAAGCGAGGCGAGAAACAAAATCTCTTTTTCATCTGGCTTGAGCATTTCGCTGTTGCTATCTACTGGCTTTATATCCGCTCTTGAAAGATTACCTTTATCGCTCAGCAGATAAGCGGTTGTCCCAGCTGCAACTGTCGTTCCACCTGCAATGCCGATGAATTTTCTTCTATCCATAAGATGTTTGAGCTATGAGGGTAAGCGGTTATTAAGACCGGACGTGCTGATAGAACACTCGTTTCACGTTTTCTGCACAGAAAATATAGAGTCCGACAATGGCTGCTAGCACCAAAAGGAACTCAATGGGTAAGGCTTGAAATCCCAGCAGATCCGCAAGCGGCGTATAGGGCAGGACAAGCGTGACAACGGCGATCGCCATCGTAGATAAGAGCAAAGAGCGACTAGGCTTACTGTGAAGAATGGACTTGTGCGTGCGAATGGACAGCACAATCATGGATGCAGAAATCACGGACTCCATGAACCATCCGGTTCTAAATTGTGCTGGGTCAGCCTGTAGCAGAAGCAGCAAGACTCCGAAGGTGAGGTAATCAAACACTGAGCTGAGCAACCCAAACACCAACATGAATTTGCGGATAAAGCGAATATCCCAGCGGCGGGGTTGGCTGACCTGTTCTCGGTCTACGCGATCGGTGGCGATCGTCAATTCTGGGAAATCGGTGAGCAGGTTCGTCAGCAAAATCTGACTAGGCAGAAGCGGCAAAAAGGACAGAAACAGCGAAATTCCCGCCATGCTAAACATATTGCCGAAGTTGGCGCTCGTTGCCATAAACACATACTTTAAGGTATTGGCAAAGGTAATCCGTCCTTCCTTTACACCTTCGACGAGGACGTTCAAATCCTTTTGCATCAATACAATGTCAGCGGCTTCCTTGGCGACATCGACGGCGCTCTCGACTGAGATGCCAACATCAGCAGCATGGAGCGCAGAGGCATCGTTAATGCCGTCTCCCAGATATCCCACGACATTTCCCGCTTTTTTAAGAGCGATGATAATCCGCTCTTTTTGATTTGGCTCTACCTCCGCAAAGACATTGATCTGTTGAACGTGATGCATTAAGGCTTCATCACTGAGCTTGTCTAGCTCAGAGCCTGTCAAAACTTTGGGTTTAGGCAGTCCGACCTGCTGAATGATACTTATCGCCACCGCCTTGCTGTCTCCGGTGATCATCTTTGGGGTGATTCCCAACAGTTCCAATTCTTTGAGGGTGTCACCAATGCCTGCTTTGGGCGGATCGAAGAGCGCTAGGTAGCCTAGAAAGGTCATGTTTGCTTCATCTTCTTTGCTGAAGGAATCTTGATGCTGATTCTGAGGGGTTACGCTAATGAGGTTGCGATAAGCCACACCTAAGATTCGCAAACCCTTACTGCCTAAGTCTTCAGCTTGCTGATGGAGTCGTTGTCGCCTGTCTGCAATGTCGATCTTTTTTCCCTCAGCTATCTCAACGGTTGAGCAAACATCTAGAACATTTTTAAATGCGCCTTTAGTAACAATCAGATGCGTACGCTTTGTCTTGAACAGAATGCTGAGACGCTTGCGGTTAAAGTCGTAGGGTACTTCATCTAGCTTCTGATAACTAGAAATATCGAATGTTTTATAAGCGCGGATTGCACTATCGATCGGATTTACATAACCCGACTCAGAGGCGGCGTTTAGGTAAGCGTAAAGCAGAACCCGATTCGCCTGCATCGAGTCTCCGCTAACGCTATCTTTCCCCTCTACATCAACCGCAGAGTGAATTTTTACCTGTCCTTCCGTCAGCGTTCCGGTCTTATCGGTGCAGAACACATTCATGCTGCCAAAGTTCTCGATCGCCGATAAGCGCTTGACAATCACCTGCTTAGTCGCCATTTTCTTGGCACCTCGCGCCAGGTTGACGCTGACGATCGCGGGCAAGAGCTGAGGGGTCAAGCCAACCGCCAGCGCCAGAGAAAACAGAAAGGATTCCAGAACGGGGCGATCGAGGTAAACGTTGACGACAAAGATGAGAACCACCAAAATTAGCGTTACTTCCATAAGAAAGTAGCCAAACTGGCTCAGTCCCCGTTCAAACTCTGTTTCGGGTGGTCTGAGCTTCAGGCGTTCTGAGACTTTGCCAAATTCAGTTTCTTTTCCGGTACGAACGACGACTGCTTTTGCAGTGCCGCTAATGACATGGGTGCCTAGATAGAGAGAATTGGTGCGTTGGCTAAGCCCAGTCTCGGTAGGCAATATGCCGCTAAGTTTGTCAACCGGATAGGTTTCTCCAGTCAGCGCAGCTTCATCCACCGTCAGATCTTTTGATTCTAAAACGAGGCAGTCACCGGGAATATTTTTTCCTGCGCTCAGTACTACAATGTCACCTGGAACGACTTCCTCGTTGGGAATGTCTTGAGCTTGACCTTCTCTCAAAACCGTGGCTTTGACTTGCACCAATGCCAACAGTTTTTCGACGGCATCCGAGGCTCCTCTCTCTTGCCAAAACCCCAACAGCCCACTGATGAGAACGATCGCCAGAATGATGATGGCAGATGCCGCATCTTGAAGAAAAATCGACAGCACGGCAGCAATGATCAGAATCAAGATAATCGGACTCTTGAACTGATTGAGCAACAGTATCCATGCACTCGATTTGTGTGTTTGTTTGAGGCTGTTTGCGCTGGACTCGCGCAGGCGCTGTTGTACGTCTTGATGGCTTAACCCTGCGATCGTCGAGTGCGTTTGCTGTAGCACCTGATCCGTGGACAAGCTCCAAAACTGAGACTTTTGTAGATTCATTGAGAGTGAAACTCATTTAAACGCTTTGATTAAGGAGCGTTTATAAACAAGACTTTAAACTGTAGCTCTCTGTCTTGTCCTTCGGTTGTTGCAAAGGCAACGAAGCTATAACCGAATTGCCTCCAGCATGGTATCAGGGAGTTGCGCGTTCAATACCATGTAACTCCTTGTAAAAATGGTGTAGAGAACTTGCTATGAGGCGATCGCTGGAGTTTCTATTTTCTTTTCGGGTGTCCAGAGGGAAAATTCGCCATCCCCAAAGTAACCATCGAATCGAGTAACGCGCACATCACCTAGAACCTTAACCTGGCAGGACAGCCGCCGAGCTTTGTGGGTAGAATGAGGCGGAAAAGCCATCCGAGCGGTTTCGAGTTTGGTGGGTTCTGAAACTAAACCCTCAACTTGAACCAAGCAGGTGCCACATACTCCATGTCCATGACAGTTAAAAACTTTCGCTCCCGCACTATAGAGATCAAGGTTTTGGTCAAGCAGTGCTTCTCGTAGGTTCGCTCCTTCGGCAACTTCAAAAGTCTTGCCTTCAGCCACAATCTTCGGCATATTTGTTCTCCTTCTGAGTTAATGTAATAGGCAGAAATTTAACTGCGAACGAGCGGTGTATCAACCAGGTGTTCGGCTAGAAACCAGACCTGCGATTCATTTGTGCGCAGCACTTCACTCGTCAACAAATCGCTTGTTCCGGCATCTTGGTTGGCAGCCGTTTGGGCGATTCCCTCTCGGACTTCACGCAGGATCAACTCATGTGCCTCTAGCAAGCGCGACAGCATGACGGGCACTTCTTCCACACCATTGGGAGGACGCGCAATCCTCGTCACTTCTGCCACATGGCGTGGGTCTGCGATCGCCACGCCGCCCAGGGTCTGCACTCGCTCACCTAGCGAATCGATCAGCTTTAGCTGCTCACCTGCATGTTTGTCCAGCAAAAGATGCAATTGATAAAACGTGTTGCCACGCATCAGCCAATGATGCTTTTTGTAGAGGCTGTAGAGAACGATACTGTCTGCCAGAATTTGATTGAGCTGTTCACAGCCCTCCAAACGGGCAACAGAGGCAAGCGCAATCGGCAAATTCCGGAGTGTGTTAAACAGCTGAATTTCTCGACCCTGCTGATGCAGAATGGGTTGACTGCCGTTTGTCTGAGCGCCTGTCTGAGCTTCTGTCTGAACGTCTGAGCTTGAAATTTGAATCTGCATGAAAGGCTTCCTTGGTTTCAATAGCTGTGAGTTCAAAACCCTAGACAGCGATCGATGTGCTGACTTTATGGCTGATTTTGTCCAACATCTGTTTCGCCTGACTAACATCCTCGTTGCTACCTGTCACAAGGATGATGAATTCACCTGCTTGGATCTGAGTCTCGTATTTCAGCACCTCATGCTTCGGAATACCTAACCCTCCCAAGGCACCTGCCAGCCCGCCTACAGCTGCAACGCCAGCGCCACCCACTAGAGATCCCTCCAACCAACCTGCCAGCACGCCAGCAACGGGACCCGCAATCACGATCGGAGCCATTCCAGGGATAAACAGCACGCCAGCCCCTGCCAAAATGCCAAATAAACCGCCAACGAAGCTACCCCAGTAACCGCCGCCTGCGGCTCCGGCTTTGGCTGTATCTTTCCAGGTTAAAAACCCGCGCACATGCTCAGTGGTTTGGTAGTCTTTGCCAATGATTGAGAGTTTTTGCATATCGAAGCCTTCTTTTTGCAACTCCAATACAACCTTCTCTGCTTCTGCGTGAGATGGGAAAGAATCAATAACCGTATGTGTATGTGTCATGAGATTGTTTCCTTTGTTCTAGTTTATCTATGCAGAGAGCCAAATTTCTTGCTTCTTATCTTTAGCAGCTTTATCTCTCGTTAAGTCTCGATCGAATTTCAGCTTAGGTTTCTCTCACCATCCATTAAATACTCCCCAAAGTTTCCGGATCTGACCTCTGCCTTGCGAACGTTTTAGTAAAACTTATACAACTCGCACGCAATTTAAACGCAAGACATCGTTGCTTTTGTCAGTAATCTCCAAACACTTCTGTGGCAAAGCTTTCATACTAGAGCTAGGTCACACTATTGCAAGTTCGCTGAGTGGTGCGGAAAAGTCTTGGACTGGATAGGGTTAGATTATCCCCTGTATAATTCGCTTTTGGAATTCATCAGCCATCAAGATTAAAGGTGGGCAGAAGATTAGCATCAACCATTGCCAGGGAGATAATGGTGCAACTGCAAAGATTTTTTGTAAGGGCGGAACATAGATAATCAATAAAATTAGCGCCCACTCCACCGCAATACCCAACCAGATCAAAGGGTTGCTAAAAAAGCCCAAGCGAAAAATCGAGGTGCGTTCACTGCGACAAGCAAAGACATTACCCGTCTGACAAGCCGCGATCACCGCCAGCGTCACAGTGGTGGCTTGATAGTAAATTGCCATCTGAGCCGGACTCGCTGACCGTGTCAGAATCGCCGCGTTGATCGCTTGCAACTCGGTAAGCCCATAGCCATTCGCCCACCAGACCAGTAGGAAAGCTGTCATCCCTGCCAATCCTTCCAATAAGCCTAAAAAGCAATAGGCACGCAGCAGTAATGATTTATCCAGTAAGGGTTTTGACTTTTTGCGAGGTGGTTGAAGCAAGATGCCTGCCTCTGGTTCTTCTGCACCCAATGCTAGGGCAGGCAACATATCTGTACCCAGGTCGATCGCTAAAATTTGCAGAATGACTAGAGCGGGTGGAATCTTGAGAAAAACCATCGCTAGAAAAGGGAGCAGTTCTGGGATATTGGAGGACAGAATATAAGTGATAAATTTACGAATATTTTGATAGACAGCCCGCCCCTGCTCGATTGCGCTAACGATGGTGGCGAAGTTATCGTCAATTAACACGATATCAGCCGCCTCTCGCGCTACGTCTGTGCCACTCATTCCCATCGCAATGCCAATGTTGGCGGCTCTTAATGCAGGGGCATCGTTGACGCCATCACCCGTTACCGCGACGATATGACCCATACCGATGTAAGCCTGAACCAGCCTTAGCTTCTGCTCCGGTGCCACACGAGCAAAGATTAACCCAGATTTTTGCTGCAAGATCTGACGCAGTTGAGCATCAGAGAGATGTTCCATATCTTCGCCCGTCACCACTCTGGCTTCGCTAGTGACTAAACCAATTTGACGAGCGATCGCTTCTGCGGTCAGTCCATAGTCTCCTGTCACCATCGTCACCCGAATACCTGTTTGATGGCATTGAGCGATCGCCTCCGCCACTTCTGGTCTTGGCGGGTCAATCATTGCCACCAACCCCACAAAGATCAGGTTTTGTTCCAGATGCTCAGCATCTTGCGTCTCTTGCTCCTCTCTTTGCTGGGTGGCAACGCCTAGCACTCGATACCCTCGCCTTGCAAACGCATCATTCGCGGCAGTCACCTCTGCCCGTTCTGCTTCTGATAATTTTTCTATATGCCCATCTCTCAGGATCTGCTGACAGTGTTGCAGCACATCTAGTGGCGATCCCTTCGTAAACATGAGATAGGGAGCCTTTAGGGTTTTGAGCGGGGAGGATTGCCCTTCTAACTCCAACCCTAAACCTGCATCGTCCAGACTTCTTTGCAACACGACACTCATCATCCGTCGGCGCGAATCAAAGGGAACTTCCTGAGTTCTTTTAAGCTGAATTTGGAGTTCTTCCAGGTTCAGTCCGCTTTTGAGGGCAGCCACCAAGAGAGCCGCTTCGGTGGGGTCGCCGATGGACTGCCATTGGCTGGAGCCTAATGGATGGTTCAGGTGAGCATTGGAGCAAAGAGCCGCACCTGTTAATAGCAGCTTCACCTGTGGCTTTTGCTGGTGGATCGCGCACACCTCTCCTCCAGTTGGATCGTAGCCCGCTCCCGTGACTTCAATCTCACCCGTGCCTTTAATCTCAGATGTTGGAATCCAGAGGTGGCGCACCGTCATCTCATTCTTGGTCAACGTCCCGGTTTTGTCTGTACAGATAACCGTTGTGGCACTCAAAGTCTCCACTGCCGAGAGACGACGCACCAAAGCATTGCGCTTTGCCATGCGCTTGACACCCATTGCCAGAGCCAGAGTCACCGTTGGTAGCAGTCCTTCTGGGACAAGCGCCACAATAATGCCGATCGCAAAAATGAAGCTTTCCTTGGCTCCCATGCCCACCAAAAAGTTTGTCAATAGAAACACCAAAACACCCATGCCAAGGGCGATCGCTGTGATGACATGTACCACTCTGTTGATTTGCACTTCTAGGGTGCTGGGTTCTCGCTTGACCGTTGCGGTCAAATGGGCAACCTGACCAAACTCGGTCTGAGTGCCTGTCGCGTACACGATCGCCGAACCTCGTCCTGCCGCCACGGTAGATCCTGCAAACACAAGATTGCTAGCTTCAGAGGCACGCATCTTTTCAGTCGTGACAGGCGCTGCCGATCGGGCAACCGGAAGCGATTCTCCTGTCAGCACAGAGACATCGACATACAGCGACTGGGCTGAAACCAGTCTGGCATCAGCAGAGATGCGATCGCCCTCTTCCAATTGCATCACATCCCCTGGCACCATCTCTCGGACAGGAATCTCGCAGAGCTTTCCATCTCGATAGACTTTAGCTTGAACGGGCAGCATTTTACTGAGCGCCGCTAAGGCTTGTTCTGCCTGAAATTCTTGCCAAAAGCTAAACCCAGCATTAATCCAGATCACGGCCCAGATTGCCCATCCCAGTTCAGGGGTGCCAGAGACAAAAGCTAATGTGCCCGCAACCCATAGCAAGAGCGCCATGAAATGGGTCAACTGATCAGTGAAGCGGAGTAGCAGCGATCGTCTCGCGGGTTCAGGCAGTTCATTAAACCCATAATGCTTGATTCTGAGGGAGATTTCTACCTCTGAAAGTCCCTGTGCCGAAGTTAACAGCGTTTCGTAGGTTTGCTCAGCCGATAATGTCCAAACGGGTGAATGAGGTGCCATATTGGATCAACGAGTTGCTTTGTCAGGGCTTGGCAGTAGTGCGGTTAACGATCCGATCGATTGCTGACTGCTAACTCCATCTGTTGTGCGTCCACTCATCTCGCGGAGATGGATACAGTAGAGCGCCATCACCTCTGCCCGACCCCAAGCATCAATCCAGGTGCGATTAATAGCAGGTGAAAGCGTTGGATTTTGAGCTCTGACCAATTGCATTATGCGATCGATCTCTAGCTGATCTGTGATGTGTTCTGCTCGACCTGTCACCGTGACACTGCGCCAATGCTCTAGATCGTGGACTTCTTCAACTTGCAGACAGACTTCTGGATTCACGTCCATATATTTAGTCTTCATCCCAACTGTGGTGAAGATATAAATATCTGGCTCGTCGAAATAATAACGCATTGGCACAACATAGGGATGTCCGTCAAGTACACAACCCAAGTGCCCATACCCTACTTTCTGTAAGAGATCATCGATCTCTTTTGTACTCATTTCGTCAATATCTAACATGACTATTCTCCTACTAAAGATTTACAGCGCTTTGCGCTTGGTTAAGTATGGGTTATGCAATTGAAAATTGCTGTAATGGATGAATTGAAGTCTGCTCAAATGGAGTTAGGAAAAAGCGAAGCTTGTTGCTGCTGTTATCCTAAGTCGTTTTCTTTTTGGGAGTCCGCCGCATGTGGAGCCACAAAGAAGTTCCAGTGAAAAGTAATACAAATAAGCCGAGAGCATTCAAGAAGGGATAGATTACCTCTAGATTCACTGCTCCAAAATGTCCCTTGTGCCAATCTAATAGCCAATCAAAGGCATCTCCCTTGCCTGCCAAATCAGCGATCTGATAAAACGTTCCGGTAATAACTGTCAGCAACAAAGGCAACAGCATAATGGGAGCCAATGTGCGATGAATATGACGAAGATCTTGAAAATATTGGTTGCGCTTTTTGGAATTTGTCACAGAATAATTTCCTGAATGAATGAGTCGATCAAAATAAATTCACTGGGCAAACGAAATGAGAGGATTTTTCCAAGGTTTAGGGTAAGGTTTCTCCGCATGTTCTGAAGATGTTCCAAGATCGACAGCCGACAGATTATGCACGACATATACTGAGCAGGGAGCATGATGCAGGGTATAGTCGCTAACGCTGCCCAAGCAAGCAGGTAATAATGAGTTTCCTTGTGGGGAAACTGTACACTTACAATTTCTTTACCTCATAAAGTTCTATTAAGATCTCAATTAAATCTCAGCTTAGGCTTCTATATATTGATTTAAAATTCACACACATCTCCTAAAATCATCTCTAGCTTTAGAGTGTTTTAGGAGAACTTATCCGACTCAAACACGCTGTTGCGCGAATCGATTTACCAAGAATGCAAGGCTCGCAACTGGGGTGTTTTTTTCAACTGGTGGGCTTCCATGCGAGTCAGGACATCATCCAGAATAGTGATAGCTTCCGCAATAAACGGGCCTTTGTTTAACATGACGCACTCAGCGCGTTCAGCCATTGCGGCATCTGTCATTTCTCCCCGCGAAGGTGCGCCATTTTTGACCAGGCTTTCTAACACTTGCGTTGCCCAGATCACAGGCACATGAGCAGCTTCGCAAAGCCAGAGAATTTCTTCCTGAATCTCCGCTAACCTTTGGTATCCAATTTCAACCGCTAAGTCACCTCTGGCAATCATCACGCCAAAGGGCTGTTTACCCGCCGCATAGATGATCAACTCTGGCAGATTGCTCACCGCGATCGCCGTTTCAATCTTTGCCACGATCGCCAGTTGGGATAACCGCTTTCCAGAGCGTTTGTCTAATTCTTGCTGTAGTAACTCAATGTCGGCAGGTTGCTGGACAAAAGAGTAGCCCACAATATCTGCGTGAGCGGCAACGAAATCCAGATCACACAGATCTTTTTCAGTGAGTGGACTGAGCGACAAAATCGTGTTCGGGAAATTCAACCCCTTTTCAGGTTTGAGCTTGACTCCCTTGGGACTGGCATCAGTCACTTGCAGCAAAAGCCCGGATTGCCCATCAGAGATTGGGTATTGAGTGTCCACCACGCGAGTTCGGATCTTGCCATCATCAATATAGACAGGTGCGTCAACCACTAATAAATCGAGAATTTCAGGAATCGTACAGCAGGTCTGGAAATGATCTACGGGGGATGGGATGGCTTTACCTGTAGATTCACTTGCAAGCTCAGGCGCACACCGCGTCAGCACGATCTGATCCCCTTGAAATACCCGTTTTTTATTGAGCGGCGCAAGTACTGCTCCCGTGCGGATTTTAGGCCCCGCTAAGTCCATGATGACTTTGCAAGAGGTGCCGATTTCCTGCTCCGCTTGGCGCAGATGATCGATCATCCGCTGCCAGTCCTCTGGCGTGTCGTGGGCACAGTTAATGCGCACGCAGTTTGCCCCACGTTGGACAATTTCTTGTACTAACGCATAGTTAGCGGCAGCCTCGGTGGGCAATGTGACCATAATTCTGACCCGGCGGTGAGGAGAGGTTGATCCAAATAACGCCTCGGTGTGCTGCTGAAGGAGGCGATCGCCCTCAAAGAAGGAGTCGATTGAGGGGCGCTGAGGAGACTCTGCCGCATCTTTGCCACAAATAACTTCTAGGGTAGCAATCACGGCATCAAGATTGGGCATGACTCGGGCTTCAATCCGTCCTAACGAGGACAAACCCCAAGGCATAAGTGCGGCTTGGAGACCGCGGAGGTCGTGCCGTCGTAATGCCAGATACTGAGCCAGATTCAGGGCACTAGAGAGAAATTCAGGACGCTGAATCTGTGCTTTCCACTGGTTGAAGGTAGCTTTTCCCTCACTTTCAACATTCTGCTGCAACGCTTTCAGCGCCGATAGCAAACCTTGTCGACTGAATAGATTAAAAAGCTCAATGCTATTTTCTGAAATTTGACTCACCATGTGAAAATCTCCTGAATTAATGCGCGCTCTTTTTGCTAGGAGATGACGTTAGCGTGAGTCGGCATTATGAGCAGCGATCTCAACGAGTGACGAAAATTTGAAGACAGATAACGCTGCTGAAGCGGTTGCCAGCTTTGCCAAAATCCTGTTTGGTCCTGCTGCATGACCTGGTTTACGGTGGGTAAAACCTTTGTCCAATCCGCATTCAGGATAAATTCTAAAAACTGCCTTTGATCGCGGGCTACTAGCTCTTGTTGCAGCATAATCAACGACCCCGCTGCTTACGGCAGGGTATGGAACCCGTTTTGCTCGTCAGCCACTGGCTAACATTGCAAGCTTGAAGTTTCGCCGCAGAGCGGCGAGGAGTTACCCCCCTACTAGATTAGCCAGCATCAGCAGATCACAAAGTGTGCTGTCACCCTGCTTAAAACCTATTTGCAATTTACTGAGCCTCAATGAGGACTTGCCAGGTTTCTACATCAACGCTGCCCGTCAGCGACAGGGATTGAGAAAACTGAAATCTGTAAACTGCTGTATGGGTACGGATGCCGAACTTACCATCGATCGCCCCTGGATTAAACCCTCGCCGCTTCAAGATATGCTGCAAGCCCATCACATGGGTTCCAGTTGAACCTTGCTGTAACCAGGCAATCGGATAGCTATTCACAGGTGCAGTGTGGCTTACTGAGTTCAACATGATGGCTCTTTTTTAGAGGAATTGCGGTATTAACGCTGCTTGACCAAAGCAACAATATCTCTCGTTTCCTTGTGGTTTAAGGCTTCAACATGAGCCGACCGAGAAGTCTTCGCCTCTTCTCGACTCTTGAAGGGACCAAACTGATAAGTTTGCTGAGGAACGGCGGTAGAGACTTCTACCCACCAAGATAAAGCGGTTTGATGTGGCGACAATGCATTCATCAGAGGTACCTGTGTGTTTTGAACGTGATATTAAAGCGATCGAACTCGAAAGGCTTCTGTTGTACCAGGAGTATAAGAAGGATTTTTCCGCTTGCCTGTTTTTTGATTCAAGACTGGCATTTCTTGCCAACAACTTCGACAAAACCAATAGATAGATTGAGTTCGGATGTGGCGGAGAAGTTTGTCAGAGCAGCAAGGGCAATTGGGCATATGCTTTCCGTTCAATTCCATTCAGGCGTAGCAGATGTTGCAGTGATTGCCATCGCGTAAGGCAACCGTTGACTGCGATCGCCGACTGTGATTTTGGCTGTTTGTTGAGTTTTATGGGATTTCATCAGGGTCAGCATCAGAGTGTTATCGCTTAGTTCAGCAATAGCAGTCTGAGGCTGAATGGAAATGGGCAGCGGAATTAAGCTCTGGAACCGAGAAGCAGGTGATAAATCTTGTTGATCAAGAGGGTCTAGTCGATTGCCTCGAACCAAAACAGTTTCTGGCGTAATTCGTAGGTCAAGACTATTCTCTGAATGATGAAACTGGATTTTCAAAATCAGGAGCGTTCCCGTTTCTTGCAGATCTAGGGTGAATGGCTGAGATGCTCCACTATCGCAGACCCAGAGGGTTGACTCATAGGCATTTTGCTTTAAGTCGTGAAAAGAGCGAAATAGGAAATGAAAAATATCTAACGCATGCCATGACTGTAATGCAACCATTTTTTCCTTGCTAATGAAGCTAAACAGGTGTGGCTTGGTCAGATTGAGCTTCAAAAGCGATCGCTTGCTGTCCTTATCTAATGGTCAATAGCGACTCTAATGATCAAGAAACATGAGAACTACAATTTTGTCTGGTATCACAAGATAGATCTTAAAGAAACTTTAAAGTATCGTTAATTTGTCTTGCTCAACACATAATCACTGCGAACTAAACGTGGAGGGATATCTTAATTGTTCCGGTGATTATAACGCAACTAACAGGGTTGTAAAATCTATAAATTGATAGAAATGAAGTGGAGGAAATTCATAGCTGAAATGAATGCCACCGCCACAATTGAATAGTGTATCACTTTGCTCTACTCGCACACTTCGTAGCTCGATTCAGCTCAACAGCGTCCTTTAGATGCTGTGTTCTCTAGACGCAGTAAGCTGCGGAGAATTAACCCAAAGAGATTGAAAACAGTAATGTAATTCTTTGCTATCGTTATAGAGAAATTATGACACAAAGGTGATTAAAATCATGTATATGCAAACGTATGATTTGTATGATTTGAATCAAAACATATTAAAGCTTTATTAATATTGGGCAATCGAACTTAGAATGTGATTGAAAGATTGCGCTTCAAACAAGCAAAGTCTTTCTGATTCACCACTTTACGCTACTGAGCTAGATCGCAATCAAATCGATGACTTCTACCAGAACTGGCGAAGTAATGGTCTTGGTCTACCCAGCGATTCTAATCTTCAACATATGTCCTCACTGGGGCTAAGTTAGGTGCAAAACCTGGATAAACAGCTCAAGGGAACTATTGCGATTTTGCCCCAGCTTGGTGGCACTGCTTTTCAGATCACCTCTCCCCCCTGCTTGACTGACAAAAGTATTGGGAGATGAAACGAAAGCCAGGAGGGAAGCAGAGCCTGGTTTAAGCTGAAAGTTACCACACAAATCGGCAAAATCAATGGCACCTACTTCCCGCCTCTATCATGCGTTGAATGAATA
>DATNPL010000180.1:0-2619 GCA_036703255.1 Coleofasciculaceae cyanobacterium
GCCGCATCCCCCGCGGCCCGCGCCTTCTCGAACTCCCGCGCCAGGAACGCCTCGTCTACCGAGGCGCCCAGGTTCGGGTTGGTGATGCGCCAGTTCCGCGGCTCGCGGTGCGCCTTGGCCTTCAGCATGTCGGGCGGGAACTCGTAAATGACCGGCAGGAAGCCCGGGTCCGTGATCTCGCCGTCCCGCACCTTGCGGCCATAATCCAGCTTCGCCGCAAACTCCCCGGCCGGCGCTTCGTCCGACATGGTGCTGAGGTAGATGACGAAGCCCTCGGGCCGCGCCGCCAGGCCGCCGATCGCCTCGCGGAACATGCTCATGGCCCCGGCGCGCTTGCCGAACAGCCACAGCTCGTCCACCAGCACCGCCGTGGCCTTCGTGCCGCCCACCGTGTCGCTGTCGGCCGCGATGATCTTCAGCTCGGCCCGCGTCTCCAGGTGCACGATGCGCCGCTCACGCAGGTAGACCCGGAACAGCGGCGCCCGGCCCTCGGCCTCAAGCTCCTGGTTCAGCGCCTCGGCCATGCTGCTCGCCGGCTGAAACGAGTTGCCGGCAATTTCCTTCGTCGGCGCGATGATCAGGAACTCGGCCGAATGCCTTGGGTTCCGGATCAGGGCCGTCATCATGATCCCGGCCGCCGCCGTGGATTTGGTGTTTTTCTTCGCGATGACCAGCAGGTATTCCCGGATCATCTGCCGCTCGGTCTCGGGATCGTAGGCCCCGAACACCGACGCCACGAAGTCCAGCAGCCATTGCCGGGAGACCTCGCCCGCGGTCGGCTGGCCCGCCACATCCCGGATTCGCAGGGACCGGAACACCTCCAGACTCGCCGCCGCCTCATCCGGGAACAGCGGCGGCGGGATCAGGCTTCGCCCCTCGACGATCCGCGCCTGCCAGTCCGGGCAGGCCGTGCTCCAGGTCATTTGCCGCCGCCGGCAACCACGCGGAAGCCCTTCACCTCACGCGGGGCGTATTTGCTCGGCACTGGCGCGGCGGGCTTGTCTTCCTTCGGCTCAGCCTGCTTGCCGGCCAGCGTGGCCAGCACCTGCATCGCGCGCAGCTTCTGGTCCATCGAAACCTCCGCATCAGGCGCGTTCAGCGCCCAGACGCCGAAGTCTTTGGGGCCGTCGAACCGCGGCCTCGAAAGCTGCGGCGCGCCATCGATCGGCGCAGATGCGGCCGGCTGCTTGCGCCCGCCTTTGGGGCGACCAGCGCCTGGCCGCGCTCCTCCTCTCGGCATTGGCTCCTACCCTCCCGGCGAGGCCAGGACATTCAACGGGATTTCAAACGAGGTCGGCGATGTCCGCGTGCTACCCCGTGCGGTTACGGCCCCTATGCGCCCCAGAGACTGCATGGGGGGTATCCCCCCTTAGGCCCCGAGCAGGGCCAGGAGGGAGGGTTGCCCACCGACTGCCGCGCCCTTCCGATTGTTGCACTGCCGGCAGGCGCACGCTGTGTTCGCCCGGGTGTGAAGGCCACCAGCAGCAAGCGGCACGATGTGGTCCAGCTCGGGCGCGCGAGGATGCGTAGTGCCGCGCAAAGCGGGCCGCGTTAGGCGCGAGCATAGATGGCAGCGCCAGCCATCCCGCACGAACACCTCCACAGACTTGAAACTCTCCGCCCCAGCCGCATAGGTTCGCGCGCGGCGAAGATGGCGCGCAACGCGCTTCTGGCTCTTCCGCCTGCACGGCTTGGAACAAAACAGGCGCATCTTTGCCCCATATGCCGGCGTGAATTCTACTTGGCATTCGCGGCACACGCGAGGCTGAAGCCAAGCCTCAGCACGCGCCCGGTTCTCCTGGTATGCGGCCCGCCTCGCCCATTCCATCCCACACTCACGGGAGCATGAAAGCCGCCTTGTTCCGTCGCCGGGCAATGCGGTTTGGCACACGCGGCATTGACTGGGCCGGGCGGCGAGCCCTTTGCGATCCCGCGCCTTGTCTCGCTCCGCTCGCCTCGCCTCTGCCTCAGTCGCATACTTGCGGATAGCCGCCGCAGAACACACGCGCGAACAGAACTGGTTTTCGCCAGCCTTACCATAGGCGCGTCGGACGAAGCCTTCACCGCACTGCCTGCATGTGTGCTGCCTGCGGGCCATGGCATTCGCATGGCGGGTGGCATCGGCCTTGGCCTTACCGAGCACAGCGCCGCACAGTCGCCCGCACGTCTGCGCCTGGCTCGGCTTGTGATTGATGGGGGTGAGGCACACCGCACATGAGCGGCCTTGCGCCGGGGTGGCCGGCTCGCATATCAACATCTCAGCCTCACTGCTGGTGGATCAGCGGTTGGGGTCAGGGCTGGGCAGGTGTTGGTAGCACCCGTTCGGCCCGCTTTCGTTCTAGCACGCTAGGCGCTGGATTTCATCCGCCTGGCCCGCTCCCGCATCGTTTTTCGCCCGTGGCATGACCCGCATCGGGCAACCCCGTTGCGCGGATCGAACGCCGCGCCCCCATCGCGCAGCTCAGTGACGTGATCGGCGAACAGCCTGGCGCCGGTGCGGCCGCAGTCCTGGCACATGCCGGCGGCGCGCTGGATGACGGCCTTGGACCACTCGCGATGCTCGGCCGTGCGGTAGTGAGGGTCCGCCTCCTTCGGCGGCACGGAGAGCCGCATGGGCGG
>DATNPL010000192.1:0-11467 GCA_036703255.1 Coleofasciculaceae cyanobacterium
CTTGTGTTCGACTAGCCCCCAATGCTCCTGAGCAGAATCCGGTCGAGGATGTTTGGTTACAAGCCAAGCAGTTCATTCGCAAATATGCCCGTTTGTGCAAACAGTTTGGGTCAGTCAAGTTTCTGTTTCACCTCTTTACCCGTTGCCAAATCTTTGCTTTTCCCAAGGCTTTTATGTACGGCTACTGTTCATCTCCTATCTAGGATGGCTGTAACAACTCACCCCCTTTCGAAACCACCGTGTATACAGATCTCAGCCAAGATGCCAAAGCCCTCAAGATCCCCCTCAATCCCCCTTAAAAAGGGGGACTTTGATTCCGGTTCCCCTCTTTTTAATGGGCGTTAGGGAGGATCAAACTCATTACAGTCAGCAATAGAACACTGTCTACATACCCCCCTTTTGAAGGGGGGCAGGGGGGATCTCCATGCAAAACCTCAACACAACCGACTTTCATCTCCCCTATAATCCCGACCTTGTTGCCAGAGCCAAAGCACTGCGGGAAAACATGACCTCTGCTGAAAAGAAGCTTTGGTATCAATACTTAAAAACTTTTAAGTTCAGAGTTTTACGGCAACGACCGATCGATCATTTCATTGTTGATTTCTATTGTCCAACGCTGAAGTTAGTGATTGAAGTTGATGGAGAGAGTCATTTCACGGATGAAGGTCAAGACTATGACAGAGAACGAACCCAGGTATTAGAAGGGTATGGTCTACAAGTTCTGAGATTTACAAATCATCAGGTTTTGAAATGTTTTGAGGAGGTTTGTCGAGAGATACAGGCTTTGATCCCCCCTTGATCCCCCCTTCAAAAGGGGGGGAAGTTGGATGACTGCTGGGAATTGCTAAAACCAGGGTGGAACGGAGCGATCGAAGAAGATAACGATGGCTTTGTGCCATTATCAGGCAACTCAACAGAGAAGGTTTCCTGATCACCACCTATCCCACTGATGCAATCAAAGAAGGAGAAACCGTATGGCAGAAGTAAAAGTTTATTACGATCAGGTTGGCAATACTTTAACCGTCTGGTTTGGCAATCCCCAAGATGAATACATTTCTGAAGAAACCGGGGATGAAGTGATCCTGATGAAAGACACCAATGGACAAGTCATCGGATTTGAAAAACTCAACTACACTATCCCAGCCACGACAAATCTGAAAATCTCCTTTGAAACGGCAACGGCATAGCTCTATCAGCTCTTAATGTAAGAAGAAAAAGCCATGACCAACGCTAGAGAACAACTCATTCAAGAACTCGACCAGACTCCCGACTTCGTTGTGCAAGAAGTCTTAGGCTTTTTGTTATTCATCAAAGTTCGTTTAAAGCACAAAATAAAAGAAAGCCAGACCTCTGATTCGCAACCATCCCCCAGCCTTCCATCTTTTCTCCAGTTTGTTGAAGAAATTAGTGCCCAAGTCCCCATAGAAGAATGGGAAAAGCTGCCCAAGGATCTTTCTAAAAACCTCGATCACTATCTCTATGGCGCACCGAAGGAAGAGGAATGAAAACGGTTTTTGCCGATGCGAGGTACTGAATTGCCATTCTCAATCCGGCTGATGCCCTTCATATCAAAGCAGCCGCGCTTTCCAATGCCCTCGATCCTTTTCAGATCGTCACCAGTGAAATGGTCTTTACAGAAGTCCTAAATTCATTCTGCCGACGAGAGAGCGCATTCAGACAAGCAGCGGCTCAGTTCGTCAAGCGATCGTTCGATAATCCTAAAATCGAAGTCGTTCCCCAGAGCAGCGCTTTATTTCATCAAGCACTCGATCTCTACCAGCAAAGAGCTGACAAAGCCCAGAGCCACACCGACTGCGCCTCATTTTGCATCATGCAACAGCAAAAGATCGCTGAAGCCCTCACCCATGACAGACACTTTGAACAAGCGGGCTTCATTGCTCTACTCCATTAGGAGAACTATTCCTTTCCTTCAGAACGCTTTGCGAACGGAGAGCTACGCGATCGCCCTCTAACCCTCACCTTCCAACCTCAGAACTTGGAACTTCGACCTCAAAGCTTAAAACTCCGACCTCAGAACCCGGAACATCAGCCTCAAAGCTCGAAATTCCGACCTCAGAACCTGGAACTTCAACCTCTCAACCCGAAACTTCGAGCTGAGAATCCGGAACTCCGCGATCGCAACTCCATGAGCCTCGCTTTCAGCAGCAAACGCCGAGATCAGAAGGGCGATCGCATAAACCTGTATTAAAAACCACTTGCGAAAAGCCTCATTCTCCAGTACTCTCGTATCTCAGTACAAAAAAGAGATCCGCAACTAAAGCGTCACCTGAAGCTGCGCTAACAGCGACAGGCGACTAACCCTCAAAACTGCGTAACCAGTTCGGAGGGCTAGAGGGCAGTTTATCACTCCACTAGCCACCCTGACTTTGCTATGGTTAAAAAACATGGCAAAAAAGCAGCAGGGTGGCTTTGGTTTTGGGCATCTCCTCAATCTGTTCCCCAAAAACCAAACGAGTGGAGTGTAAACCTCTATGACCGATAGTTCTGCCTCAATTCAGCCGATCAACCCCGATCCGCGCATTCTCACGCTGCTCGCGATCGGCACCGAAGACAACGTCAGAGCGCACATTTTGCGACAGCATAGCCTTGGCGTTGCCGAAGTCGGGGCATGGAGCCGACCAATCCCCGTTCCCACCTGCCCCGATAAAGTCATGTGCGTGCTCAATCGCATCATGGTGTAACTGTCATTAAAGCTCTTCAAAGTCCCTCTCCCGCTCTGGGAGAGGGATTTAGGGTGAGGGCGGTTCGGGTCACAACCTGAAATGCAGAAGCGATCGCTCCTTTGCGCCGTTGCCAACTCCTAATTGCTAACCTGAGTTAACAGTGTTACCTTTGCCCTGTCTGTTCCAGAAGGATTGATAGGATTGAGGTGTTATGGTATCCAGCTATCGCTTTCCCGATAACTTCCTTTGGGGTGCAGCCACTTCTGCTTACCAAATTGAAGGAGCCACCGATGTCGATGGACGCAAGCCTAGCGTCTGGGATACCTTTAGCGCTACCGCCGGACGAACGCTCAATGGGGATACGGGAGCGATCGCTTGCAACCACTACCATACCTACCGGGATGACATTCAGCTGATTGCCGATCTTGGCATTAAGCACTACCGCTTTAGCATTGCCTGGTCGCGCATCTTACCCGATGGCCGGGGCAAAGTGAATGAAGCCGGAGTTGATTTCTACAAGCGTCTGGTAGATGCTTTGTTGGAGCAGGGGATTACTCCCCACGCCACCCTGTTTCATTGGGATAGCCCTCAGGCACTAGAAGATTTGTATGGCTCCTGGCTGAGCCGAGAAATGGCGCAAGACTTTGCCGACTACGCTACAGCCGTCGTGAGTCGGTTGGGCGATCGCATCACGAGCTGGATGACCCTCAACGAAATCACCTGCTTTACGCATTTGGGTTACGGGGTCGATCGCGTGCCGCAACATGCACCGGGTCGGCAGGTTGGCAGCGAAAGTGAGGTGTGGCAAACGGTACACCATGCGCTGCTGGCACATGGGTTAGGCTGTCAAGCGATTCGTGCCGCTACGCCGCAGCCCTGCTCGGTCGCGCTGGTCGATAACTTTGCAGTCACCGTGCCGATCGCTGAATCGCCCAAACATGTTGCCGCCGCCCAAAAAGCCTTTAGCAACTTTGGCTATAACGGCGGCATTCTCTTGCCTGCCCTAACCGGAGCCTACCACCCTGACTTTTTTAAGCCGGGAGCGGCTGCCCCCAAAATTCAGGATGGCGACCTGCAAATTATTCATCAGCCGCTAGACTCGCTGGGCTTCAACATCTACTGCGGTACCTATGTGCGGGCGGCTGACAACGAGTATGGCTTTGAAATCGTCAACTTTGCCAAAACCTATCCACAGATGCATATGCCCTGGCTGTTTATGCAGCCTGAGTCCATCTACTGGGGCATTCGCCACATTAGCGAAACGCTAGGGCGATCGGATCTGCCCATCTTCATCAGCGAAAATGGCTGCGCTACCGAAGATGAAGTGAACTGGAAGGGCGAAGTGGTAGACAGCGATCGCATTCTCTATCTCCGCCAATATTTGCGATCGGCGCATCGAGCCGTGAGTGAAGGCTATCCGCTTCAGGGCTACTTTGTCTGGAGCCTGCTGGATAACTTTGAGTGGTCATGGGGATACGATCGCCGCTTTGGCATTGTGCGCGTTGACTTTCCTACGCAGAGCCGGACTCCTAAATCTAGCGCTGACTGGTATGCCGAATGTATCCGGCAAAATCGAGCAGTCTAGCCTCTAGAGGACGGCAAAGATTGGCCACAGCCATGACTTAAAGCAGGCTGCCTCGCTTCATCTGCTCTCGCTCGATCGCCTCAAACAGCGCCCGAAAATTACCCTCTCCAAAGCCTTGCGCCTGGTGATACTGTTGGTTGACCCAGCCTTTGCGGCGTTCAATTAGCTCAAAGAAAAAGGTGGGCTGTGGAAAGATGGGTTGGGTAAAAGCTTGCAGCAGCAGTGCCTGAGGCATGTCTTTTTGCCAATCGACCAATACTTCCTCATGGGCGATCGCCTGCCACTCAGCCTCAGATAAGTTAAAGCCGGGACGCTGACGCAAGGCTTCGTAATAGCTAAACGGCACCGACAAAAAGGAGAGTCCCTGCTGGCGAAATTGGGCGATCGCGGGTACAATTCCACTGGTTTGCAAAGCAATATGCTGAATGCCTGTGCCTCGGTTGTGGTTCAAAAATTCTTGAATTTGCGAGCTGGGTGATCGGGGTTCATTAATGGGCAACTGTGCCGACCCTGCGGGATGAATCAAGACCTGACTGCACAGAGCAGAGCGATCGGTTTGAATCTCAAATGCCTGTCGGCGCTGAAAGCCAAAGGCTTGTTCATACCAGGTTAGAGCCTTGCCTAACTCACCTGCCGCCACATTTAGCACGACATGATCAAACCCTGTGATCCATCCTGCTTCTGGTGCATGTCTGCCAATCGGTTGCTCGACTAGCGTATGGCATAGATCTCCCCAGCCTTGAATTTGGGCTAGCTTCACGGTTCTCCCAGGTTGCCGCACCCATTGGGGCGATCGCTTCACCTTTGCTCCCGCCGCCAGAGCTTGGGCGATCGCCGCCTCCAAATCGGCCACCTGGAAGGCTACATCTGCCACACCTGCCGGATGCCGCTGCAAGTATGGCACGACCGGGCTTTGAGCAGTCTTGGCTGAAGATAGAAAAACGCAGGCTCTACCGCTCTGAACGATCTCTGTATGGGTATCCGGGTCTGGAGAAATTTTAGAGTCTTGCAGCGGAGCGATCGCTTGGAAGTTGAGCTTCTGCACAAACCAGTCGCGCCAGGTGAGGGCATCTTCCACATAAAAGTGAACATGATCAAGGTTCATAGCCTGTCAACATCCAGCCAGGTGCCTATCTATTTTGCCTTGTTAGCAGAATTTTTAGGTCAATCTCCCGATGGATCTCTCAAATGCGATGGGTTTTTCGAAGAATCACCCTGATAGAGCCGTTATCGGTAGGCTAGGGCGATCGCCTTGTCTAAGCTGTTCGGTTTGTAATGCCCGACTGGAAACTGATCGAGGTGGCGGTAGAGGGCGATCGGGTTTTGCACCCGGCAGGTAAAAAACTCTGTAGCTGCCTGACCATCCGGCAAAACTTTAACCTTGGCAGAGAAATCTTTGGGCTGCTCCGTTTCCCAGCGCCACTTGACCTGAGGCGGCGGTGTCTCAATCAGTCGGTGGTGGCTCCAGTTACAGCGCTTTCCCAATGCGCCAAACTCCTGAAGCTCGCGGTGGAGAAGCGATGCCAGCAAAAAAGATCCTGGAGAGCGATCGCCTTCCAGCGCCTCCATAAAATGACCCAATGCCCCTTCAGGCTGCGGCGGCTGAGAAATGTCTTGGCTCTTCACCAAAGATTTCTCTAGCTGAGAAATCGTGCTGAGAGATTCGGGTACAGCAAACACCAGACCCCGGCCTTCTTGCTGGTTGCGGTAGAGGTAGCTGACCCAGCGCAATTCAGGTTTGAGCCGCAACCCCGATAGCTTTAGCAAAGTTGCTGCCGGATTGACGGTGCTGATCAGCCAAGAGCCATCGAGTTCTGATAATTCTTCTGGAGCCAGCCCACCAAAGGTAAAAAGACCGCTCAGATCATCTAAGGACTCAGGTTCTGGTGGTTCTTCGGTTTCGCCCAGCTCAGCCCAGAGTTGAGACTGTTGCTCAGAATCGGTCAATGCCAGCACATCTTGTATGTAGCGCCTGATTTTGTTGACCGTAGCCAACGGGAATTTTTGAATCGACATGGGTGAGGGGCGATCGTAAACCAACGGCAAGCAAAATCGCCGCCATGTAACAATCTTACCCACAAACCAAGAAAGCCCATTACCTCTCAGCGATCTGACGGATCAGAATTCTTCTAAAGCGCCTCCCCTCTCCCATTCATCGCTAGACAAAGCGATGCACTTTTTGGCAGCGATCGGCTCTTTACCAACAAAGAATCATGCTCGACAAAGCTGCAAACTTTTCAGGGAAGGTCACTTTACTAGTGGAGACGCTATGGCATGAAACCTATCGATCGCTCAAATTAACGCTGCGATCGATAGGTTCCGATGACAATCCTAATTCCGTCCATTGAAGGGTATTTTTATGGGCAACTGTTGAGAATTTATGGACTCAGTTAGGGTTGAGTGCGATCGCGAAATCCCTTGCCCTACAAGCCCTTTAAAGAGTACCCATGCGGGTACTGCAATGCAGTTATCTTCTTTGGCAGGATAAAGACATCTCACCAGAGCGGCTTTTAGAAAAACAGGAAGCGCTCAAGCGATCGGATGTTTTGAACTTATTAAAACTCGTTCTATCCCTACCGTAAAATCAATGTTTAACGAAGTCACCATCGATCAAAATGCGATCGAAATTAAAGCAACCGGATGGTTGCCTGATGTCCCCGATATTAGAGACTACACACCCGAAAATGCCGCAGTTCAAGAACTGTTGGCTAAGGTCGATGTTGCAGATGCTGTCAAAGCCAGCGTCAGTCTGCCTGTAAAAGTAGACCTGAGGAGCTATTGCTCACCCGTCGAAGACCAAGGCACGATCGGTTCCTGCACGGCAAATGCCGGAACGGGCATGCTGGAGTATTTTGAGCGTCGTGCCTTTGGCAAACATATTGATGCTTCTAGACTTTTTCTCTATAAAGTCACCCGCAATCTGTTGGGCTGGACAGGCGATACCGGAGCTTTTTTACGCACCACTATGGGGGCAATGGCCATGTTTGGGGTGCCTCCCGAAAAATATTACCCTTACAAAATTGCCGACTTTGAGCAGGAGCCTCCCTCTTTTTGCTACTCGCTGGCGCAAAACTACCGAGCAACGACCTACTATCGCCTTGACCCGGCTGGAACGACTAAAGACGACCTGCTAGGCCGGATCAAATCCAACCTGGCGGCAGGTCTGCCTTCTATGTTTGGTTTCACCGTTTACGACTCCATTGCTCAGGCCAATTCGACAGGCAAGATTCCCTATCCTGACCCAGCTGACAAGGTGTCGGGCGGTCATGCGGTGCTTGCGGTGGGCTATGACGATACTTTCAAAATCGTTAACCCTACCTCTGGCCGAGAAACCGTAGGCGCTTTCATCATCCGCAACTCCTGGAGTGCCGCTTGGGGCGATCGCGGCTATGGCTATCTCCCCTATGCCTACGTGCTGAATGGATTGGCGATCGATTGGTGGTCGCTGATCAAAGCCGAATGGGTGGATACGGGCAACTTTGGCTTGTAATCTCCTGTTTCTTCCTCAAGCGTTATTGCTTCATCTTCAGATGGAGCAATGACCCCAGTCTTTCTCTTTTGCTTTTCTAATTAACTTCTTCAACCCAATTTCTTTTACCTGGAAAAACCATCATGACAGACAGCATCAACCCCATGCAGCTACAATCTGCTGTTACCGCCGCCGGAGCGCAATGGCAAGCTATCGAAACCAGCATCTCCCAGCTTTCCACCCTCGAAAAAAGAATGCGCTTGGGCTACGTACCTGCGGCCGGAGAGCCAACCCTAGAGGAACGGGAACAGGCCGCTCAGATGAACTTGGCCGTGATGCGATCGGCCATTGCCAAAGGCCAAACCTTTAGCTACCCCGCCTACTACAACCTGCAAGAGGGTGGCTATGTCACTGCGGTAAAGGATCAGTCTAGCTGCGGTTCTTGTGTGGCTTTTGGTGCCGTTGCCACCGTAGAGACGACCTACCAAGTGCAACAGAACAAGCCCAACTCTGGAATTGACCTCTCAGAAGCTCAGCTCTTTTACTGCTACGCCAGCCTCGATGGCTATGGCTGTGGTACGGGGTGGTGGGTATCTCCTGCTCTAGAAGCTTTTCGGACGGGTATTAGCGATGAATCTTACTTTCCCTACACGCCCGGAGATCAGGCTTGCGCCGTTAGTTCAAATTGGCAAAATCAAGCCTTTAAGATCAAGAGCTATCGTGAAATGACTGATGCGGCTGAAATGAAAGAGTGGCTGTCCACCCAAGGCGCACTCGTAGCCTGTTTCACCGTCTATAGCGATTTCTACTATTACAGCGGCGGTGTCTATCGCTATGTTTCTGGCGAATATGAAGGCGGTCACTGTATTTCAATCGTCGGCTATGACGATGCTGAAGGCTGCTGGATTTGCAAGAATAGCTGGGGCGAAGGCTGGGGCGAAAGCGGTTTCTTCCGCATCGGCTATGGCGAATGCGGGATTGATGCGGTCATGTGGGCGATCGATGGGGTCGTAGAGCCTTTGGCGGCGATCGCTCCTGTCTATGAATACTATGCCACTGCACCCTGGCGCTATCAGTACTCCACCAGCCCCGATGTGCGAGATGGCTGGACACGCTTGGACATCGGCTTTTATGCTTTTGCCGCCAGCCAGCCCGGAACTGTGCCAGTCTATCAGTGTCGAGCTGAATCTCCCTGGCGCTATTTCTACTCGACTCAGGGCTGCATTGGCGAAGGCTGGACGAATGAAGGCATTGCTTTCTACGCCTATGAAACCCAGGTGGAAAACACGATTCCGGTCTATCGCTATGTTGCCGCTGAACCTTGGCGCTATCAGTATTCTATCCATCCCAGTATTGGCGATGGCTGGACAAATGAGGGCATTGCTTTCTATGTCTATGCAGCCAGACCTGCGTAATCCGACTGTTTTTCAAACCTTGGCTCACATCACTGTATAGCGCTACGCGCTTAAATCCAACCTAGATTTATTCTAAAAGCCTCGCTCCGCGAGGCTTTTAGAATAAATCTAACCATCAGGTTTAGAACAATGTTTCTGTACTCACGGCGGTGAGTACAGCTATAACTTTGAGGCTTGTTGCTTTAGCCAGTCTAGAGCGCCATCCACCTCTGAAACCCGATCGGCCACGGGCATCGCAGGCCGCTGCACCATGACGATCGAGATGTCTCGCTCTCGTGCCGCGATGACCTTGGCGTAGGTGGCGTCACCGCCGCTGTTTTTGCTGACGATCGCATCAATTTGATAGTCTTGCAACAGCGATCGCTCTTGCTCCAGGCTGAATGGCCCGCGATCGAGCAGAATTTTTCCTGGAGGCAAGGGTGGCTCTGGCGGATCGATCGATCGGATCAGAAAACAAATTGAATGGAGCGGTACAAAGGGGGCTAGCTGCTGTCTGCCGATCGTCAAGAAGACTCGCTTTGCCCCTTCAGGAATTGTGGCTGCTGCTGCCTCTACGCTATCGACTTCAATCCAGCGATCGCCCGGTGCCTTTTGCCACATAGGACGCACCAGCATCAGGTGAGGAATATGGGCTTTAGCGGCAGCGATCGCCGCATTCCAAGAGATTTGCGCCGCAAAAGGATGGGTGGCATCAATCAGCAAATCAATGCTGTGCGCTTGCAAATAGGTTGTCAGTCCGGTAGCGCCACCAAACCCGCCAACGCGTGAGTTGCCTACTGGTGTAGAAGGCTGGCGGGTTCGTCCGGCCAAAGAGGTCATCACCTCAAGCTGGGGAATGGCTGAGGCTTGGGCAGCAAGTTCTACAGCGTCGCCTGTGCCTCCTAAAATCAGAACTCGTGTCTTTTCAGCGCGGCTGTTCATGAAATCTTTTGCGTAAATGCTGTTAAAGCATGAATCGTTGCACGGCAGAGTCGCGCAACGATTCTATGCAAGAGGTTTAATGAGCGGCTTAACTCTTCAAAAAGTAGTCGAAAAAGGCGATCGTTCGCTCCCAAGAAAGCTGGGCGGCATTGGCATCATACCGAGCTTCGTTGGTGTCGTTATGAAAGGCGTGATTGACTTCTCCATACATACAGATCGTGTAGGTTTTTCCTGCGGTGCGTAATGCTGCTTCATAGGCAGGAATCCCTTGATTAATCCGCTCGTCCAGTCCAGCATAGTGCAGCAAGAGCGGCGACTGAATACTAGGAACGGACTCTGCTGCGGGTACAGAGCCATAAAAGGCCACAGCAGCACCCAGGTCGGGGGCATTGACCGCCAATTGGTTGGTCATGCCACCTCCCCAGCAGAACCCGACACATCCCACCTTGCCGCTTCCCCGACTTTGCAAAAACGTCAGGGTAGCTTTGAGGTTTCCTAGCGTTTGCTGAGCATCAAGAGCGCTAATCATCTCCCGCGCCTTGTCTTCATCTGTGGGTGTGCCGCCCACGGTGGAGAGGAAGTCGGTTCCTAGCGCTTCATAGCCTGCTAGCGCTGTGCGTCGCACTACATCTTTGACATAGGCATTAAGACCCCGATTTTCGTGAATCACGATGACCTTCGGCAGGTTTTCTGACGCCGCTTTGGGTCTGGCTAAGTAGCCCTTCAGGGTGCCATCCGCACCGGGATAGGTGACGGTTTCAGTACTGAGTTGGGGGTCATCTTCTGCCACCATGCCTGCTTTGGCATAGTTATTTTCGAGCAGCGGCAGCAGCGCTGTGGCAGCGGCAGTACCGCCTGCTAAGGCCACAAGCCGTTTAAAAAAGACTCGTCGGGGCAGCGCTTTGTGCGTGTATTCGTCAAACAGATCAATGATTTCTTGCTTCATGTGTCAACCTCAGATCAATTCTCGGTATGGATGGTTTCTCGGCATGAGGTTTTGTAGGCACATACCCACAGGAAACTCAGCCCCAAATCTTGAAAGACCCGCTCTAGAGAGAGCTGAGAGAGAAAGGTTTCGGCTGTCACTCGTCTTCCTTTACTTTGTAACATCAGCCTTGCCCTCTCACAAATTACAAAACTGTAATCAAAAGACGGGTCTAGCTGTCATCGGTGACAATTCTAATAACAGGCAGTCGTGTGTTCTTTCCCCTACCTCGGGCTATGGCTTAAGGGTTATGACTTGAGGGTTATGGCCTGCTTGACTGACAAAAGTATTGGGAGATGAAACGAAAGCCAGGAGGGAAGCAGAGCCTGGTTTAAGCTGAAAGTTACCACACAAATCGGCAAAATCAATGGCACCTACTTCCCGCCTCTATCATGCGTTGAATGAATA
>DATNPL010000003.1:0-3402 GCA_036703255.1 Coleofasciculaceae cyanobacterium
TATTCATTCAACGCATGATAGAGGCGGGAAGTAGGTGCCATTGATTTTGCCGATTTGTGTGGTAACTTTCAGCTTAAACCAGGCTCTGCTTCCCTCCTGGCTTTCGTTTCATCTCCCAATACTTTTGTCAGTCAAGCAGGCAGCTCAACAGAACGGTATTATAGGTTAGAGAGCTTAAACACACCACCGTTGCTAATAGGAAGGTTATAGGTAGTTTGGTCAAGTCCTGCTCCGGCTGGGTTCTCATCCAAAGTTTTGAAGAAGGTTCCACGCTGTTCAGGATTGACCAGTAAAGTAGCTGTGTCTGATCCTGAAAGTGAAGACAAGAAGATTTCGACATATCCACGAGCTTCAAAGTTTGCCTCTTTGAGTAGACCAGGATTATTGATAAAGTCAGGCTGCAAAATAAATAAGCTAGTGGCGTTTTCAGGAATAGTAAAGGTCAGTCGCGCTTTATTGTTCTGTGGAACAATCTCTGGAATCAGCGATCCGAAAATGTTTTGCCCTGAAATATCAACAGCATTAATGAAATCTGTAAATGATGTAGGACGTCCTGAAAGGTCATCCGGATCAGTAGGAAACTTGATTGTGAAGACTAAAGATACGGTGACCGGAAAGAAATTAACGTTGGCGATCGTCAGAAAATAGCCTTGAATTGCTGTTCGGCTAACTGCATCAAACCCACCCGGAATTTTTGGAAATTGAGGCTTAAGCAGAACTTCAAAAGTAGAAACAAGCATGTTTTTTGATTCTCAAGCGGCTTACAAACCTAATATAGTTTCTAGTCGCTTGCAGACTACAGTACCCATACGGGTACTCTTGAAGTGAAGTGACCTACAGCAGATGATGAAAAAAATCAGCTCAGATCTTTTGATATAGAAATGCTTGAGGATCTATTAGAGCGATCGATCGCTTCATAGCCTAATAGACAATAACGCCCTCTTTTTAAGGAATCAAATTGGGGCGCTTATCCACCATTTGTAAGGGATAAGGACTAAAGTAAGCAGCAGTAGATATCCCTGAAACGAAGCGCAAAAACCTTGTACCGTCCGCTCCACTGTGTTAGCTGAATTTCGCCATCGATCGCCCCTCGCTCACTACCTCAACCCAAACTTTCTGGGGCTAGATGGGGAATGCGATCGCTCCTCAAACACTGTCACCATTGAAACCTTCTGGGACTGTTACTTTAAACCCATCAACTGCAAGAACGAGCGCAAGACCTTTGTGCGAAGTCAGCTAACGGTGCTCATCACCCGCCGCAGAACCCTTTTTGCATCAAAACAAGTATTTTTGGGGCGGTCAGTGTGCATGGGCTTTATTATGTCGCGATTCCCACCTTCATTGGTTATTGACATAGCATAAAACACTAAGCTGTTTCAGCGATTGCTCCAACACAATTACGCCTGCGTCAAAAGCAAGGTCGGTCAGTACTCGATGTGGGGTAGGGACAAAGAAATTTGCATCTGAGGCAAAATTTTCAAAAACAGTATTGAGATAAGGAATACTCGACTGGTTTGAATCATATTCTGCATTTAAGGCAGCAGTCATTACAAAGACGCAAGCATTCTTTCGTGATATTTCAACGTAACCTGAACGATTTATAGGCGAGTCTGATGTCTGAATTGCCTTAATTGATAAATAGTCTAGGGGTTCTAATGCACTTAAAAAAGCTTCAAATAACGTGTATTGTTCTGAGGAGCTTATGCTGTCTAGAGAAGGTAATCTCAATTGTTGCAAATCTGAAATTGCTTTAGAAGCATCGCTATAGTCCTCAACATTATCCAGCGATATGTAAATTGAGCCAGAGCAAAAGTTCTTCATAATGAACTCAAATCTACCCCAGCAGCCAAATGTTGAATTCAATTTTAAGATGTATCGGGCAAATTCCTGAGTTGTATCCTTCATACAAATTGTTTAGAAAGAGATTCAAATTTTTAATTGTTTAATGTGCCTCAAAACGGCTTAACTTCAGTAACCAATAGGCACACTTTCGCTACTCTTTACAACCGAAAGCAAGCAACACAACGGTTGCGGTCAGCGGTTGCAATAACATTCAACTCAACACCAGCAGCTTTCTTCAATCCGTTGCACCGCAATTGTTGGACGGCTCACCGCTAAACCTAATCAAAAGAAAATCCTACGAAAAATATCTCTGTCAGTTCTTCTCCTTTGTATACAAGAATGTGCCTGCATTCACCACGTTGAATGGTATCCCAAAAGCTCTCGTACACATCGAAACCTGTTTCCTCCCAAAGATCGAGTTCTTCTTCTCCAATCAGAATGGACTCAATCAGTTCGTGGGTTGGCTTATCAGTTCCAAGCAGACTGATTAACTCGTCGGTTGACAATGGGCTTGTAGCGCAACTTTCAGGAACCTCAGAAACTCTATCAATATCAAGGATTGAGTGAGTGCCTTCAAGGTCAGTATCCTCTCTGGCTGTGTCTATAGAAGAATGCTGTGCCCCAGGAGCAGGCGAGTTTTCGTTAATGGGATAAACAGGGAAGAACAGATCCATAACCGGGAAATAACGCCCTGCTTCAAACTCCCTCTGTCGCAGAGATCGCAGCGCGTTATTGATATCTGATTGATATTCAAAGAAGTACCAATAGGGTTTCGCGCCCATGCTATTTCACCCAGAACGGAGTTTACTAGAGCTAGCTACTTGTAGCTAATACAGCCTTTTTATAGTTTTCCCAGGCGGCAATGTAGATGAACTTAATATCGACTTCCAACAGATAGCTGAAAAGTACCGTCCCTACCAATATCTCAAGCCGCCCAACGGCAAAATTGAGCGGCTGTTAGAGTCTGAAAACGTAGCAGAAAACCTTTGGATCAGTCCTCTCCAATGACGTGTTAGCTGGATGTCGCTACCGAATTACTCAACCCAATTTCTCACTTAGCAACCGCTCCTCACTACTACCCCATTTAACCGGACACATGAGTTAATTGGAACTAGACTGTCGTACTGAAAACTTTAAGTGGTTTGCAAAGTCAAACATCATCTTGATTGGAGCCGAGAGAAAAACGGAGCAAAATATTACTGCTCCAAATTTAGCTAGTTGTTGAGCCACCATACTTTGATCTCCAACCAATGGCGCTAAACCTGGCGAAGTCAGAAAATTGGAAAGACCAACTAGACTCATACCAATTACTGCTGCTGCAACAAAGACAAAATTTGAATACGGATTGGATTTCATACCTGAGCACCGCCCCTCTGAAAACTTGATTGTTGTCACGTCACCGAGAACTGTATAGAACCTATTTGAGATCTTAAGGAGAGGCTGCAAGCCGCTTAACCATTAGCCGAATAAAGCAAAGGTTGATTTTCGTCGTGGCATTGGCAAGCGTCCGCTCAAAGTTCTTGACCAGGATTTTACAGCGCTCCATCCAAGCATTCGACC
>DATNPL010000066.1:0-4382 GCA_036703255.1 Coleofasciculaceae cyanobacterium
TCGGGAGTTTCGGACTAAATCCGATGAAATTGGGGCTTTCCCTCATGAAACCAGTTGCCTCACTGTCTTCTTCTTGGTGATGGAGCGAGATCACGCTAAACACGAGCGTAAATCTGTGGCGAAAACTTCATGACACTAACCAATCGTTAATCCTCTGAGCGGGATGCAGATTGCTTATCATAGCAACTTAAGGCTTTATGGGCTACTTTTCACTCCATCTTGACACAAGCTTCTTCAAAATAGGACTCGAGAACTTACGGATGTATCAACTCTTTAAGGCTTATGTAACAACATTAAGACAATTTCTGGATTAACCGATGAAACTCTGTTGCTTTATCTTTAGTCGAAGAAATATCGCCTTTATCTTTAGTCAAGAGAATAAAGGGGCGATCGCTTCTATCTGTTTGGCAGAACTGCATTAGACTTATCCGAAATATAAATAGCGGAATGTTAGCCTTAAAACTAGAGCGGCGTTTCAAGACAAGTTGAAACGCCGCTCTCATGTTTGTCTCTGACTTCTACCCGCGTTCAAGATTGCCGCAGGTTAGCGTAAATTCAACCTCGTGATCACCTGAATGATCGGTTGAATTTACGGTTAGAAACCTCTCGAAGAAGTATGGGCTAAGACTGTGCGAAGGTCGTAGCGATCGAGGTTCATCACCTTATCCCACGCTGCCACAAAGTCATGCACAAACTTCGGCTGTGAATCTTCAGCGCCGTAAACTTCGGCGAGGGCACGGAGCTGAGAATTTGAGCCGAAAATGAGGTCAACACGGGTAGCAGTCCACTTGAGATTGCCCGTTTTGCGATCGCTCCCTTCAAACTCATATTCATCTTCCGAGGTGGGTTTCCAGGTCGTGCCCAGGTCGAGCAGGTTCACGAAGAAGTCATGGGTCAACGCCTCAGGTCGGTGGGTGAAGACACCGTGCTTAGACCCGCCAAAGTTTGCTCCCAAAACGCGCAGGCCGCCCAAGAGAGCCGTCATCTGAGGGGCTGATAGAGACAGGAGTTGCGCCCGATCAACTAGCAGTTCCTCAAGCGATTCGCTATGTTTGCCGCTGGTGTAGTTGCGGAACCCGTCCGCCGTCGGCTCTAGTGCGGCAAAAGCCTCAACATCCGTTTTCTCTTGCGATGCATCGGTACGTCCCGGCTTGAAGGGAACCGTCACGTCGTGACCCGCGTTCTTTGCCGCTTGCTCAACTCCCGCACATCCGCCCAGAACGATTAGGTCAGCGATCGAAACCTTCTTTCCACCGGACTGCGAGTTGTTAAACTCCTGTTGGATTCCCTCCAGGGTTTGCAGCACCGTTGCCAACTGCTCTGGCTGGTTGACCTCCCAATCCTTTTGCGGCGCGAGACGAATGCGCGCCCCGTTACCGCCACCGCGCATGTCGGAGCAGCGGAACGTGGACGCCGACGCCCAAGCCGTCGAAACCAGTTGCGAGACAGATAGCCCCGAAGCCAGAATTTTGGCTTTGAGAGCGGCGATGTCCTGCTCGTCAATCAACTCATGATCGACTGCGGGGACGGGATCTTGCCACAAGAACTCTTCCGCTGGAACCTCTGAGCCGAGATAGCGCGATCGCGGTCCCATGTCGCGGTGCGTTAGCTTGAACCATGCTTTGGCAAACTGCTCTGCAAACTCATCCGGGTTGTCGCGGTAACGCTGCGCGATCGGGTTGTAGATGGGGTCCATCTTCATGGACATGTCCGCTGTGGTCATCATGGGGGCATGTCGCTTCGACGGATCGTGGGCGTCGGGCACCGTGTCCGCACCCGCTCCATCCTTAGGTCGCCACTGCCATGCGCCAGCGGGACTCTTGGTTAGCTCCCAGTCATATTTGAACAGGGTTTCGAGGTAGCTGTTGTCCCACTGCGTCGGCGTGGGAGTCCATGCCCCTTCGATGCCGCTGGTGATCGCATCGACGCCAACCCCCGTGTTGAAGGTGCTCTTCCAGCCAAGACCCTGATCCACAATGGTGGCACCTCCAGGCTCAGCGCCAACGTGGGTCGCCTCGGCCGCACCGTGACATTTGCCAAAGGTATGTCCGCCAGCGGTGAGCGCGACAGTCTCTTCGTCATTCATCGCCATCCGATTAAAGGTTTCGCGAATATCGCGCCCTGAGCCAACCGGATCAGGCTCACCGTCTGGCCCTTCTGGGTTCACGTAGATCAGACCCATCTGAACGGCGGCGAGAGGGTTTAGGAGGACGCGATCGCCTTCGTAACGCTCATTGCCGAGCCAAGTCTTCTCGGAACCCCAGTAGATGTCTTCCTCGGGTTGCCAGACGTCCACGCGTCCGCCAGCAAAGCCGAGTGTCTTGAAGCCCATCGATTCCAGGGCGCAGTTGCCCGCGAAGATCATCAGGTCGGCCCACGAGATTTTTTTGCCGTACTTCTGCTTGATCGGCCAAAGTAGCATGCGCGCCTTGTCGAGGTTGGCGTTATCTGGCCAACTGTTGAGCGGCTCAAATCGCTGGCTACCGGAGCCTGCACCGCCGCGACCGTCGCCAGTCCGATACGTGCCTGCGCTGTGCCAAGCCATGCGAATGAAGAGTGGCCCATAGTGACCGTAATCTGCTGGCCACCAATCCTGAGAGGTGGTCATCAGCTCAAAAACATCTGCCCTAAGGGCAGCTAAGTCGAGCGTTTTGAACTCCTCAGCGTAGTTGAATTCCTCACCCATAGGATTGGCCTGGGATGAGTGCTGATGGAGGACGCTCAAATTCAAATAATGCGGCCACCACTCTCGATTCGTCGGTATATGACGAGGCTGAAGTTTCTGACCACCGCCCGTAAATGGGCATCCGCTTCCGCTGCTCATAGTATCTCCTGCCAAATGTTGTGGCGTAGATTGTTTGGATGTACTGCAAGTATTGCCAACAAATAGCACATTGATAATTATTGGGATAATCGATGGGAAATATAATCGGCAAGAAATATAAACAACGTTATGCTTTGAAACATTGGATTTGTGATTCGAAACAAACGGTTATATTAATAGCCCAAGCTAATCAGCCCAAGATTGAACCTTTCAATATGTGTAGAATTGTTGAGTTCATCTCTTGTCCTCTCATTTCTTTTGCCCAATTATCAACCCTCTACTCATTATGGTAATTGGGGGAGTGAACGTTTGGAGGTAACGATGGCAGATCAAATTCAAGTGGGGTTGATTGGCTACGGTATTGCAGGGCAGGTTTTTCATGCACCCATCATCAATGCGATTCCGAATCTAAAGTTAACTAAAGTTGTGGAACGACATGGAGAATCGTCCCGTCAGCGTTATCCCTGGGTAGACATCGTGAGGGACGCAGATGAGCTGTTTCAGGATACTGAGATCGATCTTGTTGTGATTGCTACGCCAAACACGTCCCATTTTGAACTGGCACAACGGGCGTTGTTAGCCCAAAAGCACGTCGTCATCGATAAACCATTCACAACAAGCTCTGCCCAAGCCCAAGAGTTAATTGATTTGGCGCAGCAAACCAATCGAGTTCTCACGGTTCATCACAACCGTCGTTGGGATGGAGACTTCCAAACGGTTAAACAGGTGATACAGCAGGGATATTTGGGACGATTGGTGGAATATGAAGCGCACTACGATCGATTTAGAAACACTCTAAAACCAGCGGCATGGCGGGAAACCCCAGATTTGGGCAGCGGTATTCTCTTTGATCTAGGATCGCACCTAATTGATCAGGCGCAGGCTTTATTTGGCCTGCCTCAAGCGATTACGGCAGATGTTCGGATACAGCGAGAAGGTGCAACAACCGACGATTATTTTGAGATTGGGTTGGATTATGCGGATTTGAAAGTAATCTTGAAAGGTGGAATGCTCGTGCGAGAACTGGGGCCGCATTTCATCCTGCATGGCTCAGAGGGTTCGTTTGTCAAATATGGGATGGACTCTCAAGAAGCGGCACTGCGGAGTGGATTGACTCCCTCTGAACCCGATTGGGGACTGGAGCCTCAAGCGCAGTGGGGAACGTTGAATACTCAGCTAGGGGGATTGCACTTTTATGGGCAAGTAGAAACGGTGCGAGGATGCTATCAGGCTTTCTATGAGAATGTTTATCAGGCGATCGCAGAAGGAGCGGAACTTGCCGTCAAACCCGAAGAAGCCAGAAATACCATTCGTATTATTGAATTAGCGCTTGAAAGCCATCGAGAAAGATGCACAAAGCGCTATGAACCCATTTGAACTGGGTTGACGTGTAGGATTGACAGCTTCAGGTAAATGAGCTGCTTGACTGACAAAAGTATTGGGAGATGAAACGAAAGCCAGGAGGGAAGCAGAGCCTGGTTTAAGCTGAAAGTTACCACACAAATCGGCAAAATCAATGGCACCTACTTCCCGCCTCTATCATGCGTTGAATGAATAT
>DATNPL010000074.1:0-20781 GCA_036703255.1 Coleofasciculaceae cyanobacterium
TATTCATTCAACGCATGATAGAGGCGGGAAGTAGGTGCCATTGATTTTGCCGATTTGTGTGGTAACTTTCAGCTTAAACCAGGCTCTGCTTCCCTCCTGGCTTTCGTTTCATCTCCCAATACTTTTGTCAGTCAAGCAGCCCTGGAAGTATTGATAATATTATCGAAGAGATGATCGAAGAAATCATTGGGTACATCCGGGTTTCTTCGCGAGAACAAGCAAACGACACCAATGCGCTAGAACAGCAGCGAGCGCGAGTCATTGAAGCAGGTGCTAAACAGATTTTTGAAGATGTTCAAAAAGGAAGGGGGAAGAAGCGCCATTCTTTTGACCAAATGATTAAGCTTGTAAAGCGCGGAAAGATCCGAAAGATTATTATTACGAGAATCGATCGAATTACACGGTCTCTCGTAACTCTTAAAAAGTTAGTTGATACTCTTGAAGAGTACGGGGTCAGCCTAGTGATCCTAGATCAAAAGATGGACTTGAGCACTGCTCAAGGAAAAATGGTGCTGAATGTCCTAGGAACATTAGCAGAATGGGAGGTTGATCTCCTGTCAGAGCGAGTCCAGCACGGTAAGAAGCACCAGCGAGATCAGAAATGGGCGAATGGTTCCTGCCCTTGGGCATATGAGGTCGTCGATCACCGGTATGTGCTGGATCAAACCCCATTTCTTTGTCTCTTGAGCGATCGCCCAGACAATTATGTGGAACTCAGCCAGAAAAATGACCTATCTCTGCTTCCACGGCGTACGATCGCGGAATTAGCGAGAGATTGCATTGACATTTTCTTTGCCAAGAAGGGGGCACGTCGGGCACTGAAGGTGATTTTTGAGAAGTACGGAATCGTAAAGACCAGCGCCAAGTTCAATGGAAGCGACAAAGTTTTCTATTGGTCCGCTCGTGGATTTACGCTTTGGCTCAAAAACACTGTTTTGGACGGTCACACCTCTTACATCCATTACAAGACAGTGCGTGGTAAGCGTATTCCTTTGCCGCAAGAGGACTGGGAGATCATTAAGGACACTCATCCTGAGCAACGGCTGTTTCGAGATGGGGAAGCCGCAGCAGTCCAAACGATTTTCAAAATCAACACCTGTAACGCGAGTGGCGCTTTCCAAAGGAGTCTGACAGGAACGGACAACTATCGTCCCTTTACTTATCAAACTGGACTGATCTATTGCCAGGAATGTGGTTCCCGCTGCACACCTAAAGGCAATAGTGCTAACACGGATTACCTTTACTACGCCTGTCGTCATGCAGGGGTGGGTTGCGATAACCACAAAGCAGTCCGGCGTCGAAATATCGAGGAATCACTGATTGAGGCATTGGTAGAAAAATCTCACAGCCTCAATCAAGAGGAATCAATGCCTAACACGATACTACCTGTTTACTCAGAGGCGTTAGTCCGTCTAGAAGAACAGTTAGCTGGATTAGAGCGGATTTCTGGGTTCAACCCTGCTATTGAGGAGTTGAAGCACAAGCTACAACAACAGATTGAGGAGGAAAAAAATCCGTTTCTTTCTGAAGATAAAATGTTTGATAGCTCTGTTGAGGATTTGATTCGAGCGGGCAACAACCTGGCAATCTGGCATCTGTTGGATAACGACGAAAAAGTCGAAATCTACGGCAGGCTCGTGCACAAGATCTACATCCAGGACGGCAAGATCGTCTCTGTTGTGTTCAACAAATAGGGGCTTTTGACAATGTATCTCCAAAGCAAATTGCTCGCTAAGAAACAGTGCTATGAACTTGCCATGCAGTCCGCGCTGCAAGAATGGCAGCGAGAGCCTGTTGAATTCAAATGCCCCGCCTGTGGTTCAACCAAGGTTGGGACTCGTCCTAGGCAGCGAGGCAAAAATCCCCGCTGGTGCCCCATCTGCAAGTACTGCTTTGACCAGCCCACCCATTTTGTTTGTGACTGTCCTAAGGCAGGGAATCAGAGCAAATGCCATGATTGCCCCAATTTTCACAGGCTGCTGGCGGCAGTCAAAACAAAGGCAGAAGAATTGCAGTCTCGCGGTCTGCACCCAACTCCGTTTGACAGCAGTTCATAAATTGTCTGTTCATTGATTGCTCATTCACATCATTCAAGGAGTTCAACATGGAACACAAAGTTATTGGTTATGCATGAGTGAATGCTGGTGCTGAATCTAACCTGGATTGTCAGATTGTTCAGTTACAAGATGCTGGAGTAGCAGAGGTGCTGATAGATGTTCAATCGGATCTGTCAAACGATTGAGCTGGCTTAAATCACCTATTGGCGTTGATCAAGGCTGCTCAAGTAGATGAGGTCGTAGTGACTCGGGTCAATCGATTGAGCCGATCGCTCATCCATCTCCGGCGACTTCTCAATCTCTGTCGAGGTAAGCGCGTGGCAATCAAAGTACTAGAGCAACATCTGTTGTTTCGTTAGGCTAGCAACAGCCTTGAAGAGGGATCGCTTCTTATGCTTCGGCAACAGGAGCGATCCCTCAATCTACGGTTGCAGGATAGCCGATCGCTTCAGCAACTGCTACACAGCCGCTTCTACGAGTAGAAGGTTGGTAGAGGATGATTTAGCGAATGGGTAGAAGCCTCTACACTAAGCAGGTCAACTAGTAGAAGATTTTGCTTAATCAGTAGAGGAGGGTCTAGGAATGTCTATTTCAGGGTCAAAATACCAGCGCAGAGCGGTGTCTTCTCCATCTACAAATCCTCTACCAGACTCCGCTAGCTCTTGTAGAAAGCCCCTGATTTGCTGAACAGAAAAGGGCTTTAATTCAAGGGTGTAAAACACGTAGTTCTTCACCCATTTGGCATCAATCCACGTGCCGTACATTTCTTTAGTTTGGTACTTGTCTAAGATGGCTTGAGCGGGCTTGGAGAGCGAAGGCGTTTGAGCAGCGTTGGGCGGTGCCTGCACTTGAAACTCTAATTGCCACATCCGTTGAAGATACTCGGCTGAGGATTCTGTGACAGCCTTCTCAACCACCTGATCAATGTCAGGGTTGAGTCCTGCCTCAGCGCGATCGTAGAGTTTGCTGGTTGAGGCGTTCTGCACTTCCCATTGAATGGCACCCGGATCGATCGCATAGCGGTGCGGCAATAACACAAGCTCCCAACTGCCCTTGATGTTGGTGAGGGCGATCGCCTGTCCGCTTTGGGTGGCAATCGCTTTAATCGCTCGAAACTGAGGGATGAGTCGCTGTCGTTCTTCGGTGGAAAAGAAGACGTTGCCTTTGCTCAGGGCTTTGTCAATTAATGAGAAGCCATCGCCCTGTTCGACCTTGCGCCCCAGCACGGCACAAACTAAGCTTTGAGCAGTGTCGCCATCGATGCCCAACAGACTCATCAGGTTGCCGTGAGCGGTGAATACCCCTCTGATTTTGCGTTCGCGTCCTTGGGTGACAATGAAACTGAGGTTGCGCTGTAGTTCTTTGAGATGAGTTTGACCATTCTTGATCACTTTGCCCTTTTCATCGGTTTCGCAGTATCCTTCGGCTTGCTTCAGCCCGTTATTAACCTCATCAGCAATGAAATAATAAGGCAGGTTAGCAACCCGGCGATCGAGTAATCCGACAACGCTTTGCACTTTGTCAGCAGCACTTTCGTAGTTGCTGCCGCTGGCTCCAGATTCGATGTAGTAGCGGGTTTTTTCCAGGCCGCAAAAGTGCTCGGTGGTGGACTTGAACGAGATCAGATCAAACACTGCTTCACCCCCATACTCGGCATAGGCGGCATGAATAAAGTGCTGCACAAAGCGGGTTTTGCCTACGCCAGAAATACCCGACACCAGCAGAGATTTGTCAGAGGCGGCGGCTTCGGCAGCTAAATCGAGTTCTTCAAACTGACCGATCGCTCCTGCCTCGTTCTCTTCTCGACTAGGCAACAGCAAGCTTGAACCGATCGCCTGCTGCATTTGAGTTTGGATCTGAGCGGCAATCGCTTGCGGTGCATAAGTCTGAGGCAGAAATTCTTGCTTGGCCTGTTCGACGGCTCCTAACGTCTGAGCCGTCAACCGAGCATGAAGAATTTGTCCTTCTGCCCGCTTCAGTGTGTCGGCCTGCTGTTCTGCTTCTTGCCATCGCCTTAGGGGGACGATCGCCCCTGTCAACATAGCGCTAGAGGTCATCAGCATCAGGGAGGCAGGCACTTTTCCGGGCTTGAGTCCGCAGGGTAAGACGAAGAAGATCAGCCCTCCTGTCATCAGTGCCACAGCGCGAGGAATGTTGGGGTTGAGCGAGTCTAAAATTCGGTTTAGAGGATGATCCATAGTCCGGCTCCAATGCCCAACAGGGCAGCGATTCCTGTGATCAGCAGTCGAGCAAAGTAGTCGCCTTGAGATACTTTGAGCCGTTCCATTAGCCAGTCATCCAGTAGCCAACAACAAATGTAGGCGGTGAGGCTGATCGCCCCAAGGGTGCCAATTAGTTGGAGAGCGATCGGATGCAAGGAGGCCAACACGGTCAGGAGGGCAGTGCTGACCACCCGCAGCAAGAATGAGTTCAACAGGAGGGCAGATTGAGTCATGGTTTTACCCCTTGCAGTTTTTGAGCCATCTGCTGAAACTGCTCATCCATTTGCTGCTGAGCTGAGGCGATTCGCAGTTGAGCCTGTTGTCCTGCCAGGTCGAGTGAGTAGCTGAGGCGGGCATAGCTGGCGCGTTGTCCATGCAGATGGCGGGCAAGTTGGGCATCTGCCTGTTTCTTTTTCAGCTCCACCGCAGCGCTAACGCCTTCGTAGGCGCGGTGAGACAGATGCACGAGTAGATCAGACTCTTCATCGGCAGCTAGGGCTTTATAGGCACGTTTGGTGGCGATCGCTCCTTTGCGGCGTTCGCGGGCGGCTGTGGCGAGCTGGTCGGCTTGGTCGGGGGTGAAGTATTGCGGTTGGGTGAGTAAGGGGTTTGAGCGAAGGCTGCTAAAGTTGCTGGGGTTAATCGGGCTGATGCCGCCGTGAGATCTCAGCACTTGGCTGCTGTCGATGCGGTGAGAGCCGTGGGCAGAGTTCAAGGGTGGGGCATCTGAGGGCTGTCGTTTGCCCTGTCCGGTGAGCCATTTGAAGATAGGCATTAGCTGATTTCCTCCCAATCGGTTTCCAGGTCTGTGGTTTCTAGGTCTGTGGCTGCTAAGTCAAATTGCTCAAAGGCTTCATTCAGCAGAAGGTCTGCGGTTTCTAGATCTGCGACTTCGCCTGGGAGGTTCAACTCGCTGAGGGGTTGCAGCAGTTCCCAGATCTGGGGTTCAGCTTCAGGCGTGAGGTTGAGAATGGTCATGGGGTGGCTCCTGACGTTGCGGGTAGCGGTTCTTGAAAGGCGCGGTAGAGGCAGTCGTTGGCGAGCTTGATGCGGGTGTTTTTCTCTTGCACTTCGGCTTGGAGGCGATCGATTTCTCCGGTAGCCGTGGCTTTGATTTGTTGGGCTTCAGTGAGGGTGGCTTGTGCGGCCTCTAGCTTGGCGCTGGCGTAGGCGGCGTTCACCCAATAGCCGATTGCAAAACTGAGGGCACTTACCCCAAGAATGGCGAGGGTGAGCTTGAGCCACAGGAGAGGCGCAGTTCGAGCCTGGGGTGGGCAATGGGTTGCCAATGAACGCTGTAGCCGTTAGGAGCGTAATTATCGACTTCTGGGTGCGGGTAAGGGTGTTGCATGGAGTGGATGCGGGGATGGGTGGCTTGTGTGGGTCAGATAGGCAATACCGAGGCAAAGGAAGCAGACGAGGGTAGCGATCGCGCCGAGTTTCAGGCTTGAGCAGGATTGATGCCGATCCCGTTTGAGAACTCCCCCACGCCTTGACCCACCTCTTCTTGAAAGCCTTCTGCAAACCCAGCAGCAGCTTCACTGCCAACGACTTTCCCCAATGTCTTGAATTCCGCCCTGATAGAGGTCATCAAGTTCGCCATCGTTCCCTTCACGGCCAGAGCGCTTTCTTTAGTGGCTGCATGAGCCTGGCGGGTATCGGCAGCAGCTAGCCGAAACGCTGGCATCTGAATGGCTGCATGGCCGCTCGATTGATAGGTGATTGGGAAAAGGCTGCTTTGCGGCTCCAGTGGCTCAGTCACGACCTGAACGGTGGTGAGCTTAGGCGGAATGAAATGTTCGATCATCGCTACTTCCTCTGAGGTGTAGATGATGATCCGGGCATCCAAGCGATCTGCGGTGCCGATCGATCGCTTGAACTCTTCTTCTGCTTTGCGGCGATAGCGATTGATGGCTTGCGGGGTGACGTTCCACTTTGCCGCTAAGTCTTTAGTACTAGTCATATTCTGAAAATCCTTGAATGTTTTCTGAATATTTTCCGAACCAGTTCGGAACATTAAGGTATTATGGTATCTAAAAGGTAGCTGAATAGCAACCATACAGATACCTTTGTTACCTCTTCAGCTACAAAAAGATAATATTTGGAGGCAAATGTAAGTAACTTATGACCGTGGCAAAGAAGCTGTTTACGACAGTGCCAGATGATTTAGCAAAACGGCTCCAAGAAAGAGCCGATGAGGAAGGGAGAACAGTCTCTAACCTGTTGTCTTATCTTGCAGAACGGGGAATGGAGGAGTGGACACCCAAGCTCAAAAAACAGTCAAAGCAGGACGATCGCCCATGACAGCAGCCATTCAGCTACAGCCAAGGCTCACCTTTGATGAGTTCATCGCTTGGTATCCAGAGCGATCAGAACACCGCTATGAACTGCATGATGGGGTGATTGTCGAAATGCCGAAGCCCACTGGCAAACACTCTCAAGTTGCAGGTTTCCTGATCAGTGAGTTGAACTTCGAGATCCGGCAAGCCAAACTGCCTTACTTCATTCCCAAAGAGTGCGTTGTTAAACCTGCGGGCGATCGCTCCGGCTATGAACCCGATGTGATTGTCTTAAATCGGCAAACGCTGAGCGCTGATCCTCGCTGGGAGCAGGAATCGATCATCACACGCGGCAGCTCCGCCCAACTGGTGATAGAGGTGGTTAGCACAAACTGGAGTGACGACTATGCCCTCAAGCTCGAAGAGTATGAGGCGATCGGTATTCCTGAATATTGGATCGCAGACTACTTGGGGCTAGGGGGCAGACGCTTTATCGGTTCCCCCAAACAACCTGTTCTATCGGTTTACTCCCTGATCGACGGAGAATACCAGGTCAAACAGTTTAGAGGGGGCGATCGCATTGAATCTTCCGCCTTTCCTCATCTAGCTCTAACGGCTGATCAAGTCTTTGCAGCAGGTCAATAAGAGCGCAAGGAACAGGGACAGGCTCAATCAATCTCTGTGGCAAACAGTTGATCTTTTTCCGCCTTTACAGGTAGCGTTACAGGATGCATTCTCCATCGGCCATGATTCAACCCTTCATCTTGCGCAATAGCTTGCTGCTCACTCCCGCCACCCTCTACATTTGTGCGGGTCAGTTGCCGATGGCTCAAGTTTTCCCCTTTGAAAAGCGTGAGGTGATTTCTATGGTCTAGCAACCCTAGAAAGCCAAAATCCCCAGCTGCTGGACACAGATGAGGATCGAAGGCTGATATTCAAAATTTGTTTGGGACAGAGAGAGACAGGGACTCTAACTTAATTGCTTTGACCGGCGATAGTTAGGTGCCCAAGTTGTCATGCGTCTATATTAGAATCACTTCGCTAGAGTTGACAATACTCCTGTCGTGATTTTGGATTAGCTTCATGACTCTCTGTCCCGCTCTACATCTGGGATTGAGAGCTTTTTTGTATCTTTCAAAAACTTTTTGATTGAGAGAACTTCGATCGAGAGTTTTTGCTGATCGAACAAACGGCTCTTACTCCCGCCCCTTCACCCGGACGGAGAGTTTTGTATGCTCACTTTTTCTAACCGAGATTGGCAGTGCTGTCTCTCTCAAGTCAATACATCTCTCTTTGTCCGATCGCACTCAGTCAGGGACAAAGAAAATCATGGCTCACCTCAAACCCCTTTATCCGTTAGCTTCAGCCTCACTCGCTCCAGCCTCATTCGCTCTGGCCTCACCGTCTACTCTTGCAGTAGAACTACCTCATAACCTCACAGCTTTCAGCCTCAAAATCGAGCAGGAATTTGTTCAAGGTTCGGCGATCGATCCTCAGCTATTCCAGGCAGTAGTTCGTCTTTGCCAGGACTTAGAAACGACAGCAACCAGAGACCTTGAAACTCCTATTCACGATGCCCTCAACTGGCACTACACCCGCTTTGGTCAGCGCACTAAAGAACCTCTTCAGGCCGCTTTACTGCTCAATGAGGACAACTCTTGTTGGCAGGCTAAATTAAGTCGCCCGCTGATTGACTCTATCAAGGGCAAAACTCGCAAGTACGAAGCCCCTAAAGGGAGTGGCTCTAGAGCATTTCTCCCGCCAGTGCCCCAAAAGATTAGACAACGCATCGCCGATCGCTATAGCATTGCAGTGCCCATGACAGGCTCGTTCTGGGACTGGCTAGCGAATCATCCTGAGATCCAGATCATCATCACAGAAGGGGGCAAGAAAGCGCTGGCTCTCCTATCGCTGGGTTATGTCGCGATCGCGCTTTATGGGGTCAACGGTGGCTATCGTAAATGTCTTGATGGCACTCGCACTTTGATTGCCGATCTGGAACGATTTGCCCAGACCGATCGCCGCATCTTTCTGGCTTTCGATCAGGACGTAGAAGACAAAACCCGCAGCCGCGTCAACGTCGCTCTGTTTCACTTTGGCAGCTTACTCAAAGCTCAAGGTTGTGATGTGGCGATCGCCAGTTGGCAAAGTCATCTCGGCAAGGGCGTTGATGACCTGATCGTTAATCAGGGAACTGCGGCTTGGGAAACTGCCTATCACCAAGCTCTATCGCTCGAACATTGGCAGATCTGGCAGCGGTTGGCAGGTCGGCTAACTTACCCCACAAACCTGCGGCTCAGTGCTCAAGATCTCTCTCAATTGACGCTAGATGACCTCCCAGAAACCGGAATTCTGGCGATCGCCAGCAGTAAGGGCACGGGCAAAACTAAGTTGATTGCCCAAACGATTCAAACAAGTCAGAAGGTGCTGGCGGGTGGGCATCGGGTAGCACTGATGCAAAACCTTTGCGCTCGCCTCCAGCTGGCCTACCGCAGCGACTTAGATAAGGTGAATGGACAATTCATCAACGGCTCTGCCTATGCCCTGCGGGTGGGCTTCTGTGTCGATGCGCTGCTGGCTATTCAGCCGGATCAGTTTGCTGGATGTGTCTTAGTGCTCGATGAAGTGGTGCAGGTGTTGCGTCACCTCCTCACCTCATCCACTTGTGCCAAAGACGGCAAGCGCCCTGCCCTCCTAGCGCGATTTAGACAGCTGGTTTCGGCTGCCAAACAAGTGATTATTGCCGATGCCGATCTCGACAATGCCTCAATTCAATATATTCAAGCTTTGCGCGGTGAAGAGGATGCCGTTTTCCTGATTCGTAACGACTACCAAGCAGAAGGCTACGCCACTCAGTTGCTCAACTGCCCCGATCGCAGTGCGGTTGTCTCCGAGTTGCTGAGAGATGTTAAAGCCCTGCCGATTGGACAAGCTTTGTTCCTGGCAACCGATTCTAAAGGGGTGAGTAAGGCGATCGCCCGCTTAGTCTCCAAGCAGTTTCCCGACAAACGGGTGCTGTTAATTAACTCTGAAACCTCTAACGGTGAGTATGAGCGGGAGTTTATGCAGTCACCCGATGCCGTAATTGCCAGAGGCGAGTATGACCTGTTTATCTGCTCTCCCTCTGTGGCCACAGGGGTCAGCATTGAAACCCAAGGGGCGATCGCCAAAGTCTATGGCATTTTTACGGGGGTAAGTTCTACCGATGCCGATATGGCTCAGGCATTGGGACGGGTGCGAGAACCCGTTGAGCGGGTCGTGTGGTGCGCCCCAGTTGGCTCTAATTTCTCCAAGGTTTCGCGCTCAACTAATTCCCTGGAGCTAAAGCGGCAGTTGCAAGATCAGACTACGACTACCATCAGCCTGATGCGATCGAGTTTGCGAGAGGATATTGCTGGAGCGATTACTGCCTATGATTGGCAGAGTGACCCCCATGTCAACCTGTATAGCCGTATCAGTGCCGCTCAGAATTTCTCGATGTACCATTTGCGAGATGCTTTGCTAATGCGGCTAAAGTTTGAGGGACATCAAGTGACTCTATCGAATCAGCGTTCGGATGCCACGATGAAACTGCTGTTGGCACAGACCACCCAGGAGAATCGAGAAGTTGATGCAGAGGCGTTGGTGGCCGCTGCGGATTTAATCTATGCCGAAGTGCTGGTGTTGGAACAAAAAGAGTCTACGTCTCCCCAAGAACATTTGGCGATCGCTAAGTTTTACATCAAAGACTTCTACAGTTTGGAATCTCTCACCGTTGAGGATGTGCTGTGGGATGCAGAAGGCAGACGCCGCACCGAAATCCTCAGTTTGGAAGCCCAGCTATTTCCTGAACTGGCCAGCGATCGCACCCTCAAAGCATTAGAGAAACAGGCTCAATGGCGGCAAGGCTACTGCCCCTGGGATCTCGCCCATGTGGAACTGCGGCGACGGCTGCGGCAGATCTTAGGCTTCGATGCGTTGATTGAGCAGATGACTCAGGGCTGGGAGTGGACAAAGTATGACCTAGAGAGCTATGCCGCGAAAGCCAGAACGTTAGCGCCTCAGATCAAAGCGGCTCTGAATTTCACAATTAGCGCCCAGGTTCACGACACTCAGATTGTGCATCAACTACTGCGGCAACTGGGGCTAAAGGTGAAGTTTGTCCAATGGTCGCGGGCGGTTGCAGGGCATGAGGGAGAAAAGCTGCGCACCTACCGCCTAGACACAGATCATTGGCAGATTGTCTCAGGCATTCTCGATCGCCGCCGAGCCAAACGAATGGCTTTACAACAGGTGATACCAGAGGCAGAATGCTCTGATTCTGGCACTGGATCACCCGGTGGGTTTAAGACTCTCAATCCTCTGGGTGATCCAGCACAACAGGACGGCCTCAACGCTGCTGAACTGGCATTTTGGTGGACAGAGGAGGCTTTGGCGGACGTGCGGCAAATGTGGAGTGCGATCGTCTCCCCAGAAGAACAGGCTTGGATGAGGGAGAATATCCCAACTGAGGTGCTGGAACGGGCGATCGCTTAGCTCAACCCCTGTGTTTGATATCTCAATGAACATCCCTTGGCTTAGCCTAAGCAGCAAGGGGACGTTTACTGCTCTCATGCGCGATCGGTGGATGCCAAAATAGGATGGCTCTGCCCTCTATCAGGTAACGTTGTAAAGCATCTCGCTCTTTAACTGCTGACCGAAACTTCCATAGAAAATTAGATGTTTGAGCAAACCTTCAAAAACATTGACGACGTTCTCTGGAAAGAGGCGGGCTGCACCACGGAGCTGGACTATACGGAGCAAACTTCCTGGCTGCTGTTTCTGAAGTATCTGGATGATCTGGAGTATGAAAAAGCGCTGGAAGCCGAGCTAGTGGGCAAGTCTTATACCTTCATCTTGGATGAGGAACATCGGTGGTCGGCTTGGGCTGCGCCGAAGAAGGAGGATGGCAGCGTGGATCATGACAATGCCCTAATCGGCGATGACCTGATTGACTATGTGAACCGTCAGCTATTTCCCTACCTGCAAGGGTTTAAGCTACGTGCTACCAGCCCAGACACGATCGAATACAAGATCGGGGAGATTTTTAGCGAGATTAAGAACCGATTTCAGAGCGGCTATAGCCTGCGGGATGCACTGGAATATATCGATGAGTTGCGGTTTCGATCGCAGCAAGAAAAGCACGAACTCTCGCACCTGTACGAAGCCAAGATCCGCAACATGGGCAATGCGGGGCGCAATGGGGGCGAGTATTACACGCCGCGTCCGTTGATTCGCGCCATGATTCGGGTGGTGAAACCGCAGATCGGAGAACGGATCTATGACGGTGCTTGTGGGTCTGCGGGGTTCTTGTGCGAGAGCTATGATTATCTGCGCCAGGGCAAGCTGACGACGAAACAGCTTGAGCAGCTTCAGACCAGCACGTTTACGGGCAAGGAGAAGAAGAGCCTTGCTTATGTGATTGCCATCATGAACATGATTTTGCATGGCATTGATGCGCCCAACATCATCCACACCAACACGCTAACGGAAAACCTCAGCGATATTCAGGACAAGAACCGCTTTGATGTGATCCTGGCAAATCCGCCCTTTGGCGGCAAAGAACGCAAGGAAATTCAGCAAAACTTCCCGATCAAAACCGGGGAAACTGCCTTCCTATTTTTACAGCACTTCATCAAAATCCTGAAAGTGGGCGGCAGAGCGGCAGTGGTGATCAAAAATACGTTTTTGTCGAACTCTGATAATGCCTCCCGTGCTCTACGTCAGGAACTCCTCAGCAGTTGCAAGCTCCACACGATTCTGGATTGCCCTAGTGGTACGTTCATTGGAGCCGGAGTTAAAACGGTAGTGCTGTTTTTTGAGAAGGGGACACCCACTCAAAAGATTTGGTACTACCAACTTGATCCAGGACGGAACATGGGCAAAACCAATGCCCTGAATGATGATGATCTGCGAGAGTTTGTAGAGCTACAGGCGACGGTTGCTGAGACAGAGAAATCGTGGTTGGTGGATATTGCTGACGTAAAGCGGGAGTCGTTTGATCTGTCGGTGAAGAACCCAAACAAAGCAGAAGAATCTCTACTCCGAGAACCGCAGGAAATTATGGACGAGATTGCGGCATTGGACGCAGAGAGCGCAGAGATTTTGGCAGGAATTGGGGGAATATTGCGATGAGTCAGGATTGGGAATCTAAAAAACTAAGTGAAATATGTAGCCTAATCACAGATGGAGTTCATAACTCTCCTCAGTATGTCGAGAATGGAATTCCCATGTTGGACTCGAAACATATCAATGACAATTTTTTTATTAACGATCAAAATCCAACAAAATTTATTTCACAAGAAACTGATATTTTACTGAGCAAGAGATGTAAGCCTTTGGAAAATGATTTGTTAATTAGCAGTAGAGGGAGTATTGGCAAGATTGCGATAGTAAGAAAAGATCAAAATTTTAACATTATGGGAAATATTATCCTTTTGAGAGTTCTGGCTAATATAAATAGCAGATATATCGCATTCTCACTGAAATACAAGCTTGATGAGATTCAATCAATCTCAAGAGGTGTTGCTCAAAAAGGATTATATCTAAATCAAATTAGAAACTTTGAAATTACGTTGCCGCCATTCCAAGAACAAAAGCGGATTGTGGCGATCGTAGATGAAGCATTTGAGGGGATTGATAGGGCGATCGCCAACACTGAAAAGAACCTCACCAACGCCCGCGAACTCTTTGAAAGCTATCTAAATGCTACTTTGTCTGGGCAAGGCAAGCAATGGAAAGAAACAACGTTGGGCAAAGAAATTGATTTGTTAACTGGATTTGCGTTCAAAAGTAGCGGTTACACCGATTCAGACAAGAGCATTCGGCTACTCAGAGGTGACAATATTGCTCCAGGCTCACTGCGCTGGGATGGTGTCAAGAGATGGCCAGAATCCGAGGTCAATGAATATCTCTACTACCAATTACAGGAAGGTGATGTAGTTCTTGCAATGGATCGTCCCTGGATAAAAACAGGGTTGAGGCGTGCACAAATTACTAAAGATGATCTGCCATGTTTGCTAGTTCAACGAACTGCGTGTCTTCGTGGAGACGACAATCTTGAAAACCGCTTTCTTTTGTATTTGATTAGTGGTCGTGCATTTACACAACACGTACTAGGTAGCCAGACAGGGCTTAGTGTCCCTCATATTAGTGGGAAACAAATTCAAAGTTTTGAGTTTAGCAAACCTTCTCTTAGGGAACAGTACAGCATTATTGATTCTCTTGATGAACTAAAGTCAGAAACCAAACGTCTCGAAGCCATCTACCAACAAAAAATCACTGCCCTCAACGAACTCAAACAATCCATCCTGCAAAAAGCCTTCACCGGCGAACTCACCGCCGACATCACCAACCAGGCAACAAAAACTGCCAAAGAGGTCGTTGCTGCATGAGCAATGACCTGTCCCAACCAGGCGATCTCCTGTTTCAAGAAATTGGGCAGCTTATCGATGCCGCAAAACACCGCGCCGCCGCTGCCATCAATACCGAGATCACCCTGTTATATTGGCAGATCGGCAACCGCATCCAGATCGAAGTGCTGCAAGGTCAGCGGGCAGAATATGGCAAACAGGTGATAGTATCCCTCTCTCAGCAGCTCACCCAAGCCTACGGCAAAGGCTGGGGCGAAAGGCAACTGCGGCATTGTCTCCAGTTTGCCGAAGCATTCCCCAATCTAGAAATTGTGAACACACTGTGTTCCAAATTAACCTGGTCACATCTGCGAACCTTATCGAGCGTAGATGACCCGCTAAAACGCGACTTCTACATCGAGCTGGCTCAACTCGAACAATGGAGCGTGCGCCAACTGCAAGAGCGGCTCAACTCCATGCTGTTCGAGCGCACCGCCCTCTCCCACAAACCCGAAGACACCATCCGCCACGACCTAGACAAGCTGCGCCAAGAGCGGCAAATCTCACCCGATTTTCTGCTCAAAGATCCCTATGTGCTGGACTTCCTGAATTTAAACGATCGCTACCTCGAAACCGACCTTGAAGATGCCATCCTGCGAGAAATCGAACAGTTTTTGCTAGAACTGGGGGCAGGCTTCACCTTCGTCGCTCGCCAAAAACGCCTGCAAATCGACAACGACGATTTCTACATCGACTTGCTCTTCTACAACCGCAAACTCAAACGCCTCGTGGCGATCGATCTCAAGCTGGGTACCTTCCGTCCCGAACACAAAAGCCAGATGGAGCTTTATCTGCGCTGGCTTGCCAAATACGAACAGGAAAGCGACGAACTCCCCCCGCTAGGCATCATCCTCTGTGCAGGCAAAAAGCAAGAGCAAATCGAACTCTTAGAACTCGATAAAAGCGGCATCCATGTCGCCGAATACCTCACCGTCCTGCCGCCCAAAGAACTGCTGCAAGCCAAACTGCACGAGGCGATCGCTTCTGCCCGTCGCCGTTTGCAATCTTCAGCAGATGAGCCATCATGAAGAAGCCAAACTCCTGACGAATTGATTGATTAATCACCAACCCCCGGAGCGATCGATTCATGCTGATTCAGAAAATAATCCAAGAACTTCAAGACATCCCTGAAGAAAAGCTAGCCCAGCTTTACGACGTGATTCATTACTTTCGCCTGGGTTTAAGTAAAGACACCGCTCAGCCCCGCACCCCTGGACTCCTCACCGGGCAGCTTGGCGATGCCTTCTTTGAACCCTTGCCAGAAGAGGAACTCCAACAATGGGAATGAGCTATCTTCTGGATACCCATATCCTGCTGTGGTGGCTCTTTGACGACCCTAAACTAGACTCCACCTGTCGAGATATCATTCGCAACCCCGATCATCGCATTTTCGTCAGCAGTGCTTCCACCTGGGAAATCGCCACAAAATACCGCATCGGTAAGCTTCCTGAAGCCAAACAGCTTGTTGAAGAATATCCACAAATTTTGCAGCAGGCAAAATTCATCGAACTCGCCATCACCGCTGCTCATGGCCTCAGAGCTGGAAGCCTCCCTATCGCCCACCGAGATCCGTTCGATCGAATGCTGATGGCTCAAGCCGAACTCGAAAACCTGCCCATTCTCACCTACGACGAAGCCTTCCAGATCGGGTTAATTCAGGTACTGCCCACTCCTAAGTAAAGACCATGAACGAAGCCGAAACCCGCGCCGAACTGATTGATCCTGCCCTCCGAGACGCAGGCTGGGGAGTTGTCGACGGTAGCCGGATTCGGCGAGAAGTGATCGCCCCTGGTCGCCTGGTGGGCAACGGCAAACGCGCTCAACCAGAATTTGCCGACTATGTGCTGGTCTATCGCGGCGAAAAACTTGCCGTCATTGAAGCTAAAAAGCGCAGCGCCCTCGACACTGAAGGCGTTGGGCAAGCCAAAAAATATTCTGAAAAACTCGAAACCCGCTTCGCCTACTCGACAAATGGCGATCGCATCTATCAAATCGATATGCGCACCGCATCAGAAGGCTACATTAGCCAATATCCCAGCCCAGATCAGCTATGGGATGCCACCTTTAGCACCGCTAACCAATGGCGCGATCGCTTTGCCGACGTTCCCTTTGAAACCCGCAGTGGCAGTTGGGAAGCCCGTTACTACCAGCACAACGCTATCAAACATGTCCTAGAAGCAATTGTCGAAGGGCGCGATCGGATTCTGCTCACGATGGCAACTGGGACAGGCAAAACTCTCGTCGCCTTCCAACTCACTTGGAAGTTGTTCCAAAGCCGCTGGAACCTCAGCCGTCAGCCCAGCCGTCGCCCCCGCATTTTGTTTCTGGCCGATCGCAACATTCTTGCCAACCAAGCCTACAACGCTTTCTCTGCCTTCCCCGATGATGCCCTGGTGCGAATTGACCCCGAAATCATCAAAAAACGGGGCAGAGTTCCCAAAAACGGTAGCGTCTTCTTCACCATTTTCCAGACCTTCATGGCTGGACGAGATGCAGCAGACAACCCCGTCCCCAACTTTGGTGACTATCCTCCCGACTTCTTCGACTTCATCATCATTGATGAATGCCACCGAGGCGGAGCCAGCGACGAAAGCAACTGGCGCGGCATCCTGGAATACTTCTCACCCGCAGTGCAGCTTGGACTCACCGCCACCCCAAAACGCGCCAACAACGCTGATACCTACGCCTATTTTGGCGATCCGGTTTACACCTATGCTCTCAAAGACGGCATCAACGATGGCTACCTGACTCCCTTCAAAGTCAGGCAGATCGACACCACTTTAGACGAATACATCTACAGCGCTGAAGACGAACTGATTGAAGGGGCGATCGACGAAACCAGAACCTACACCGAAGCCGACTTCAATCGCATTATCGAGATTGCCGATCGCGAACGCTACCGGGTTCAATTGTTTATGGAAGCGATCGACCAGAATCAAAAGACCCTGGTTTTTTGCGCCACTCAGGAGCACGCCCTGGCAGTGCGCGATCTGATCAACCAAATCAAGATCAGCACCGAGCCAAATTATTGCGTCCGCGTCACTGCCGATGATGGCAAACTCGGTGAGCAGCACCTCAGCACCTTTCAAGACAATGAGAAAACTATCCCCACCATTCTCACCACATCCCAAAAGCTCTCTACTGGGGTTGATGCCCGCAACGTCCGCAACATCGTGCTGATGCGCCCGATCAACACGATGATCGAGTTCAAACAGATCATTGGTCGGGGCACCCGGCTGTTTGACGGCAAAGACTATTTCACCATCTATGATTTTGTCAAAGCCTACGAACACTTCAACGACCCCGAATGGGATGGCGAACCCGCTGAACCCGTTCCCGTCATCTCTCGGCGAACTCGCGAGCCAGGAGGTGAATACATCCCCACTGGCATCGGCAACCAGGGCAACCCAGACGAACAGGGCACCGAAACCCGCCGACCTCAGAAAATCAAAATCAAGCTAGCAGACGGCAAAGAGCGCACCTTCCAGCACACGATGTCTACCCGCTTTTGGAGTCCAGACGGTAAGCCGATGACCGCTGCCGAATTTGTAGAACGCCTGTTTGGCGAAATCCCAGAGCTGTTTAGAAATGAAGACGAGCTACGGGCATTGTGGAGCCGCCCAGACACTCGTAGAGCGCTGTTAGAAGGACTGGCAGAGAAAGGCTATGGCAAAGAGCAACTCACCGAGATTAGCCGCTTGATCGATGCTGAGAAAAGCGACCTGTATGACGTTCTGGTTTACATTGCCTATGCAGCAGAACCTATCAGCCGTCGCGAACGGGTCATCTCTCATCAAGCCCTGATCTTCTCCCGGTATTTTGGCAAACAGCAAGAGTTTCTAGACTTTGTACTGGAGCAATACATCAAAGAAGGAGTAGGAGAACTCGACCAAGATAAACTGCCTCAACTGCTAGAGCTGAAATATCACGACCTGAGAGATGCAGTTGCAGATCTGGGCAGCGTCAGCAATATCAGAACAGTGTTTATTGAGTTTCAGGAACACCTGTATTCTCAGGAAGGTGCAGCATGATCAGCCTGAAACTGAAGACTAAGTTGGCTGGCGATCGGGACAGCAGTGTTCTCATACAGCTTAGGGATATGGCGCTCAACGGCAGTTAGGGCTGTGAGATAGAGTGCTGCCATGAGGATTAATTAGCTACTTGAATAGTTAGCGATCGCGTCTTCGATCATCTGTTTCATATAAGGCAATTGTCCGCGCAGTTTATCAATATCATGACCAGATACATTTTCCTCGTCAGACTGCTCCCATTTTTCTAATGCTTTGATGGCTTGACGCAATAATACGACAGATGTCGTATTATCCGATTTAGGGGTTCCAACAACTTCCACATCACCTGCCAAATATCGCTGAACGGTTCGCCCGCTCTTACCGATAATCACCTCTAATGCCGGTCTCAATGCTTTTTCACCCCGCTTGGGCTTGCCCCTTGCATCCCGATAGCCTGCTGCTCGTAACCGGTCAGCAAGAGTTCTCACCTCTGCGGGAGTGTAATCACGGCGTTTTTCGTTTTCGCTAGCTTCAATGGTTAAAGCGCGATCTGCATCTTCACTTGCATCAAAATCGTAGCGCCTCACTAAAACTTGACCCTGTGGAACTTGTTGCTCAAACGCTTCAGGGTTCATTTCGCGTAACTGACGAATGGCCGCACGACGATGGGCACCCGCCAGCAGCCTGCCTTTGTTGTCCACAGAAATAGGGTTGATTAGCCCAACAACTGCGATCGATTCTGCTAACTCCGTAACATGAATAGGATTTAAAGACCGAGTATCGGGCTCATTGCGATCTTGAATTTGATCAATATGCAGAGTAGTGACAACATTGCCTAGACTCAAAGCAGGAGAAGAATCACCAGTATGTCGTTTCTGTGCTGCCTTAATAATGTTATCTAAGCTCATTTGCCCCGACCTCGCGTCATCTCTCTACCAACCGCTTGGTAATCTTCCCATGCAGCCGCAGCTGCTTCACCCCGCAACTGGTCAACGGCTACACCCTCTAATTCTGCATCCTGATAAATAGTCCGATTTTGTACTGACGCTTTGAGTAGCGGTAAACCAGCACCCTCAATAGATTTTCGAGCTGCCATGCCACGTTTGCGGTTAGAAGGGGGCATTAGCGTTAGCAAAATAAAATACTTATCTTTGGGTAGGGCTGAAAGCATTGCTAATGTCCCAACTGTAGCTTCTAAAGCAAAAGGTGTAATCGAAGTTGGGATGATCAATAAATCGCTGGAGTGTGCTAGGGCAATTAACGCTGAATCTTCAGGACGAGCAGGGGTATCAATGACGAGATGGTTGTAGTCATCTGGCACATTGTCTCCATCACAAACTTTGAAGGGAACGCGATCGCCGCCTCGTTCATACCAAGCCAGCGCCGAGTGATTAAGGTCGCCATCTGCTAAGACAACTTGTCCGCTACCGCGTCGTTTAGCTAAAAAGTTAGCGATATGGATCGCAGTTGTAGTCTTGCCTACACCGCCTTTAAATGATGCAACTGTGATAATCATGATGCCGATTTTAGCAGCAGCACCCTGCTGGAGAACAGAGTTAAAATGTCCGCCTGATCCGATCGCTCCTGTCGTCAGTCCTTTTCCTCTCTTATTCACAAGCAACGGATAGTGACCTAGCTGTTCTAGCTTGAGCTGAACTTACGCATCCAACTCATTCACTTGGGTGAGCTAAACGCTGCTGCTACTGACCTCCGATTGATTAATTGCGATCGCTCGTTAAGGTTTGCTCAGCGTAGCGATGCTGACTCAGGAGACGGCTGACGGTAGAGGGATGCACACTAAATAATCGTGCTGCCTCAGCATTACTCGTTTGTTCACTACTCACCATCTGGACAATCGCCTGTTCCTGCTGAGGAGTCAGCTTCGGACGACGACCTCCAATGCGTCCCTGACGACGGGCTTCTTCCAGTCCTGCCTTTGTCCGCTCCCGAATCATGGATCGCTCAAACTCTGCAAAACTACCGACCATCTGCATCATCATCCGTCCGGCAGGCGTTGTCGTATCGATCGCCTCGGTCAAACTTCTAAAGCCCGCTCCTCTCGCATCAATCTGCTCCATCAGCGTTAGCAGATCTTTGAGCGATCTGGATAAGCGATCGAGCTTCCAAACTACGAACACATCTCCTTCTCTAAGTTGCTCGATCGCTCGGTGCAGTTGTGGACGATCCCAGCGCCCTCCCGAAGCCTTCTCTTCAAAAATGCGATCGACCCCAGCGGACTTCAACGCTCTTTTCTGAGTGGCTGTGTCTTGACCGTCTAGTTTTGAGACTCTTGCATAGCCAATGAGCATAAATTTGTTGCATAAATCTATTGCCATTTAATCACATTTTGCAATAGGTTTATGCAACGCTAGAACGCTTGATCTCTCGTTGCTTGAAATTCCTTGCATAAACGAACGTTTTTGCAATTTATCCCGATAGAAATAAAGTGTCTCACAACTCATTGATTAAAACAGTTGTGATTTAGCAAATGATCTGGCGCAATTAGCAAATTAATGGCGCAACCGTTGCAAGCAGGCTCCGTACAATGTTTTCACCTTCAAGCTCATCTCGGTGATGTTTTGAGCTTAATGCTTGCAAGCAGGCCGAAACCTTAGGCCAGTAAAAATCTTTGGCGTTAAGCAAAATGCCACTCATTTGCAAATCGCGCCATTTTTGCTGCCTAGACAACCAGTGCTCCCAAGGCTCTCAGCGTCGTTTTCTGCACCTCAAACTGTTGCCAAACCCTTAGAGCCAGAGCTAGCCAGCCCACGAGTAATGGTTGC
>DATNPL010000095.1:0-4935 GCA_036703255.1 Coleofasciculaceae cyanobacterium
ATATTCATTCAACGCATGATAGAGGCGGGAAGTAGGTGCCATTGATTTTGCCGATTTGTGTGGTAACTTTCAGCTTAAACCAGGCTCTGCTTCCCTCCTGGCTTTCGTTTCATCTCCCAATACTTTTGTCAGTCAAGCAGCGCTATGACCTGACAACGGGGCGAATAACGCTGCTCACGGACGGTCGTTCAAAGAACAGTCGCGGCATCTGGGCAAACGCTGGCACACAGATGGTCTACACCTCCACTCGCCGCACTGGCAAAGATACGGATCTGTATCTCATTGATCCGCTGCATCCGGACAGCGATCGCTTCCTCTGCACAGTCGAGGGAGGGGGGTGGTTCCCGCTAGACTGGGCACCCACCGATCAACAGATTGTGGTGAGCGAATATATCTCCATCACTGAATCCTACCTCTGGCTCGTCGATGTTCGATCGGGAGATAAAACGCTGCTGACTCCCAAAGCCGATGAGACAGTGTCCTACCAGAGGGCTGTGTTCGACAAATCAGGGCAGGGGCTATACGTGGTATGCGATCGAGACTCTGAGTTCCTGCGTCTGGCTTACTTCAACCTGAGCACCCAAGAGTACACCTATCTAACCCATAATATTCCCTGGGATATTGAACAACTGCGGCTTTCGCACGATGGTCGCATCTTGGCATTTACCGCTAACGAAGACGGAGCCAGTATTCTACATCTATTGGATACTGCAACGGGTCAAGAGCTGCCTTTGCCCGCCTTACCCGTGGGTCAAGTTTACGGACTCAACTGGCACAAGAACAATCAAGACCTGGGATTTACGCTGATATCGGCTCGCTCCAGTGCTGACGTTTATGCGCTCAATGTCATGACGGGCATGGTAGAGAGGTGGACAGAAAGTGAAACAGGAGGACTCAACACCGACACCTTTGCTGAGCCAGAGTTATTGCAGTGGCAAAGCTTTGACGGGCGCGTGATTTCGGGCTTTCTCTATCTGCCTCCCGCCCGATTCAGCGGCAAGCGCCCGGTTGTGATCAATATTCATGGTGGACCCGAAGGACAGTTTCGCCCTTCCTTCTTGGGACGCAGCAACTTCTATTTAAATGAACTCGGGGTAGCCTTGCTGTTTCCCAACGTTCGTGGCTCTTCTGGCTATGGCAAGACGTTTTTGAAGCTTGACAATGGCTATCTGCGAGAAGATTCCGTCAAAGATATCGGTGCGCTGCTGGATTGGATAGCAACTTGTCCTGAATTAGACAGCGATCGCATTTTAGTCACAGGCGGCAGCTACGGAGGCTATATGTCACTGGCGGTAGCCACTCACTACAGCGATCGGATTCGAGCCTCCATTGATATTGTCGGAATCTCCAACTTTGTTACGTTTCTAGAGAAGACCGAAAGCTATCGGCGTGATTTACGGCGCGTGGAGTATGGCGATGAGCGCGATCCAGAGATGCGATCGTTTCTGCTGAAGATTTCTCCGCTCAACAATGCTGCCCAGATCCAAAAGCCACTCTTTGTAATTCATGGAGCCAATGATCCGAGAGTACCGCTCAATGAAGCAGAACAAATTGTTACCACTGTGCGTCAGAACCAGGTTCCGGTTTGGTATCTAGTCGCAAAAGATGAGGGACATGGATTTTCCAAAAAGAAGAACGTAGATTTCCAGTTCTATGCCACAGTCATGTTTCTCCAAACATTCCTGCTGAATCAATCAGCGCAATGACTTGTTTGCATTAACGGAGCACCCATATCCTTCCTTTGTTGGAGAATCCAATCAAATGATCATCGTCCACCACTTGAACAACTCCCGCTCCCAGCGCGTGCTTTGGCTGCTGGAAGAACTCGGCTTAAAGTACGAGGTGAAGCGCTATGAGCGTGACCCAAAAACTATGCTGGCTCCTGCATCGCTCCGTCAGGTTCATCCGCTGGGCAAGTCACCTGTCATTACAGATGGCGATCTGGTTTTGGCGGAGTCGGGTGCCATTGTGGAATACCTCGTCGATCGCTATGGGCAAGGGCAGCTTGCACCTCTGCCCGGAACGCCAGAGCGGCTCCGCTACACCTACTGGCTACATTATGCAGAAGGGTCTGCCATGCCGCCGCTGCTGTTGAAGCTGGTGGTCGATCGCCTTGAACAAGAACCCATGCTATTTCTCGTGCGACCCATTGCCCGCGCTATATCCGGCAGCGTCAAAAGCTCATTCATTACCCCTCAGATTACTCAGCACTTGGATTATTTGGAGGCAGAGCTTGGAAAAGCCCTCTGGTTTGTGGGCAATGAGTTTACCGCAGCAGATATTCAGATGAGCTTTCCGCTGGAAGCCGCAGCGGCGCGGGCAGGTTTAGATGCGAGTCGCCCCAGGTTGATGGCGTTTCTCGATCGCATTCACAGCCGTCCTGCCTACCAGAGGGCGTTGGAACGGGGCGGCTTGTATGAGCTTCTGAGTTGAACCTGTGAGTTGAACCTGGCTGGTGCCTGCTGTCGGGAACGATCGTCAGTTGATCCCGACAGCGACTCTTAGATCTACACGGTGGCTCTCAATGCATGTAAGCCCACCTGGTTGCCTTCGGTATCGAGCACAATGCCAATGAATCCAGGATCGCCGATATCCGTTTTCGGCACCAAGACTTTGCCTCCCTGTGATTCGACCCGCTCCAATGCTTGCTCCAGGTGAGGAACATCTCCTAGATTCAGGTAGATTAAGGTGCCTAAAGTGGAGGGTGTGAGTCTTTGGCTCTGGACAATGGCTCCACCCACGCCTGTCTCACTGGCTGGAAAGAACGCCTGCGGCTCTCCCATGAATTCCCCTTTTTTAATCTCCACCCCCAGTAGAGCACTGTAAAAACTGACGGCACGATCGAAGTCAGTCGCCGGGATTTCAAACCAATTGATTGCATTTTGCATGAGTTATCTCCAGAGTAAAGTAACTCAGAACATAGTACATCAGTTCTGTTTAGAGGCAATGTGTTCTAGCCTTCATGGTGAGAAATGCGATCGCTCAATTTTGAGCTTCTAAGCTTGTAAACGCGTAGACTGGGCTTTGCAGCTACTCGGCACCAAGCGCAATCATCCTATTTGACTACCTGAACTTGATTCACTCCCCATCTGTGCTGGAGGAAACCCGTTTATCATTCAACGAAACAACGCGATCCAATCGGATAATAGTGCCATCTTCTAACTTCACATAGTCAGCGTGATTAGCAGCATACACATCCACAATCCGTCCTTCAATCTCGGCAGTAGCATTTGCTTCAGTCTGGTAGACGATCCGGCAAGTCTGGCGCAGCGTGGCGATCGCTTCTAGCTCATCGTGAAAGTCGCAGTTAACGGGTGTGTAGTTATCCATTGTTTTACTGGGTGAAATTGTTATTTACTACTTTAGTGCTATTGAACGCCACCTCAGTCAAAGCGGTCGTTGAAGGAGCCTTTACCAAGGCAACACTTCGCCATTGCTGCGCCAGAAGGTGCCTGTGGTGTTCAAGATTAATTCAGCAATCCGAGCCAGCAATCCTTTAAACCAAGCTGCGAACCAACGGGTATCAGGCACATTCGGTACTGACAATTTCTCAAGTCATCGAGACACTTCAGCAGGCATGTCGCATCAGTGAAGCAGATATGGGAAGATTTAAGTCTGATCTACACTAGAAATTATTTGACAGAGTGATTAGCCCTATTAAGTTCGCCAGTTGAGGTTTCTGATCTACTCTACAGTTGGGTTGCACTCTCTTAGCTTGTTGCTCAAAGATAGTCAAACAGTAAATGACAAATTTAGTGAAAAGTCTTTTGGTCTTTCTTTGAGCAAAAGAGTCTAAATATATCTTATGTCATATCATATAAATAACCATAATGATGGGTTAATCATTTAAAAGTTTTTTGATTATAAAACGGCTTTTAACATATCCATAAATCAGGCAAGAGTATACTTCAGATTTTAATTTACATTTTTGATGAATTTTACTCATAAATCTTCTGCCCATCTATAATAGTTAACTGACCTATAGATAGAAATTGAGCAGTATGGCATTAAAAGACCTGACGCCAGCAGAAAAGAGTAAGATCGCGCTAGGAGCAATTGTAGGTGAGGTACTTGGGAAGTCAACCTCAGAGGTTGGTGCTCAGTTTGGCGTTAGTGCCAAGGCAGTGACAACGATACGCAAGCAGGCGCTTGATGCAATTCAGCAGTCTTTCTATGGAGTACAAACTCAAGCTGTTTCATCTGGGCTAAGCGATGACGAAGTCTCAGCACGGCTAGAAAAACTGCTTGGCAATGAAAAAGTTTCATCAGTCTCTCTGCCAGCTTCTAACAAGGCTGATAAGGATGAACTGGAAGATGAAGAGCCTATTTCAATCGATGAGATAGTTTCGGCTATCCAGGAGTACAATAACACTGCTGGGAGCAAAAAGAAGATCTACATCTCGCGTGCGATTGTAGCTGAAGTATTTCCTCATTCAACCAAAGAGCTTGAAAGCTATTTCTCTGAGCATAAGGCTGAAATTGATGCTCATATTGAGAAGCATGGGCTTAAGCGCAGCACAAACAGAGCGCTCAAGGGCGAAGACTGGATGAGCTGGCTTAATTTGTAGGATTAAGCGCGATCGCCAGTTACAACTCCACGCCAAAGTTAATACCCAGAACTTCTTCAATTCGCCTGAGCGTCTCAAGGGGCAGAGCCTTAGTTTCTTCTGCCTCTATCTTGTACCAGTTTGCGGTCGTCATGCCGATGAGCGTGCAAATCTCAATCAACGATCGCATATCCGATTCTCTAGCTTGTTTGATTTTTGCACCCAAGCCAGGGAAACTCCCTTCTACCACTTTCCTAACCTTCATTAAATGCTGCTCACAACCTCAATTATCAATTGTGAGTTATTAAGTCTAAAACTGCTATAAACTATCAATTGATGGTTTATAATATAGATATAGAGAAAGCGCCCCGACGGCTAATCTAAGCGC
>DATNPL010000101.1:0-6217 GCA_036703255.1 Coleofasciculaceae cyanobacterium
CAAGACTTCTACGCCAAGTACAACGTCAGCCACAGCACGATCGCCAAAATTGCAGGCTGCTCCGTGCCCACGGTCGATCGCTGGTTCTCCACTGGCAGAAGCCGTCGCGCTCCTTCCCCCATCCACCTCAGGCGGCTGGCAGAAATGGACATTCTACTGGAATCTTTCGAGCAAATTCCTGCTCCTCTGCGGCAGCGCCTTTGCCCACCCCAGCATTTAGACGACCAAAACCTATCACCATGATAGTACTTCTGTGTTGGGCAACCGATTCGGCTCTAGGGTTAAGAGCAGTTCACCTCAATTCTGCCCCTACTAATGATCGAAGTCCACCTCGAACGCAGAACGATCCAGCTCTCGCCGCTCGAACAGTCTCTTGCCAAGGCGGCGGCTAGTCGCCATGCCATGCGCCTCCAACTCCAGGGTCAACTGTCGCATCAGCTCTCTAGCGCCTACAATCCGCTGCCGATGCTGCCGATTCACCCCCATACCCTCCAGTGGATGACAACCAAGTACAGTGAGCAGCTTGTGTTTCGCCCTCTGGAGGAGATGCACCAATTCTTTAACTACACCAGCGGCATCTGCTTAGACCCCGGACATCCTCCCCTCTTCTACAGCAGAACCCAATCCCAAAGCATCTCTCCTAACAAGTCGGCTATCGCAGCGATCGGCGAAGGGATAGCTGGATTCTTGACCCAACGGCTCTACCGATGTCGTAAGCTCGCACGCCCGATTGGGGACTTCCCCGATCTCGTCATGCTGGGCAGCAACACGATTTATTTGGTGGAAGCCAAGGCGACCACGGGATCTCTGGGGGACATGCAGCGGATCGTCAACGAGGAGTTCTTTCGGCTGGCGGCTTATGTAGCGGCTTGCGTGGAGTTAGACAGCCGGGTTGTGGGCTTGCTGGTGGGGACGGTGCTAGTGGGTGAATCAAAGTATCACGCTTATCTGACGGAGGTGAGGGTATGAAAGCGGTTGTGCAGGCGCAAGATGAGTTTGTCTTGACCCAACTGGTGGAGCTGATTTACCAGTTGGACAATCGCCGGGAGTCAAGCTACAGCCAAATGATTGAGTTTGGTTTGCAAGAGCTAGTGCGTCAGTCGATGCGCTCTCTCGCAGTCAGCCCTGACTACGGAGGCAAGCAGCCTATCCTGGTGCAGGCAATCCAGCAAGTGCAGCAGCAGCTCCAGGAACGCTTGAGAGATCGACCCGGATTCTCCTTATCTGCCTACACCGAGGGCTTGCACCAGTGCCTCAAGTACCCTGCTAAAGAAATTGCTGAACTGGCAGCAAGACGACAGCAGTTGCCGCAGCCGGAGAGGATTAATAATCGAGCAGTAGTTCGCACCGATGCGGGAGTGGCAATCGCAATCATCCGAGTAGGGCGAGAGGAGGCGATCGAAGCGCTGATTGCGCTGCCTGAGAGCGGCGAGTGCGAAGTGAAGATAAACCAGCTTCCCCAGTTGTATGAGGTGGAAGGGGAGTGGTTTCCGCTCCAGGTCACGGTTGAGGAGTTGTCCTTTGTCATTGACGATGATGGGCGCATCTCTACCTACACCCGCAACTTTCCTGCTGCTCTCTTAGAGCAGGCACAGCAGGCGATCGTCCACTTGGCTGAACTGATTTACCAACGGGCTGAGGCGCAGTAGATTGCCGTTGCGTTATGTAGACGGCAGCAAGGAGAAAGAAGATTGCACTAAGAGAGATTCGCCCTTCAACTTGCCTCGTATAAGGTTGATGCTGTCTTTGGAACTATGGAGTGATTCCAAGGGCTTTGCAGTCACGATTTGGATCGAGTTTGATTTGTGGAGGAAGCTTTGTTTTACACAATCTGGCTACACCAACCTCAGCGACGCTGAGGTTGGTGTAGCTGAGGTCGGCGACGCTGAGGTTGGCGACGCTGAGGTTGGTGTAGCTGAGGTCGGTGTAGCTGAGGTCGGCGGCACTGAGGTCGGCGTAGCTGAGGTTGGCGGCGCCAACCTCAGCGGCACTGAGGTCGGCGTCGCGGAGGTTGGCGGCGCGGAGGTCGGCGCCGATGAGGTCGGCGTTGCTGAGGTCGGCGGCGCGGAGGTTGGCGGCGCTGAGGTTGGCGGCGCGGAGGTTGGCGGCGCGGAGGTTGGCGGCGCGGAGGTCGGCGTCGCGGAGGTCGGCGGAGATGAGGTTGGCGGCACTGAGGTCGGTGGCACTGAGGTCGGCGGCGCGGAGGTTGGCGGCGCCAACCTCAGCGGCACTGAGGTTGGCGGCGCGGAGGTTGGCGGCGCGGAGGTTGGCGCCGCTGAGGTCCATCTTTGTCAAACTCAGGTTTGCTAGTGTTCGGCAGGTTCCAAATATTCGCTCACCCATTGGAACAAGCCATAATGGCAACGAGTGCAAGTTCCCACATCCTTTAATTAGTGCCTTCACTGCCTCAGGTTTGCTGGCTGTGTCTTCGCTTCGTAAGGTTGCATAGTCACGCTTCACTACCTCTTCCCGTAAATAACTATCTACGACCAGAAGTGGAAGTATTAAGAAACTGGCGACCAAAGCTTGCCTCAACCCGCGTTGTCTCAGACTCTTCCGCACAAACTCTACTGCATCTCTAGACAAAGGCAAAGTCTCGGCATATCGTTTCTGAAAAAGCCTCGCATCCTCTAGCTGCCGTCCCTGTAAGAGATAACCTGATTTCTTGCCTTGTTTTGCCCATTCCTCAGCTAAAGCATCAATACGTCGCTGCTGACGGATGCGATCTCGTTTTCCGTCCAGCCATTCTTTGATTTGCTGCCATTGCTCCAGTAGGGCTTCATGCGTAACTTCTGCCACTTCTTTGCCCGCTTCTAGCGAAAGCGTGATCAGCCGCGCTCCGGGTGCAGAAAATAGATCGAGCACTTGGCGCACTCGTACCGCGTCATCTTTTGCAGAAATCAGGCTATCGACAGCGGCACGTCTGCGCGTATCCTTTGTGCCCTCGCCCAACTGCACCAGCCCGACAAATACCCGTCGCGCTATGTCTTGTTCCACCTTATCCAAGCTGCTGTAGAGACGTTGTGCCTCTCCTGCCAAAGCACCGCCGACTCCCCCAATTGCTTTTAGCGTTGTGCTGGGCGATTCGCCTTGCTTTAACCCGTCCCAAATGCGGGTGAGGGCAAACTGAAGCAAGGGTAATGCTCCTTCTCGCCCTTCGGTTTGCTCAACCAATCGGTCAATGAGGGCATCATCCAGAGAATGTCCAGCCTGCTTTGCAGGTTCTGCAATCGCTCGGTGCAAATCTTCTGTCGTCATTGCGGTCACTACAGCACATTGGTCTGAGCCAATGATCTGGTCGAGGCGCGGGTGTTTCTGCGTTTCACTCAAGAAGTCACTGCGAAACGTGATGACCACAGACACACGCCCCTCCGGTGCAGCGGCAGCATCGATCAGGGTGCCAACAAAGCGATCCTGTACCTCCCTAGCTTTGCAGAGCGAATACACCTCCTCGAACTGGTCAATCAGTACCACTAGGGGAGAGTGTTCAATGTTGGGCAGTGTGTTGGCAATGCGTCTAAGACCATCCGCTTGTCTCTGGTCGTTCAATCTGCCCAGCACGCGCTCAAATTCTGCTGCCTTCTCGACGGGAGTCGGATCACCTGTGGCAATCCGAGCCAAAACGACCGCCAGTGATTGTAGCGGTAATGAGCTGGGTGTCATGACTACTACACGCGGCTGCCCATACCCTGGTAGCGGTCTACGGGCTAATTCTGGCAATAGCCCTGCCCTCGCCAGTGAAGACTTTCCAGAACCAGATGCCCCCAAGATTGGCAGCAGCCTCACCGGAGGATTGCCTTGCGTCGCCCGTTCTTGGAATTCGCGCAGCCGATTCCACAGCCGCTCCACCTGAGCTTCTCGCCCAAAGTAAACATCAGCATCTTCCACCTGAAACGCCGCCAACCCCCGATAGGGATTCGCTCCTAAATGAGGCGTCGATGGCTCAGCCTCCACCTGAGTAGGGCGATCGAGCTGATAGTGGTAAATAAAAACTTTGTTGCCGTTCCCAGAAACGATCGCACTGCCAATCGCATCTCGATAAATGTCAATGTGTCGGTCGTCGCTCGGGTTTGCCTGACTCATGATATCCAACTCAAACCGTTAAACCGACGATCGGCAGGAGTTTGTACCAGTGTTCACCCAGCCAGGAGGCTGCTTTTTCAACGTGAGGGCGCAGCTTGTCGATCGCTTCCGCAAAACCATTTGCCTTCTGGGCATAGGTCATAGCCCGATCAAGCGCTTGACCGACCTCGTCTTTATCAGGGTTTGGCTTCTTTAGCTCCTCCTTGGCATCATCGAGAGCGTTATCAATCTTCCGTTTGTCTGGAGACTGGAGCTGAGACAACAGTGCATGCAGGGCATTGAGTTCGGCTTGAATGTTCACGCTCTCGGGTTGAGACAAAGCTGCGGGTTGAAACTGAACGGAGACGGTATTGCCATCGCCCGTGACAATGGCGCTGCCAGTGACTGAACCACCGATGGAAACCGAGCGATCTGAATTAGGGGAAGTCATAGGTGCCAAGGAAGATTTTAGAACATCAGGATTAGAGGTGACGGGCACAGCGGGTGCGCTCGTCGTACTTACTACCTCCAGCTTGCGCTTGATCACAGGCACAGAAACATCGGGATGGTGCTGGAGGTCAATGGCATTACAGCCAAACTCATAGGCTTCCTCGATCGATCGCTGTGCGCCGATGGCTCGGTAGAAGCCCTGAGCGAATTTGATCGCGGCTTTATCTCCAATCGATTGGTTCATGCCCACGACAAAAGGAATCGAGGTGTGAATCGCTTCAGCTTGCACTTCTGAGTAACAGGCATTAAGGCAGACGCACTCGATGGTGTTTTGGAAGAGGGAGAATAACTTCGCCAAAGCTTGTGTACTGACCGTACAAGCTTGCCCCGCTTCATCTTCTAGAATCAGTCCCTTGTCTCCACCACCATGCCTAGAGAAGTGAACAATCTGAGGATTATGGTCAAGCAGGACTTTTTGCAGATCATCAACTCGCACTGCCCATCGGGTAATCACATCAAACTCATCCCGGTTTCTAGATTCTTCGAGCGCTGCCTGAATTTCCCGCACCTCTTCGTCCAACCTGAGGCGATCGGTATTTTTAGGATTCGCGGCGAGCATGAGAATGCGGATCAGCGTCATAGTGTGACAATTGGCTTCAGGCTGCTGCAAGCATGATACAAGACCTTTCAGGAAGGTTCCGTAAACAACAGGTACTATTCAGGTTGTGACCTTTGATGCCATAACTATAGAGGAACTCACGATCGCCCCTTAATGAGTCAGCCTCTGCTACCGCCTGATCCGAATCAGCCAATATCCTCTGGACTTGATGCTCAGAGTGAAGATCAGGTGCCTCAGAATGTGCCCGGTAGCAGCGATCGTCATATTGCAGTAGGCGGCAACGTCCAAGATAGTGCGTTTACCACAGGCAATCACAACACAGTTTTGGTCAACAGTACTTATGTTCAGGCTGCATCGGTTCCACGACCAAATACTGAACAGAAGTTGCTTAGCCAGGTCAAGGCAGAGGTAGCCTCTCGTCTGCAACAGTCGTTTCACAATGCGGTCTTCATCAACCTGATCAAGGATGCCCAGCCGCAGCAAGTTGTCCGGCTCTGGGATGCAGAAGTCAAAATTGGTTCTACTCCGCCCCAGGCATTGCCAGAAGACATCACGATCTTGCAGGTGTTTGACCGTCCTGAGGTTGCAGGTAGACTACTGATTCTAGGAAAACCAGGCGCAGGTAAGACGACGACTCAACTGGAACTGGCAAAAGCGCTGTGCGAGCGCTGTGAGCAGCAATCGAACTATCCGATTCCCGTGCTATTCAACCTTTCGACCTGGAAGGAGACGAGCCAGTCGATAGCGGATTGGCTGGTCGCAGAACTGAACTCGAAGTACGGCTTAAGGCGAGACATTGGTGTTCAGTGGCTCAAAGAGTTCAAGCTCTTACCTTTGCTGGATGGGCTGGATGAACTCGACCCGCAGCGGCAACTGCCTTGCATTCATGCCATCAATCAGTTCATCACTGGGGAAAGCGCACCCTTCTATTTGGTGGTGGGAAGCCGCTTTGAAGAGTATGAGCGATTGGGCACACCGCTTCAACTCAATGGAGCGATTTGCTTAAAGGAACTGACCGATCGCCAGATTCAGAGCTACCTTGCTAGTGCCAATCAACCAGCGCTCTGGAACGCGATTGCTGAGGAT
>DATNPL010000108.1:0-2659 GCA_036703255.1 Coleofasciculaceae cyanobacterium
GAACCGAGTTGAGCGATGTTTTAACCGCCTCAAGCAGTTTCGTCGAGTTGCCACTCGCTATGAGAAAAAGGCTGAAAACTACCTTGCCATGCTGACTCTAGCCTCTATTGTCTTGTGGTTACAGTTTTAAAACACGCCCTAATGCAGCCAACCTAGACAGCATTCCCGTAGAGGCATCGTCCCCAACACGCATCAGGGTCGTGTTGCTCACCGCAATAATGAGAGGCTAACTTATCCTTTTACTGACTTAACTTAACGAATGATTTAACTCGTCTAATGCTCTTGAGGCAAGGGTTTCTAGGGCTAATGTATCTGTCAAATGATGAGTTAGTGCCGGACACTCAACACCTCACCCATACCTTTCCCAAAATACGACAGGCAATGGCAGCCGCAATGTTTGCAAGGCGATCATCTCTTAGATATTGTCATCGCTGGCTTGAATGCAAATTTTGGCAGGTTAAGTTCTACTTACATTAGGTCTAGCTTTCACCCAACACAGCTTAAGGGCAGTTAGCCTAGATCGATCGGATCAAGTTCAGCGAATGCTACCTGCCAATCCTGTCCCAAACCTAACTCCTGACGAACTTTGACCTGAAGCCCCTCCACAGCTTCCACTATCCAATTCCCAGCTTTACCCATCCACCGGACGATCGCCCCACTTACCAATCCCAGAATTTCCATCACCCGCGACCGCAACTCATCCGACATCTGCATCAGCACCGCAGAACGCTGGGGTAAATCCCATGCTCTCCAGAGAGATCGCACTAGCCCCCTTTCTTGGCACGCCACAGCCTGAGTCAGAATATCTAACCCATCAGATAACTCCTCGGAGAGCGATTCAACTTCGGTAGTCACGCCCCCCCCTTTATTTATATATTTAGCAAAAGGCACCCCTGTGACTACCGACTCCACAATAGGCTCAAAGCTTTGCTGAGCCTTAGCTTGCCGCTTTGATTGTCGGTACTCCAGCACCTCTTGTGCGATCGCCCAGGCTTCTGGATCAAACCGATAAACGCGCACCTGGTCGCCCCTTGCCCCTTCCCGACGATCGCACAGCAGCTGCAAACCGATTTGTTCTAAGAGCTGCTGCAAGATTTGGATGGGGGTGGCATTGCGACGGATAGTAATGCCTAAGAAATCTTTGATGATTAGGGCATGACGTTGCGCTTGCCTTTGCAGCTCCAGCAAATCGAGATCATCATTGCGAAACTCACGCTCAAGCTGAAGAAACGAGTGGAGTCCTAACTCCCGACGCAGCGACCAAGCCACAGAGTCATTGCGCCAATCTAAGGCATGAAACTTCTCTCGCTCCGCCTGGTCTTTCGCGGCTAGTATTGCTGGGGGGAAATGGATACGTTTGCCATTGAAGGTAGTGATTTCAGAGGGGGCTTCTAAGAGCGCTTCTAACAAGGTAATCTGACGAATGGTTCGTCCTCCTTGATCGCGTTCAATCAGCTCAGGATCGATCGCCTTTCCCCAAGAGGTTTCAATCCGATACCGCTCCAGCTTGTAATAGTCTTCTAAAGTCGGACGTTCCTTGGACTCTAGGCGACGGGCAACAGTGGCTGAGATCGGTTCAGCATTACAAATGCCTTGGCTACGAGCCTGTTGATTGATGTCACGAGCTGCCTTCAATTCCGCTTTGGTTTCCCCATCAATCTCTTCCCCTAATGCCATCAAAGAATGCCCCTGTGCTTCAATCAAATAGCGCACATCTCCACGTAGATTATTGAGCGACTCGTTACGCCGAGCTTGAATAGCAGCCCAAGCCTCCCAAGCAAACGCATCCTCAACGGTTTTCTCCCCACTGCCCACGATGATCTTGAGCAAGAAGCCACAGAGGTCATTCTCTTGAAGCTTGTGACGCTGAATGCGATCGGCACTCGTCGGGCGATAGCCGCCAATAGGATGAGCACCCACCCAGACATGCCAATCAACTTTAGGCCGATAGCGATTCAATGCCTGGATGCAGTCTGTCCCGGCTAAAGAGCCACCCACAAACACGCCAAATACCTTGTCAAAGTGAGGCGTGTCAATGCTGACTCCGGTATTGACGGAAGGCGAGTAAATAAAGCAATCAATGCCCTCTAGCTTGCCCGATTGATTGATGTTCTCGATGAGCGATCGCATCCCTGGTTCATTAGAGTTTTCAGAGTTAATGCAGACGATTCGCTTCTCTGGGAAAAGGGATTGAAGCGCCTCATACAGATCCTTACTAAACTCCAAACCATCACAAGCCACAATCACCCGATCGCCTCTGAAAAGGGATGCCTTGATCTGACGAACAATGCCAGAGCGATCGCCTCCTTCATACCAGAAGACCCGGCGATTGCCATTCTGATAACGGTTGCGAATCACGAAGGGTTGCTCAGTCGGATCAGGACGCATGGCCAGGATGAATTGGAGCGAGATATCGGATAGATGAGCATCGCTCAACACCACGCACCGGGCGGAATAGATGAAATGCTTCAGCGATTGTAAGATAGCGTGACGATGCTCTTTGCACGTCGAAGAGCAAAGCAAGTGTTGGATGAACTGTTCGCATTCATCGAGGAAGATGTAGTCATAGGTATTGCCTTCCGTTTTGAGCTTATGCAAGGAGTCAGCGGTGAGGGATAACCACTGCTCTTGCCACATATTCCAGCCATGATCTGAATAG
>DATNPL010000011.1:0-2007 GCA_036703255.1 Coleofasciculaceae cyanobacterium
CCCCCCGCAGCCGCGTCCATACCTTAAGCTCGTTTCACTGGCGTCTCACCAGTTCGGGAAAGCATAAAATAAAAGCGGGATCAATGCAAGCGTACTGAGAAATTTGTTACAGCTTTTGTCAGGATTCTTTGATGTTTGAGGGGAGGGCGATCAGGTGGTTGCGATAGGGATGGTTCCCGTTCTCTCTAGCGAAGTATCTGAAAAAAGTTAGAAAAATTCTGCTTATCTTGCTAAATTGACATACTGTGTGGAAAGTTTCTGCCTAGTTACCTAAATCGGGATGTTATGCAAAAGCTTTCGGTATATCTTTAGTCTTTAGTGGAGCGACCTTTCAACTTGCCTATAAGTGTTCATTAAGATTAAAAAATGTAAAGCATATTGAGTTGCACAACCTTTGTTTGAATTACCATTAAATTTATATAGAAGCGTTTTACTAGGAGGCATAGAGAAATGATTTGGCGAGAAAGATTGAGTAATTTACCTACTACTCAAGTAGGAAACCGAGAAGCTCAAGAACCCGTTACTACAGAAATCATCTTAGAGTTTATGAGTGAAGAAGTTTATCCTCGGTTAAAAGCAGCTCAGGTTAGTTTTGTCGAGAGTGGATTAGAATCTACAATTAGTCCTGAATTGGCAGAGGAAATTTTATCTGATGCTCCTTCTGTTTGTTTGTCAATTAAGAAAAGAATGAATGGAAGTGAATGTAAGTACTCTCTTCTATTTCAAAGACAGATAGGATTTAACATTGATGTAAAACTTGATGGAAGAGGTGGGCATCAAGTTTTGGGGGTGTTTAATCTCGACAGAGAACCAGCATCACCAACGGTTTTTGTAGAAAGTTATTTAAAAGACTTCAGTGAGCAATTTATTTGAGGAGAGCACTGCTCAAAGTCGCAGCATAATCATTCAAATGCAGTGGATGGTTAAGAGTTGTTGGTGCTGAGTTCGAGGTTATTAGCTGTCGCTGATTTGAGTCATTAGAACGCACACAAAGGAAACAACATAACGCCAGGAAATGATATGACAGCCTCTGTACTGAATGCTTTGGGTGGTGTTCTCATTTTTGTGATTGGTCAAATTATTCTAAAGTTAATTATTGAACCTGTTCAAGAACTAAAGAAAATTTTGGGTGATACCGATCATATTTTACTTATACATCAAGCAAAATTGACAAATGCCGTATCTGATGAAAAAATTGTCACAGAGTTGAAGTTAAAATCATCGGAAATCATTTCTAAATCTGATGTTGTGCCCTGCTACGCTTTTATCCACATATTGTTTGGTCTACCGTCGAGAAAGAATATTCTTGAGGCATCTAAGAATTTGAATCAACTTTCTTACGGAATGCGTAAGGAAGCTAAGCAATTTCAAGAGAGTGCATCCTATAATGCTAGAAGAAAAGATTTCGCAATTGAGAACACTGAAGCAGTCGAGGAAATTGGGCGGCTTCTCCAGATTAAAACTACTTATCAAGATTTTAAGTAGAGTTTATATCTAAAAAATCATCTGGCTAAGTTACTATCAGTGAAGTAGATCGTGTAGGATACGTTGCGGCTTAGCAAACACACTATTTTTATGGGAACGCTAACGTCATCCTTCGCACGTAAGAATCTTAATGCGCCAGAATCTATCTACCAGATTGGAGAAATAGCAATAATGATAGGGCGATACGAACATTGACGATACGTTTGCTCGATCGCAACGCACCATGCATACTGTATCTTTTTCAGCCCAATCAATCGCCCCTTCAAATCTGCAAAAGAAAGCGTAAAGTGCGATCGCCCGTATTGCCCTTCGGAAGGCGATTCGTGAAGGGTCGATCGGTTTTCTGCAAGGGTTTGGGAGGCGATCGGTGAGGGTAATGCTACCTGCTTGACTGACAAAAGTATTGGGAGATGAAACGAAAGCCAGGAGGGAAGCAGAGCCTGGTTTAAGCTGAAAGTTACCACACAAATCGGCAAAATCAATGGCACCTACTTCCCGCCTCTATCATGCGTTGAATGAATA
>DATNPL010000163.1:0-103360 GCA_036703255.1 Coleofasciculaceae cyanobacterium
GGGAGTTTCGGACTAAATCCGATGAAATTGGGGCTTTCCCTCATGAAACCAGTTGCCTCACTGTCTTCTTCTTGGTGATGGAGCGAGATCACGCTAAACACGAGCGTAAATCTGTGGCGAAAACTTCATGACACTAACAAAGCTTCAAATATGATGAAGATCATCGATCAATTCTACTCTTGTCGAATGCCGGGTCAAATTCCAGGTCGAATGCCTGGACAGGTGTCTAGCACCTGGGAATTGCGCTGTCATCTCCGTATTTTTAGAGCGCGGACAAATGTACATACCGTGCTGATCGCGGATATGGGGTTTGAGCTGGGTTGGTTTAATCCCTATGTCATTGAAAAATTGGTCGATCAAGTTGTGCAAGAGTTTGATCTCAATCCTGCTCAGTTAGTCTGGCTTGAGCATTATGCCTCAGGCGATCGAGAGTCAAAAGAGTCCACTTTTAGCCAGGTTGCTTTTGAGTGGCAAAACGGCAAAGCAGCGAACCCTCAATGGCTTTCTATTGATCCTGAAGTTGCTCAGGCATTGACCAGCGAAGACTTGCGATTGCTCCTTCCCCGAACCAGATGATCTATATAGTGAGCCGTTAGGTTGCTTCAGTGCTCAGTGAGGATACTGCTTTCCTTCTCCTGCAATAGTAATCAAGATAATCAGAGTTGCCGCAATCCATTCAGAGTCTTTAGCGCTTGCGACTGTTCTTGCAACTGAATTTCGAGGCGCTGACACACCAGTTCACATAAATCAAAAATCATTGGGTCAGTGATTTGATAGTAAACACTGACCCCCTGCGGCTGCCGTTTCACAATACCTGCTTGAGTCAAAATCTTGAGATGCTTGGAAACATTGGCTTGCCCCAGACCTGTTTCTTCAATGATTTCGGTGACATTTTTAGCCCCATTTTTGAGGGCACACAGCACTTGCAGACGGCTAAGCTCCGATAAAACTTTGAAGTAATCAGCAACTTGAGTGAGAGCCGAAATTGGGAGTTGCGACATGAGCGGGAGTGAATTGACTTTAATCTATATTTGCATTTCTCATTATACTACCATATAGTAATATGATAGAATGAAGGAGCACGCAGTAATGCTATTTCGTCAACTCTTTGACCGTGAAAGCAGTACCTACACCTATCTGATTGCCGATCGCGCAAGCGCTGAGGCAATACTGGTCGATCCCGTCTTAGAACAGGTTGAACGCGATCTCAAGTTGCTGAAAGAACTGGGCTTGACATTGCGCTACTGCTTAGAGACCCATGTTCATGCCGACCATATTACAGGCGCTGCAAAACTGAGAGCGGCAACGGGATGCCTGAGTCTAGTACCCGATCGGGCGCAAGTAGACTGTGCCGATCGGTTTATTCAAGATACTGAAAGATTAAATCTTGGCTCTGTTGAAGTACAGGCGATCGCCACACCAGGACACACCGACAGTCACATGGCCTATCTCGTCAACGGCACTCACCTACTGACTGGAGATGCGCTATTGATCCGAGGCTGCGGACGAACGGATTTTCAAAGCGGGGATGCGAACACCTTGTTTGATTCTGTGACTCAACGGGTGTTTACCTTGCCCGATGCCACATTGATTTATCCAGGGCATGACTATCGTGGACAGACAGTTTCTTTTGTGGAAGAGGAAAAACGCTGGAATCCCCGGTTTGTTGGACGAACCCGATCTGAATTTAGGGCATTTATGGACACGCTAGATTTGCCCGATCCGCAAAAAATGATGGAGGCATTACCTGCCAATGAACGGTGTGGCGACCTCATCGCAATGTCCGACAGCAACCCTTCTACTTAAGGATAGTCATGACAAATACTCCTCAATTGCAAGAAATTGATGCTCCAACCTTGAAGCAATGGCTTGAGCATAACTCAGTCACGTTAGTGGATGTGCGAGAACCTGCTGAATATTCAACCGAACGGATTCCTGGTGCGAAACTCCACCCGTTATCACAATTCAATCCCGATCGAGTCCAACCACCGTCGGGTCAAAAGCTTGTGTTCTATTGTCAATCGGGGAATCGATCAGCTAAAGCGGCTCAGCAATGTCTAGCGGCTGGCTTCACGTCTGCCACGCATTTACGAGGCGGAATTCCGAGTTGGAAAAATGCAGGCTATCGGGTTGAGAAAAGTGAAAACGCACCGATTAGCTTATTTCGGCAGGTGCAAATTGTGGCAGGTTTCTTAGTGTTTTTAGGAACCGTTTTAGGTGTGCTAGTCTCGCCCAATTTCTTGATTCTCAGTGGGTTTGTTGGTGCGGGGCTTGTGTTTGCTGGAATCACAAATACCTGTGCCATGGGATTGCTCCTAGCAAAGTTGCCCTATAACCAACGCGCTGAGAATAGGCTATGACTTGGATTCTCGGAGATCTTTTCGCCGTTTGTATCGGTATCAGTTTAGGTTTGTTGGGTGGGGGTGGGTCGGTGTTGGCGCTACCTGTGCTGGTTTATGTCATGGGGGTTGCGCCAAAGCCAGCGATCGCCATGACCTTAATCATCGTGGGCAGTGTGAGTTTGTTGGGTAGCATTCCCCATGCGCGACGCGGCAATCTGAATTTTAAGGCAGCGGGAATTTTTGGATCGGCAACCATGATCGGCGCTTATTTGGGTGCCAGGGTAGCCACACTTCCATTCATCACGAGCGGAATTCAGATGGTTCTCTTTGGACTATCGATGCTGGTTGCCGCAAGCTTAATGATTTACCGTTCTGCTAAGGCAAAACCTGAAGCGAGTGAGGATGAGTTGGCCGCAATCCAGTACATCAAACCTGCTTGTAAATATTGCTGGCTATGGCTCATGACTGAAGGAATGGCCGTGGGTGTTTTGACGGGATTAGTCGGTGTTGGCGGTGGATTTGCGATCGTTCCCGCTTTAGTGCTGTTGGGCAATATCCCAATGCGGCAGGCGATCGGGACTTCGCTATTGATCATTGCGTGTAATTCGGCTGCGGGTTTGCTCGGTTATTTAGGGCATATTTCTTTAGACTGGACTCTGACGGTTTCATTTACATTTTTAGCAGGATGCGGAACGGTGATTGGCGCATATCTTGCCCAATTTGTTTCAGCAAAGCAACTTCAGAAAAGCTTTGGCTACTTTCTTCTCGCAGTTGCTACATTCGTATTGATACAAAATCGTGACAGCTTGCAAAATCTCCAAAAGTCATCTGTTGCTGAGCAACCTGACATAGGCATCTTGTTACCCCCCGTGCGGGATCAGAGCTTAGCAGATTCACTGGAAACCACCCTCTTGTAGACACTATCTGTAGTCAGTAGACTCAGCTAGAATCTGCCATTTTGCCGTTTCTTGCTCGACATAAGCGGTTTTCTCCGCGATCGCCTTCAGGGTGTCTGTGCCTACAGGAGACAAGTTGCTGAGGATATGAAAGTCATCGAAACAGAACGGTTAGTCTTGCGAAGGCTATCCGTTGAAGACGGCCTGTTTATTCTTGAGCTATTGAATGACCCATCGTGGCTACGATTCATTGGGGATAAGGGTGTAAGAACCCTCGACGATGCTCATGCTTATATCGTCAATGGGCCACTTGAGATGTATGCCCACCTCGGCTTCGGGCTATATCTTACTGAATTAAAAAACAATCAAACTCCAATTGGGCTTTGTGGTTTACTCAAGCGGGATAGCTTGGAAGAGGTAGACATCGGATTTGCCTTTTTGCCAGCGTTTAGGGGGCAAGGCTATGCGTATGAGGCCGCGTCTGCCGTGATGGAATACGGGAGAACCGTATTAGGGTTAGAGCAGATCGTGGCAATAGCATCGATGGACAACGAAAGTTCTGCAAAGCTGCTGGCGAAAATAGGGTTTAAGTTTAAGAAAATAATCAAGCTGGCAGACGATGGGGAACCGATCAGGCTGTTTACGTCTGACACCTGACAACCAGGCTCAGAACGCTGTGAGTTGATTGGGTCAGGAGAAAAAATGGGTCAGGAGAAAAAATGGTCTGCGTCTGGTGAGCACGATCGCTAGCAGGAAATCCATATCCTGCGGTAATGTCTCCTTTGATCTCATTGCAGGCATGAGGGCGTTGCTTTAGATTATGAGTAAGATTGTCAGTCCAGAGAACACTGTTATCGAGCCAAGCGCTAAGGAGTCAACGATGACAGACAGTAATCTTCCTAGAACGGGTCAATGTCGATGCGGACAGGTTCAATTTGAAGTCAATTCAGAACCGCTCATTACAATGGCATGTCACTGCACGGGGTGCCAGCGGATGACGGCCAGCGCCTTTAGTTTGAGCGCACTTTATCCCAGCCAAGCCTTCAAGGTAACGTTGGGTGAACCAGTGATTGGCGGACTCCACGGTGCCACACGTCATTACTTCTGTGCCCACTGCATGAGCTGGCTGTTTACGCGTCCTGACGGTATGGATGACTTCGTCAATGTCCGAGTGACTATGATGGATGATGCCCCATCTTTGAGTCCATTTATCGAGAGCTACACCGACGAAAAGCTGCCCTGGGCAACGACATCTGCCGTCCATAGCTTTAACAAATTTCCAGCGCCAGAAAGTTTTCCAGCGCTGCTCTCCGAGTTCGCAAAACGATAGTGAGATTGAGGTAGGAATTTTGTTGCATAGGCTTTGCCGACGCAGCAAAATTCTTACCCTAACCGCTGATGCCAATCACCTCAACATCAAAAATCAGCGTAGCGTTTCCGGGAATCACCCCACTGCCACTAGAGCCATAGGCCAGATTGGCCGGAATAATCAGCTGACGGCGGCTGCCCACCTTCATGGTGCTCAACCCCTCATCCCAGCCCTGAATGACGCGCCCTTGACCAATGGGAAACGAGAAAGGCTGATTGCGATCGCGTGAGCTATCAAACTTAGCGCCGTTCAGCAAAATCCCCGTATAGTTCACCGTTACGGTTTGCCCCGTTTGGGGGGTGGCTCCCGTCCCGATCGCCAAATCAATATATTGCAGCCCCGAAGCCGTGCGAGTGATCGAGTCTGTCACAAAAGAATAGCTATAGCTATAGTTAGTTTCTTTGCCAGGAGCCTGAGCAATCTGCACGTAGTAGGTAGAACCTGCAACGCTAGTCAACCGTTGATTCAGGGTTTCGCTGATGGTACCTGGGTTGTTGGAAGCGACAATGAGATTGCGGCTATTGTCATACAGGGCAAGGTTGGCATCGTCACTCAGCCCCGTCAAATTAAAATTGAATTGACCCGCCACCAGTGCCCCAAATTTTAGGAAGTCACTGGGATCGCTATTGCCGACAAACTCATTGCCAGTGCCCGTTGCAGAGGTAAGCTGCGTTGCGGTTTCAAAAGAGTTGCCAAACAAATCACTCGATGGCGTAGAGGGAGCCGCCGACATTGCCAGAGCATAGCGCGTATTGACGCTCCGTTGCCGAAGTTTCACTCGCAGATAAAAGGTGCCTGCCTCTAACGGCACTTGGCTAAGCGTTTCGGCTTTGTTGCCCTGCCGCGTTGAGGATTTGATCAACCGACCTGCTGAGTTAAACAGCGCGATATCGGCATTGGCCTTTTTGCTGATGCCATTGAGCGTGACATTCAAACTGCTTTTGATCTTGGGGCTAATTTTCCAGATATCCACTTGATCTTGTGAACTCAAAGCTGCTCTGACAGTCCGGAGCGTTGCGCCAACCTGAAAAGGTCTAGCGGTCTGAAAGGTATTTCCTAAATTTCTGGCCATGCAATATTTCTGTTCAATGCAACTGCCGTTAACATTCCCTATCTCAAGGGCGATCGCGTCAGTGATAAAATCAAGCCGAACGCAAACCTTCAGAATCTTATCTCATGTCGTCGATCGGTTGGCTGATGATCTGCCTCTTCTTGCCCGCGAGTCTGGGTCTGGTAGGGCAAATCCTGAAGGGTGAGGGGCTGGCCTTGCAACTGCTGGCGATCGCCTTTCTGCTATTTTCTCTAGAGCAAGCCCGGATGGCCATTGTTGACCTAGAGCAGATTGCGGCCGTTCGGCAGCAGGTTAAGAATAAGCAGGGACAGAATGAGGAGGCGCAGAATGAGGAGGCGCAGAGTGATCCAGTACAGGGCGATCGTCTTCAGCCCTTCTACCGAGTTACCGTGAGTACTATCGCTTTAGAGCTTTTAGGATTTTACATGGCTGCAATTTGGCTGGGTTGGGGCGCAGTTTTAGTGTTGCTCAGCCAGGTTTGGTTTAACTGCTTGGCGAATATCCAACTTCATCCCAATAGCCGATCGCCTATTCAACCTTGGGGCATTCCTCAGCGGATTCCCGTTCTAGTTGCAGACGGCATTGGGCTAATTTTAGTTAGCTTGTGGATGACAAACATTTCAGCACTCTGGATGGCTTCAGGAATATTGAGTTTGGCGATCGTCTTTGGGGTTGTGAAGTATGTCATGCCTTTAAAACAGATATCTTGATCCAAATTCCTGGTTTTTAAAAGTGTTCAAAGCATCACAAACCTAAAGCACAGGCCGCACTCAGTCATGTGTGGGATTCACCCGTTGCTCTCGCAGCACTCCCCTGTTGAATTTAGTATTGCTACGGAAGTCAACCTATCTTAGTAGCCCTCACAATGTGAACACTAGAAGCCCTGCGAAGCTCTAGGCCATTTACTGACTATCAAGTCGTAGCAATATAACTAGCTATATAAGCAGTTAATAACTCGTTAGAGAAGGTTTACCGACTTTCTCTGACTTCATTTGTCCAATAACTATTAACACTCCGACAGGTCATTTTATCTGGCCTTTGTTGGGGGAATTTTATTGTGGAAACCCGCGATGATATCCTATAGCCAAGCGAAGAAAGTTATCTACAAAAGCCTCGCTTTATCTCTCAAAGATAACAAGATCACCCGTCTAGAAAAGAACAAAATTAGCGCTCTACTCAAAACATATAAACTTGAATATCTCACTGGAATAACTCAAGAAGTGCTTGCCGCAGGTAGCGGAGCTAAGGCAAAGCTAGACTCTAACTTTAAGGGTATAAATCGATCTGGATATGCCAGCTTTCCGACCAAAGCCTACAATATCCATGATGTTCCTGTTGGGCAAGTGCTAACGATTAGTAATTCAGACTTTGGATATGGCAAAGGTCAGAAAAGTCAAGGTACATGTGCTATTTTGGCTGCTGCGATCGACAATTTGCACTACATCAACAATGGCGATGGCACTTTCACATTCAAATTTTATAATTTGAGTCTACAGCCTGATTACGTAACTGTCACGAGTGATGCTGATCCGTTTGAAACCTCTGGCGATGTTCTAGGTTTAGCTGAGAAAGCTTTTGCCGTATGGACTGATGAAACGAATGCAGGTTTGACCCAGGGTAGCGACTTAATTACGGCTTGGAAAGATGTCACTACGGGCAATACGTTAGAGGTTCCGCTGAAAGCGATGACAGGCCGGGAGGTAACGATCAAACAATCCACCCCCGACTACTCTTTCAAGGTGGATGAGCAAAGCATTTCTCAAGCTTTAATAGAAGGTAAATCTGTCTTACTTGCTAATGTTTGGGCACAGCAGCCTCAGACAATTCTTGCTAACAATCATGCTTATAAGGTTGTGGGCGCAGGTAGTTGGGGAATTGAGTTAGTGAACCCTTGGGGTTACAACGGAACCAGTGTCAATCAGTACGGCAGCGACAGCAGGCTAAGGTTAAGCCCACAGCAGGTAGACTCCTCCTTTTTAGCTCCCTATTTAGTCATAGGTTAATCAAGGCAAATCCCAGGGTTTCGGAACCGTTGCTTAATGACCCTTCTCGCTCAAGGCTGCGAACTGCTGCCAGCAGAGGTATAGCGCTCGCGGCACATGAAAGCAGCCTTTCCATTTGCCACCCTTAAGATTGAGCAACACGTTTCCTTGGCGATCGAGATAGCCAAACCACTCGCCATACTCTGGGTCAGCAAAGTGCGACTCAGTATAATCATGCAGCTTTTGATACCAATCCCAACAGTCTTCGCGTCCGGTTAAACGATAGCCCATTGCCAGCGCTACTAACGATTCTAGATGCACCCACCACAGCTTTTGATCCCACTCTAACTGCTGCGGCGGATACCCTTGGGCATCCATAAAATAGTACAGTCCGCCATATTCATCATCCCAAGCAAAGTTCAGAATATTCAGTACTACATCTACCGCTTTGTGAATCAGTGCAGTATCGTTACGGCGATCGGCAATATCCATCATAAACCACATAGCTTCAATACCGTGACCGGGATTAATCAGACGTCCCTCAAAGCAATCAATAGGTGAACCATCTGGAGCAACATTTTCGCGCATAAGACCCCGATCGCCATCCCAAAAGTCAGTCATCACTTCTTGCACGGTAGCATCCAAAATTCCCTCTAGCGTTTCCTCTGGCAGCAGCCATGCCATTTCAAGCGAGAGGTTGGCTAATATCATCGGCACCGCCAAAGACTTCATCGGACGCGTGCCAGGATAGGTCTTGTCATACTGACCCTTTGGATCGTCCTTGCGGCGTAGCACATTGCCATAGGCCTGTAAGGCGATCTCCTTCGCCCAATCTGCCTCTGCCGCCAGCGCATATTTGCTGAAGGCCATTGCCGCAAAGCAGTCAGAAAAAATATTGTAGGGCTGCACTAGCGGGTTGCCCGCCCGATCGATCGCAAAGTACCAGTTGCCCTCGGCATCACGCCCATGCTTCGCTAGAAAATGAGCGCCGTGGGTGGCAGCCTTAAGCCAATCTTGGCGCTGTTCTTGTTGGGGAAGTTGGGCATACAACATCGAAAAAGTCCAGACCTGGCGGTTTTGCAGCCAGATAAACTTGTCTGTGTCGTAAACCTTGCCTGTGCGATCGAGGCAGGTAAAGTAGCCGCCCTGCTGCCAGTCAATCGAGTGTTGTAGCCAAAATGGCAAAACATCATTCAGCAATGCCTGTTTGTACCATTCAGCCAGGGCTTTGAAATTCTTTTGTGACATGACTTTCAGACTCCAAGTATCGACTATAGCAATTCCATGCCTCTACTGTTTACCAGTCCACTTTTAGTAGCGTGGACTGCCAAAATCAGGTAATTTATTTTGCACAAGCCCTTCCGAATTTAGTGATCAATCAAGGGGCGATCGGAAGCTAATTATACTGAGAACAGTTCTCGTTTTTGATAAGCTAACATTCAAGCAAAGTGCAGTCTATCATTGCTTAAGCTATGAATCTATCTTCACGCAGCAAATCTAAGGCTGATCTCAACAAGGTGGCTCAGGTCAAAGATTGGGTGTACAATCGCTTGCCGATTAGCCCTGACACTGCTGTGTCTATCAACCAACTGATCTGTCGAGAGCCGGGATGTCCCCCGATCGAAACGGTCATTGCAGTGATGTCTCGTCCACCTCAGCAATTCAGAATCTATAAATCGATCGCCGATCTCAATTACAGCGACTTATACAACATCTTCCGTCCGCCTTCTCCAGAGCTTGACTAAAGACTGCCGCTTCCGGCAGGAGCAATAGGCGACTCAAACGGGGTTTCGGGCTTCGCGAAGCCCGAAACCCCAAAAAGTTGATCTTCAAAGAATGAGCAAGCATTTGCGATCTGCTCCACTATGGCTCTGACCGATCGCGTCCTCTCGAAGCCTGTTGGCTAGAATCTTGATTGATCTGTGCGCGGCGATCGCCATAGTGCAGCAGATTTGCCAAAGTCGTGAGGCGGCTTTCCCAGGTATGCACCTGATAGCCTTGGTTTAAGGATTGCAGATGCATCCAGTCTTTAAACTTGGCCTGAAAGTCTTGAAGCTGAGTCTGGGCAACCTGAAGATGCTCAGCATTCGGCTGATCGGCCAGCACCTCTAGCGCCTGAGCCAACGCCTCCGATTGGGCCTGCCAGGTTTGCAAGCGGTCTGCCTGAATCCAAAGCTGGTTTTGACTCTGCAATAGCCGCCACTCTTTGAGGAGCGACTGATAGCGATCGACAGCGGCAGCAAACGGCTGACGGTAGGGAATAGGGGCAGGCAAATTACCCTGGGTCTGCCGAAAAATGCCTTGCAGCGAATTTCTCAGGTTCGCCGTGGCAAATAGCGCATAGCCGCCTGCCGAAGAATCGCGCAAAGACTGAATTTGATCAACCACTGTGGCGTTCGGCAAATTTAGCAATCGGATACCGGGCACCACCAGCGCTGATCCCGTATTTCCCTCTAGCCAAGGAGTTGTGAGCTGTTGCAGCCGATTAGTATCCATCGCGTAGCTCATCAGCACAATCAAATCCACATCGCCTTGACTTGCCCAAAGTTCCCAATCTTGCTGAAGCTGCTGAATACGCTGATGCTCTGGCATGGCAAACACCGCCGTTGAGAGAATCAGATCCGGCTTCAGCCGATGCACCAACCGTGAGGTATCTGCCACAAAAGAATTAATTTGGTCAAGCCGAAACTCCGTCCACTGCTGCCAAAGCTGCTGCTGCCGAGGATTTTGCGGCGATAGGGTCATCGGGTCTACACCTGCCAGCGCCTGAAACTGCTGCCGTGCCGCCGTGCCATAGCCATAGGTGCGTCCAGCGCTGGGGTCTTGAAACGGATAGCGGATGTAGTCCAGTTGCAGCCCATCCACATCGTAGTCCGTAACAATTTCCTCCACCATCTGAAGCAAATACTGCCGCACTGCCGGGTTGGCGGGGTCTAAAAACGGCTTCGTTTGCCCAAGCGGAATCATGCTGCCGCGATCGTCATAATTTGCCCAGTCGGGATGCGCTGCCAAAATCGGGCCAGGATAATCTGACGGCATTTGCACCAGCGGATTGTGCGCTTGGTTGCCCGCCGCAAACACCCACACCCAGGCATGTAGCTCCATATCGCGCTCATGGGCGAGTTCAACCGCTTCCTTCAGCGGATTCCACTGTAGAGTCAGCGGGTTTTGCTGCGGGGCTACCTGGCTTGGATAGATGGGATAGCCTGCATTTACCGTTTCAAAGAAAATAGTGTTAATCCCAGAGGCCGCCAGCCGATCGAAGATTTTTTCGAGTCCCTGCCGCGAACCTGCCTGTACGATCGTGCCGCGATCGAGCCACATGGCGCGAATTTCTGACCCCGCAACCGGGCGATCGGTCGGGAAATTGTCCCAAAGCAACTGCCGGGTAGCCAGCCACTGCTGCCGTGCTGCCGAATACTTACGCTGCCGCATCAGTCGAGAAAACTCCTCCAGGTTTTGCTCTGCTTTTTGCAGGATTACGTTGGTTTGAGCAGCGCGATCGCCCAGCGGCAGAGCGCCAACGCTGGACGTCAACTGGTTTGCTGGAGCCGACGCCAGAGCAGCGTCAGCAATCCCATCGGCAGCAATTACATCAGCAGCCAAGAGGGCGCTAGCAAAACGACCCATAAGATTTTCTAGCTCTTGCCGCATGGCGATCGCTTCGATGGGGCTAATGGGGAGTCTGTTGAGTTCCACAGCAAGTCCTGGGGGAGCGGTTTGTTCGGCGGGATCGGGGGGTGCCGGAATCGGGCTAAGGGGAGATCTCTGAGGCGGCATGACGTTCGCAGCGGGCGCAGGCATCGGGGCGGCTTCAGCAAGGGGCGCAGAAGCCAGCGGCGCGGTCAAATTATGAAACCGACTAATAGCAGCCTTTAGCCAGCTTTCGTCTACCTCAGCCGATGCCGAGCTACCCCACTCCCATCCTAGATAAATTGTTTGCTGCGTGACGACGATCGCCCCCTGATTGGCCGGATCGGTGCCCCAGCCCATCAAGATCTGGCTACCTAACCCGGTTGTGATCAACTGTCCACCCGAGATAGGGCGATCGCTCACCCCTGCCGTCACCCAGGTCTGACTGCGGTCATGGGTCACCTGCTGTAAGGTGGCAGGTTGCTCCAAAGCCTCCGACCAGTAGGCTCCCAGGAGCGATCGCAACGCCCATTGCACCCCTGGAGAAGATTGGCTTCCCGTAATGCCGCTAGCAATGACTCTGCCCCCTTGATTCATCCAGCTTTGCAAGGCCAAAAGCTGCTCAGCTGAAATCATTTCTACATTGGGCAACAGCAGCACCGTCAGATTGCCAAAATCTTCTGCTCGCCGCACCTGCTGCCAATCTAAGACTTGGTAGGAAATACCTGAAGCCTGAAGGCGATCGACCATTCCTTGCCACTGGTCAGCATTTTCGGGGCTTTGCACCACCCCAAACACCATCTGCCGCCGCTGTACTGAAAGAGAGGACTGCGCCTGAGCTTGGGCGATCGGCAGGGGCAAGGCAACCCCGAGCGCGGCTAAAAGCCCTACCAAAGCAATACTGCGGATCTGACGGGAAGTCAGCGCAAGGGGGTTAAACACAGCGGGCAAACTCCTCATGGAAAGGAGGCGAAGTTTCTGCGCTGAGGATCGCGAATCTAAAAAAGTCTTTCAGATTTCCACGATTTGGAGAGAGGGCGATCGCGCGCCATCCTTGAGCTAGCAGAAACAGCTCCAGAGTATTATTAGCTCTCTTAGAGTGCCCCAGATAAACTCAAATCCTCAGCTTTTGTTCTTCAGCAGACAACTTCACACAAAGCAGATCTCCCATACAAAAACAATTTGAGAGACGCGCTCCGCACGTCTCTCAAATTAAATCTCATCAATAAAATCAGCACCATCCTAATTTTCTTGAACGATCGACCCAGCGATCCTTTCAAGAAAATTAGCTCCCAGTTTGGTGCCCAGTTTGGCGCTACGCCGAAACCGCATTGTCAACATGGCGAACCTTGTCAGGCTGATAGTCTGCGCTCATCGGCTCATGCTCTACCACAAACACATTGGAGTAAAGATTGGCGATCACCTGTTTACCCTGTTGCGTCAGTTCCAAATAGCGCAAGCCATCTTTGACATAGGGATAAACCCCATTCCAGTAAAATTTGGGATAATTTTGTCGTAGATCACCGGGATGACGATAGCCCAAGGCTTTAGCAACGCCTGTCTCTTCAAATTCGTAGTACAGTGCCCCAATTTTTTTCAGGTAGCGCGGATCGCTGAGCTGCCCAATGAGATCTGAGGCGCGAATCAAGCCGGGGAAATTGGTCGTGTCCTGATGATCTTCAGCGTTAGGTACAGGGAATCGCGTCAGCTCGATGTTTTGCTTCACCCGACTGGCATCAATCAGGCTGTGCCCACCAAACCGCTCTTCTACAAACAGCTTGGCGCGATCGACATGGTAAGGCGTCAAGCTAGCGTCTGAACAACCCGGAGCCAAATACACCATTTCACCGTTGCCCGTGTCGTACCAGCTCTCCTGATCGTTACGGCAGACACCTTTGACATAGCCAATATCATGACAAACAAGGGCAATGACAAAGTGCAGCCAGTCTTCGCAAGACACGCCCCCTTCTCGGATATGCCGCCCCCGCAGAATCTCCTGCCCCACCAACGTCACCAAAATTGTATGCTCTACGTTGTGGTACAAAGCATCACTATTGGCAATGTTCTCCAGTGCCATTGACCCAACCCAACCAATAATGTCTTCGTAATCGTGCTTCCAGCCGCCATAAGTACGGTGATAGCCGTCTTTGAGCTGCCGCACGAAGTCATCAATCAAAAGTTCAGTAGCGTTATACATTCTGGATACTCCCTTGTCTGAGTAAGGGGGACGAAAATCAGATCAGGACTCGCACCAGCCCAATGTACTCATCTGTTTTGGATAACTTTGTTTTAGCTTTTTTAAAAAAATGTGCGATCGCCCGATGAAATACTGGCTCAACTCAAGGGTACCCATATCTGGCGATACCTGTACCTTATCGCACTCCAATTCTTAATAGTGTGAGCATACAGACACTTGAGTGTGAGTTCGCTCAACACAGCAATGCCTTTTGCCCTTTATAATGCGGAGTAATTATTCCGGCATGAATGAAGGGTTAGGGAAAACGATCACGGCCTTAGCATGAGGAAAACCTGCCTAATAGGGTGAGAAGTGCGCTATGCTTAAAAGCAACTTGCGGGCGTAATTCAGTGGTAGAATGTCACCTTCCCAAGGTGAACGTCGTGGGTTCCAAAGCCTTGATACGAAAGGATTTCAAAATTATAAAGGCTTTTCCAGTAGTCAAACAGTAGTCAAACTACCTAAAATACTGAGAATTTCTAAGTAAAAATTGATCTAAGCAATTTCCTTCCAGCAGAGACCTTGAGAAATATTACTAACCGTTGAACGGCAAACTCCAAACTCTAGGGCGATCGTTTTCTGAAGCTTGCCCTCTCTCAGTGCCCTCTTAATCTGGGCAATCTGGAACTCAGAAAGTTTGCGAGGGGTGGGTGGAATTATCCTGCCTTTTTCATAGGCATCAATTGCATTGTCTTTGGGAGTGCCAGCGAACAAATGTTCTGGGTTCGTACAGCGGCGATTGTCGCAGTGATGACAAATGTACTGTCCAGGAGCTATGAAACCTTTAAAGATCTGGTAGCTTAGCCTATGGGCATCCACCGTCTTACCTTTAGAAATCTTAAATTTTGGGTAGTGTTTGGGATCTCCAGGGGTCTGCCATTCCCAGCACCCATCAGCGACTCTAATTTTGTCTGTAAATCGCAGGAAGTCAGAATTATTTAGTTGTGGGAGCATATTTAGTTGTATGAAGCTTGCCATACCCACATCGTATGAAAAGATTGAGTGGGCATAATAGGCAATCCACAACTACGGCGATCGCTAGCCTCTATTTGGGTATTTGTCAAATTACTTGCTAAAAATACATATTTTCACGAATGCTTAATATATCTCCTTACTCCTAGCTTTATAAAGGAAATAGAGATTTAAGGATTTAAAGATATGGCACCTAAGGTCTTTGGCGGTGACTGGACAACTAGTAAGCTGCGCTGCCTAGACAAATATCTAAATGCTTACACAAAAGCTTTGAGTAAGCAGAGCTTTGAGACCATGTACATTGATGCCTTTGCGGGAACAGGCTGGCTTACTCTGAAACAAACTGAAGCTGAGGAAGAAAAAAGTAAGGAGCCTGTGAGTCAAATCTCCATTATGTCTTTATTCGCTAACCAAGCCGAGGCTTCGGCTGAAAACTCAGATATTCCTTTAGATGGGTCAGCTCGTATTGCATTAAAAGTATCTCCTGGCTTCGACAAATATATTTTTGTCGAACAAGATCTAAAGCGATTCAATGAGCTTCAGAATCTAAAGGCTGAGTTTTCCGAGAAGGATATTGAATTTAGTAATTCAGACGCAAACCTTTTTATTAAGCAGCTATGTCAGGGCAGTAATTGGATTAGAGAAGGAAAGAGAGCCGTACTTTTCCTAGACCCTTTTGGGCTGAACGTTTCTTGGGAAACTATTGAAATAATCGCCAAAACTAAAGCTATTGATATTTGGTATTTATTCCCGCTTGGAGTTGGTCTCAATAGGCTGTTGAAGGTAGATGGAAAGATAGAGGAATCTCATCGTCTCATAATTGATAATGTTTTAGGTACTACAGGTTGGTATGAGATTTTCTACAAAACTAACGTCTACCCAGGTTTATTTGGGGATAGAACTGTTACTGAGAAAACGGCAGACTTCAATACCATTTGTCAATATTTTCTTCAAAGACTTGAGAGCGTGTTTCCAGCGGTAGCAGACAATCCCAGAATGTTATACAATTCCAAGAGAGTCCCTATATTTCTTCTTTGCTTTGCATCATCAAATCCGAATGGTGCAAACCTAGCGAAGAAGATTGCTCAGGATATCCTAAGAACAGAGGAACAGAGTGAGTACAAACTCAAGTATTGAATGGACTGAGGCTACTTGGAATCCTACAACTGGTTGTGATAAGGTTAGCCCTGGTTGTTCAAATTGTTATGCTGAACGTTTTGCTGAGCGTTGGCGTGGTATTCCAGGACATCCTTATGAGCAAGGGTTTGATATTAAAGTATGGCGAGATAGATTAAAACTGCCGCTGGCTTGGAAAAAGCCTCGCTTAATCTTTGTTAATTCTATGAGCGATCTCTTCCACTCGGAGATTCCAGAAGAGTTTATAGAGGAAGTTTTTGAGGTGATGAGACAAGCTAGTTGGCATCAATTTCAAGTGCTAACAAAGCGACCTCAGAGGATGCTGGAGATAGCAAACAAACTTCATGAATTGCCTCCTAATGTTTGGGCTGGGGTCAGTGTAGAGTCACAGGCTTGGGCATGGAGAGCTGAGTTGTTGAAAGAGATTCCTGCAAAAGTTAGATTCTTATCCTGTGAGCCTCTTCTCGGCCCCTTAACTCTTTCTTTAACCAACTTGCATTGGGTCATAGCAGGCGGAGAGTCTGGGCCAGGTGCCCGTCCTGTTCAAGCCGATTGGGTTAGGGATATCAGAGATCAATGTGTAGCTGCTGACGTTCCTTTCTTTTTTAAGCAATGGGGCGGCTTTCAGAAGAAGAAAAATGGTAGAGAGCTAGACGGTGAAATTTGGGATGAGTTACCTAAATTCTCACGATTAGAAATGTTAGTCTAATTCTCTAAAGCAGATGATTTTCTATCATCAGGTGTTCCTCTAGTTACAACACTAACCATTCCAATAAAAAAGCCAGCTAAATTGATAGCTGGCTCAGTCAATAATTCGCTTGATCCTAGAAAGGATTCTCTCCAGGGGTGAGGGCATCCATGCGTTCGTAGAGGGCATCGTAATTCAGGCTGGACTTAGCAATCTTGCTCTGGAGGTAGCTATGGAGCATCTCGCAGTCTGCAATGTACATCGAGCGGATGGGGCCCAGGCTCTCTTTGTGCTGGCGTAGATATGCTTGCTTGAAAGCTTTCATCGAGTTGCCTTCAATAAGTTTGTACCATCCTGGCAGGTCTGCTGCCTTGCCTGGGAAGCAAAAGTTCTTTGCGAAATCTCGCAGCTCATTGCCTACAGCTCGTGAAGCTTCGCTCATGACGAAGACTAGACGACCATTGAACGCAGTAGCTTTAATGTCTAGTTGATTCAGAAGTGCCGCAGTTTGTTCAGCAATGAGTGCATCAGTATCGGCGCTATAAAATGAGATTAGAAGCAAGTTGGTGGTGAAGTTATTCATAAGAACTTTTGAATAGTTGAATTTGATCCTTACTCCCTCAAGATACGCAAGAGTTCATAACATTTGGTGGGCACAAAAAAGAGCCAGCGTTGAAGCCAGCTCAGGGTTATAGGAAAACTTTTAATTTAATTTAGTTGTCGCTATAGGAAGATTCGATCGCTGTTTTGACCATCTCTTTAATCTCTGCTTCTTCCTTCTTTGAAGGGCGGCGGGTAGAGGAGAAAATAGATAGAACTGAGTTGATGAAATTCATGATGGCGGTGCCTTTTAAATTAATCTTATACTTGCAGTTTAATCAAAAGGCATCAGCATTTGGTGGGCATTTTGATCAAGCTCAGTAGAATTACTGAACTGGTTTAGGAGAGTCTAGCTTATGCTGTGTTCAGTCGAGGACTTTCTAGAGGGATCAGACTCAAAATTGAATAGCCGAAGCTTTTAGCCTACTCAGCGGCTAAATCGTCTTAAGGACTGTGTGCGAAACCTATTCTGCCTGGTAACAGGACTGTGTGCGGTTTTTATTCTGCCTTAAGTTGATCGCTGGTAAGTGCTAAGGTTTCTAGCCTGACTAGTTAGTGTGCAGGCAAGGTTCCGCTGTGCTTTGTGCGGCTGAATCTCAAGAAAAGTCCCTCTTTTCTTAACTCTTCTCTAACATTTCTGTAATCCTTCTCTAACGCTTCAGTTATTAGATTAAGTGTTTCTTCCAACTCTTCTCTAATATTTCTCTAACGCTTCAGTGAGGAGATCTAGATTTAAAACTCAACCACTGAAGCGTTTGGAAATGTTCAGAGAATTTTTAAACTTTTCTGCCTTCACTGAAGCGTTTGGAAATGTTTTTTAGAAATGTTTAAAACTTCAATGCGATCGTTGAAGCTTAGCATCTACGTTAGTGAGCCGTGTAGGTGCCTCTGGATGCGATTATGGATTAGGTACTATCTGACCTGAAGATGATTAACGCTTGTCTACGCGCATCCTGAACGCAGTTAATACTGCGATAGCAGTGTTGAGAGGGGCAAAAGGGCAGATAGCGGTGTTGAATGAAGAATTTAGAAAATAGATTAACCAGGCCAATTGTCAGGGTGAATAAAAAGCACTTTGCGGATCTCAACTAAGTTCACAAGTTTGTGAGGATAAGTTAATCCAGTTGTACTCTTGGCTGCTTTGAGACTATTGGGGCTGCTTTTGTATTTGTAATGAATTCCAAATTTAAGCAGACTCTGCTTAGGATTCCTTTCAGCAAATAATATCTGATCTCGGATAAAACCTGCTGAAACGCTTAGATGAGAAGCCGCTTGAGTTGGGCTCAACCATAGTTCTCCATCATCCGCAGCAGGCTGGTGGAAGTAAACCTTTAAGCGCATGGCTTTCATTGATTCTTCCAGTGCTAACACTCTCTGCTCTAGCTTATCTATTTGAACTTGTTCGGGGCTTCTTCTAGTTGAGCGGGGCATTCTACCTCTGCCAAAAATACAAAACTAGCAGGTATTTTAAGGCTTGACAACAGTGAGATATTCCCCTTACAAAGCTGCTTGTACCTAACTGGAACCTGAGCCAAAATCAACATCATCTAGGGTGCCGATCGCTGAATGTCTATTTGCTTTAGGGGAAGGTAAAAAGATGAAGCGGAGGCAAGGCGGCTGGAGTATATGAGTCTTTTTGCTAATGACCATATCAAATATCATATGGTGGCGATCGTTTAAGGGCGAGTTCCTTTTTAGCGAACTCGTCTAGCTTCTCCTTAGTAGCAGGTCGATATTGAAAGCTCAGTGGGCTTGCTGATTGAAGGGCGGGGTGAAGTGGTTAAAGTAGAGGTTCGCAAGGGTTTTTCCCTTTGTGAAGTAAGTAATCAAATCAGCGGAGTCAATAAAAAGATTGACTCCGCTTTCTTTTGTTTAAGGGCGAGTTCGCTAAAAAGGAACCCGCTTAATTTCTCCTTAGTAGCAGAGCGAGCGATACTGAGAGTTCCGTAGGCTTGCTGATTGAAGTTGAAAGGTAGGGTGGCTAGAGTGAGTGTATCTGAAAGCAATTCACCTCTGCTGTTATCGTATGCAACTCATTCAAGATCCGAGGGACATAAAGGCTGCTGAATGTAGGATTTGGGCTCATTGGTTGTATTGGGGTATCTGCCCAGGTGGTGCGCTAATTAGTTGCTTTAGGACTGGTAATTGGAAGCCCTTTCAAGTTGCATTAATCATTGTCGTTGGCGCGATGATTTTAGGTGCCAGTACTACGAAGTCAGAGGATGACAGACGCGTAATATTTAATGGTGGCAGGTTTATTGCTGCAATGGTCGCTGGCATGATGACCCAACAAAACATTCAGGAAGCAAGGAAACGTACAGGGATCAGCCCTAATTAAATTTATGAAAAACGGTGCAGGTACTATTGGCGGCTGGATGCTAATTGTTTTTCTTCTAGCTTTTCTCAAAGGATGCGGTAGTCCAGAATCTCAGATTCGATATAGCGATTGTATGCAAGGGACTTATAAGATCAATGCTTTATTCAAAGCTACTTTTGTCTGTTTGTGGCAATAGGTTTTAATTTCAGAATTATTAGTGATTGACCTTCTCAATCAGGCTTTTCACCTCTAGACCTTTGCAAGTTCTGTTTTACCATCGCTCTAATATTCTCCATTGGATAGCCTTCTTTCACTAGAGCGGCCATGTCCTTGGCTACTCTATCAATCAACTCTTTTCTGGTTTCAGTCATGACTTAAGTCTGTTAATAGAGTCATTTATCTCTGCTAGGGTTGAGTCAATTTCTGTTACAGACAATTTGATAGTCTCTAAGTTATCAGCTACTAAACCTATCGTATATTGTAAATCGCTTGTACTGAAATCCACACTCAAGTCTATTTCCTCGACGGCTGTAGCTTGAGTTAATTGAATCGCCCAATCCATCATCTGTTTATCATCTGCTTCAATGCCAAGCTCACTAATCATTTTTACGTGGGCGGCAACTTTTTTCCAAACCCTAGCTGATGACGAATTCTCCTTAAAATAACGAGGATGACCAATAGAAGTCAAGATCTGTAAAGTATACTCAATTCTGTCATCTAGATTCATGATTAATCCGCCTTTTCACCACTGATCAATTGTCTAGCAGTCCTAGCTTTTCTCTAAGGTCAGCAGCGCTGAGATCTCGCATTCCTTTGCTGAGATTGGTACTCTTATCAAGCTTGTAACGATCGTTATGCTCCTTAATCTCCTTCTGATGAGCGGCTACCCACTGCTTGACTTCGCTCTTGGAGAAGCTACCAATCTTTTCAAGGATTCCTGCTGAGACGTAGATAGGTGGTGTGTTGCCTGCTTGATTCCACTCCAAAATAGCGCTGTAAACTTCTTCAATATCTACAGGCTCTTCTGAATCTGGCTCATCAGAATCATCATCTTCTGCGGCTAGAGTGGGCTTAGAGCTAGGCTTTATGGCTGTAGGAGATTCCAGAAGAGAGCTGAGATTACGGCTCAGAGTTTCTGCATCTATAGTGAGTAGCCCTGACGCAGGAACCTCTGGAACTGGGCTGAATGCATCTTTAATAGCTTTTAACGCGGCATTTTTGAGTTGGGTGATGCTGCGCTTGGATAGAGAATACTTAGTAGCAAGATGGTCGCTAGCTTTAGGATTTCCTGCCGCCTGTAGCACGATGCATTCTAAAGCTACTTGGGTTTTCTCAGCAGGGGTTAGGTCGTTAATGGGGCGCTTTGGCATTAGGATAAGTGTAAGATAAATGTCTCGTTAAATATATCCTGGTTTTGGTTATTTGCCACTACGATCTTAATTTACTTACTTACTCGTTCATATAACCACACTTAAGACATTTACCATCTTCTCCAGCCATACTGCTGTCACAAATAGGATTTTGACAGTTCTCTGTAATGACTTCAACATTTCGACAGCAGCAAAAGCAGTATAAGGTTTCTATACTTGTACTGCTATCTGTTAAAACTTTCGTAAAATATGTCTTTCCTCCAAACTTATGAGATGTATATTCACAAACAGGGCAGTGATAAGACTTCTCGCCTGCTTGAAATCCCGTATATTTCTCAACTTCTTCGGGAGAAAAGGTTTTTACAATAACTTCCATATCGGCCATCATTTGCCGATTGATATCATGTTCAAGACTAGAAAATGTTATGAGTGGCGATTTTTCTAGAATACTTCTACGAATTTGCAACCATTTTTTATCGGCAGTTAAATTTTCCACCGCCATAAAGACTGTTCTTAATATTTCGGATGCGGGTACAGTTATAGAATTACTTACACCATGAAACGCAGCATTTCTATGTTCTCTTGACTTGTTGAATGCCTTCTCAAATTCATTCGACAGCTTACTCGATTTTACAGTGTTATATACCTTAACTAGATTCTGAGCATCTATAGTTTTAAAGGCTGAAAAAGGAACATCTTTCTGAGGCCAGTTTTGCGGCTGTGCGAGCAGCAGGTATGGACTAACTTGCGCGATACAGCCTTTCAACAATAGTTCAATACCCTGCTGAACCAAGGCCAAAGAAGTAACAAGGGCAGGGCTTGCCAACTCCCAGAATTCTTGCTCAGCTTGTTGTCTATAATACTCCTCATCCCATTCTTTAGTCCCCTCAACTTTAGTTAATAAACCTACTGATTGCGACCATCCATAATCAAGAAATCTCCAACCAGTAGTAAAGAAGTCATCGGAAGTAGGTAGATCGATGATCATTGCACATATACCTTTGTGGACATCTTCAAGACAAGCATAGCCTCCACCTTCTTCTAACCTACCAGACCTTACTTGCCAGGTCACTAGAAAATTGGAAGGATTTGATCAAGTAAAGGGGCCAGGATGAAGTTTTTGGGAGGGAGATCCAAAGTGCAAATCGCTAGAATCTAGTGATATCGCCATTCCTTCTCTAATATTGGTATATATAGATAAGGATTAAAGTAAAGAAGAAAGATACCTAGATCAGAGTTTGTACATATCTGGATATCTCAATGAGTCTTATAGAATCCTTATTAATATACTATTTACAACTATCAGTTAGAGAGCAATAGGAAGCGGTCGATTTCAGCCTTCGTTCCTACAAACAAATAAGCCGCCGTCCTTTATCCAGGCAGCAGCTTAATCTTATTTTACTTATTTGCAATTGATCTAGGCAGCGTCGCAGACTCCTGGGGCCTCTTCCTGGGAAGTAACAGGCTTCTCCCATTCTAAGTAGGTAATGACTCCTAGTTCATCAGCCCTTTCTTGGACAGCAGCGTTGATTCTTTCCACCCACCTCTCCCTTTTATCTTCTTTGTTGAAGTTAATAGACAATCCATCATGAAGGTGCAGCACAATGTGGAAATCCTCAGTAGTCTTCGCCACTGCATAGACAGGGTAGATCAAATACATTTCCGTAGCTTGAGCTAGTTGGGCCAGGATAGAATTGATGCTTAAAGTGTCTAAGTCTAGCCATTCACCATAGATCGTAGTAGCACCATTAGCCGCCTCAATCTCTACCATTCTGTTGTGACGCGCCTTAGCCATTGCCTCGATGATGAAGTTAGAGAAGAATTTAGCCCCCATCCCTTTACCTAGCGATTTAGATAATTGCTTTTTAATATCAGCGATTTCCATTCCGTACATCAAACTGTATAGAGCTTTCTTAAGAGGATTTTTAAGGGATTCAAACAACTCTGGGTTATTATTCTTGAGATCATAGTCAAGTTCGCAGCTTTCAAACAGCACCTTCCAAACAGATTCGCCAGTCCTAAGGAATTCCATCACCACAGGAACATTCCATTCTCTAGCAGCAATAGACAATTGAGCCGACCGTAAATCGACACTCCACCATGCTCCAGTAATCTGCTTGCGAATTTCTCTACTCAGACTCAACAAGCCATCACCATATCTAAAAACTCTAACGGTGTCTCCGCCTGTAGATCCAGCATAAAAAGGTTGAGGCTGAGTATCGAAAGCTCGTAGTCCTCTAACATTTACGTTTGAAGCTTTTTCCTTAGTAGTGGGCAGATGTACGACCTCCCAAGCTTTCTTAAGGGCATCCACCATTCGCTCTTGTGACTTAGTAAACAATCTAGAATCTAAGTTATTCAAATAATCCACGATCTCTTTGGCCTCATCACACTTAGTATGGTCAGCAAGAAGTAACTCAGCTCTAATCTCTTTGCGAATAGCGCCGGGAGTGTTCTTATTCCACACTGTACCATCTCTAAAACTAACTTTGCCAGTCTTATCCATATTACTAAGCTCGTCTCCAATCATCTCTTCTAGAGGGCCTTTCAAGTTAATAGATAAAACGTGGCGACAGTAGTTTTTATCCCAACGAGTATATTCAAAATCCAGATCTACTTCTGCTTTAAATCTCTCAAGAAATTGCTGGCTATTGTATTTGCTCTTAATTGTTTTGTCACCAGCTTTAATGACTCTCTCTTTGTTGAACTCAATCTTGTGAAGAATAGATTGAGAAATAAACAAGCCACCATGATCTTTATCGAAATTACTGCTGAACAGTAGGTACTCCATCATCTTAATGTAAGCTTCATTGCCCTTCATGGCAGGGTAGAAGCGGAACATCTGATCTCTGAATTCTCTGCTGACGTAAGCTTTAGTTAGAAACATTTTTAAAATATTGAGAATTTATATTTGAGATTTTTAGTAAAGGGGAAGGGTTTCTCAAGCCCGTTCGAGTTGCAATCTCTATCCCCTCTATAATTCAATATTGGCCTAAAGCTAGGCACATCATGTAGGCAACTAAGTGCTGCTTCTACTTGTTCAAGTAATCGTTCAAGCTAATCGTAATAAGGGCAGAGAGTGAAATACCTCTCTTAGCGGCCTCAGCCTTCAATTCACCTTTCTTGATAGCTGACACCTTAAAAATGATCTGGTCGTCTTTAGTTTTCATTCTGTAATAACTTTGTTAATCCTTCTACTATTATAGTCTTGGCTTAATCTCAAATGGGGCGAATAAATCACTTAATTTCTATCGATAACTTATGTGGATCAATACCCAGATAAACATATCAATTGCCAATGATCTAGACTAGAAAGATAACTCTATCCACCTGAGCTAAAATAAGTTCAACACTCCTACACTTCATCCCTTCACTCAAAATGACTGGATATCCCCTAAACCAACAAGATCTACTAGACCTTCAAGCCCACCTACCAGACCACCGCTTAGAGCTAGTCCACGGAGATATAGTCGTCATGAGTCCATCAGGCTACAACTCAGATGAGGTCGCTAGTAGAGTCAACGGCAAGCTGTTCACCTTTGTAGATGAGCGTAAGCTAGGCAGAGTAACAGCATCTAGCGCTGGATTCACCCTACCCAACTCAGACATTCGATCGCCTGATGTCAGCTTCGTTAAAGCAGAGAGACTACGCATCAGTCCCGAAAGCTTCGCCCCATTAGCCCCTGACATTGCCGTAGAAGTGAAAAGTCCAACAGACTTACTTGACAAGCTTAGAGAAAAGTTGGACATCTTCTTGGAGCAAGGAACGACCGTAGGCATATTGATCCACCCTCAACAGAAATGGGTAGAAGTTCGCCGCCTCAATCAAGAAGCCATCATTCTCAAAGGAACAGATGTCTTAACAGTTGAAGATGTTTTACCAGGATGGGAATTACCCTTAGAAGACATCTGGGCACCTGAATTCTAAAGGAAGCGATCGCACCTATTTAACTAACAACTTAAACTCTCAGCTACTAACCCTAGCTGGGAGTTTTTTTAATGCCTACTAATTGTTATCGGCAATTAGATAGAGTTGTAATTATAGAGCCAAGCAATAAAGCCGCTCTTAATAAATCAGCCAATAAACATCATGTCAGATCAAAACTTTAGTCAAGCTTTGTCAGCAGCCCAAGGGCAGCTAAAAGTAGCCCTTTACCTAGAATTAAATGAGCACCTAGAGACTCCAGCATTCTTTGTTGATATTCCTGAAACTGATGTTGAAGGATTAATTGGGCTTACTGGTGACGCTTTTCTTCTAAAGCTCCAAGCTTTAAGAGAAAAGTTCCAGAGCCTAGTAAAAGAAAAGGTCTATGAGGTTTTCAAGCTAACTTGCTCTGAAGTACTGAAGCTAGAAGTTGAACAATGGCCAAGCCGTTATCCTCAGTTAATTAGATTTCGAGTTACCGCTATTAAGTAATAGTTTAAAGCGCCCAGTTGATCTATCAACACCTTCTCAATAAACCAACCAACCAACCAACCAACCAATAATTAAAATGACACCCATTAAAGATACCTTTTACATTTTAGATTGCAGCACCAAGGGCGGTGTAGTCAGTTCCAGTGGAGCTAAGGCAGATCAACCGTCCAGAGAGCTTGAGGCTGCAGTGGCTCAGATCGTCCAAAAGCATCGCAAACCAGGGGGCGCTCTCAGCATTAAACAAGAATCAAGCGAACCCAATGATATTCTCTCTCGCTTTAGAAGCAGGTATGGTGATAATGTCCCCCTGATCTACTTGAGTGAGATTTTAACAGTATCGAGATATGGGAAATACTTTGAAGGTGAAAGAACCCTGCAAGAAATCGGGGAATACTTTGAAGGTGAAAGAGCCCTGCAAGAAATCGGCATGCTAGATTCAGAAGGTAATCCCTACGAAGGATTCTTTGCCCGTGGTTACTTCAATCTGCAAATTGCTGATAGATCAAAAGATGGAGATTCCATTATCCACGATTCCTGCTACCCCTTAATTACTCCCGAAGGGATGCAGTATGCTCACGATGCCTTTCTACGAAAAGGATTCCGAGTAGAAATAAAACTAGACGCTGATGTAAGCGAAGATTAATCCCTGTAAGTCAAACCTATTCTTTAGCCAGCCCTAACCAGGCTGGTTTTTTAATGCGCCTAAACATCCTACTAATTGTCATCAACTATTTCGTATCTTGTATTCATAAAGCTAATGCAAGATCTATGAAACCTACTACGAAATCAGATAAAGAATTCATCTATAGAAGAGCCTGGGCAATGTACCAGCAAGGGTCAACCTTACGTCAACTTGCCGCCCACTTTGGTATCTCTCGCGGAGCACTTGAATACAACTTCAAATCTCGCTACGGCAAAGACTACGCCAAAGTCAAAACTCCTAATGGAACCCTTCTAATAATTGACGAAGCCATTCACACTCTCAAGCTTTCAGAGAGACAGCGCCAAGAGATCCATCAGTGGAAAGTCAACAACATTGAACGAATCATTAGTGTTGATCAAGCCCAAAAAGGTACCCGCCTTCTCACCTCTAAACAAGAGCAAGCTCTAACCTACGCTGAATGCTCCAGAGGAAAGAATGACTATCGACAACTATTCGATACCTATCTTTATCCCTAATCCTTAAAACTCTCAACCCTATCCAAACCACTATTTAAATCTCTAACTTATTATGAAAACTTCTTATATTGACACCGCTAACCTAGAGCAAGTCCTCACCCTTCACTACGCCAACAGATTAGATGAAATACCAGAAGATCTAATCAGCATTATCCATAAGCCTGTTAGCCAATGGAACACCAGCAATAGCCTTATTGGTCAGATTGACTCTAGAACTCTAAATTGCCTCCTGCAGATCCTCAGCCCCTTGCAGAATCTCTTAATCGACTATCACTACCTGCAGGATGACGAACTAAGAGACATGCTCAAGGTTGAGTCTAATTCTCACCCTGACTTTGATAGCTGGGTAGACACGCAATACCTACAGGCTCTAGAGGTGCTGTCAGCAGCCGTACACGCCACGCTTTAAGCCACGAACTTACTTAGTAGTAGACCCTTTCCCTCACTGCAGATCAGTGGGGGTTTTTTAATACCTAACTATAAAAATATGTCGAGAGGAAAACCTAAAGGACATGGAGAAGTTGTAACAGTAGCCATTAGGAAAGCGATCTTAGAATGCGTTGCCAACGGGATGAGCCGCAGAAGAGCCGCCGCCCTAAACAATACTTCCTATAACAGCATCAACAACTGGATAACTCGCAATCCAGAGTTTGCCGCTGAACTAGAAGCCGCTGAGGAAGTATGGGCAGAGAAGCAGTCGATTATCGCAGAAGAAGAAACGGCCCGATTACAGAAATATCTCTCTGATCTCCTAGAGCTAAAAATAAAAGTCACCACAGTTAAGAAGACCTTTATTCACGCCACTAGAGATAGAGATGGCAACATCACCCCAGTAGAAAAGATCCTAGAGAAAGAAGAATTCACCACGAAGGTTGAGTTACCTCCCTTTTGGTTGATAGAGAGACTATTGCCGCCTCTTGCTCCTACTGCAGATAGCAAGATTGAAATCGTTGTGGATGACTCTACGGGTCAACAAGACGACGAAGACTTCGAGGAATAGAGAGATGACGATAAAGATCTCACTGCATTCTAAACAGATGCAAGTCCTGAAGTCTACTGCCAACCTTAAGCTACTCGTCAGTGGTAGAGGCGCAGGTAAGACGTTCCTAATTACAACTGCCGCTATTAACGCTTGCTGCAGCCATCAGCCTTCGCTCAACAGCCCATCATCGCTAGAGGCACTGATAGTCAGTCCAACGCTGAAGATGGCTCGTAACGCATTCTGGAAGCCTCTTCTTAACCTGTTGGAAGGGTCGCTCTATGTCACCAAGATCGATCGCTCCAACCTGCAAATTACTTTTACCAATAAGGTCATTCTAACGATCGACTCAGCTGAAGGTAACGGTGAACGCATTAGAGGCAAAAACCTGATCTGGTGCGCCATAGACGAAGCTCAAGACGTTAGCCCTACGATGCTGGATGAAGTCATCATCCCTTGCTTCAGAAGCGTTTCCACCCCCGTCAATGTACTGATTGCAGGGACACCTAAGGGCCGCGCCCATCCATTCTATAAGCTTTATCAGCGAGTGCTGGCTACCCCTAACTGGAAGTACTTTCACTTCAAGTCAAGCGATCGCCCCACTTACCCTAGAGCCATTCTCAAACAGGCAAAGGCATCTCTACCCGCCCGTATCTACGCTCAGGAATATCTAGCCGAGTGGACATCAGCGCCAGGTCAATTCTTTGACTGTTTTGAAGAGCGGCACATTATCAGCCCCTCTCAGTTACCTAATCATTATGATTCCATCTGGTTTGGTAATGACAACGGATCAACCAATCCCGCTATCTGTGTTATCGGAGTCGCTGGCAATAACCATTACATCATTGATGCCTGGTCTAATCCCCATCCACTCACCAGCGTCACAGTAGACGAGATCATTAAGCAGCTGCATTCATTTCTCAACGACTATCAGGCCCAAGCTGACGCAGTACACATTAGATTCCCAGATGACAGAAATGACCTCGTATTGAGCGCTAGATCCTATGGTAATGCCCACAATCTAATTCCATTTAGAAAGACAGCCTCTATAGCCCGTAATAATCCAGGCCCCATAGGTCGCGCCTCAATCGTCAACACTCTCTTCTTTCAAGACAGACTATTTATTCTCTCCAGTCTGAGCGATCAGATAGAAGAGCTAAGAAGCTACCACAGAGATAAAAATTCGCAGGGAGAGCATATTGACAAAGTAGCGCCAAATCAGAAAGACCATTTCTGTGATTCTACTTTGTACGTCCTGGCAGCACTGAATAAAAACAACCTCATCAAATAAACATGTATCCCCAGTCCCTTCCTCTAGCGATCCTAGAAAGCCAGCATCCTCAATATAAGGAATTACTACCTCAGATCAACGATATTCATCTTCTGACAGCAGGAGGCTATCGTCTAAAGCAAGCCATCAAACAATTCATCCCTAGAAGAAATGGGGAAGAAGCAGAAGTGTACGAGACGCGGATTAAGAAGTTCACCTTCAGTCCTATCCTCAGCAATGCAATCACTAGTCAAATCTCTAAGCTCAGTAAAGGTTCCATCGAAGTATCAGGTCTAGAATCTGACCCCAACTTCTGGGCATATTTTAGAGAGCATAACGACCTAGCTGGCAAACGCGCTGAGAAACAGTTGCTTGCTCAGATCTTTACCAGCATCCTTAAGTACAAGAAAGCCTACCTGCATATAGACAGGAAGAGCGCCCCTGTTAAAGCTAAGAACAAAGCTCAAGAGAAGGTGCTAAATCTCAACCCCTATGTGAACGTCTACTGTGCCAGCCAAGTTACCAATTGGTCAGAGGATAGCGCAGAGAGTCCCACCTGGATCAAAGTGAGGCAGCTTACCCAAGATACTTCTAACCCAATGGCACCCGCTCTGACAGTGGCTACCTGGACATTCATTGACCAGCAAGAGGTTGCCAAGTACTCAGCGTTTGTCAAGCTAGACTCCAATGGTCAAATCGTAGAAATCCTCGATGAAAAGGGAGAAGCGATCGCCACCAAAGAAGAAGCTAAAGTCCCCCTTGCTTCAATCACTCAACACAATGTTGGCAGCATCCCCATTGTGAAAGTGGAACTCAGCGACGAACTCTGGGTAGGCGACCAGGCAGTAGCTAAAGCCATCCAGCATCTGAGAACAGAGTGTCACAAGTACGATATCGAAACCCTTAGCTATGTTCAGCGCCAATGGAATCCCATCCAGACCCCTGACTCAGATCCCAGCAAGACTTACGTAGATTCAGAAGAGCAAGCCAAGACAGGCCCTCAGTACGTCCTGCAAGGTAATTTTGAATGGAAAGAAGCAGAAGGTAAAATCCTGCCGCAGCTTGAAGCCAGCCTTCAACAGACAAAGCAAGAAGTCGAGGACATCATTTCAGGTCGCAGCAAGTCGGGCACTAACAAGGGCGCACTTGAACAGTCTGGACTCAGCAAAGCTTTTGATCTCTCAGATGAGAACGAACAGATTACCCTCTATGGAGCGGTGCTAACCCAAGCGTACCAAAACATCCTTCAGCTAGTCGCTAAGGTGCAGGGGCTAAACTCAGACATCATTTCAGTCACAGGCTTACAAGATTTCAACATTGATAATGCTGAATCTCTCCTTGCCAAGCTAACTTCTATCTCAGCGATCGACCTTAGCTCACTGAAAGATAAGCTGCCACCGCTGGTACTCAAGATCCTCTACAGCAAGCTATCAGAAATGTTAGTGGGAAATATGAGTGCCTCTCAGTCAGAAGAGCTGACTAAGCAAATTGAATCCTTGCTAGCAAACACAGTGGCCCAACCTGTTTCAGTTGCTCCTGTTATCGATCTAGCCGCCGCTTAATCCTTTTTAAGCCAACACCTTACTTACAGATAGCCCTCGAATAAATACACCTGAAGGTATTTGTCAACCACAGAGGGCGGATTAAGCCACCACCTTACTTATAGAAGATATTTGTCAACTACAGACGTTAAACGTAGATGCCCTCCACTGCCGAGGGCTTTTTTAATGGCAGACATTCTACACATACAGAAATTCCAATGAACGAAGAACAGATTGCAGCTCTCATCGCATCAGCAGTAGCAGAAGCCAGAACGGAAATCCTTAGTCAAGTGACCTTAGCTAACCAAGGACTCGCTGCTTCGTTAACAAGAGAGATCAAGAAGATATCCACAGCTCAACCTGCACCTTTACCCGCTGAAGACGCTCCAGAAGAGCAGTCTAAGCTCACCCTGAAAGCATTGCAACAGCAGATCCAAACCCTGCAGCAAGGTATTGCAGACGAACAGAACAAAACAAAGCAATCTCAACAGGATGCCGCTATCAGTTCTTTAGTCGCCACCTCTAATGCTCTCAACCCAGCAGCATTAAAGAAACTATTCGCTTTGAATTATCAGGACAAGATTACTCAAGAGAACGGTGCTTATTTTGTGCAGAACGGTGATGAAGTGGTTTCACTTGATCAAGCTTTTCAAAACTACCTGAAGACTGATGAAGGTGCTTGTTTTCTTCCAGCATCAAACGTAAATGGATCTGACTCTAGAGAAACTAAAGCGGCTCCTACTTTACCTACTCAGGAACCTGCATCACTTTTAGATGCTGCTACAAACCTCCAATTCTAATTTTTATTTAAACAATCATGGCAAGTTCATATACCCCAGTTGAAGTGCTGACTTTGGCAGTTCAACAAGAGATCGCACTAGTTCCCCAACGTTTATACCCTACCCTTACTGTCGTTCAAAAAGCTGAAGACTACCAAACGCTGATCAAGTGGCCAGCAAATGTAGGTGGTGCCACCGCTACAGGTCGCGCTACTTCCGCTGCTTCTCGCGTCACTGCTTCTGCTGATACCGTTGTGGGCGCTCAACTTCCCATTGGTGCTCAGACCTTGGGCCATTCTTTTGATATTCTGCGTAACGATTTAGTGCAAGCTCGTAATGCTGGCCCTGGCGCGTTGAAGAATCTGTTTGCTTATCAAGCACAGACTGGCGTTGAAGTGATTCTGAAGGGCTTGAATGGCCTTCTGTACACTGGCGCTGGCGCTGGTTCCGCTGATGCTGGAGTTTACGGCATGGAATATATCTGTACCGCCGCTAACGACTACGCTGGACTAGCAGTTGCTACCTACGCCAATTGGGTTCCCATGATCTTGACCAACGCATCTAATCGTGCTTTGACCGTTGACTTGCTCAGCGCTCTGAGAGTTGGTCTAGCTCGTAAAGGTGGATATGCTGATGTAATTTTCACCACTCCTGAGTTGGTTGAAACCTACAACAAACTGTTTGCAGCTAACCGTCAATTGAGCGTTCCTGCTGTTGGCCCTATTGCTGACCTAGGTTTCGCAGATAGCAGCTACTACGGCATTCCGATGGTTGCTGATCCTGACTGTACCGCTAATGCTTTTTACTTTGTAAATAGCCGTGGCGTTAAGCTACACACGTTCAACCTCAGCAACTCTGCCCCTGAAGGCGCTATGGCTCCTGAAGCTACAAAGACGATGGGCTTGAATTTCTTGGTGGCTCAAGTGGGTACCCAAAATCCTCACGTACTGAGCTTTGAAATTTCTGTTCAACCTCAGCTTCAAGTTCACAACAGAGCTAAGGACATCGCACTGTTGGGCAAGATTACCTACTAATAGTTAACCCGCTATGACACTCTTAACTCAAACACAAATAGACAAGATTCAAGTTTTAGCGGGCTATAGTGCTTATCCAATCTTAGTCGTTCAACAGCTGGCAGGCCCTTATGTTCAAGTAGCTGTTGATCGTGTTGATGCGATTATCCTCGAACTTGCCGACATCGACACACAGCTTAGAGATTTGCGCCCTGATAGCCTCGCTATTGAGGTACAGGGAATGAAACTTAACTTCAATCAACAGAGGGCCATCTTAAAACAGGACGGCTCACAGTTGCTTAAAGAGCTGGCTCAATTGATGGCAATTTCTATTGTCTATAACAAATACGCCTCTAGCTCTGCTTGCCAATCGCCGCATTACTGGTAACACCCTAATGACTGATTCACTAATTACGAGAATGGCAAAGCTTCACAGCCGCCTCTCCCGAATCCCAGTCAAGTTGGGGCAACAAACCACTACTCTAACGTTTAGCATCAACTCTGGAACATTTCTGACTGACGCAGATGGAATCAGCTATAACGCCCCCATATCTCTCAGTATTGAAGTGTTTCTAATCGCTTCAAGTAATCAGATCCTCGATAAGAATCAAGAAGTCATTTGGCAAAACCCTAGCGTTGTCAGAGTGGAAGGCTACTGTATTAACCCTGCATTTTTACCAACTACAATCAGACCTTCAATGGTGGCTCAAGCTACCGTTAACGATCCTGATTATCCAATCGCAGGAAAGTTTTTACTCCTCCCTTCACTCCAGAACGAAAAGACTATCTTGGCGCATAACCTCAAAGGTTTACTCCTGTTAAATCCCGGCGTGTAATGACCAACTTTAAATTGAATTTAAACAAGCAAGCTTTGCAGATCAATAAAGCTGCTCATTACAAATGGGAAGGTGGCGCTGCAGCCCACGAAGGAGTAACTCTTCAAGACGGTACTCAGCTGCCAGGATATCAATGGGCAGACATTACTCATCAAAGAGTCAAGTTGCCAGAGTTAATGGCGGATCAGATAGCAGGGTCTAATAGCCTTACTGAGGCGTTTGAAAAGACCGCTGAAGCATTAGCTCAAGAGTACAAAGAAACGCTAGCACAGGCTCCTGTAGGCACCCCCTTCGACTACAAAGCAATAGCTGAATCAACACAGCTAACACTGGAATAAATCCTAATGTCAATCCCTCAATTGGTCGTGGAGTTAAAAACTCTACTGGCCCCATTTTTAGGCGCTATAGGAACTCAACCAGCGATCGTTGTCGAGCCAAGCGCAACAGTTCAAGGCTCTACTACTTCGGGTTTGCTGTGCAGCATTCAAAGAGTTCCTGTAGGCGATGTTCAACCCTTAACAGGCGGCATTTGGTACATGCCCGACCAAGTGGTAATCAAGCTGATTAATTACGCGGCAGACGACAAATTGAGCCTCGCTTTAATCGCTCTACAGACCACTTACGTTACTTCCCAATGTGTCTACTTGCCTGCCACTTCAACAACGAAAGAGCAGTGTCGAATTTCTATTTTTCAACCCAACTTTATTCAAAATAACTGAATACTATGTCTTCTTCAGATTACATCAAAAACGTTAACTCTATTATCGAACTAGGTCTGCTTCCCCGCGACCAACGCTTCACTCCTATCACTGTGACTACGACTGCTCAAGTTGCAGATGCCTCCGTTGCTATCCCTGTGACAGCACTGGGTCAAGCCATTCCTTCAGGCGCATCCTTGAAGTTTGGCACCGTTACTGTAGTTACCTCAGCTGCTGCTGCAATCGGCGCAACCAGCCTAGCTGTAACCGCTACCTCTGGCGCGATCGCTTCTGGCGCTACCGCTACCTATCCTTTGCTGTATGTCCTTCAAGGTGGCAACAATATCGATATCAACCAGGCTACCCAAAGTGTTGATACCTCCAGCTACGGAATCGGCCTAGCTGTCGATATGGCTAAAGTCAGCGCAGCCTTCAAAACGTCTGTCTCTGGTATCGTCCACAAGAATGATCCCTGCATCAGCGCAATCCTACTGATTGCTGGTGGTAATGGTGTTGATGGCGATCGTGAAGTTGCATTCAGAATCACCTTGGGCGATGGTCGTCAGTACTCTGGCGCTGCTCTAATTGAAAACCTGAAGCTGAGCGCTCCTGTCAGAGACATTCTGAAGTACAGCTTTGACCTCAGCGGAGTGGGTGCTACTACTTCAACTGAACCTAGCTAATCCTAATTAGCTAAACTTTGCCCCATACCTCCGCTACAGGGTATGGGGCTTCTTTTTGTATGCCCCCTATGAAACATAAGCTACTGGTCAATGAATCAGGAACTTTGCACCTAATCAACTGCAAGCTGACCAAGCAAACCTTAATCGTTGGCTTGGCTTGTATTGAAGGTCAACTACCCGAAAAGGTAGACCTGCTTACTGACGATAAAAAAGAATACGTTTGTACTATCAAGCTATCAGAAGCCTTTCAGCAAGTGATAACCTCAGCCGCTGAACGGGACGTTAATTTCGACTTGGAGAGCTAGGACGCGCATCCGAAGACTGTTTTGGCAACAGTGCTCTCCTTCCCTGCCACCCTATAAATTCGCCTCTTATAAAACTAAAATGAACAGATTTAGCCGCACCAAAGAAATTGTCAACATTAAAGGATTTGATCTAGTAAAGCTAGGCAGTCTCCAACTCCGTGAACGCAGCAAGCTAATGACCATCAAGGCTAAAGTGCTGGATAAAACTTCGCAGTACTTAGACCTGGCAGAAAAGATCTCTACAGAGCTTGGCATCACCTCTTCAGAAGCCTGGAAGCTATTCACAGAAGGTCTAAATGCTTTTGAACCAGAGCAACAGGCTAGAGTAGCCCCTTACCTTGTAGAGATGCAACAGAAGGATTCTGGCACTGAATATATCTATGAAGCAGTAGTGGTGATCTTAGTCTCGCGCCTAGATAGCCTCAAAGAAATTTCCTCTGAACTTACAGAAGCTTTTGGAATCGAGCTAGACAAAGCCCTAGTGACAAAGTTTGACAAGGTGCCATTCTGCGATCGTTTGCAGTCTAAAGAGCGCGACCTCATTTGCCGTCAAATTGTTGACAGCCTACCTGTGGATATCTATGAATCCTTACTAGATTTTGCAGTAGGGGAAGAGTCTCAGTGGTCTACCAGCCCCGCTGAGCAGGAGGAAGTATCAGATGACCCAAAATCCTAAGGGGTTGGCTAGAGGAACAGATAGCTAAAATACACAGCTATCTGGAGTATCTCGACAACAGCTACTTCATCATCCACACCTCTAACTTTGCCAGCGATCCTATCTTTCACTCAGCCAACTTCGACACCCTGCCGATTCACTTCATTGAGAAAACGATATCGACCATCATCGATACCCATAAGCGGGATGCCAATGTCAACTCAATAACCACGGCTCACCTCGCAGCAGCAGTTTATGGGTATCTAGGCAAGGATAATACTGTTGACCAATTCCTCCCCTATCCAACCCAAGCCCCAGATCTTTTATCTAGTGAAACAGAGAGAATTTTCATTCAGCTAATGGATGAGAAGAGACTCCCTGAGAAGGTAATTATGATGTGCGGCAAATATCAATCACAGTTATTCAAAGAATCATAATATGAGTGAAAATATTGACGCTGGTAGCCTGATTATTCAGGTCGAGGCAGACACCAGCCTGATGCTGGATCAGATTACCCAAGCCGCTAAACAATCAGCCCAGAGCGTTTCTGCTGCCTTACAAGCAGGTAATTCAGCCCAAGCAGCTTCCCTCTCTTCAGCTAAGCAAAAGAATGATCTACTCAAGGAAGAACTATCCCTCAGTCAGAAACTAGGCTCGACCAAACAGACTCAGGCTCAGCAAAACGAAAAAGCTAATAGAGAGGCACTTGAAGCAAGTAAGCAAGAAGTTAAAGCTGTACAGGACATAGTAGCAGAGCAAAACAGGAAGAATTTCCTAGAGAAGGAGAATCTACAGCTGAGCATCGCTCAAAAAGAAGCCGCAGTAGATAACTTAAACAGCCTGGTTAGGTTGAAGAAAGCAAAGCAGGAGACATTAAACACTCAAAGATTAGAGCTTGCCAATGAGAAGAGTAAGCTAGATCTTCTGGAGCGACAAGTCAGAACGGAGTCTGAATTAAAAAGGTTAGGAGGTAAATCCGGCCCGAATGCTCTAGTAATAGGTACAACTTTTAAGCCTGACTATGACTCCCTAGCCAAGATTCGTGCAGAAGCTCAGAAGAACAAAATTCTACTGGAAACCAAGCTTGGTGCTCCCACAGGTTTAGCCTTCTTCTGGCGCGAACTTAAAGAGGGTGCGGCCAACTCCCTAGGCGCAGGGCTAATGAGCATCCCAGGTCGATTCATTGGACTATTGATGGATGGATTCAAGACTGCAGCGGGATTCCTCAGAGATCAAATAAGCTCAGCACTTGACGCGGCGAATGCTAGGGAATCTTCAGTAGCTACCCTTTCTGCTACAGCAGATTCATCTCAAGTAGGGGAACAGGGCATTCAGTTCGCTACGGACACCGCTCTCAAGTATGGTAATGATATTCAATCTTCTAGGGATGCGTACATTCAAATGTACGCCAACATCCAGGCTCGTGTACAAGAAGTAGGCGGCACATTAGAAGATACTCGCAAACAGGCAGAGTTCCTTTACGAAGGACTCTCTAATATGTTTAGAGCTAGAGGACTAAGCACCGATCAGATTCAAGGCGCTTTCCTAGCAGTAAACCAGATTCTTGCAAAAAACCAAGTTCAGGCCGAAGAATTAAAGGGCCAGCTAGCTGAAAGATTACCAGGGGCGATCGCTCTATTTGCCAAAGCTTTAGGGGTAACAACCCAAGAGCTAGGTGAATTGATGAAGAAGGGATTATCCGCTGATACCATCTTTGACTTTGTGCGCTCTGGTAGAACAGACTTTGAGAAACTGACGGGAGTTTTAAACACCGCTAACGTAGCTGTCACTAACCTCGGCAACCAAGGTGTCCTTCTGCAGGAGAAGTTTGGTAAAGCCATCCAGCCTTTTGAAATCGCCACTCTAAACGCTGCTGCTGATATTCTCAAGCAAATTAGTGGTGATATATTTGGTAGCTTAAATAAACAAGCAGAAGACTTTAAAGCATATCTAGAAGCTAATCCTCAAATAATTCAAAATATCTCAGCAGAAATAGGCAAATTACTTAAAGGTGGATTAAATTACGCAGCTGAAAAAGCTCAAGAGATGCTGGAGTATCTTAAAAAGAATCCTACAGCTATTCAAGATGCCATAACTAAAGCGGGAGCCTTTGTAGAGTCCTTAAAACCTGTTTTAGAGTTAATGTCGGCTATTGCTCTAAAGTCTCTAGAAACTGCCAGCAACTTAGCCTTAGGTATTCAAAATGCTAGAACACTTAAGAACGGTCAAGATAGCGCAGGACAGCAAGCAGGACTATCCCAGACTACATTAGACGCTAATAGGAAAAGAGCAGAAGATAAAGCTAAAGAAGAGGGCTTGATTCCCAGCTCTGGTGTCTACAACGATCGAGTAGAAGCCTTAGTTACAACTTACAATTCCGAGTCCATAGCTCAACAATCACAAGTAGGAGCCTCTAATACTTTTGCGGGTCGTAGAAGGACTGTTCCAGGTCAAGAATATAATGCTGGAAGGGATGGAGGTAGTAGATCTCATGCAGGTGAGGACTTCGACATTGTGGGTGAGAGTACAGAAGTAAGGGCGGTAGAAGGCGGAACAGTCTATCAAATAATCCCTAACTTTACTACAGATAATGAGGGCAATCCTGTAGGTGCAGTTTACCTTCGTACCCCAGATGGTGGCACAGAGGTTATAGCGGAGTACAAATCTGTTAATGCACAGCTCCAAGTGGGCTCTGTCGTATCCGCTGGTGGATTAGTAGGTTCAGGAGAGAGTGGTACAGGAGTAATCCATCGTGAAAGAATGGACTCTTCTGGAGCCCATTTAGATCCTTCGGCTTACTGGATGCAGCAGGGTTTACTTTCTGTAGATGCTAACGGCAACTACACAATCAAAGGTGGAAATGGGGGCAGCGCTGCTACATCACGTCCTGAGGGTAATTCTAGTAGTGGTAATGAAACGGGGCCTTCTAACAGAGATAGGTTCCTCAGCATAATAGCCAGTAGGGAATCTGATCTTAATACTTCTGCTGTAAATAAGTCAGAAGAGGGTGTAGCAGCTGGAACCCCCAGAGGAGCCTTTCAGTTTATTGGAGATACTAGGCAAGGAGCTATAGCTAATGGGTATGGCGATGCTTGGGCAGGAGATCTAAACGATCAAGCTCAAGTAGCTTGGAATTTAATCAAGGCTGAGTTTCCTGAAGCAGCTACGGCCATTGACGAAGGTAACTTCGATAAGGCGATGGATATACTCAATGGTACTTGGACAAGTCTTAATGGCGGAGCTGAGGCCCGATCAGGAGTAGGGAATGAGTATACATCTTCTGCTACCACTCCAGTTTCTATAGGAGGGCCGAGGACTAGCATTAATTACGTATCAGGCTCATCTACCCCCGAAGACCCTGGTAACTCTGGAAAAGACGAACTTGCAAAATCCCAAGCAGAAGCTGAAGCTGAAGCGCAACGCAAAAGGGATAAATATGCTGGCGATCTATTGTCAATCGAGCAGAGAGCTAATCTAGATACTCAAAGGCTACAAATAAAAGCTGCGCGTGATGCGGAGGATACTCAATCTGAAAAAGATAGAGCCGCCATTGACGCTAACGATACCAATGGCCTTCGACTGTTTGATTACGGCGTTCAGGTTAGAGGAATAACCAGAACGGGCGAGGATGATTCCCTATCTACTCAAGAAGCTATCAGAGCTGTTGACAGTAAGATCTCTGACGTTGAGAACGGCAAAGGGGTTGAGGGTGTAGACAACACCAACGCTCTCAACGCTCTTACGGCTCAGAAAGCTCAGCTTGAAGCCAACTTAAAATCGATAAGCGATGACACCGCCAAAGCGATCCAAGCTGCATCTGCTACCATTTCTCAGTCCTTGAAGAAGATGGCAGACGACGCTAAGGTTGCTCAGGAACAGTGGATGAGGACTGCTGCCACTAACTTAACCGCTCAACAGGGTCAGATAGCTGATGCAAACTTTGGTTTACTAATAGCCCAGTCTGACAATCCAGCAGAGCTGCAATATCAGCAAGCTTCAGCGGCTAATACCAATGCAACTGATGCTAAAGTAGCCACCTATGGTAACGACTGGACTGATCAGCAAAAGATTGTTGATGACAATTCTAAGTACGCTGACAGCTATTTGAAGGGGTTAGGTAAAACAGCAGAGCAGCTCAAGGAAGACGGTGGGGTTCAGTATGAAATCTACCAGGCTTACGAAACTCTCATTAATAATGCCAAAGAGCGTCAAGGTATTATTCACCAGCAAGCCAATAATGAAAGAACATTAGGCGGCATTCAACAGCAAACTCTAGATGCTCAGGAGATCAAGAGAAAGGAGGAACTTCAACGAACGATCGCCTCCAATCAAAATCAATCCAACGATAAGTTGGGAGATCTTACAGCAGCTAGGCTGGAGCGCACTCAAGGAGTCTTCGCAGCCAATGCTTTACGCCGTCAGCAAGGTGAAGCTCGTATTCGTAGAGAGTTAGAGCTACAGGTTGACGCAGCTAAGAGGGCTGGCACTTACACCCAAGAGTGGGAACAAACGTTAAGAGGTATCGCTGACCTTGATATCTCAAACCTGAGCGATCAGTTCAAGGATATTGGCACAACTATCAAGGATTCCCTTGAGGGTAGCTTCAAGTCCTTTCTCAGTAGCGCTATCACTGGCACTCAGAGTTTAAAGGAGATGTTCATCTCCTTGTTCCAGGATATCGCTGGCAAGCTGGCAGACCTAGCGCTGAATGAACTCTTTGCCCAAGTACTGGGTGGAGTAAGTGGTGCCGCTGGTGGATTTGGTTCCAGAGGAGGCATAGGTGACTTTGCTTCTGGCGGTGGTCAAGGAGGCGACTTCTCAGCTGGCGGAATAGGTGGACTGCTGCAAGGTGGACTATCTCTCTTCAGCGCTCTACCCAAATTCGCTGATGGTGGATTAGTCAACAAGTCTACCTTGGCAATGATTGGCGAAGGTGCTCATCCAGAAGCGATCGTTCCACTGCCCAATGGTAGAAGTATTGGCGTAGAGCTAAAAGGTAACAAAGGTGGCGGCGGCGATGTCAACACCAACATTACCGTCCACGTCGGCAGCAATGGCGCAGTCAGTTCCAGTGGAGCTAAGGCAGGCCAAATGTCCAGAGAGCTTGAAGCTGCAGTAGTGCAGGTAGTGCAGAAGCATCGTAGACCAGGAGGCGCTCTTGCCAACTAGATAGCCTACACTTGAGTAGTCAGCAATGGATTCAACATCATGCAGACTACTCAAGATCCTCTGATTACTCTACGCAATATTAGCTGGGAAACCTACAGGCGACTGCTGGCGGAGAGAGAGGAAGGCAATAGCCGCATTGCTTACTGCGAAGGGGTTTTAGAAATCATGACCCCATTGGGTGAACATGAGCGCAACAATCGTTTTCTAGATGACTTGATAAGAGCGATCGCTGATGAGTTAGACCTCAACCTGGCAAAGTTCGGCTCTACAACCTTAAGGCGAGATGATCTCCAAAAGGGGGCAGAGCCTGACTCTTGTTATTACATTGAAAATGAACCCAGAGTCCGAGGTAAAGCAAACATCGACCTGGCAGTAGACCCACCGCCTGACTTAGTGATTGAAATAGATATCACCAGCGGCAGTCTCAACAAGCAAGCCCTCTACGAAGCTTTGGGAGTACCTGAACTATGGCACTACCAAAAGCAAAAGATTCAGATTTACATCCTTCAGCAAGGTCGCTATGTAATCAGCAGCCGTAGCCCCACATTTCCCTGGCTCCCAATAGAGGAGATACTCAGGCTTATGGATCAACGCTTGATAGATGGTGAGACTGCTACCCTCAAAGCCTTTCGCAGACGCATTAGAGAACTAACCTGACTTAAAGCTCTTTAAGCCTTCCCCTACTTAGTAGACAGCCTCTGCCGAGTAGGGGCTTTTTTAATATCAATTTCTATTTAAAAATCTATGCCAGCCTTAGTATTTCCTAGTCAGTTTAAGCCTGTAATTGGCTCTTCTGGGGAAGTCAAGTATCGAATCAATCGCCTTAAGTTTGCTGATGGTTACGAGCACCTCTCTCCTGCAGGTTTGAACACGAAGCAAGAGAAGTTTTCTGTCACCTTTCCAGGTCTCAGCTACACATCTAAAAACACCCTGATTGCCTTTCTAGACTCCCTACAAGGCTACAAATCTTTCCAGTTCACGAAGCCAGGTGAGACAACTTCTCAGCTCTACAGATGCTTGGAAGGGTACAGCTACAAGTCCTTGGGTGGGCTTAAGTGGGAAGTTTCAGCGGTGTTCACCCTAACATTCAGCCCCGATTAAAAACACATGAGCGCTACAGATTAAGCCAGATTCCTATTTATAGAAGCTCCGTAATTTACACGGAGCTTTTACTGTATTTAGGAATAAAACAATGGCACGAAAAGAATTTAACTTACCTCAAGAACTGAGTGATCGTCTAAAGGATCAAGCTCTCAAGGAGTACACCAAAGAGTCTGAAGTTATCAGAAGAGCCTTGGTACTTTACTTCAACCAGATGGAGGTGAAGTAATGGCTTACTCTACTGAGCAACTTAATTATTGTGGAATCTACGCCATCATTCACAAAGAGTCTGGAAAGATTTATGTAGGATCAGCAGCCCAAAGCTTTAGGCAAAGATGGTACAGTCATAAATTCCTACTTAGAAAAAATAAACATCACTCACAGCATATTCAAAATGCTTGGAACAAATATGGAGAAGAAGCCTTCGAGTTTAGGATACTAGAAATAATACATCCAGATCTAATCTTTCAAACCCTTATCAGAAGTGAACAAGAATGGATGGATTATTATCAAGCTGCTAATCCTAAGTATGGGTACAATATTTGCCCCACTGCTGGAAACTCTCTAGGTACAAAGCATTCTGAAGAGACTAAAGCTAAAGTTAGCGCGGCAAACAAAGGAAAGAAACTCTCAGAAGAACATAAAGCTAAACTAAGCGCCTCTCTTAAGGGTAAGTCCTCCCCAAATAAAGGTAAGGCCCTTTCAGAAGAACATAAAGCTAAACTTAGTGCCGCTAATAAAGGTAAGACTCACAGCGAAGAATCTAAAGCTAAAATGGGGCTGGATAAAAAGGGAATATCCCGCTCTGAAGAGACTAAAAAGTTAATATCTATTGCGGTTAAATCTAAACCTTTGACTTCTGAGCAGGAACAGGAAAGGTTAAATAAAGTAGCGAAATCTTGGATATTTATTAACCCTCAAGGGGTTGAAGTTACTGTATTTAATTTAAGAAGTTACTGTAGAGAAAATAAATTACCCTACGACACTATGAAACGGATAGGCAGCGGTCGCCCTCTTGGGTATCAGGGATGGAGCGCTTCTCCTTTAATTAAATCAAATACTATTTTATAGATTATGTCAGCAGCCGATCTTATAGTCTTAACACAGACTTCACCTTTACTCGAATTATTTACCGTAGATATTACAGCCAAGGCTTCCTCAGCACCAATTCTGCGATTCTGCAACTACTCTCAAGTTAATGGAGCTTCAATCTCTTTTAATTCATTTCAATTTGCAGCGTACCCTATCGAAGCCACAGGTTTTGAAAAGAGTATCAACGGCACCTTGCCTACGCCTGAACTTAGCGTTAGCAACATCTTCTCAGATATTAGTTCACTCATCCTGACTTATTCAGGAATGCTGGACGCGAAAGTAACGCGGATCAAAGTACTGGCTAAGAATCTAGATGGTGAACCTGGAGCTAACCCTGCTGAAATTGAAAGCACTGATATTTACTACATCAGCAGGTACAGCGAGAACAGTCTCTTTGTGAAATTTAGCCTCAGGCATCCATTAGACATGGGCAAACTTTTTCTTCCAAAGAGAAGACTCGCTTCACTTACTGGAGATTAAGTATGTTGCCCCCTAATCTTCAAGAGCAGCTAGCGACACACTCACACCTAGACCCCAACAGGGAAAGCTGCGGCTTCGTCATTAACGATATCTATTACCCAGCTATAAACGTTGCCGATGACCCCAACGATTTTCGACTTGATCCACAGTCTACTAGAAAAGTAATCAAAGCTAGAGATAGCGGTCAACAGGTTATCATCTGCCACTCGCACATCAACTCAAACCCTACTTTCAGCCCTGCTGATATAGTTGCTAGCAAGGGCAGGAGGCTCCCCTACGCACTCTATCACCTGTCCACGGCTACACATAGCTACTACGATCCTAACGCCCCTATCGCGCCATACGAGGGCAGAGAATGGCACTGGGTCATAGACAATTGCTACACCCTTTGTCAGGACTACTACCTGCAAGAATTCAACATCAAGTTGGGCGATTTCTATCTCAGCACTCCAGACGAGTATAAGCAGCCTGACTTTACAGCGTACCTCGACAATATGGAATCCCAAGGTTTCCTACGTTTGCATTCTGATGAACCCTTGAAGGTAGGGGATTTCATTTTAATGAACTATGGCTCCATGTCCCCCAATCACGCCGCAATCATGTTCGACCTAGAAGGTAACTTGATCCTTCACCATATCGTCAACCATTTATCTCACATCGGGATTTATGGAAGCCAGTACAGAAAGATCACCCATAGTGTTTGGCGGCATCACCAATTCAAATAAATATAATGTCCAACCTTACAAAAATTACGCTCACAGGGCAATTAGCCGAGCTATATGGTGCTGAACACGAATTCTATATTGACACTCCCAAGGATGCGATCGCAGCACTAGACGCAAACTACCCTGGCTTCAAACAGCATCTACGAGATAGCAGTACTTATTATCAACTCCTGAGTGAAAGACACCCAGAAGGGATAGAAGAATTAGACGAGTTCGCAGGAAAGGAACTCGTCTTCGTAGAGGTGATAGAAGGAAGCGGAGCGGCAGGTAAAGTGTTTCTGGGAGTAGCCCTGGTTGCAGCTTCCATTGCGATTACATTTCCAACACTTGGCGGCGGAACTTCTCTCGGACTACTGGGCGCATCATTAATCCTGGGTGGAGTAGCTGAATGGTTGACCCCTTCCACGCCGCTTGCTGAAGCTAAGGAAGATGAACAGAAGTCTTCAACGATCGATCTGAATAACCCTACCACTTCTCGTGATACTCCTGTTCCACTTTGCTACGGCAGCATCAGAATCAAGAATCCACCCATACTCAGCGCGGGTAGCACAACCTCAGAGCTGGCGGCTGATTAAAGCGAGTTCGCTAAAAAGGAACTCGCTAGATTGCGACCCTTTCAGCCAAAAGCACTTATTGAGAGGGCAATACAAATTATTCCCAAGCCTCCTAGTTCAGGGGGCTTTCTTATTGGACAAAAACTATTAATGAAGAATATAGATGAGGAGCTGATTATAGGCTCAGGAGGCATAGTTAGCGGCGGCGGCAAGGGGTCTGGTGGGTCTAGCTCAGCCAGTGATGATCCAGAGAACCTAAAAAGTGTCGTCAAAGCTGAGGTACTGTTTGCTCTGTCCGAGGGAGCCCTTGCAGGTTTTGGATTAGTCGAATCGCGCAACCCTGCCGATGGCTCATTCAGTAGCCCTGCTGAATCTCTCTACCTGAACAACACTCCTGTCCGTTCAGCAGCTGGAACTCTCAACTTTCAGAACATTCCCTTTGACTGGCGCTTAGGTTATCCCGACCAAGATCGTATTGTCGCTTTTAGCAAGCAGAAGCGGGAGTATTCAGTTGGAGTAACGGTGAGAAAAGGCGCACCTGTAACTCGCACCCTGGTTGACGATGATGGGATTTCCTATGTTACTGTTCGCCTGAGATTCCCTAGCCTCGTTGATGGTACAGATTCTAAGGGGCAGCTGAAGCAGACAACTGTTGAAGGCAATATCTACATCAGTTCCAATGGTGGTGCTTTTGTTAAACGCCAAGCCATCAAGGTTACAGGCAGGGCCAGTAATTCCTATGAGAAATCTTACAAAATATCCCTCCCAGCAAACGTCAATAACACTTGGGATATTCGGGTAGAGCGAACGACTAATGATTCAAATTCTTTAAAACTGCAAAACGACTTAGTATTTCAGGCGTTCACGACCACTGAGAATAAGGGTAACGCCTATCAAAACACCGCCATTCTAGGCATCAGTGTTCCTAGCAGTAACTTCCCTGGCTCTGTTCCAGAGGTCGCTGTAGATCTGCGAGGAATGATACTAAGGATTCCTCATAACTACAGCAGCTACACCAGAGGTTACACAGGCGCTTTCAATGGATCGCTCACATCGGGCTGGACAAACAACCCTGCCTGGGTACTGTGGGACGCTCTAACAGACACTCGCTATGGGATTGGACTTCCAGAATCCATCCTTGACGTATACAGTTTCTATGACGCTGGCAAGTACTGTGACCAATTAATTCCTACAGGCGTTGATAGTAAAACAGAGCCACGCTATACCTTCAACGCATACGTCACCCAGCGATCAAGTGCCTATGACCTTGCCAGTAAAATTGCCAGCTCACTTAGAGCAAACATTTACTACAGCAACGGCAAGATTAGACTTGTACTCGATCGCCCTAAGACTGCCACTCGCCTTTTCTCTCCAGCCAACGTTGTTGTAGAGGTAGGTGAGGATGGAACAGAGGGCGCACCTTTTGAATATAGCTGCACAGATACAACAACTCGCACAACGGCAGCAATCGTTCGCTATATCAATCCTCAGACTTGGGAAACAGATGAGGAATATTACGAAGACGCTGCAGGGATAGCGCGTTGGGGATACAGGGTAGAAGAAATAGATGCTTTCGGCTGCACAAGCCAAGGTCAGGCTCACAGGCTAGCGGAATGGGCGGTCTACACAGCGTTGCACCAAACGGAACTGCTGACGTTCAAGATTGCCACTGAGGGTCTATTAGTCGAACCTGGGGATGTGATTAAGATTGCTGATCCTAACAGAGCTGGCAAACGTCTAGGAGGCCGCATCACAGAAGCCACTACGACCAGCATTAAAATGGATAACCCTTTGAATATCGAAGGTGGAGCGGGTTACGTGTTGTCTATCCTAGACCCCGTAAACAGAGGTGGCGCTCAGACAGAAGTAGCGATCACGAACGCTCCTGGTGCAGCTGATTACTTAACCTTTGCTGCTTTACCCTTCACTCCCTCTGTCAACTCTCTGTGGATGCTGACCACTTCCACGCTTCAGCCTCAGCTATTCCAGGTGCTGAAAGTCTCTGACTTGGACGATGACCAGTTTCAAATTGAAGCGGTGTCCTATGACCCTTCTAAGTTTGACTACATCGAACGAGGTGCTGCTCTTGCTGTCAGAGACATCACGGACTTACCTTCTGTTAGTGCTCCTGCTGCTCCGAATTCTGTACAGGTATTTGAGACCTTGTATGAGACTACAGGAAGTGCCGGGGTAAGAAGCAGGGCGCAAGTCTTCTGGGCTCACCCATCTCCTGAGCGAGTAGCTAGGTATCAGATTGAGTATCAGAGATCCCCTTATTTGGGTGCCCCTGCTGGAACCCAATGGACAATAGGCGGAGTTAGTGAGACCACCAGTTATGACCTGGATGATTTTGCTCCTGGTATCTATAACTTCAGGGTCAAAGCGATCAGCAGTCTAGGTTTAGAGAGTCCCTATGCTCCCTTGAACAATAAGGAAATGCTGGGGTTAACTGCGCCTCCTGTTGATGTAGTAATCACAGGTTTTGATCCAGTATCCAACAATAGGGTTCGTCTATCCTGGGGGCGCTCTCCTGACTTAGACGTGCGTATTGGTGGCTATCTCGAAGTTCGTCAAACTCCTAAACTGAGCGGCGTTACTCAGGCAGACGGCTTCATTATCGCCAAGTTTGATGGTAGCGGTACCAGTGGTGAACTACCTTTGATTAACGGTACTTACATTTGCCGATGGGTAGACAGCTCTGGTAACTTCAGCGTTACCCCTGCCTTAGTGGAAACTTCTATAGCCGATACGCTTGCGATTAATGTAATCCGAACTATAGATGAAGCCTCCCCCGTATTTGCAGGAAGGGGCTACAACGCAACCATTGATCCCACGCTGAACATAGTCAAATTAGGTCTCAGGTCTTCGATAGACAACTGGCCCGATATCGACTCGATTCCAGACTGGGATACTTACATGAGCGACCAATCTGGAAGCGTAGCTTATGGTGAGTACTATCTCAAAAAGCAAATAGATCTGGGTGCTACCTACACCTCGCTGATTCGAGCCAGTTTCGATGTCAGCGTGTTTAACGAGAGTATCTTGATTGATAGCGTACCAGGATTGATGGATGACCTGGGGTTGTTCGATGGTGTTGCCTCTCCAAACAATGCAGATGCAACCCTCCAGATCTCTATCTCTAATGATCTTGTGAACTGGACTCCCTACAAAGAGTTCACTATTGGGAACTACTTCGGCAGAGCTTTTAGATTCAGAATCATTTTAGAATCATTCGATAGTGGATTTACCTCTGTCTTTGTCAGGGCTTTGTCTATCACTTGCGACATGCCTGATGTAACTCAGCATGGTAACGCCACTAGTGGAACAGGAGCCGCGACTATAGTTACTTTCCCAGCTGCCTTTCATCAAGATTGCCTTCCTAACGTTAGCGCTACTCTGATTACGAACGCATCGGGTGATTACTACACGGTGAATCAAATAAGTAACACTCAGTTCTCAATCGATGTCTACAATTCATCGAATGCTAGAGTTGTTCGCTCTGTGAGCTGGATTGCTAAGGGATTCGGCAAGCTGACTGTTCCTTCTACAGTTACCCCTTCAGGTAATGGTTATATCTCATCTGAGAATGGACTGCGTTACTTCGTGACTGAAACAGGCGAACTTATCGTACCTGAGTCAAATACATAAAACTCTTATTTAAATAAAATAACAATGGCCGACTTACCTTTGATCCCTGTCAAGTTGAGTAGCTTTGCGCTGCTTACAAGTGCTCAACTTGACCCTTTAGATTCTTTATCCTTGTTAGATGCCAGTGAAGGCAACAGCAACAAGCGAGTTACCTTAGGCGAACTGAGACTTAATTTAGCTACATTCGCTGGTTCCACAGCAGCATTTACAAGTGGCACTATTTCGGGGATTACCTCGTTTGGAGTTACAGGCCCTGCTACATTCTCAGATGCTGTGACTGCTCCTGGATTCTCCCTCACCTCTGGGGGAGCCGCTGCCTTCTCTGGCACTCTAGGAGTCACAGGTAACTCAACATTCAACGGAAGTATCGCTGGATCAGCACTGAGTTTATCCAGTACTCTCTCTGTTACAGGAGCTGTCGTCTTTTCCAATAGTTTATCTGTGGCAGGGGCGGCAACCTTCAACGGCGCGGCAACCTTCAACGGCGCGACCACCTTAACGGCAGCTTCAATTACAGGCGGCACTATTTCAGGTCTGACTTCCTTTGCGACTACTGCAATGGCGATAGGCAGTACAGGTGCTCTACAAACTACAGGGGTAGGTAGCGGATCTGTAGTAGGTAATGCTAGGGGTACAGGTGCTGTGGATCTACAGACTATCCGAACGGCTGCTACTCAAGTTGCAAGCGGTAACTACTCGTTTGTGGCAGGGTCTAACTGTACTGCCAGCAGCACGAGTGCAATTGCAATAGGTAACTCAGCTAGTGCCAGTGGCACGAGTGCAATTGCAATAGGTACTTTAGCTGCTGCCAGTAGCCTTAATGCAGTTGCAATAGGTAACGGATCAACGGCTAATAGCACTAATGCAATTGCCCTAGGTAGCTCTACTGCTTCCGCCTTCAACTCTATAGCTACGGGTAGTGATGCTGTCTCACGAAGAAATGGAGAGCACACCCATTCTTCAGGTCAAGTCTCTGCTGCTGGTGATTCCCAAGTATCGACTATTCTCCTCAATGGGATTACGACGACCGCTACACTGACAGAGTTGACTAATCCTGCTCGTATAGACTTAGTGAACGACAGCACTATTCAGTTTGAGATTAACGTTGTAGCTCGACGTACAGATGCAGACAATGAGAGCGCAGCCTATGAATTCAAAGGTTGTATCGATCGCAATACCACTGCTGCCAGCACTGCACTTGTAGGCTCTGTGACTAAGACAGTCATAGCTGAAGACACTGCCGCTTGGGATGTAGCGGTGACTGCTAATACGACCAACGGTTCACTAAAGATCAGCGTGACGGGCGAAGCCTCCAAAACTATCAAATGGGTAGCTTTCTGCCGCCTTGTTGAAGTCCAAGGTTAAGCCTAGTTCCTACTAATAGAAGCCAGCGGATAGTTGGCTTCTATTTTTTACAAATAATTATCAAAAATTCTATGAGTTCACATGATTACGTGCTCGAAGATGGGCCTGGTCTAACATTTCGAGCAGACCTTAATAACGCCTTGCAAGCGATCGCTACTCAAAATTCAGGTACATCTTTTCCAGCCGTTACTTACCCGTACATGACGTTTGTTGACTCTGGTACAAACATCAGATATCAGCGAAACGCCACAGATACGGCTTGGATCTCTCAGGGTAGCGCCAATCTAGATTTCTTTGGACTAGTACCAGCAGGGGCAATCTTTATGTGGCCTGTCGTAACGGTGCCAACAGAGTTTTTACGATGCGATGGTTCAGCAATTAGTCGCACAACTTATTCACGGCTCTTCTCAGTAATTGGAACAACTTTTGGAGTTGGAAATGGTAGCACTACTTTCAACGTTCCAAACTTATCAGGTAGAGTCCCTTTGGGTGTAGGAACTGCTACAGGTGCAACTGGGGCAACGGCACACACTTTAGGACAAGTTGGTGGTGAAGAAACTCACGTTTTAACTATTCCTGAAATGCCAACCCACAGTCACACAATTGCTGATGGTCAACTAGATAACGTTAGAGCCACACTAGCAGGTATCCAAACAAACCAATCAAACTACGGCGCATCTAACGGCTTGATCAATAACACAGGCGGTAACGCAGCCCATAACACTCTACCTCCTTACCTTGGTTTGTATTACATCATTAAGCACTAAAACAGAATATGTCCCAGCATGATTTTTCCCTGGCCAACCAAAGCATGGCCCCCTTCCGTCAAGATCTCAATAACGCTCTCTTGGCAATTCAAACTCTAAGTAGCGGCTCTATTGAGCCAAGCCCAACACAACCCTTTATGTTTTGGGTTAACAGCTCAACAAATGTTCTCTATCAACGCAGTTCGGATAACCTCTCCTGGATGCCCAGAGGCTCAGTTGATCTACCCTACTTTGGCTTAGTGCCTACAGGGGAAGTGAAGATGTTTGCTGGCCCAACAGCTCCACCTGGATTCTTGGTATGCGATGGTACGCCCATCAATCGAACGACTTACAGCACTCTGTTTTCAGTCATTGGTACAACCTATGGTGCTGGGAATGGTAGCACCACCTTTAATTTACCTAATCTATCTGGGCGAACTGTTTTAGGTACTGGTAGTTCGGGTACAGCAGGAGCTACAGCTCATACTTTGGGACAGAAAGGCGGTGAAGAAACCCACGTTTTAACTATCCCTGAAATGCCAGTTCACAGTCACACAGTTGCTGATGGAGCATTGGATAGCGTCAGAGCTTTTCTAGGCGGAATCCAAACCAATCAATCAAACTACGGTGCTAGTAATGGTTTGGTCAATAACACAGGTGGCAACGCGCCTCACAACAATCTTCCGCCTTATGTGGCAATGAATTACATTATCAAGACTTGATGATTCTTTATCAATTTACCTACTTTCGACGGGTTCCTTTTTAGCGAACCCGCCTCTTTTATTTATGAAACTCCAATACCCTGCTTATTTTCTAACTTCAGCTTCGGCCCCCATTGCCAGCACCAGTATCTCAGACGACTTAAAGGTTGTAATCGAGGATCAAGCAAAAAATGCCCTTCAATCTAATTCGATTACTATCCTACTGACACTCGGCGTTACCGTCGCTGTAATTTACTTCATCTATGGTAAACACGTTGCTCCAATGCTAGATAAAGCCTGGGACAAATTTTCTGCCTATTTAGATTCAAACACTAACACCGCTTCTATCATTTCTTCTACAACGGGAAAGATTGATGGCAGTTTGGCAGATCATCGCGCTCAGACAAAAGAAAACCTTGGAATTCTTACTGGGAAGCTAGATGTCTTAGAAAGAAAAATTGACCAAGTTCGAGATGAAATTACGTCTATCAAAATCTCACTCGCCAAGGGTAGCTAGCTAGCCGCCTGATTCATTTGTACACCCTCCCCTCAGAGCGATCTACAGGGGATATTTTTATGGTAATTTTACGATGGTTAACCTCAAAGTTCCTTACTTCTCTCAACTAGATAATTCAAATAACCCTTACGGTTCCTGTAATGTTACCTCGATAGCGATGTGTCTTCACTACCTGGGTATCAGAGGTAACGGGCAAGGTCAATTAGAGGATCAACTTTATCGAAAGTGTGAAGCTAATGGTTGGGACAGACATTCCCCTACTGATCTGAAGAAGTTAGCTGAATCCTACGGGGTCAAGGACGACTTCAGCGCTAAAGCTTACTTGAAGGATATTAAAGAAGCTCTGGATAAAGGCCGCCCTTGTATAGTTCACGGCTACTTTACTGCAAGTGGTCACATTATTGTTATCAGAGGATATGATGCCACTGGAGTTTTTGTAAACGATCCCTACGGCGAGTATTTCTCTAGCGGCTACAGGACTGATTTAAGCGGTGGAAATCTGCATTACAGCTATAAGCTGATTCAAGAAACCTGTGCCGTTGATGGGTATATCTGGCTACACCGTTTGTACAAATAAAATGCTGCAACACCTGTAGATCTGCAGGTCATTTCTGTACCTGAAAGTTATTAGCAGCCTGTCTACAGCGATCCTGAGAGGGGCATAAACTGGGCATTGGGTTATCGAAAGCAGATGTCGGCAAAATACCTACAGTTGGGTACTCAAAAACGGGTGTATCTGGCGCAACCGTTTGATCATAGAGACACGAAAAAGCCCGTTAGCGATTAAACTAACGGGCTGAAGTATATCGGAACTTAATTAAGCTGCTTGATCAATCTTTCTAATAGGGAAAGGGATAACTTTAGGCTTGGGCTGCATATTTGGGTAGTTCAAGATATCAGCAAAATCAGGAGCGATATATTTCTCCACATACCACGCATGGTTTGACGGAGTGTGTTTGATAATGTTGGCTTTAATATCAGATGAAAGGCTTTGTATAGGCTCATAGGAAACCTTAGCTCTGAAGCTAACACCATCCAGATTAAAGTCTCTGTACTTGTCCTGTGCCGCCATGAGCTCTAATTGACGAACGCCATTGTTAGAAATCCCAAAGGGACTGAGGAACTTGAAGTTGATGGGCTTGTTAGGAAACTGCTTAGCGATTAGAGTAAGATACCCTTTAGTCGCCAATGTTTTGCTGATATCTTCTTCTGTAATTTGATGAGCTTTCAACTCGTAAACGATGATTGAACGTGTGGTGACGCGAATCAGGTCTGTACGGCGATGTCTAACACTATCATCTGTAACAATCGTGTTATCGAAAATTGCTTCACTGCGGAACTTCAGACTGGAGAAGTTAGCCAAGTCTAAAATCTTCTGGTGATAATAAGCTTCGTTTTTAACAGGGGCGATCGCTTTAGCTACAGCAGCATCTATTTCAGCTTGTTGAGCTTGTTGAGCCATTTCGTTCAATTTATCTTTGAGGGTTGATACTGCCCATTTGAAGAATGGAATAGCAGCCTCTTTGTTAGATTTAAGGAATACTGCTATCAATTGCTCTTGACTAAGATATGCCATTTGATAAGTTTTACCGTTAGAAGCAACTATCGCCAAAACAGCGATAGTTCCGAAAATGGCTTCCACCTTGGGTTTCATTTTACTCCAGGTATCAGTTGGGTCAGCATAACCTAACTGGGTCATTACATCAAAGGCGCTAACCAGCACTTCACCATTTACTTCAGCGAAGCGAACTGTGGAGTCATTAAAGATAGCTCGAATAGGACTGATTGAGTTTTCCATTTTGTTTGGGTTGTTACTTTTAAAAATAGGTTTAGGTAATAATTGAATTGCCATAGTTATCAAAAAGGACTATCGCCCTTGAGTTCGTAATCGGATTTAATCGTCTCACTGGAGGGGCAGTACCCAAAGGGATGATCATCATTACTTACTCTGTAGTTGTAGTCATTTTTATAAATGAATTCTTTAATCGCTCGTCTGATAACTTCTGAAACGGATAAACCATTGCGGTTAGCAATACGAATCAGCGCTTCTTTTGTTTCTTTGTACATTCTGAGAGTTAGTAGAATATCCATAATTGATTTTGTATTACATTTAAGTTAAATAAAAAGCAGCGAGGATAAAGTCCCTCTACTAAAGAGAAGTTGGCTGAATTAACTTTCATTTTCCCTATGATTCATTTATCTCACAAAGGGTATTACATGATGTAGGCATCTCTTTCGCAGTCAATAAAAAAGAGCCAAGGCTGATAGCCTGACTCTGAATAGAGAAGTGATTACTGCAAGTTAAAAGATGTCGGGTGGTACGATCTTTTTAGAGGGAACTGAATAGTGTTCGTATATGATTTCTGGAGAGTTGCCTAACCAAGCGGCGATGTCTTTAGCGTCTATGCCCTGCTCCAGGCAGATATTTACAAAAGTAGATCTAGTGTCATATTGCCTTCTGTAGGGCACCTGGGCTTTCTCCAACATTTGAACCCAAGCTCTGTTTCTCCAGTTGTCCATATTGATAGGCTTGTTGTTCCTGGGAGATGGAAATACTGGATCATCGGGCTTAAAGTTTTCTGGGCGAATCGATAGCAGCAGTTGGCCCAGGCTTGCAGGGCAGGTAAAAGTACGCTGCTCATCAGTTTTTGTACTTTTACGGAGTAGCTTGCCACTCAAATAGGTGGCGCTTTCTGTGAACTCAATGGAGCCGCAGGAGCTGCTTACGTGCTTCCAACAGAGACCCGCTGCTTCTGATGTCCTGCACCCTGTCATAAACAAGAATTTCACCAGAGGAGTGTAGGAACAGTAATAACGATCGCTCTGGAAGGCTGAGATGATGCCATCCATTTCTTCTTTACTGTAGGGTTTCGCCTTCTTTGCCTTCTCTTGTTTGATAGCGTCTGTCAAGCCCTGGTAAGGGTTGAGGTCTACTATTCCTTGCGAGATCCCCCACTCGTAACAGGCTGAGAGAGTCTGCATCGTCATGTGACAGGTGGTGCCTGAAACTTGAGTGTCTAGCCATAACAGGAATTGAGTGGCATCCTTTTTGGTCTGAACTGACTTGCCGTACTTGATGACTCTACGGGCGATCGGATTCATCCGTTTAATGATGGTGGTCTGCTCCAGTTTGAGAGCCTTGAATTTGACAAATTGCTGCCACAGGTCAGGAAACTCTAGTTGAGTTTGATTAACGAGTCTGAGTCTGCTGGCAGGTTTGTACCTGTTTAGAGTCTGATCAAAACAATTTGTAAGAATATCTATCTCAATCTGTCTAGCTTGGTGCTGGGCCAGCTCTCTGTTGATGGGGCTATCTTCTGTCTCCAGGGAAATGTATTTCTGCTGACCGTCGAATAGCTGCCTGGGCAATCTGAGCCTCAGTCGCCCTTCCTTGGATTCAACTCCGACCTTACCCTTCGATCGCTTAGGGGGTTGTGATTGCATTTATTTTTGACCAGAGGGTTGATTTTGACTACTGGAAGGCCGTTTTCAGTAGTCAAACGGGCTAATTTTTCAGTAGTCAACCAGTAGTCAAATTGTAAATGAAGGGGACAATTAGTACAATAGATCTAGTTTTTGCCCTATGTTTCTTCAAGCAGGGGTCGTCTGAAACCCTTTGTACAAGCTAAATCGCAGTAATTCCTTGCTTATTTAGCCTGATTGCCTTATACTTATGTGCTGTGAAGAAGCGCGGGCGTAATTCAGTGGTAGAATGTCACCTTCCCAAGGTGAACGTCGTGGGTTCGAGTCCCATCGCCCGCTTCAAAGATTTTTAGAAATCTCTGTTACTCTTGAGGCATCTTGAGCGTTTGAGGCACTTGTGTCGCCAGCGTCGCGGCTCTAGTCGCCATAAACACAGACAGCGCCAGCCATAAAAGATGGCTGCTGCGAAAAGACCAGGCAACGATCGCCACGGGCGTAAACCCTGCCGCAGAAATCAGCGTAGACCTCCGCAGAATTTGCCCCTGAGTCAGCCCCAAGAAATAGCCATCGAGCATGTAGGCAATCGACCCAAACCCCAAAACTGGGAATAGCCAGGGCACGTAGGCCGGAAACCGATCGAGCAGATCCCGATGGCTGGTGAGTAGGCTAAACAGCGGTGTGGGGAAGAGAAGAAAAGCGATCGCAAAGAAAAGCCCCAAGCCTAAACAGGTGATTCCAGAAACGCGCAGCAGTTGCGCCAGTCCATCAGACGATCCCCGACCGTGAAAGACGCCAGCCAAGCTTTCGGTAGCAAACGCCAATCCATCAATAAAGTAAGCTGCCAAACTAACGACCTGAAGCAGCGCAGCATTGGTAGAAAGGACGATCGTCCCCAAACCAGAGCTGAGGTTCGTAAACAGCGCAAAGGTGGTGATCAAGGCAAAGGTGCGAACCAAAATTTCTCCATTCAGCAAAAAAGCCGCTTTCAGCGCAGCAGTATCCCAGAGGTGAGGGAGAAGCGATCGCCATTCTCTTCCCTGTATTTCTCGCCCCACCAGAATCAATCCCACCAGCAGCATCAAATATTGGCTAGCAGCCGTTGCCCACCCTGCTCCTGCACTTTCCCAACCGAGCCGCACGATCAGAAGGTAATCCAGCAGCACATTTGCCCCATTGGCAACAGCGGACAGCAGCAGCACTTTGCCACTCTGCTCCCGACCCAAAAACCAACCTATCAACACATAGTTGACCAACGTGGCGGGGGCAGCCCAGATCAGCGCGTCAAAATAGGCTTGCCCCGCAACTTTGACCTCAGGCGTAGCATTTACCAAAGCAAAGCCTAGGGTACGCAGCGGTACTTGCAGCAGTAGAATCAAGCTGCCGATCGCCAGAGCCAGTAGCCCATTCCGGAGTCCAATCAGCAAAATCGCAGGCCGATCGCCTCGTCCTACTGCCTGAGCCGTTGTCCCGGTGGTTGCCATGCGCAGAAACCCAAACGTCCAATAAATGTAGTTAAACAAAACGGTGGCCAGCACCACACCAGCAAAATGGCGAATCTCGGTAAGATGGCCTAAAAAGGCAGTATCGACTAGCCCTGCTAAAGGCACCATCAAATTGGAGACTACATTAACGATCGCTAGATGAAAGAAGTGGCGATAAAAGCTGGGCTGTTGAGCAGTGGGCAAAGCAATACCTTCGGCAAAATTCTGTGATGGCGATCGCCACTCGGCTTAAGGCATCTTTAGGGCACATGCCGATAACAATGCCCTTGTCTCAACTGGCCCTTGTCCCAACTGCCTAGATAGCAGCCATACCGGATACAGTAAAGCCAAATGCGGAAAAAGAGGAACTTATGTACGTTTTGATCGGGGGCGCAGGCTTAATTGGACTCAATTTGGCACAAAATCTACTGAATTTAGGACATGTCATAGCCCTCATTGATATTGATGCAACCGCTTGTCGCTATGCCCGTGAGCAAATGGGCGTCATGGCCTTTGAGGGCAGCGCTGTGAGCACCGAAGTCTTGATCGAAGCGGGCGTTCGCAAAGCCGATGCTGTGGTGGCGGTTCTGCATGACGATGCCCTGAATCTGGCGATGGTGGCTTTGGCCAAGCATTATGGGGTGCCGCGTATTTTAGTACGGATGAGCCACCGTGACTTTGAGCAGCCCTATCGCATTGCTGGAGCAACTTCAATCATTTGCACAACTGATTTGGTCGTTTCTACAATGGCCAATGCGATCGAATATCCCCAAGTCGAGTCGATGATGCACTTTGAGCAAGATCAAATCGAGGTGCTAAAGCTGCCAATTCCTGCAAATTCTCAGATCATCGGTCGCAGCCTTGCCGACATTGCTCAAGATGCTTGCTTTCCTCAGGGATCGCTGATCATTGGCTACCAGGCTCATCCCCATGAAGATTTAATCATCCCTAACGGCAACACAGTCATAGAGGCAGATTCAACCGTGCTAATGGTGACTAAACCAGGCATGTTACATGGAATGATTGACTTTATTCAGGAATGTTCGTAGCCACCCTCGCCATTCAGAACCCGCTTTACCCAGACGAGAGACATTGTGAGAGGCGCAAAGGTTTCTCACAGGCTATGGCATCCACAAAAATGCAAAGGGGAGAGCCTTGGCTCTCCCCATCTATGACAAGCGGCCTAGTTTTTACGAGGTGAGCTACGCCCACCAACGCAAAAACTAGGGATTACAGTACCTAGTAAGTTTCAACGTGCCAACGCTCTTTGATCGATCGCTGGTATTCTTTCCAGACTACGCCTTCCTTAGCGGCAGCAGCAGTCATGGCCGCATCAATCCCATCTTCCATGCCCTTCAGACCGCAAATGTAGGTGTGAGTCTTCTCTTCCTTCACCAAAGCCCAAATTTCGTCGGCATGCTCTGCCACGCGATCCTGAATGTACATTCTGCCGCCCTCAGGGTTTTTCTGTTCGCGGCTAATGGCATAGGTCAACCGGAAGTTATCCGGATACTGGGACTGGAGTTCTTCCAGCTCTTCCTTGTACAAAATGTTGGGCGTTGTCGGAATGCCAAAGATCAGCCAGGAAAATCCTTTGAATTGGTAATCAGGATTTGCTGCTTTTTCATTTGCTTTGAACTGTCGCCACAGGTAAGTGCGGAAAGGCGCGATCCCCGTTCCAGTTGCCATCATGATGATGTTGGCTTCTGGATCGTCAGGCAGCAGCATTTCTTTGCCCACTGGCCCCGTAATTTTGACCTCATCCCCAGGCTGCACCTTGTTCAAATACGTAGAACAGACGCCATAGATCATTTCTCCCGTTTCGGGATGCTTGTACTCAAGCTGGCGAACGCAGAGAGAAATGGTTTTGTCATCTACATCATCGCCATGACGAGTCGAGGCGATCGAGTAGAGTCTTAGCTTGTGAGGCTTACCCTTGCTATCAGTTCCCGCTGGAATGATGCCGATACTTTGCCCTTCAAGATATTTCAGATCGCCGCTTGAAATATCAAACTTGATGTGGCGCACGGTGCCAATTCCACCTTCAGCCACTAACTCATCGTTAGAAACTACTTTGCTGACATAGGGATTGTTCGGACGGTAGATATTTACAGGAATATCTGCCTTAGCTGACTTTTCCTTAGCTTGAGTCATAGGTTTCGCTGCTTGTGCTGGCTGGGTTTGCTGAGGCTCTGCGTCAGTCTTTGTGTCAGAGGCAACCTTACCGTTGGCCGCGCTTTCATAGGGGCGAATACTGACAATCCTGGCACCCATGCGGGTAAGACGCTGCATCTCCTGATTCATTCGAGAGTAGGGCACTGTGATGTACACACTGCCGCTCTTGCGAATGGGATACCCCATCTTGTCAGTCTCATCATTTTTGCGTAGACCCTCTACTTCGTAAACGAAAAGACGGCTGCCGAATGCTGTATTACCACCCGTTGCGCTTGGATTGTACATTGTGATTCAATATTCTCCTAACCCGTATTAAGTCAGCGCTCTAGCTACGCGCATCTCTACAATATCCGTCGTCTGAACCTAGTGGACTAAAGCCGTCAAAAATCGATCGATTTTGAGTCCGAAAGTTAGACCTGGCATGTATAGTAGCGTAACACTAGCGGGGCATTCCTCAGACACACATTCCTCAGACGCAATTGAGGGTAAATAGGAGCAGAAGCAAAAAGATATCTTGCTTTACGCCTAAGCACTACCATACTGGCCAGCTTATCTATGAGACTGTAAATCTTGAGCCATTTTTATATTGGTTTCAGACTTTGCTTCAGAAGTGTGCTTTAGCGTACCCAATACCCTTTAGCATGGAGAGTAGTTAGCAAATGTTTGGGGATCAGGTCTACTCTTGGGTTAGCCTTGTGGTGATGATCCCATTTTGGTAGAATTCAGGGTATCTAGTAGTATTAAATACTTATCAGGATCATCTGAATCGTGTCTGAATCATAGCTTGACCTGGCGCAACAAATAGCTTGCCAGACTCAAGTTACTCAGTTGCCTAACTAAATTGCTTCAAGGCTGAAGGTACGCTTGAACAGCAGAGCATCTGGCAGAGTTCAGATGAGCTGCTTATCCAGCGTGGTATAAGCTTTGGCAAAATTTTGCAATCGCTGAAAATCTTTATAGATTTCATCTGTCCTATCTTTAATTCTGTATTTAGGGGAAGCTCATGACCATTAAGCCAGACCGTGTGGTTTTGATCGGTGTTGCCGGAGATTCCGGATGCGGCAAATCGACCTTTCTTCGTCGCTTGGCAGACTTGTTTGGCGAAGAGTTGATGACTGTGATCTGCCTTGACGACTACCACAGTCTGGATCGCAAAGGGCGCAAAGAGGCTGGGGTAACTGCACTTAATCCTCAAGCCAACAACTTTGACCTGATGTATGAGCAGGTCAAAGCGCTCAAAGAGGGTCAAGAGATCATGAAACCAATCTATAACCATGAGACTGGGTTAATCGATCCGCCAGAGAAGATTGTACCCACTCCCATCGTGGTGATTGAAGGGTTGCACCCTATGTATGATGAGCGCGTGCGATCGCTGATTGATTTTGGGGTTTACCTCGACATTGACGATGAGGTGAAAATTGCCTGGAAGATTCAGCGCGATATGGCAGAGCGAGGTCACACCTATGAAGATGTGCTGGCTGCAATCAACTCTCGCCGTCCAGACTTCAGCGCCTATATTGATCCCCAGAAGCAATATGCCGACATGGTGATCCAGGTACTGCCGACGCTGCTGATCCCCAACGACACTAAGCGCGAAGTGCTGCGGGTTCGCATGATTCAGAAAGATGGCGTGGAAGGCATGGAGCCAGTCTATCTGTTTGACGAAGGCTCGACGATCGACTGGATTCCCTGTGGGCGCAAGCTTACCTGCTCTTATCCCGGAATCAGAATGCATTATGGGCCTGACGAGTACTATGGCCATAGCGTCTCGATTCTAGAAGTAGATGGTCAGTTCGATCGCTTAGAGGAAATGATTTACCTCGAAAGCCACCTCAGCAACACCTCCACTCAGTTCTATGGCGAGATGACAGAATTGCTGCTTCAGCATAAAGAATATCCAGGTTCCACAAATGGCACAGGACTGTTCCAGGTGCTGGTGGGGCTAAAAATGCGGGCAGCCTATGAGCGGCTAGTGGGTGCAGGGGCTAAGTTGGCTGCTAAAGCAGTTAACAACTAGAACTCTGCGGTACCAGTAGATTTTTGGTAATTTTTTGAGTGTAGAGAATTTCCTAGATGAATGCTCATCTAGGAAATTTTTTGGACATTGCTCAATCCGGATATGAGATTTATTTTGGCAGGTGCGCTCCGCGCACCTGCCAAAATAAATCTCATAGCTAAAGTCTCAAATTGCTTTGAGAGCCAGAATAAGTTCATATTCAGAAGCATGAGGGCAAAGCATGAGCGGAAATTTAGCAGCAGAGCTGTGGTTGGAAAATCAGGATTTAGCGATCGCATGCCTTCACAATCCTTTTGTTCAAGGTATCGGTGACGGCTCTCTGCCTCCATCAAAATTTGCCTACTATGTTGGACAGGATGCTTTTTTTCTAGAAGCATTCGCTCGAGCCTACAGCATCGCTGCGGCCAAAGTGCAGGACTGGCAGGGCTTTAATATCTTTCACGATTTGGCAGGTGGCGTTTTACAAGAGCTAAAGCTTCACCAAGGCTATGCCAGCAACTGGGGTATCGAGCTTCAACAAGTAGAGCCAGGAACCGCCACGCGTCGCTATACCGATTTTCTATTGGCTACTGCTTGGAGCCAGGATGTAGGCACCACCGCGATCGCCATGCTGCCTTGTATGAAACTCTATGCTTTTTTGGGGCAGAAGCTGGCGGATGGCGGCATTCCTAACCATGCCTACTCTAGCTGGATTCAGACTTATAGCAGCGCTGAGTTTACACCTCTGGCAGAGCAGTTAGAGCAGTTAGGCGATCGCTACGCCACGCTGACTCCGCTGACGCGATCGACCTACCGCTATGCCATGCAATGCGAACTCGATTTTTTCCAGATGGCCTGGGAGCTTGATTAATTAAGTACTGGGACAATCAGCGAAGTCTGTGTCACCTATGGCTATCGCCAGCATACTGTAGAGCACAAAAATGAAAGAATCTGGTTATTCATAAGGCGCTTTGCGCCTTATGAATAACCAGATTCCTAGAAAGTTATGGCTATAGTCTTAAGTGTTAGGTCTGGGACATAAATGTCCCAAGAGTAAGAGCTACGGCTATAAAGCAAGATTTTCAGTTGTGGAATACTCCACAACTGAAAATTAACAGAGAACATTAGATTGACCAGAGTTCTTCGCCGTTGAGACCGTCTGTTGCTGCAAAGAACAGATTGCTGCCCACAATCGTCAACTGAGAGGGGTCAGCGCCTTGGGCTGGGACAGAGTTGATCTGCTGCAAGACCGTACCTGCAGATGACCCATTGCTCTCCCAAATCTCTGTTCCAGAACTGCCGTCATTGGCCGTGAAGTAGAGCTTGCCGCCAAACACAATCATTTCTGCGTCGTCGCCAATACCGCTGCCCGTCCCTCCCTGAATGTCTTTGACAATGTTGGTGCCTACAGAGGTTCCGTTTGTACTCCAGAGTTCCTTGCCTGAACCCTGTAGAATTAAATTGCCCGTACCTGTACCATCATCAACCAAACGACTGTCATCGACAAAGAAATATACAGTATTGCCAATGTGAACCAGGTTAGAGGGGCTAGAATCTTCAGAGCCAGCTTTAATATCTTTAATGACTGCGCCCGTATCTAGGAAACCGTTCACTGCTACTGCATTGGGGTTATCAAGCTTGAATAGCTCTGCCCCTTCGTTGTCGGCATTTGCCGTAAAGTAAAGCGCTCCGTTATCAGTCTCGGTATATTGCAGCTTCTGGTTACCAGTAAACGTGAGAGAGTTGGTGTCTGAAGAACGGACGACCGCATAGCTAGGCGTAGTACCCAAAGCATCAATTCGAATGAGATCTTTAACTCCAGAACCAGAACCGTTATCTGTTACTGCCGTGGCAAACAGCTTACCTTCCACCAAAATAAAGTTGCTGGGGTTAGAGGCACCGGTTCCCGCTCTTAACTCTGTCAGGGTTGGAGTCGTCTGGCTATTGGTAATGCTAAACAGCTCTCCACCTGTGGTACGGGTTGAACCTCCCTCAAGTACGTCTTTGCTTCCAGAGAAGTAGAGGGTTTCACCAATGCCAGTCAGGTTAGCGAAAGAATTAATCACAGGAGCCGCACTGACAGTGCCATCGGGGTTAGTAATGGTGTCATTACCCCGAGCAATCATGGTTACAGTTGTGCCATTGACCCGATAAAGTGCTTTACTGGTTGAGCCAGGGCTGCCTACAAAGTAGAGGGTGTTACCTGCTGCTGCGAGCTGTTCAGGTAAGCCACTGTCTCCAGCCAGAAGATCAATAACCTGTGTTGCAGAATTGCCATCTGTTGTCCACAGTTCTGCACCTGTAGCGCCATCATTGGCCACAAAATAGAGGCGTGCGTTTGCACCAGAGCCTACGACAGCAAATTGCGCTAGCGAGGAGAAATCGCGAATTTTCTTCGTTCCATCTAGAGTGCCATCAGTACGCCAGAGCGCTGTGCCATCTTCATCACTAGCAGAGAAGTATGCCAGTTCGCCTACAGCCGTGATGTTTTGAGGTTGAGAGCTACCCGATCCAAACCTAATATCTCTAGAGATAGCCGGGAGTCCTGTCTTATCTGCAATTTTCAGCGACAGGTCATACGTGGAGCCTTCACCAGAGCTGCTCGGAATCACTCGAACATAGTATGTACCTTGCTCTACTCGACCTGCAATCACTTCCGAAGGATAAGAACCATCTGAATTTCTGACGCGATCGAGCGTTAAGCCCTCACCCGGCGTCTCTCCAGCCCTAAAGAGCTGCAAACCCAGATTACCAATCGGCATGTTGGTCAGCTCAAGCGTGACAAACCCTTGATTGGTCGTGACATTGAACGTGAAGAGGTCTTCGGGAGAGTTTACACCCTTGTCAACGACGTAGTTAGAAAACGTTTGGGGTGTACTAGTGAGCGACAGAGCCGTAGCAGAGCCTAGCCCGCTGCCGTTGTCGTACTTGCCGCTGAAGTTGTCGGTGAGCTGTGTCGCGCTCAAGGCGTAATCGGTGTTGTTTCCGGATGCTGCCTGAAAAACTCGGAAATAGTAGGTGGTACCCGCCGTAAGGGGAACGATCGCTTTGTCGTTTCCAGCATTAGCACTCCGTTTGAGCGTCGTGGCCTGGTCGGCTGCAATCACCTCAAAATTGACATCTGCGGCTCCACTCAAGTCAAACAGATAGTCGCCCGATGTAGTTGGCGTGACTTTATAAAAGTCCTGGGTGTCGGTGTCGCTCACCTTGCCTGTGAGTGCCCCACCGGAAATGCTGGTGTCAGGAGCAGTCGTGATTGAGTTGAACGGATCAGTAGGGTTAGGATTCGGGTTGGGATTCGGGTTGGGATTTGGATTTGGGTTGGGATTCGGAATCTCTGTCGCACTAGCCGACAGCCTGTAGGCACTGTCGCCCTGCTTGCGGAGGACGCGGATGACGTAACTCCCATTGGCTAGCTCACCAATGGAGAGGGCTTCGTTTTTGTTGCCACTCTTTCGAGAAGCGCCAACGAGTTGCAGGTTAGTTCTGCGAACACCGCTTCGGATGGTGCGAAACTCAGTTTTGCCAATGCTTTTGAGAACCTGTTGGTCAGTGCGCTTGAACTTGTAGACCTCTACGTCAAAATTAGCTCCCCTCTTGATTCCAGCAACACCCAGATTGAAGCTACTCTTAGCGCTGCTGACATTGAGGTTAAATCGGAACAAGTCTTCTAGGTCAGCTCTGCCTAGCTTATCTTTGCGATTCGTAGCTGGTAGAGTCAGGCGTGCGGCACGGTTCAGGCGATTATCTTTGTCTGCCATGTCTTTATATCTCTCTTGTCCGTCGTAGGTTTAGTTTTCCCCAGGCAATGTCGAAAACCTTCAGCTATGTTGCATGGCACCCTGAGTTTATGAGGCTGAAGGCGATCGCCCTAGCGTCCGATGAAATTGCAAAGGCTAGATCTCGAAGGCTAAATTTCAAAGACAATATAAATTTCAAAAGTTTTAGTAATTTTTGATCTTGACTTTTTAAGCTTGTCAGTTAGCAGAATATTCAAGTCAAATGAAGCAGCCTTGAGAGAGAACCTCGTCGCCATCCTAATCTGTTCAACGAAAGTTATCGTTGCGCGACATTACTGATTTTTGCGTCATCTTCGTAAAATCCGTACTTAATTTACCAGATGATTCATAGAAACTCGCAACATTTGTTAAACAGTTGAGCCTTAGAAGCTGAAACTGTGGGCGATCGAGCGGTTGACCGAACTATTTGGCAGGAGCTTACGTAACTTTATCTCGCAGGCTTTTAGCACTAGCTATAGATGGCTAAAACGGTGGCTGAGGCAAGCTGTTTTCCCTCAAACTGTTTTCCCTAGAAGGAGGAGAAAGTGAAGGTGAAGACAGAGAAGGAGGGGAGCTAGAGGGAAGAATCAACGGCTCCAGAGTAGGCTGCTCAAGAGAGGATGGAGGCAGCAGAGAAGGGGCCAGAGTATTGGCTCCGCAGGCAGGCGGTAGCGGCTGTTCCTCAACAGATAAATTTTTATAGGTCGTGCCAAGCAGTTGGGTAATGGCTATCTTGGCGCGATCGTTTGCCTGTTGCAAGATGCCGCTGGTACAGGCAGATTCCACCATTCTTTCTAGGGTCTGGCGCTGAGCTAACTCTTGAAGCTCTGGGGCTACGTCTGGGCCTAAGCCCATAAAGCCGCGATCGTAGTCGTAGACCTTAGAGCGATTGACATCAATTTTGCTGTCTAAGATCTTGGGGGAGGGCAGACGCAGCGTGATGGCATCGCCATTGACCTGAACATCAGTGGGTTGCACCGCCGAAAGATCAATTCCGGCTCTCACTTCGCCATAGGCAATGTAGAGTAGCGTCGTCGTGCCCACGACGTAGCCGCCCACGGTGCGATCGCGGCTTGTAGGCACAACGGTTTCCATGGCGTATACAGCAGTCGTTAGTTCGCTAGCATTGCGCACTTGCTGAACGACAATCGCGCGCAAATCAATTTTGGGTTCTGGCTGAGGTTTGTCAAACAGCGTATAGAGATCGCTGAAAAAACTGGTTCCCGATCGCCAGACCCCTGCCAATAGAAAGATCGCAATTAAAGCAAAGCTGCCAGTGGCCACCAGAGATAAGTTTCTGATGAAGCCATGAATACCCCAAGGGGAATCTGGCTTACCACCGCGCTGTTGCACGCGACCCTGACCTTGAGGGCGCTGATGAGACGTGAATCTATTCATGCGATCGCTTTCTCTCGCTGGAAAACTGGGTCATCTCTTGTATCTGGGTCATCTCTGGTTCAAGGTTAGCCCAACAACTTCGTTTAGAAACAGGTAAGCAAGAGGTTAAGTTTGCAATCGAGCTGAAACACTTTGTTTAGTCTAAGACACAACGTTAGGTTTCCAATCTGCTGTTTGTCGTTTGAAAAGGTCGCTACAGTAGCCGTTTCAAATGACGAGCCATAGGTAAAGACCTGCTTTAAAGTAGAAAACTTATCTTTCATGCTTAAAGTGCCCGGAAAATCAACCTTATAAAAAGCCTGTAAGATAGCTTTATAGATTTAGCGCGTTTCTCAATACGCATCCTTCAATACCTATGCTGCTCAAGTCTACAACTCGCCATATCCGCGTCTTTGCGGCCGAAATCAGCGATGACGAACTCGTTCCTAGCGACAGCACTCTAACCCTAGACATCGATCCAGACAATGAATTTCTCTGGAATGAGGGGGCACTACAGCAGGTTCACCAGAAATTTGATGCTCTGGTAGCCGCTTCTGCCGGAGCCGAGCTGACGGACTATAATCTGCGCCGAATCGGCTCTGACTTAGAGCATTTTGTCCGATCGCTGCTTCAGTCTGGGGCGATCGCCTACAATCTCGAAAGCCGCGTTCGCAATTACAGCATGGGCTTACCTCGCATTTCAGATGAAGGGGCAGACAACCATCTAGTGATTAAATAAGCCTAGTGATTAAATAAGCGATTTAGAAGCGGTTCTAGGGCGGTACTCTCCCAAAACCGCTTTGTCTTGATTACAGAATTGAGTAAAACCCACCCTAGAGAGAGACTTGATCGGCCTACGGAGGTCTAAGATATCCTGATAGGACTGCTGTATTTCTGGCTTGATGCAAAACGCCGCAGCAATGCTTTATTGCTCTAACCCCACCTGTCAGGCTCTCAACCCTGAAGAGAATAAATTTTGTCAAAAATGCCGGACTCCACTAGTTCGGCAATACCTATGGGCACTAGGCGCTAATGTTGCGTCGATGCAGAAGGGGGATCTGCTGGGCGATCGCTATGTCAGTAAAGGCGATCGAGTCTTTTTAGACACAAAGCCGGGGTTGCCATCAGCCAACGCTTCAGAGGTTCCCGAACAATATTTACCTTACCTACATCTTTCCCCTTTACGGCTGCATGTACCACAGGTGTACGAGTGGTTTTCGACCCCTGTGCGCGATGATGTCACCTTGCTGCTTGACTATGCCCCGCTCTGGGTTTTGCCTGAAGCGTCCTCTGACCCTGCGGCATCTGAATCGATAGCCAATACCCAAATCCAGCTTTTTCCACCCCTATTGACAGTTTGGCCAGAGGCTAGCGCCCTGCGTCAGCTCAATTGGCTGTGGCAGATGGCCAACTTGTGGCAACCACTATGTAGCGAACAGGTCGGATCTAGCCTCTTAGACCCAGACTTGCTGCGGGTTGAGGGGGGCATCTTACGCTTATTAGAACTGGAATCAGATATTAAAGAGATTTCTTTGTCGGCTTTGGGAGAGCTGTGGTTACAGTGGTCAGCTACGGCAAGACCGGAGATCCGCGATCGCCTTCAGCAGATCAGTCAGCAGCTAATTCAAGGGCAGCTTCACAACGCAGAACTTTTGATACAGCAGCTTGATCAGGCGATTAGTCAAGTGGCTCAGGCTCAAAGTCGCCACATTCAAATTGCTACTCTAAGCGACCAAGGCCCAACCCGGCAGCGCAATGAAGATGCCTGTTTTCCCCCTAGCGGGACTGTGCAGGGTGGAACAGTTCAGAACGGTACTCTCTCAAACGGCTCTGGCTCTCAAGCCCTGGCGGCAACCCCCACCGTTATCGTCTGCGATGGGATTGGAGGACATCAGGGTGGAGATGTGGCTTCTCATTTGGCGATCGCGGCCGTTGAGCAACGCCTACAAGTCTTGAAGCCAGAAGCCCTAGATGCCGTGACTTTGACGGTAGAGCTGGAAAAAGCGATCTGCCTCGCCAATGATCAGATTAGCCAGCGCAACGATAGCGAACAAAGATTCGATCGCCAGCGGATGGGCACAACCTTAGTCATGGGACTGCTGCGCGATTATGAACTTTATGTTACTCATATTGGCGATAGCCGCGCTTACTGGATCACACGCTGGGGTTGCCATCAGATCACGCTAGATGACGATGTAGCCTCTCGGGAGGTACGGCTAGGCTATAGCTCCTATCGACAGGCTTTGCAGCAGCCTAGCTCAGGATCGCTAGTCCAGGCATTGGGCATGGGGTCTTCAAGCTTGCTCTATCCCTCAGTGCAGCGATTTATATTGGATGAAGACAGCATTTTCCTGTTCTGTTCTGATGGCTTGAGCGACAACGAACGGGTGGACTCTTGCTGGGATACCGAAATTTTGCCGTTGCTATTGGGTAAGGGTGATCTGGCGATCGTGGCGCAGCGGTTGGTCGAAATCGCTAATCGGCTGAATGGTTATGACAATACCACCGTAGGCTTACTCTATTGCCAAGTGGCGGATGCATCGCCAGTGCCAACGCTGTCAGCTTTGCCCCCGGCTGCTGTGCAAGACTCCGCTGCAACGGCGATCGTAGCTCCCTCTCTAGCAACTCCTCCATCTGAACCAGAGGCGTCCTCAGCGATCGGCACTCAGCTCCTGCGGCAGAAGTCTCCTGGCGTTAGTCCATTACCTTTACTGCTAGGTATTGTGGTGCTAGCTAGCTTAGGCCTGGGGTTAATTGCTGCGCTACTGCCCACTTGGACACAGCGGGCAAGATCGCCCATTGCAAGTCCAGTCGCTTCGCCCTCACCCACGGTAGCGCCTAGCCCCATCACCACTTTGCCACCATTGACGGTAGGACTGCGCATACAATTACAGCGATCCAGCGCTGAGGGCAAACCGCCCACCCTCCTTTCCGATCCTCAAACGCTGTCTTCTTCATCTGACCCAGCCGCCCCTCGTTTGCTAGGAGCCATTCCGGTGGGCAGCACCCTTGAGGTCTTGAGTACCGGAGGAACAACACCGCAAGATCGATGGGTGCAGCTCCGAGTTTGTTCGACCCCTGAGGGCGCAAGTCCGGAGACACCCTCAGTGCTGCCTTCAGCTCCTCCTTCAGAGTCGCCCTCAGAGTTGCCCTCAGCAGAGGCAGCTTCGCCTGAAGCACAGCCCCAGGTTGAACCCTCTGCCGAAATTCTGTTGTCTTCCCCGGCAGCAAGTTCACCTGTGGCCTTTCTTCAGCCTGGGCAGACGGGTTGGATTCGTGAGGCAGAGATTTTGCCTTGGGTCGGTCTCAGTCAAAGTTCTCCGGAACAGAAGGGCATCTGCACGAATTCAGTAACATTCAACCCGCAAAATCCTTGAGCGATCGCTTAAACAAACCAACGGGTCTTGAATCTTGATTTTTTTGATGACGCGCTGAATTTCTCTTAAGGTGAGCAAATGTATCAAAACTCGATTAGTTTGCCCTACATTTGGCGATCCCCAATATTATTGAATGATCCCCACACTTTCTTTGTCAAAAGAAGTCTAAAAAGGAACAAGTTGACATTTATCTGTCTCTTCAGACCAGATAGACTTGTAGGGTAGGTTAAACCTTACAGATTAATCTCACAGGTTAAGCTGTAGGGCGAAGCTGGAATTGGTGTGTTTTGGTCTTGAAGTCTACTGGTTTACATGACTGCGTCTGATAACCCTTGCCTCAGTTTAGCGATCGCCCGTTTAACGGCTGCCGAGCCGCAACACTATGCAATTTGGGTGTTTCAGGCTCCCTACCCTGGAGGCTATGTCCACCACGATCGCATGTGGACTCAGCCCCTGTCTGAGTTGTGGCAGCATTGGCAGAGCATTTTCTCTCTGCGGGGCTTGCCTACGGTGCCGCATGTGGGTATGGCACCCCCCCCCTTGCTCTTAGACCTCAACCCGCCAGACACAACAGGTTCACCCCAGCTCAACCAGCCGACTAGCTACACAGGGCGGCTGATGCAAAACTTGGGGGTCAGCCTTTGGCAATGGCTGTTTGACGGCTCTATCCAGAGCAGCTTTAACCAGAGCCAGGGGATAGCGATGGGGCAGATGCGTCCCTTGCGGTTGCGGCTAGAAATTCGAGATCCCGATTTGATTCCCCTGCCTTGGGAAATCATGCAGCCCCAGGCGGGTAAGCAGGCGGCTTCTCTGAGCCAGCAAATTTTGTTTAGCCGCACCACCAGCGATGTTGATCCGCTTCCAGTTCTGCGATCGGAGCAATTTCTCAGAATTCTTCTTGTTTTGGGCGTCGATGCGGCTCCTGAGGCTTCCGATGCGGCAAACCACGCTCAGCTTGACCTAGAGCAAGAGGCCGCCTCGCTTGCTAAAGTCTTAGAAACCGCAGCCACGACCGACCTGCGGAACAATCGCATGACGACTCCTGCACTCTGTCAGGTGAAGACGCTAGTACAGCCAAGTCCGGCAGAGCTAATCGACTGCCTGGAATCGGGCAATTACAACGTGCTTTTCTATGCAGGACACGGCACTCCGGCTCCTGACGGCGGAATGCTGCTGCTGCATCCTGAAGCCTCTATCAGCGGCACAGAGCTAGCGCAGGTTTTGGTACGCTGCCAGGTAAGGTTGGCCGTTTTTAATGCCTGCTGGGGCGCGCAGCCTGACCAGCAGGGACAGCAAACTATCCCTCGCAGCAGTCTGGCCGAGGTCTTAATCCATCATGGGGTTCCGGCAGTTCTGGGCATGCGCGATTCTGTAGCCGATCAGGAAGCTCTAACATTCATCCAGGTTTTTGCCCGCGCTTTGGCAGAACGATCGCCCATTGATGAAGCCGTGGCGATCGCCCGTCAGCAGCTCCTAACCCTTTACAAGTTCAATCAGCCCGCCTGGACATTACCTGTCTTATACATGCATCCTGAATTTAATGGCGAACTGATTCGCCCCTTTACGGAGGGCGTGACAGAAATCCCAGACGCTTCGCCTAGCTGGTTGGGGCGGCAAACGCCAATGGCATATCTACGCTCGGTGGCTTCGCCCAATCAACTGTGGTCAGTGCGAGGGGGCATCATGCGCGTAGGACGCGGTGAAGGCAATGATGTGGTATTGCAGCAGCCAGAGGTTTCTCGCGAGCATGCCGAAATTTTCTATCGCGACTCTTCTTGGAAGGAAGATGTAGAGCCAACTTATCTCTTACGCGATCGATCGCGCTGGGGTACCTGGGTTTTGGGTACAGAAGGTTGGCACAAAGTGCATCATCAGGAGGTGCCATTGCCCTCTAAGACCCAGCTTAAGTTTGGCAATCCTCGGAGTCAGGCACTAGAGTTCATTATTGAGAGTTAAGCGCGAATCAGGATTGCCCGTTTCATAAAATCAAAGATTTTTGAACGCCAGCTTTTTGAAATCTTGTGACGTGCTTTTCATGTCATCAAACTATAACTTTCGCTCTCATAACTTCTGATCTTCTGATCTACTGATCTACTGTGGCTGCGTCTTCTGCTTAAGCTTCCCTTGAAACCTTGCCTCAGAAGATTAGCTGTAGAAAGCTAGAAGATTGGCGGTAGAATGCCTAATCTATGCATAAAAAGCTTTGCGTAGGAAATCTATGCATAAAAAATCTACAAAAGCCTGATAAAGCTCCGATCGATTGCGGAACGGCGTAGAGAATCTGTGTAGTAATTTCCAGTAAGCATCCCAGCAGGGTCTATTTACAAAAGCTAGAGGAGTCCGTCATGCCCAATGAACCTATCCGTCCGCTGATTTCCGCCTTTCAGTCTCAAGCCGAGCTAGAGCTACTGCACATGATTTTGCAAAGCTCTAACTCTTGTTATCCCTGTAACCCGGCTGAGCCAGAAGCAGAGGCGTACTTTGCGGCTTTGGAGCAGGAAGTCTTTAGGACTGGCTGGACTGAAGAAGATTTCGCTGCACCCGCTCAACGCCTTGCGACCCAATTTGATCAGCTTTGGGCGATCGCACCTGTTGCCGATACAGCTAGCCAAATTTTGAACACAGAATTTCTCCAGCGTTTTACCACACAGGTGCCGCATCAAGTGCTGAGCAACATTGTCCAACGCGCTCAGCAGATCATCACCTCTAATTTATCGCTGGCCGATCAACTCGTTCATGCGGTTCAAGACTGTTTGCCTAGCTGGGGCGAAGAAGACTTACAGGTCTTGGCGCGCCCGTTTGCCTATGCCATGCGTGGCTCTGAAACCGAGGCTCTAGAAGTTGTGCTGCGATCGGTACGCTGTGCCGAGTGGAAAGATTTGTCTAGCATTGAGCAAGCTCGCTTGAGTTTGGCGATCGCCCGTTACGCGATCGATCAAACTGCAACCGACCAAAATTAGAGACACTGCAAAACTAGAGGCACTGAGCTGACCCTCAACCAGCGACTCAAATAACGAGAGCTGTTAGCTAGTAAACCTACAACCCTACTTAGAAAACCGAGTGGCAAAGTTTTCTGAACGGGTGGGAGAAAGCGCTCTAGCTTTCAAGATGGCGGCCGCTAGAAAAGCGTAGGACGTAATTCCAATTACGGCAAGCACAAAGAAATTAATTAGCCCGGTGGCATTCCAGAGGGCGTGCAGTGCTGCTGCCGTGAGGTATCCTACGGCCAAAATCTGCCAGCGTCTGCGCGGCTTCAGCACGCTCAGACCAATGAAGTAGCCGAAGTAGCCGCTGTAGGCCATGTGACCAAAAATGGAGCCGAGAACGCGGGGAATCAAAAGCTGCACACCCAGCGCTGCCCCTTGACCTGACTGTAGCGAAACAGAATTCACAATTTCAGGCACATATTGTCCCAGGGTTTCCAGAAGAGTAAACCCTACAGCAGAGGCTGTACCCAGCAATATGCCATCTAGCGGCTCCCAAACGCCGATGCGCTCTCGTCGGGGCGATCGCAGCATTGTGCCCCAAAAATAGACCATAAACACAGGCAATGCCTTCAGCAGCTCCTCCATTAAGCCAGCGCCCAGAAACATCCGCATCAGCAAGATCAAAAAATTCTCAGAGGCGCTGTCTGTCGCGATGCCTCCGGGCAGCACTTCGCGGAAGATATAGACAAACAGATCGAGCATGGGGCTAGTCAACAGAAACACCGTCGTCAGAGCCGTGCCCACCAACAGCCACCAAGGCTTGTGTTTGCCGCACAGGAGATAGATAAAGTAGTAGGCTCCGCCTGCAATGTAGACAGCTAGCAGCAGGTTAAAAACTAGGGGATCGCCCACTGAGATAAACATCATCACCACAAAGGCAACGGTGAGGATTCCTGGAATGAGATAGGCTTTTTGGGTCAGGTCACGTCCTGTAGAGACGATCGGGAAAAGCTGACTGAACGTTACGGCTTCGGAGGGGTCAGATGAAGGCAGCTTGTAGAGATCAGGCTTACGCTTTTCATACCGCTGAGTATCAGAAAATGAGCCATAGATCGGTTCGCTATCCGATTCGCTGTCTAGGTCAATATCGAGCCACAGCGGGGGCGGAGACACCAGAGCCGCCTCAAGCTGGAATACAAATTGGGCATCTTGTGCCAGCGTAATCCGATCGCCCTGCTGAAGTAGGCGACAGCCCTGCAAGCGCTGACCGTTCACAAACGTGCCGTTGGCGCTCGTTAAATCGCAAATTTGCCAATGGGCATCCGCAGACAGGCAAATTTTGGCATGTTGCCGCGACACGCCCCCGTGAATCTGAGAATCCAGAACAATTTGGCAGCGTGGGTCGCGCCCAATAACGACTGCCGTTTCAGAATTTAGCGGATAGGAAGCTGAGACTCCTGCCCCGTTAAGAGAAATTTGCTGAAGGAATGCTGCTTTAAAGGGAGATCCGGTCATCAGAGAGGATGCCGTAGAAGCACAGAGAGGAAATTACTGATTGGCTCTCGCGTCTTGAACCGCCGCATAGAAAAAGATTCCAGTTAACGGCACGGTCAGCGCCAATATAACACCTGTCACTAAGGTTCCCCATTGGGGGGTTCCAGAAGACAGCTCAAAGATAGAACCTACTGCCGCGATCGCTGCTACACAAGAACCAGCCAACAGCACGCCACTTTTGGGAGTCACTAAACCCTACCTTTTACCTACTAAATTGATTGCCAGACTTAAATGAATTGCCAAACTGGGTTGATTGCCAGACTGGGTAAAGTCTACAAGTGAAAGCCATAAACCATGCAGTTTTAAGCTCTTGCCTCCTGCCCGAAGGCAGAAAACCTAAACAAGAAAGCCTAAACAGGCTTGACGGCATCTACGGCAAAGCCATGCTTTGATAGCTCTTGGTTGCGCGCCAGACTATTATCTACGCGATCGACAAACATAACCCCGTTGAGATGATCCATCTCATGCTGGATGACGCGTGCCAACAGATCTTTTGCCGTCAGCTTTTGCGGTCTGCCATGCTCATCCTTATAAGACACGTCGATTTCTTCAGGACGCGCCACATCCAAATACACTTTGGGAATGCTGAGGCATCCTTCTTGCGCCACACAGGTCTGCTGGCTCGACCGCGTAATCACAGGATTGATCAGAATTAGGGGCGGATGGGTCGGTTCATCGGGTTCGCAGTCCACCACTAGGATCTGCTTATTCACTCCAACTTGGGGTGCAGCCAAGCCAATGCCATCTTCGCTGTACATGGTTTGCAGCATCTGCTTAGCCAGCAGACGAATTTCATCATCTATTTTGGTGATGCGCTTGGCAGGCTGACGCAAAACGCGATCGCCCAAATAGTGCATCTCCAAAGGAGGCTTAGCTAACTTTTTTTTCTCAACCAGAATTTGAGCAGTCATGACTCCGCAACTCGATATTAAATGGACGCTGAAAATTAAATCTTCTCTTTACCATCATAGTTAATCATGCCCGGTTGATCATGCTTGGTTATTAACAGCAGTGAGAAATGGGCAGCCGAGAGTCTGCTCTATCTCCCACAGCATCAGGGCAAATGCCGAGTTCTCGCTAGAATGATCTAAAGCCCATTGATGCTTGACTGCTTCTCCACTCCTGCTCTCCACCTCTTGCCATCAACCATGACTCTATCTAAAACTGCGCTTGTGGGTCTGAAATCAGACCAGTTTCGCCACCCCTTAGATTTGCAAGCCACGCAGAGCCTGCGCCAGTTGCCAGGGTTAGATCTGTTAGTGCGATCGCTCGTAGGGCCAGTGGCAGAGCAGGTTTTTTACGTCGAGAATATTGCGTCTAGCATTTTGGTGGGTGAGCAGCAGTTGCCCCATCTGCATCATTTGCTGCTAGAAGCCTGCAAAATTTTGGATCTAGAGCCGCCGCAGCTCTACATTAAGCAGAACCCTTCTCCCAATGCCTATACCTTTGCGATGCGAGGCAAGCAGCCTTTCATTGTCATGCATACTTCATTAATTGAAATGCTGACACCTGAGGAGATTCAGGCCGTAATTGCCCATGAGCTAGGACACCTCAAGTGTGAACACAGCGTCTATCTGACCCTGGCAAACCTGGTGGTGCTTGCTGCCGGACAGATTCTGCCCTTTGGTGGCTTGCTCACCCAAAGTTTGCAGACCCAGATTTTGCAGTGGGTGCGCTGTGCCGAATTTACTTGTGATCGCGCTGCACTCTTGGTCGCTCAAGACCCGCGCGTTGTGGCTTCGGTGTTAATGAAGTTGACGGGCGGCTCTCCCTCACTAGCCCCTCAGCTTAATCTCGATGCTTTTCTAGCGCAGGCCCGATCTTATGAAGCGATCGACAGTACCGAGCTGGGCAATTTATTAAAGCAGGCGCGATCGTCTCAGTTGACTCATCCCGTTCCGGTGCTACGAGCTTTGGAGATCGATCGCTGGTCTGGCACCCAGGACTATCAGAAGTTGCTGCAACGCCAAGGGGTAGCTGAAACACAATCTCAGGGCGGCTGGAGAAATTGGTGAGCCGTTAGCAGTTAGCATACCCCTTGCGCGGGCTTTTTTAGAACCTAATCGTCCTTTTAAAATAGGGCTAGGTCATCTAGACTATTACATGGTTGATAGTGAGACTTGACGCGACAAAGAGAGCTAGACAAGATGGATGTGAAAGCGGCTGTAGCCCTAGAAGCAGGTAAGCCTTTGAGCCTTGAAACCGTTCAGCTGGAGGGGCCTCAAGCAGGTGAGGTCATGGTTGAAATTAAGGCGACGGGCATCTGCCATACCGATGCCTACACGCTTTCTGGAGCCGATCCTGAAGGTCTGTTTCCAGCCATTCTGGGACATGAGGGCGCAGGGGTTGTCGTGGAAGTGGGATCAGGCGTGACGAGCGTTAAGCCCGGAGATCATGTGATTCCGCTGTATACACCCGAGTGCCGCAACTGCAAATTTTGCTTGAGTGGCAAAACCAATCTCTGTCAGGCTATTCGCACTACGCAAGGGCAGGGGTTAATGCCCAACGGCACGAGTCGCTTTAGCCTCAACGGTGAGATGCTGCATCACTACATGGGCACCTCTACCTTTGCCAATTACACCGTTTTGCCAGAAATTTCGGTCGCCAAAATCCGTCCTGATGCGCCGTTTGAGAAAGTCTGCTTGATTGGCTGTGGCGTTACGACGGGCTTGGGAGCAGTCATTAACACGGCGAAGGTTGAACCGGGCGCGAATGTCGTGGTGTTTGGCTTGGGCGGTATTGGACTTAACGTGATTCAGGCGGCTCGCATGGTGGGAGCCAATATGATCGTGGGTGTTGACATCAATCCGGCAAAGCGTCCTCTAGCTGAGAAACTGGGCATGACGCACTTTGTCAATCCCAAAGAAATCGAGGGCGATGTGGTGCCCTACCTGGTAGAGCTAACGGGTGGCGGAGCGGACTATAGCTTTGAGTGCATCGGCAACGTTAACTTAATGCGGCAGGCATTAGAATGCTGTCACAAAGGCTGGGGCGTTAGCGTCGTGATTGGCGTGGCGGCAGCAGGGCAAGAAATCAGCACTCGTCCGTTTCAGCTTGTGACGGGGCGTGTGTGGAAAGGCTCGGCCTTTGGCGGGGCAAAAGGGCGGACGGATGTGCCCAAAATTGTGGATTGGTATATGGATGGCAAGATCAACATTGATGACTTGGTGACACAAGTTTTGCCGATCGCCCAAATTAACGACGCTTTTGACGCTATGCGCAAAGGTGAAGTGATCCGCTCAGTCGTCACGTTCTAACCTCATCACCATGACCGATTCTCTCACTCTAGTCAGCGAAGCGGCTTGCTTCGGTGGAGCGATGGGCTTCTATAGCCATGCTTCTAAGGCTTGCAACAGCACCCTAAAATTTTCGGTGTATCAGCCACCCCAGGCCAAAACGCAATCGCTTCCCGTTCTCTATTTTCTCTCTGGGCTGACCTGCACCGAAGAGAATTTTATGGCAAAGGCTGGAGCACAGCAATTTGCGGCGGAGCTAGGCTTAATCTTGGTTACGCCCGACACCAGCCCCCGCAACACAGGCATTCCCGGAGAGGATGAGGATTGGGACTTTGGCACTGGAGCCGGGTTTTATGTAGATGCCACCACAGAACCCTGGCAAAAACACTACCGCATGTATAGCTATGTGGTGGAGGAACTGCCTGCCCTAATCGCGCAAAATTTCCCGGTATCCGATCGCCAGGGCATTTTCGGTCACTCGATGGGTGGACATGGGGCACTCGTGTGCGCCTTGCGCAATCCCGATCGCTATCAGTCTGTTTCGGCCTTTGCGCCGATCGCTGCCCCGATGCAGTGTGCATGGGGTCAAAAAGCATTTTCTAACTACTTGGGAGACAACACAGAAGATTGGCGCAGATATGATGCCAGTCAGTTAGTTCGTATGGCTCCTTACCCACAGACGATTCTGATTGATCAAGGGACAGGCGATCGCTTTTTGACGACGCAACTCTTGCCTCAAGAATTTGAAAAAGCCTGTGCTGAGGTGGGGCAATCGCTCAACTTGCGCATGCAGGAGGGATACGATCACAGCTACTATTTCATCGCTACTTTCATGCAAGATCACATTCGGCATCATGCCAAAGCACTCTGTGGGTGAACTCAAGGGGTAGTGTTTCAAATGTGTTGTTGATTTTTTTGAAAGGGGCGCTCCGCGCCCCTTTCAAAAAAATCAACAACATGTCTATAACATCACCAACTCAAGGCAATGAGGCGAGTTGAGTTCATGCGGTCTCATTTTGGGGGCAATGTCAGGCTGTAGGCGATCGCTTTTGATATTCTGAGTTGAATGAGGTTTCGTTGCGCGTTGCACCATGAACCAAGCTCCTGACTCATTCACCACCGATCGCCTGATTCTACGTCGCCCAGACTTTTTAGATGTGGCAGCAATTTATAAATTGGGTCGCGATCCAGAAGTCACCCGTTATATGACCTGGCAGACGCACAAGAGCATTCAAGACGCAGTTGAATTTCTTAAAAGTTGTGCTCCTCTATGGGAATCGGGTCAAGAGTTTTGTTGGGTCATCACAGTCAAGCCTGAAGATCAGGCGATCGGGACAGTAGCGTGCCGAATCGAAAGCAGTATGGCAGATTTTGGCTATGTTTTGAATCGAGCCTACTGGGGGCAGGGATATGCCACAGAAGCCGTTAGCGCTGTTGTGGCATGGGTGATGAGCCTTCCCGAAATACACCGAATTTGGGCAACTTGTGACACGGAGAATCTTGCCTCAGCACGAGTTTTGGAAAAGACGGGTTTGTTGTGTGAGAAAAGATTGCGTCATGCGATGCTTCGTCCTAATTTGTCACTCATGCCCCGAGATACATTTGTCTTTGCCAAGGTGCGAGATTCAACTTCATAGCTCTTTGCACTGGGACGAAGTTATGGGCAAGGTGTGGGTGAGGTATAGATGCCGATGCAAAGCAGTATGACCCTTGGCAGCATGATCGGCCTATTCAGCGCTATGGCTGTCTTGGCGGCTATTCCTAGCGTTAGCGTCTTGGCTGTCTCTACCCGATCGGCCAGCTTCGGCTTGATTCACGGCGTTTTCACCAGCCTGGGAATCGTCGTGGGTGACGTTATTTTTATCGTCATCGCCATTTGGGGTTTAGCGCTGCTGGCAGAAACACTGGGGAGTCTATTCTTCTTAATTAAATACCTGGGCGCGGCTTATTTAATCCTGTTGGGAATTGGGTTATGGCGATCGAAATCACAGGATTTGGACACACCGGAAGAGGGAAAATCCTCTTGGCTATCCAGCTTTTTGACCGGACTTTTCATTACGCTGGCTGATCAAAAGGCAACTCTATTTTATCTAGGCTTTTTTCCAGCTTTTATTGATATTTCTAACGTATCCTATCTGGATACTGTGATCATCATCGCGATCGCAACAGTCTCCGTCGGGAGTGTAAAACTGGGTTACGCATTCATGGCAGATAGAGCTAGATTACTAATCAGCAACAGGATAAGAAAGGGGATAAATAGGGCTGCTGGCTGCGTCATGGTTGCAGTTGGAGTCTTTTTGATCACGAATTAACCAGCTCATGAATAGCACTCAAAATAGAGACAAACAGAGGGTGGCTCTCGTGACAGGTTCGACCTCGGGCATTGGCATAGCTATTGCACAACAGCTCGTTTTGGATGGATTTGCGATCGCATTTCATTCCAAATCTTCGGTCAGAGCGGGTGAGAAATTAGCGGAAGCCTATCCAGGTGCATCCTATACTCAAGCTGATCTGGCTGATCAAAGCCAAGTTCGTCATTTAATAACGGATGTGTTATTGCATCACAATCGTCTTGATGTATTGGTCAATAATGCGGGCATTAATGCCGTCATTCCACATGCCGCTCTCAAAGAGGCCACAGCAGAAATTTGGCGACAGCTCTACGAGGTGAATGTCATTGCCCCTTGGACATTAATTGCAGAGGCTGAAGCAGCCCTAAGAGCAGCATCAAGCCAGCAATGCCCCAGCTGCATTCTCAACATTAGTTCTCATGCGGGCGTTCGCCCTAAAGGCGCTTCAATTCCCTATGCTGCCAGCAAAGCTGCGTTGAACCATATGACAAAACTGCTGGCGATGAATCTTGCACCAGAGATTCGCGTCAATGCGATCGCCCCTGGCTTGGTCAACACGCCCATGACGCTTAACTGGACGGCAGCCCAAACGCTTTGGCAGGAGCGATCGCCAATGGGTCGAGGAGCGCAACCCGCAGAAATTGCCCAAGTCGCTTCTATGCTAATTGCGAGTCCTTATCTGACAGGTGAGATTGTCATTTGTGATGGCGGACTAAACCTCACTTAACGGCCTCTGGGTTTTCTGAGTTTCGATTCCTGGCAGTCTTAAAAGAGTGAGGTTATTCTCTAATGTCAACTAGGCTTTAGGCGCGTTCTGCTGAAAATAGAGAACTGTCTCCTCCATGAAATTTGATTTTCCCCTCCAACGTATTTTCATCTTGCAATCTCAACCAACCGCTACCCGATGCTTCATCGTTTTCATCACCGCCTTCCCAGGTGAATTCCAGTTTATCGCCAGATTGATCCTTTACGATTTCGCCATCAATATGTCCTGTGACAAGACCAAATTGAAAATCTCCTGTTCCCCTTTCAGTAATTTCGACATAAGCTTGCACTTCCATATTGAAGTAATCTTCGTCCCAATTTTCCATTTCGGTAATGTGCCAAATTCCAGCAAATGTCTTGGGTTTTTGCTTCCGTATCATTTATCATCTCCTGAGTCTAAACAATGGCTTACTGGGTTAGCCTCAACGTTGTCAGCAGTTGCAAATAGCAATCGATCTGTCCTTCTACACCAGTGCAATTACGCCAGTACAATCTAGATCTTCTTGAAGTTTATCCTGCTATTTCAGAATTCTGAAGCGAATTCAAGCCTGAATAGGGTTAAGCCCATATGCTTCAACTTGCCAACGCCTCGGTTTGCCCAGTTGACTGGCGAAACATCTGAAACTCCAGCTTTTAGGGTTTTGTGGCGCGCTCCGCGCGCCACAAAACCCTAATTTGCGATCTACTGAGTCTAGAAATTAATTCTTGTATGAAAGGCTTTCAAGGACTCTCGAATCGTTAAAAATTGCTTAAATTAATAGACTGATTTGCAAGGTATCTCACAGACAAAAATGACAGCCTCCTAATTTTATTCAATGTTCTCAATGGCGATCGCCCCTGTTGATCGATTGTTAGAGAATTCATGGATAAATTTCATGTCACGATTTGAAACAATTCTGATGGTAATTTAGGGGCTGCGGTGGGTTTAATATCTGGAGAGATGTCGTTTAAGTCTCTTTATTTCATCGTTCTCAATATCAGTTCTCAATACCCTGCTGATGAGAGAAGAAAAAGACTTTTGCAATCTGTTGTTGAAATCTAGGAATAAATTTACTTTAGTTGAAAGAATTAAACATTTTCTTTAACTGTAGGCTTCTCGTAAATTTATAATAAAAGTTAAATGATTCAGGAGTATTCACTCAATTTCTCAATTTGGTTCTTAAGATATAGACATAATTCTTTAGAAAAGCAGGGCACGAATGGATCCACTTCAGGAGCAAATGTCTGATTTAAACACCAAGGTTGAGGCACTGCATGGAAGCCTTGAGCAAGTGGAAAGGCGGCTCAATGATGTTCTCTCAGAACTCAAAGGCAAGGAGCGTCCGCATTCTGCCCCTTCTGCTGGAATCAATCAAGGGCGATATTCTCCTATAAGTCGCAGCAGCTTTGGGGCTGAGATGGAGCACAAAGACGTATTAGCCGATGACACCTACCCTGAGTCTGATTCTCAGAGCGGCGATCGCGTCTTGGCACCCGAAGTGCAGATTCAGCGGCTGACGGCACAGCTCACGGCAGCCTACAACCGTATTGCCGCTCTTGAAGAGCAGCTTATGGCAAGGCGAGTCATGTAGAGCTTCCCGGTGGCTGGCTCTGCTGCACATAATCCTGTGCAAATCTAAAAGGTGTGAATCACAGAACAGAGCCGCAGGGACAGAGCCATCTTCACAAGAAGCTACACAGATTGGTTAGCGTATTGACCGACCAGTGTTTCGATCGCCTCCAAAAGCTGCCGTTGATCCCAGTTTTGGTAAAGAGAAGCCGCGATCGCGCTCCCACCTGCTCCCACGCCCTCTTTCACAAAGCCGTTTTCGTAGGCGCGTAGCTGCTCGTAGCGAGACTCAGCAAAGCTGAGTTGGGTAGCCAACAGCGGAGCCTTCAGCATTTGGGCTAAGCCAACTGTGTCACCCGTCGGATCTTCCGCAACCCAACGGGTGGTTCCCACCACAATCTGATCGAGTCGATAATCAAGATATTCAGTTTCAGCCACGGCCTGGATCAGGGCATAAACCGCCAGCATTTGCGTGCCACCCGCCAACAAAACGCCACAAGATCGGCTAGCCGCGATCGCCATCCCTGCCACCACAATCTGCATCGGGTCGCCTACAGCCGCCACGATCGCATCCCACTTTTTCTTAACCTGCTTTAGCCCCTGCTGCACCACTTCCCACTTTTGCCGATGATTGCAGGTGGGATGGCTGCTGTTGACCTTGCCGATCGCCTCCCAACCCAGACCCGTCAGCACGGCCAGCGCCGTTGTGGTGCCACCCACGACGCATTCTCCCAAAATAAGATACGACTGGGGCACTTCAGCCGCCAGCTTTGCGCCCCAAGTAAGCCCCTGTTGCAGCAAATAATGGACAACGGCCAAGTCAAGCGCGTCTCCTTGACTGAGGCAGCGGGCTGGCTGGCCTCCCAGTTCAATAGCGGCAACGGCAGGCGGCTGCGGCAATCCGGCATTGAACAAGTAAACCGGAATCTGCTGAGCTGTGACGATCGCTCGTGTAATCAGCACCGGGGAAGCCCCTGCCTGCAAAGGCGGTAGGGCATAGGTGGGGTGAGGATGCACGCCCAGCATCAAAAATTCGGCATCGGCAACGGCGGTATAGCGGCGATCGGCGGGGGTGGCTCCTGCCGCAGAAATGCCGGGGATCAGCCCTGTGTCGGTAAATCCCAAAACGCAGGCAAACAGCGGCGCTACGCCTCGAAACTGATCCATCCAGGCGGTGGCGCGTTCGATCTGGCTGTAGGCTTTAATCACTCCTCCTCCAGCAAGACCTGCACCCACTGGGGCGGCTCCGGAATGGGATTGCCTAACCGCCCTAGCAGCAGCCATGCCGCCAAATGCACCGTAAACAGATAGACCACATCGCTAGAGAAGATGATGCCGACGGTCGCCACCTGTACAGCCGTCAGGTTGGTTTGCCCTAAAACCTCTAGCCCCAGCCAGCCCCAGCCGACCAACACCGACAGCAACCACTGAATCAGGTCTGCAACCCGATTGGTGGAGTAAGCCCATAGATCTTCCCCCAGAAAAATAGACAAGATCCCCAGCCGAAAGAAAAACCCCAAGGTGGAGAGTAAGGTGCCCAAAATAATGGAGGGTAACCAGGGCGATCGCCGTCGCCACATCATGCCCAACTGTACGCCGAGCAAGGCATAGGGCACCATAAACAGCAGGCTGAGATAGGGACCCATCAGCACCGACAGCAGCAACCCACAGACAACGGCTGACATCCAAGAGGCACGATACCCCCAACGCAGATATACCAGCGCGATCGGTAAGGGAAACAAAATCCGCATCCAAGGCCCAATGCTGAGGTAGTAGCTCACCAGCCACAGCAGGCTACAGGTGCTGGCTAAAAATGCCACTTCTACCAGGGTAAGGGGAGGGGTCTTGATGTCGCCAAAGCCTCTCACCTGAGGTGAGGCGATCGGGGTGGCCGTGGGGAGAGACAGGCTGGCTTCTACTTCAGCGAGTTCTTCGGCGAGGCTGCGCTGATCGGTGGGGCGATCGCGGTTTTCTCGGAGGGGATCAGTCGGCGAATTGTCGAAAGAACTGCTCATGCCCAAAGACCCATACCCTTCTCAACTGTAGATTGGCGATTTTGAATTGCTCATCTACTGTAGCTCTAATCCAAAATCTAAAAGCTCTTGAAGGATGTCTGAAAAGTATTCAATGTTCTGCATCCGCCCCACAACCCCCCAATTCTGGGGGACTTCCGGAATTCAAAGTCCCCCAGAATTGGGGGATTTAGGGGGCGGTTCGGATAGTAATTCTGGCTTCTCAGCCATCCTCTGAACGCGCAGCGCTAGGACAGCCTACGCTTCTCCTAGCCATGCCAACACTTCTGCATTCATACAGTCGGCGGCTTCGTCATAGAGGCAATGTCCGGCTTCGGGCAGTTCGACTAGCTTCAGCCGAGGATTGAGATCGGGGAGTTTGCGCCCTCGGGCAATGGGAATGACGCGATCGCGTTCTCCCCACATCACCAAAATGGGAACCGTCACCTGAGGCAAGAGATCCTCGGTTTTGAGGCTAAAATCGAGCTGCGTTCTGGCTTTTGAGAGACGATAAAAGGCTTTGGAAGCACCGCGATCGAATCCCGGCGTAAGGAAAGTGGTGATTAGCTCGTCGGTGACGCGATCGGGGTTGACATAGACGGCTTTGAGAATCGATCGAATAATGCCGGGACGGCGCACCAGGCCAAACAGTGGGCGAATGATCAGCGAGGTAGTGAAAAGACTCTCGATTTTGCCCATCCAGGCTTGCAGCGAACCGTTCAGTAGCTCTTGGCGGGCAGCAGGCAGCGTCAGCAGCGCCAGGTTTTTCACCATTTCAGGATAGGCAACGGCAGCGGTGAGAGCCACCAGCGCTCCTAAAGAATGACCGAGCAGGACGATCGGCTGTCCGATAAAGGTGCGCCAAAAATCATAGACCTGATCAGCCCACAGCTCAACTTTGTAGGCGGTATCGGCTTTTTCGGAAGCGCCAAAGCCCACCAGATCGATCGCATAGACGGCGTGAGACTGGCTCAGCGGCTGCAAGTTTTCTTGCCATTGCGCCAAAGAGGAGCCGAACCCATGCACAAACAAAACGGGGGGCTTGTGGGTGGGTGCAGCCGATCGCACAAAGGTGTAGCGCACTCGCCAGCCCCGCCAAATCCAGTCGCGCTGGGAGCCAAGGCGGGTAGGGTGCGATGGGGTGGCCTGTGCCGATGCAGCAGGCTTGGGGGGATGCGTTTCGGGCATTGCGGGCGTTTCTGGCATTACGAGAGCAGAGCGGGCTTTGTGATCAGATATAGCGCAAATTTGAGCTGGGCATGGCAATCTTGGCTCAAGGATGAATCTACTTTCAAGCAAGAAGCTCTGAGAGAGATCGATCGCTCTTAAAACATGACAATCCCTGTTCTGAGCATGACGATTCCTACTCCAAGGTTCAGCGCTGAAGCTTTAAACTACAAGCGCCCTGTGCTGAGGTACGACGGCGTAGCTTGCGGCTGAAAGCACGATGTGTGTCGCTACCCGATTGAAGCTTTGACCTACGATCGCCCTGTGCTGAGGTACGGCGACGTAGCTTGCCGCTGAAAGCGCGATATGTGCCGCTACTCGCTTGAACCTTTGCGCTGAAAGCGCGATGTCAAATCATGCGTGCGCCATGCTCAGCAGAGGGCTGACCTAACTTGCTTGCTTAAAAGTCTCAGCGGCAGGTGCGGCGATCGCCTTTGGAGACTTGCTCTTCATGGCTTTGAATAGGGTGCCGAGCTGTTCAGCGATCGCTTTCAGTCCTGGCGTTTTTTTGGCGGCAGTTTTGACGTAATCATAGACCGTGAGGCTGCTGCTCATGGCTTCGCTGCTGACGGCCACCAAGGTATCGTCTACTTGTTCAGTCAACTGGTGCAACAGCATTAGCAGTTCATTCAGGCTGAGGGTGAGGCGATAGTCGTTGGCGAATCCTTCGAGATCGAAGCTGGCGGGTAGAATGTTGCGGTTGCTTTGGGCGGCGTTGAGGCTGTTTTGCACAAAGGCGAGGCGTTTGTCGCCCATTTTGTAGAGGCGCTTGCGCTCATCGGCGCTGAGGGTAATCAGGAAGGGCAGATTTTGCTGAATGGTGGCGATCGCTTGCTTAATTTCTTGCAGCTCTGCGTCGGAGAGGGTGGCTTTGATCTCTGGGTAGGACATGGTGAGAAGCTCCAAATGGGTTTTCTGTAGGATTCCCCAAAGGCGATCGGTGAGAACAGAGTGAGGTTGGGTTGCTAGTTTGGCTGCTTAAACCCCTGGCATAATCACAGGAATCACCTGGTTTCTGTCCTTACGGTAAACTTGAAAGTCGCTATCCAGCATCAGAAGGGCACTCCCAGAATATTGCTCCGCCATTCGCACCAAACAAGCATCTGCCAGAGACATGGGCACAGAGCGGTAGCGGACTAACAGTTGTTCTAGAGCGGCGGTTTCTTCATGTAAATGAAAAGAAATTTGAATGACTCTTCTCTGAAGCATTGCCAGGACGGATTCTTGCCCGCCGTAAACCTCTCGCATGAGAAAACAAGCTTCTGTAATGACTGCCTCACAAGTGAGTAAAGGGGGGCTAATTTTCGCCCATTCAGATTTTGCCCACTCATGGTAGTGATCTTGTTGCTTCAGCAAAGCTACAAGCGGTCCTGTATCCAATAGAACGAATTGCCTCATTCCTCTCCAAATCCTTCCATATACTTCTGATTCGTAGATAGATCTGATGGGCCGCCCTGCAAGCTACCGACTAGATCTCCTGCAAGTTCCAGAGCCGACATGGGTCTTTCAAATTCTGATCGAGATATTTGCTGCTTGCTCTTGAGGAATTCTACAAAATCGAGAACCTCTTGTTGTTTGATTGAAGGAAGCGTTTGTAAGATTTCCAGGACTTGTTGTTGAATCGGCTGCATCAGTTTTCCCCCTTGCTGTCTCTCATCACTCTAGACGGACTGAACCGCTACTTTCAATCTTCCCTCATCCACCCATTCCCTCATCCACTTCACTCCCCCACTCCTCATCTCCCCACTCCCTCTCTCCTCTGCCAAAATAAAAGCACCACTCAAGAGACACCCCATGACCCGTGAGGAATTGCTGGAGCTGATCGATCGCGCTGCGGATGAGGGCTGGACAGAGCTAGATCTCTCTGGCAAAGGGCTGACAGAGCTGCCTGCGGAAATTGGTAAGCTAACCCAGCTTGAGACGTTGATTTTAGGGAACTGGGATCAGGAGAAAGAGGAGTGGGTTGGAAATCAACTTACCGATTTACCTAATGCGATCGCCCAACTGAGGAATCTGAAGGAACTTTACCTCTCTAGCAACCAAATCAGTGCCATTCCAGACGCGATCGCCCAACTGACGAATCTGACGGTGCTTAACATCTGGGACAACCAAATCAGCGCCATCCCAGACGCGATTGCCCAACTGACGAATCTGACGGTGCTTGCCCTCTCTAGCAACCAAATCAGTGCCATTCCAGACGCGATCGCCCAACTGACAAATCTGGAGGTGCTTTACCTCTCTAGCAACCAAATCAGTGCCATCCCAGACGCGATTACCCAACTGACGAATCTGCAAGATCTTTTCCTCGCGAGTAACCAAATCAGTGCCATCCCAGACGCGATTGCCCAACTGACGAATCTGAAGGGGCTTCACCTCGCGAGTAACCAAATCAGCAAGATCCCGATTGTGATTGCCCAACTGACGAATCTGAAGGGGCTTCACCTCGGGAGCAACCAAATCAGCGAGATCCCGATCGTGATCGTCCAACTGACAAATCTGATGATGCTTTACCTCAATAGCAACCAAATCAAAGAGATTCCTGAGGCAATCGCCCAACTGACCAATCTGACGGAGCTTTTCCTCCATAGCAATCAAATCAGCCTTATCCCAGACGCGATCGCTCAACTGAGCAATCTGACGAAGCTTTCCCTCTCTGGCAACGAAATCAGCGCCATCCCAGACGCGATCGCCCAACTGACCAATCTGACGAAGCTTGACCTCTCTGGCAACGAAATCAGCGTCATCCCAGACGCGATCGCCCAGCTGACCAATCTGACCAAGCTTTACCTCTTTAGCAACGAAATCAGCGTTATCCCAGACGCGATCGCCCAGCTGACCAATCTGACGACGCTTGACCTATCTAGCAATGGAATCAGCGTCATCCCAGACGCGATCGCCCAACTGAGCAATCTGACGACGCTTGACCTTGAAAAAAATCAGATTACTCAGATTCCAGAGGCAGTTTCTCAGCTTGCCCAGCTAGAAAACCTCGATCTGCGGGGCAACCCCATCAGCATTCCTCCCGATATTCTTGCTCCCAAAGGAGATGAAACACTGCCCGATGCCCGTCCCATCCTTGACTACTACTTCCGCACCCAAGACCCGACTGCCACTACCCAACTCTACGAAGCCAAAGTCCTGATTGTAGGCGAGGGCGGAGCCGGAAAAACCAGTCTTGCCTGCAAGCTCCGCAACCCGGACTACATCCTGCCTCCCGAAACCCAGGATACCTCTACCCAAGGCATCGACATCTTGCGATGGGAGTTTATCGGACGCAACCAGCAAGTCTACAAGGTCAACCTCTGGGATTTTGGCGGACAAGAAATCTATCACCAAACGCACCAATTTTTTCTTACCGAGCGCTCTCTCTACCTACTCGTTGCCGATAGCCGCAAAGAAGACACCGACCACTACTTTTGGCTACAAATCATCCGTCTGCTCAGCGACGATAGCCCCGTCCTGCTAATCCAAAACGAAAAGCTAGACCGCACCTGCAACCTCAACCTGCGAGAACTCCGCGCCGAATTTGCCAATCTCAAGCCCCCCCTCAAAACCAACCTTGCCGACAATCGCGGACTCTCTACGATCCAAACCGCAATTCAGCACAGCCTCGAAGACCTGCTCCCCGATGGCATCCCTTTCCCCACGCCCTGGCTCAAGGTTCGCTACAGCCTCGAAAACGATGGACGTAACTACATCAACTGTGCTGACTATGAGGCAACCTGTCGCCACCACGGTATCCACGATCGAGCAGAAATGTTCAACCTCAGCCATTTCCTCCACAGCCTCGGCATTTGTCTTCACTTTCAAAAAGATCCCATCCTCCGCCATCGCCTCATCCTCAAACCCAACTGGGGCACTGCTGCCGTCTACAAGATTCTCGATAACCCCACCGTCAAACAGCAGCTCGGACAATTTAGCGATGCCGATCTTGACAACATTTGGCAAGCCCAGCAATACGCCGACATGCGCCCCGAACTGCTCCAGCTGATGAAAGCCTTCAAAGTCTGCTACGAGATTCCCCGCCGCGAAGGGCACTACATCGCCCCGCACCTGCTCTCCCCCGACTCTCCCTACTACGATTGGGATGCCAGCCAAAACCTGCTGCTGCGGTATCGCTATAAAGGCTTCATGCCCAAAGGCATCCTCACCCGCTTCATTGTCGAAATGCATAGGCAAATCGAAAACGTCTCCGATCCCGATCAAGCGCTCGTCTGGAAAACAGGCGTTGTTTTGGTTCAAGATCGCGCCCGTGCCGAAGTCACCGAACGCTACCACAATCGGGAAATCAGCATCCGCCTCAGCGGCAGCCACCAAAGAGACTTCCTCATAGCGCTCAACCACGAATTCCAAAAAATCCACGACACCTACGAACGCCTAGAATACGACACCCTGATTCCTTGCAACTGCACCCTTTGCAAAACCCAGTCTCAGCCCTTCTCCTTCCCCCGCGATCGCCTCCAGCGCTGCATTGAGCAAGGTCGCTCCACCATTGAATGCCACGAAAGTGGCGAAAACGTGAACGTGCGCCGACTCCTCGACGACACCATCGACTCTGACAGCGATCGCAAGTTTCGCGGCAAGGACGGAGAACTGGATAAGATGGAGGCGCTAGGAAGGGGATACATAGGCGAACGTTATCCCTATCCACCCAACATCATTAATATCGATATCCAAAACACTAATCAGGGAGGAAATCATAAACCCGTGACTGAGAATACCAATAATCTTCAAGGTGCAAACATTGGCAATTTTGCCAACGAAGTTAAAGACAACGCCCGCCAGCAAGCTAACCAACATATTCACCAAGCTCCCAGCCAAAACCTGGCTCAAGCTGCCCAAGACATCCAAGAGCTGCTGAATCATCTCGACCAGACCTACGATCGCACCACGCCCACAGGCCAAGCCCTGATCAGCGCCAAGGCGATCGAATCGATCGAAAAGAATCCCACTCTCAAAGCCCGGATTATCAACGCCATCAAAGAAGGCAGCACTACTGCGCTGGAAGAGGCGATCGATCATCCTGCCGTCAAGCCTGTCGTCGCTTTAGTCAAAGGCTTTATGGAAGCAGAATAACCTGTGATGCGTCCTGACATCACCTATTCAACGATCGCAACAACCGCTGCAACGTTAACCGCAACCGCAATCGCAGTCAACGCTGCAACTCTAACCGCGATCGTTACCGCTCTAGCACCGTCATGTATTTACCGTTAGCAAACGGCCAGGGAATGATAGGCGTGAACAAAAGACGATCGCTGGCAATATTGCGCACGTAAAACTCATTCATCAGATGCATCACCTGTTCGCGCGTTCCAATAATCCAGATCTGCGCTTTATCTTCAGACGAAACAGGCAGCAATTCATTGAATTCTGTAGTCATGATGATTCCTTGCTAATGCTTGTTGAAAAAAGAACTTCGAGAAGAAAAGCTCAAGGTGAGAGTAGTCCCAATCACTTGTTTGCATTAGCAAGGCATCCGACTCTCGACCTTTCGATCTAAAATCATCAAAGCCCTGCCCCCTGCTAGCACAGAGAGCGGGGTTAGCTGGTTAGGGTCGGTTGCAACTTCCCTAATCAGCGCCTCACCTTAAGCTTGGATATCACTGGCATCCCGGAACGGAAAAACCAGTATCGGATACTATAGGGGAAACCTCGACACAGCACAAGCGTACTTCGTCATTTCTGGGTTAACTTCAGTTAAGGCTCAGGCGATCGCCCCCATGTCCTTCGATAATCTCTGCAAATACCTATCAGAAAAGTATCCCGACGCCTTCACCACCTGGCTATTGGGACATTCCCCTTCTTCCCCCGTCGAAGTTCTCAAAACTGAACTCAGCATCGAACCCATCCGCGCCGATTTCGTCACCTTCCTCAGCACCCAAGAGCGGATTCTGCATCTAGAGTTTCAGGTCAAAGTTGCCACAGAACCGCCGCTTGCCCTACGAATGCTAGATTACTGGGTGCGACTCTACCGTCGCCATCGTCGCCCCATCACCCAAGTCTTAATCTTGCTGCGCCCGCCTGCCGCCGATACCGTGATTGAAACCGAATTTCACCTCGAAGACACCCGCCACCGCTACCGGGTGATACGCCTTTGGGAGCAAGGCCCAGAGCCGCTGCTGCAAACACCCGCCTTGATGCCGTTTGCGACTCTGAGTGCAATGCGATCGCCCGAGCAGATCCTGACTCAGGTGGCGGAGGCGGTGAGTAGAATAGAATCAGCCGAGGAGCGACAAGAAACCCTCACCTGTAGCCAGATGCTAGCCGGGTTACGGTTCACCCCCAGTTTCATCAAGCAATTTCTCCAGGAGGGACTCATGCGAGAATCTAGCGTTTATCAAGAAATCTTGCAGGAAGGCCGCCAGGAAGGTCGCCAGGAAGGCCGCCAAGAAGGAGAAGTGGCGATCGTTCTGCGGCTATTGAATCGTCGATTAGGGGCGATCGATCCTTCCCTTCAAGCCCAGATTCAGGCGCTGACGATTCCCCAGCTAGAAGCCTTAAGCGAAGTCTTGCTGGACTTTACAGAGCGATCGGAGTTAACGGCTTGGATGGAAGCGACTCAAACCTATTAAATCTAAAGATAGTGATCCGCCTCAGACTGTGCCGGAGGGAAAGAGCCGGAAGAGCAGGGTAAAGACGCCAAACCCCACCAGCAATGCGCCGCTAGCTGGCGTAATCCAGCTTGACCAGCGGCGTAGCTCCAGCAGCTTTTTCACCGAAGCCGTAAAGGTTCCTGCCAAAATCAACGGGGCGACATAGCCTGCCGTATAGGAAATTAGCAATACTCCCCCCAGAAACGGATCTTGGGTGGTCGCAGTCCAAGCCAGCAACGTCGCCAAAACGGGAGTGCTACAGGGAGAGGCCACCAGCCCAAAGGTTAGCCCAATCAGATACGATCGCACTCCTTCTGGCAGGTCTTTAGAAATCCAATCCATGCCGCCCCAGTTGGGAAGCTGAATAGGGAGCGCATCCAGCAGATTAAGTCCCATCAAAATGGCAATGATGCTAACTACGATCGGTAAGCCAATGCCTACCTGGCCGTAAATCTTGCCTGCGATCGCCGCCAAAATACCTAAGGCCGCCAAAGTCGTCGCTAACCCCAAGGCAAACCAAGTCGATTGTGCCGCCGCCTGAATCCGAGTCTTGGCCTCATAGCCGCCGATATAGCCGATCGTGATGGGCAGCATCGAGAGCATACAGGGCGTGAGGCTGGTGAGCAGCCCTGCCAGAAAGATAATGCCCACGCTGACAGGGGTGAGGTGCGTTAGCTGGTTGGCAACCAAAGCATCGGCAAAATGCCCAAGTTGATAGAGTTGGAGTTGGACGGCTTCGAGCATAGGATTTAACAGATCAGGATCGCGCTGGCTAGTCTGACGCTACTTCTATTCTATGGCAGTCCTGCAAGGTTCAAGATCTCGCGATCGTATCCCTCAGGCGCTGGCTCTACCTCCCAAACAATGCCTTCGTCCGGTTCGAGGGCAACCTCAATGAACAGCGAATCGATCGCAGCTTCTGCTCTATCCTCATTGCCTTCAAAAGGCTGTAAATCTTCTGTCAGCAACCGCAGCACAAAGCCCGCCGGAATACTGCCGCCCGTGACCAGACTCCGCAAGGTAAACCGCCAAACCCTGCCTGCGGTATCGGCTGGCGTGATCAGTAGCTCATAGGGCTGCTCTGCGATCTCCAGCCGCCGAGACAGGGCAATGCCGCCTGCGTCTGCGCCTAGCTGATCGCCTCTTGCCCCAGCTGCGCTGGGCTGAAACGCCACCTGTCCCCAACCCGCCTGCTGTGCCCAATCGGAAAGATCCGATCGCAACCATTGCAGCAGCGATCGCTGTTCGGGTAAACCCTGCCGCCGCTCTGCCAGTCTTTGCCGCCAGCCACCATGCCCCACCAGCGCTCCCCAGGTCGCAAATGGGATAGCCAAGCGCGGATTGATCAAGCTGGGGTGACTGAGGCGCTCGATTAAATTTTCGGCTTGGGCGATCGGCAGAGCCGCCAAATTGGGCACGGTGGCGCGGGTAGCTTCCTGGGGTGCCAACTGTTGCGACACCCACAGCACCCCAAAATCTGCAATTAGCTCGGAGTCGGCCAAACTGTAGGTGCGATCGCGCCAGTCATAATGCCCCTGCTGCTTGAGCTGCCGATGGGTGGCGAAACCGTTGAGCCTGACCCAGCCCTCGTCTTCATTCACCTGCACAGCCAGGTAATAATCGCCCAACCAATTCGGAATATCGACCCATTCTTGCGGCACACGCAGCTCGTCAGCATCGATCGCCTCCGAGGGAATCAGGATCAGCCGTCGTCCGGCCAGGGCGATGGCCGTACCATTCACCAGCTCCCAAAAGCTGGGTAAGGCCGCTGCATTGGGCACCACTGCCGCTGGAGCGCCATAGTCTTCCTGTAGCCAACCCTGGACTGCCTGGACACAGAGCCGATTCAGGTATCCATTCCATTGGCTGGCGGCATCGCCCAAGGCTCGACTGCTCTGCCATGCCGCTGTCCGGCTCGGCTCGTCTATTTCTAACCAGACTTGTGTTGATTCAAAAACCCCCGAACCATAGCTCATAATTCCTGTCCTCAAACCTTTTTCTGCAATTTTCTATCGGAGGTGTTTTCGAGATCTTGTTTGTTTGAGATCAGCGTCGCTGTGTTTTAGATACTGTGTTTTAAATAAAGTGTTTCAAACAAACAGCTTTTCAAATTAACGGGTAGAGATGTCCTGCGATTTCTAGCTTTTGCCATAACGCCCGACTAGCCATTCTTCGAGTGCTGCGCTTGTAGCCTTGAGTAGGTCTGAAGTCGGCACAATATGCAGGGTTTCTTCTCCCCAGAGGGCCAGCGCCTTGAGCAGCGATTCTCGGGCTTTGGTCAACCGCCGCGAAATCGTGTATTGCTTCATCTGTAAGCGATCGGCGATTTGCTGCTGCGTCAGATCTCCCGCATAGTAAAGGGCAATTAGCTCCTGAAGGGTTGGCTCAAGCTGACGAATGGCAGATTCCAAGACTTCCCCAAGCTGCGATCGCCATGCCTTGCGTGTCTCTGCCTCTTCGGCGGCAATCAGTTCGGTCAGCAGAGACTCTGTTTTAGAGGTTTCTGACAGATCATCCAAAAATTCCCCCGACTCCTGCCCTGGCTTGGGTCGGTTGATAGAAATCACGTTGGGATAGAGGTAGGCTCGCGCAGCTTTAGCACAGGTGGCTAGCCATTTCTCGACGGTTTCAGGCGTGGCCGTTCGCTGCGATCGCTCAGCATTGTCGCTGCCAGCTTCGCTATTGGCAGAATTGTAGTAGCGGGCGATCGCTTCCCAGGTGTCTCGCTCAGGTTTAGACAGCTTGCGGGTTCCAGTCATTTGCTGCGGCACATAAATCAGCTTAAATCCTGTCCAGGCCAGGATAGAGGTGGCGATCGCAGATTCTGAGGCTCCGGCGCTGCGCAAGGCTTCTGTGAGGCGCTTTTGGCTGAGCTTACGCAGAAGCGCCCAGTCTGTGCAGATGTCAACGGCCTGCCGCTGCCGTAGATTTTCGCGAATCAGGCTGTTGAGCGTGGCGCTAGCATAGCTTTTAAAATTGAATCCTTGCTGCGCGTCAAAGCCTTTGAGCACGCGATCGGCTTGGGCAATCGCCATCTGAAAGCAGTCTGCCAGCGTAAACTGCGAACTGGCAAAGCTGCTTGCCGTCTTTTGGGCAACCCAGTAGCAAGGCTCTTGCACATAGGCTGTCAGGTGCGCCTGCGCCAGCTGACCGAAGCGATCGGGTTCTGCCCGCCAGAGCTTATGCCAATAGAGTGCCCAGAAGTTCTCTGGCTCTTGCCGCTGAGCCTTTTCCAGCCGCTGCTCCATACTGCGCCGCAGCCGTCCATCCGTGGCCCAATTGCGAAAGCGATCGCCATCAAATTGGAGAAACGTCGAGAACTGTTCAACCAAACTTTGCCGAGGACGCATATCGGAAATGGGGGGTTGAAAGGATCATGACCCGTCGATTCGGGGTTTGTTTTTGGCAAAGCGCACTGCGCCTTGGGCTAAAAAGATCACACGCCGGGTAAAGCTCATTCTATGATCTGTCGGGAGATGTGCAGGCACAGGATGATGTTTTGAGGGTACATTAATCTGGCTATAAATTTTTCCCTAAGGAATATGAACTCAATATGGTTTTACACTTTCAGGAAAAGGGTCGCGTAAATCCCGTTGCAGCAGGCGATCGCATGATGGCAGATGCCTACGGCATGGCCTTAGATCATCTCGTGATTACCTGTGTAGACCTGGTGTTAACCCATCACAATCGGGTGCTGCTCACCCAGCGCCAGCGCCCGCCGCGAGCCTCCTGGTGGCTGATTGGAGGCCGAATGATGGCGGGAGAGTCTCCGACCGAAGCCGCCCTGCGCAAAGCTTCTGAGGAAGCTAATTTGCAGGATTTAACCGCCGATCGCCTGCGCTATGTGGGTGCCTATTCGACTTGTTTCGCGACACGTCACCAGCCCCCTCAACACCACGGACTCCATAGCCTTAACTTAACCTATCAACTGGAATTGACCGAGGCAGAGCAGGGGGCGATCGCGCTCATACCTGAAGAATATAGCGATTGGCGGTGGGTTGAGGTGACGCAAGTGGCCGCTATCCTAGCTGAGGATGGTTCATCCGATGCGGCGATCAACCAGGCACTCCTGCGCGTCATTCAAGATCTAGATCACCTTTTCTGATCGCTATCAGCCGTAAACTCAAATACTGGTACAAGATCAATCACCGCACGATGGGCAACTTGCTCCAGCTCTCGTCTACTCATTGGATAGCAAAGCTTTTCAGAAAAGTTCCCCTGCGAGCTGTTCTGATTGTTCCTTTCGTGCTGCTCATTGTCTGGGTGGTGGGGCTGACGGGCTATTTGTCCTATCTCAACGGGCAAAATGCCGTGCGAGATTTGGTGGGGCAGCTAGAGCAGCAAGTGGGCGATCGGGTCGTGCAAAAGCTGGGAGACTATCTGAAAACGCCCCAACTCGTTACCCAAATCAATGCCGATGCCGTCCGTCTGGGCTTTTTGGATCTAGAAGATATTCCGGCACTAGAGCGCCATTTTCAAAGCCAATTTTGGCAGTTTAACAATCTTCAAGACAGCATTCGTTATGGAGAAGCGCGTCAGTCTGATCCGGCTTCTTGTCCCAAACCGCCTCCGAGCAAGCTGACCTACATCGCCCTAGCGAGTGAAACAGGCAACTATCTCGATCTGGGCTACAACCCTAGCGGCAATTTAGAAACGACCATTCGAGATCGCCGCAGAGATGACATTACTCGGATTTGGCAGGTGAATCCTTGGGGTAAACGGGGTGACTTTTTAGACACCATTCCCGACTACAGGCCGCAGAGTCGCCCCTGGTATCAAAAAGCGGCTCAAACTGGAAAGGTCGTCTGGCTTGATCCCTATCTGCTTCTGCCCTACAACGATTGGATTATCTCAGTCGATCGCCCCATTTTCAACCCGCAAGGAGAGCTAATTGGTGTTGCCGATGCGACGCTCAGCCTATCGGGCGTAAGCGAGTTTTTGCATCAGCTGAAAGTGGGTCAGACAGGACAGGTGTTTATCTTGCAGCCCAACGGCAAAGATGCCAAGGGCGCAATGATGCGCGATGAGCAGGGCAACCCGATCGCCCAATTAATTGGCTCTTCTAACCATCAAAGCCTTTGTCAAGCCGACAGCCGCGATCTCAACGTTCTGCAAAGCGAAGATCCGCTAACGCGGGCAACGGCGCTGCATTTGCAAAAGACCTTCGGCAGTTTTAGCAGCATCAACCGCACCAACGGTCGCCAGGTTCCCGATCTGTGGCTAGAGGGCGATCGTCATTTTGTTAAAATTTTCACTTTCCCTGGCTCGCTGCGTGCTGAGTTTCAAGGACTCAATTGGCTGGTGGTGGTGGTGGTGCCCCAAGAAGATTTCATGGCGCAAATTAATCAAAACACCCGCAATACAACGCTGCTGTGTCTGCTGGCTTTAGCGGTGGCGATCGCCATTGGCACCAGCATCAACCGCTGGATCACGCGATCGATCCGTCAGCTCAGCCATGCTGCCGAGGCTCTGGCTCAAGGCGACTGGGATCGGCAGGTGTTGATTCGATCGCCCAACGAACTGGGAACCTTAAGCCATGCCTTTAACCATATGCGGCAGCAGCTCAAGCAATCTCATCATCAGTTAGAGCAGTACTCTCGCGGATTAGAGCAGAAAAACGAGCAGCTAGAAACGTTGGAGGCTGAGCTGCGCCGCCAGCTTAATCTCTTTCTCCATGCGGTTTCTCATGACTTGCGCAACCCGGTGATTGGCACTTCGCTCGTGCTCAACCTGATCAAAACTCAGCCTGGAGACGATCTGAAGCTGCCCCGCAGAGTTCTAGAGCGGATGATCGATAGCAATCAGCATCAGCTTGATCTAATCAATTCTTTGATTGATACTCACGCGGCTGAAATTTGGGGAATATCGGTGCAGCGCCAGCCGATTTCGCTACAACAAGTGGTGAATGGGGCGATCGCTGACCTCCAGCCTATTCTAGACAAAGAGCGGGCGACGTTAGATAACCGCATCTTTGCCGATCTGCCGCTTATTTCTGCCGACGCCCTTCAGGTGTCTCGGGTCTATCAAAACCTGATTGCCAATGCCCTAAAACACAATCCACCCGGTCTAATTTTGACGCTAGATGCCCAGCCGGATGGCGACTGGCTGCGCTGCACCGTGACTGACAATGGAGTGGGCATTCACCCCAACCAGCGCGATCGGCTGTTTGATCCTTACTTCCGAGGCGACCAAAAGCCCAAATCGGTGGGATTGGGGCTAGGGCTATATCTTTGTCGGCAAATTATTCAAGCACATGGCGGCGAGATTGATGTGCAGAGCAAGCTGGGCGAGGGCACGACTTTTTGGTTTACCTTGCCCTTAAGCCAGCCCGTCGCCGTGACTTAAGCGGAGGTGTTGGGTAAGCGCTAGATAAAACGGCTTTGTTACAAAGCAGCAATGTTTGACAGGTCGTCTTTTGATCTTTGGAGATAAATCGAACAGGATTTAACCGTCGATTCAGTCAGGGTTCACGAGCCATGACGGAGCCGCAGTCAGTCCCTATATCTCCGCAGCGCATGTCTACCGCAAACATCACCACCGATCGCCCTAGCGTAGAGTCTCCGTCCAATCGCTTCTATCGCACGGTTTGGCGCTGGCATTTTTATGCAGGGCTGTTTGTTATTCCCTTTATGCTGATGCTGGCGCTCACGGGGATAATTTACCTGTTTAAGCCACAGCTAGATGCCGTCATGTATCGCAATCTAATGTTTGTCCCGCCTGGGAGCACGGTTTTGCCCTATACCCAGCAGGTCGATGCCGCCAAAGCCCTCCATCCAGACGCAGCGATCTCAAAAATTATCCCCAGCGTCGCGGCTAACCGCAGCACCGAAGTGGAGATTAAAGCGGGCGATCGCACCTTGATGGTATTCGTTAATCCCTATACGGGTGAAGTCCTGGGCGATCGCGACGAAGTGCAGAACCTCCAAAGCATAGCTCGTAAGCTTCATGGCGAACTGATGATCGGCAAAGTGGGCGATTATTTGATTGAGCTAGCCGCCTGTTGGGGATTGGTGCTGTTGATTACAGGACTTTATCTCTGGCTGCCGCGCAAAGGTTTGTCGGTTTGGGGGACGCTGCTGCCGCGCTTGGGCAACCGCAACAGACGAATTTTTTGGCGCGACTTACATGCGGTTCCCGGCCTGTATGGAGCGTTGCTGATTGGGTTTTTAATCTTGACGGGCTTACCCTGGACAGGCTTCTGGGGCGAAACCTTTGCTCAAGTCTGGAAACAGTTTCCGGCGCAAATGTGGAATGATGTGCCCCAATCTACGCGGCTAACCGGATCGCTGAATCAGAATGGGCAAAATGTGCCCTGGGCGGTCGAGCAAATGCCCCTGCCGCTGAGCCAGAAGCCGAGCCAGTCCCATGACCACAGCGCAGGACATAGCCTCTCAGGCCATGCTGAAGCTGCGCCTGTCACTTTGAATTCTGTCATAGCTTTGGCACAGGCTAAAGGCGTTGTGCCGGGATTTAATGTTACCTTGCCTGACGGCGAAACGGGTGTGTACACGGTGTCAGCATTTCCCGATGACCCTGCCCAGGAAGCCACTCTGCATATTGACCAATACAGCGGCGCAGTGCTGGCTGATGTGCGCTGGCAGCAGTATGGCCTGGTGCCTAAAGCCGTTGAGCTAGGCGTTGCCATTCACATGGGCAAATATTTTGGACTGGCGAACCAGCTCTTAATGCTTTTCGCCTGTCTGGTGATTCTGCTGCTGTGCGTCAGCGGAGTCGTGCTCTGGTGGAAGCGCCGTCCTGCCGATCGCCTGGGTGCGCCGCCTTTGCCAGAGCATGTGCAGCAGTGGAGAATACCGTTAGCGATCGTCGCCATTTTAGGGTTTGCTTTTCCGCTGGTGGGCTTGTCGCTGGTGACGGTCTTACTGCTGGATTATGGAGTGTTTTCGCGCATTCCTGCCTTGAGACGCCTGCTGAGCTAGTCATCCCTGAAAAAGTCGAGGATTAAGCGGTCGGAGATGCCCCCTTTGCCGTGTCCAATCACAGGCTCAATGGCACTACGACGTTTGAGCAAGCGTTTGAGCGAATCTAGAGGCTTGTAACTACCACAAACGAGAACCTCGATCGCTGCGGGATGATGCTCTTTGCCTCGAAATCCCGGGTCTACGAGGACTTGCTGAGGTTTTATCGCAGTGAGACGCTCCACTTGGGCAATCGCAGGCTTGAGGGTGGCTCCGTCGTAGGGGTTGCCGTGGTGAGCTTCAATCCCCACAATCCAATTGGAATAACTGGTGGTCACCAAGGTGACTTTACAACCGAATTCATAGCGCTTGTGGACTTTACCTTTAGCGATGCATTCTACTTCTGGAGCGTGAACGCTGTAACACTTGTTAGAACCTTGTCGCTGTTGAGTATGAATTTGCTTAGCACGTTCAATGAGCGATTGTAACGGTTGGATAATTGGAGTCAGTTTGCGCTCAATATCTCAAATGACTCGTCCTAAAAATGTGCGGAGCTTTTTGGTTTGTTGACAAGCTTGTTTTCGTTTACCCGTTGCTGCATAGCGACTCTGTTTGAACAGGGCAAGTTTGCCGACTCGGGTGTAACTTTGCCGCAGTTTGATGGCTTGAGCTTTAGCGGCTCTCACCAAGGCACGACGTGCTTTGTCGTAGAGTCGGGCATCGGTAGGAAAAGCAACTGCCTTTTCTTGAACGGTTGTATCAACCGTGACTTGTTTAAGCTCACTCTGAGTGAACGCTTTTTGAGACATTGCTGTTCGCAAAACTTGGCTAAGAAGTTTCTCAACTCCTTCAACGCCCACTCGCTTTCGCCATTTCACTAAACTCGTCGGATGACATGGTAAATCATGTTGAAAAACTCGTTCTCCACAAAAGTATTGCCAATAGGGATTCTCACTCCACTTTTCTACAACCGATTCATCACTTTCGTTGTACATCGCTTTGAGATAGTGCCATCCCACCAGCGCCCCGAGTGGGCAATGCAGGGCGACCCACAGTTTCACCAATTGGCTGAGTAAACTCTGCCTCAAAATAGTCCCAATTCAGGGCACTTGCCAGTTTAATCAAGGGATGGCCAGGATTAACTAGCGATGCTAGAGGGATTTCTGAGGGTGGCTGATTTGGGTCAGATCGGCTCATCGATTTCACCAGATTTTGCCAGGGCTTGCTAGATTTTTGGCAATTCTACCATGCTCTTTTCAAGCTCTAACGCCTGTCTTAACTGGGTTTCAGAATTTTTCAGGGGCAACTATTTAATGGAGAACAACTGCAACGGCATCATCGCAGACCTAAGGCGCAAGGGGGAGGTGACTCTCCTCAAAACCTGGTGTTGCTGCATCTGTTTTGCCATCAACAACTGCATCATCGCTCGTAAAGGTGATTGACCATCTGTGCCGTGATTTGCGGGGCGGATACTTGGGTTGAGATTGAGAACTACGGCATCGCCAAACAGGGCTGGCTAGAAACCTTTTTGGAGTTACCCAACGGCATCCCCTCTCACGATACCTTTGAGCGGATGTTTGCTCGACTGCGCCCGGAACAATTACAGCAATGCTTTTTGAGTTGGGTGCAAGCCGTCTTTAACATCACCGATGGCCAGCTGATTAGTCTGGATGGCAAAACGCTACGAGGCAGTTACGAGCGTGGCGGTAAACAAGGCATGATTCATAGGGTGAGTGCTTGGGCTAGCCACAATCGGTTGGTGTTGGGACAGCGAAAAGTGAACGAAAAATCGAATGAAATTACAGCAATTCCAGAACTCTTGCAGGTGCTCGACCTTAATGGAGCTGTAGTCAGTATTGATGCAATGGGATGTCAAACGCAAATTGCTGCGCAAATCGTCGCACAGCAAGGCGATTATGTGTTGGCCTTAAAAGGCAACCAAGGCAATTTGCATGAAGATGTTAAGCAATTGTTTACCCATGCCCAAGCGCAGAACTTTCGAGATATCGAGCATGACTTTTATCAAACGCAGGAGCAAGGACATGGACGACAAGAAATTCGTCGCTATTGGCTGATGGGGAACACTGAGTTTCTCGTCGGTGCAAAGAACTGGGCGAAGTTAACGACGGTGGGTTGTGTCGAATCGCAACGACAAATCGGTGACAAAATCACCCGTGAGACGCACTATTACTTGCTCAGTTTACCGTTGGATGCGATCCGCTTTGCCGATGCTGTACGGGGTCACTGGGGCATTGAAAATCAACTGTATTGGATTCTAGATGTGAGCTTTCGAGAAGACCAATCGCGGGCGACTCAAGGCTACAGTGCTGAAAACTTGGCAGTCATTCGCCATCTGGCTGTTAATTGATTGAGCCAAGAGAAGTCTGCCAAAAGCGGCACAAGAGCTAAGCGGCTCAAGGCAGGTTGGGATGATCACTATCTCACCCAGATTCTGGCTCAAGCTCCTTCTCGCATTTTATGAAGAAACGTGTGCGTTCGCCCTAGCGATCGTGGCAAGGTTGGCATCGTCACATGACGCTCGTGATGGCAGCGCAAGCCTTCTTAACGGTTCTGCGGCATCGGGTTGAGCCAATCCGTCTATCCCAAAAAAATTTGCAGGACAACGCCAAGAACTTCAACAGTATGGTTGCGTTCAAAGCGGCGCGAGGATTATTGTTGCGTTGAGTATTCCTGAGTTACTCAAATGGGTCTGGAAACTCCTGTTTCCGGTGGTTTGGGCATTAGAGCAGGTACTGCATTAGTCACTTTGGCGCAGAACCCATCAAGCCATCGTTTTGTTGACGAGCTTACAGGCTAAAAGCAGCATCGCTCAACTGCCTACCGGATCAGCAGCACATACAGATGCTGTTCTAGATTGATCAGCGCCTCGCGCAGCTCCTGGCTAACCTGATGAGGATTAGCAGGGTTGAGCGTGATTGGGTCACGGCTTCGCACCTTTAGGGCACGATGCACCAGCTTTGGAAACAACTGTGGTGCATCCCACAGCGGCAACAGACAAGCAGCCAAGTAGGCGCTGAGCGACACAGGTACCGTGACCGGAGCCGAAAGATGGCGACTCAGGTCAAACGATCGCTGTTGTTCCACCGCTTCAATCAGGTCGGCTTTGACACTAGCGCTGCAAAGCTGCGGATGCAGATGAACCTGTACAGTTGTCCAATCACTCAACGACCAAGACTGCGGCATCTGCCACGCTTCGGTTTGTCCCGTCTGACCACACCAAAAATCGAGCAGTCGATGCACAGGCGCAATCAGTTCAAAGAGCTGAAGCCGTTCTTCCATCGACAAATGCGGCATCACCTTTTGCCAAAACTCCGGAAGGTTTTGCGGATCTTGGAACACATCCTTCAAGTCCCAATGGCGCTGGTTCACCATGCAAATAAATTCCAGATCCACCTCCCGCAGCGCCGCAAACAGTTCGGGAATCGTGTAGCCCTGATCGCCCTGAAACAGAAAGTTCATCAAAACATACTGCTGCGGATGATGGGCGGCATCTCTGGGCTGCCAAGTTTCTCGCTTGAGCGGCACACCATCCTTAAACGCCTTCATGGTTTCCAGCACAGTGTTAATTTCTGCCTCTTCCGGGTTGCCCTGCATCAAACCCATCAAGGTAAACAATTCCTGCGCTCGAAAGAAGCTTTGGCGCTGGTACAGGCTGTGCAGGTTGCCGCGGAGAATGCCGTTTGGCTTCATCACACTCTTTAGCGTTTGCAAGGTTTGCACCAAGTCAGGCACCAGATACAAAACCTCATCGCAGTTGATGTAGTCAAACTTTAGCCCTAGCTGAGCAATCTGATCCAGAGGAAGCTGATGAAACTGAGCCGCTGTGAATCCGTAATGGCTCAACCTTTGCCGCGCTAGCTCGAGAGATTTCTCGGACAAATCAATGCCGACAAGAGTTGCACCCGGATTGGCTTCTGCAAGCGTCAAGGTCTTGTAGCCGCTGCCACATCCCACATCTAGAATAGCGGCCTCTCGCGGATCGATCAGCGCCTGATTGCGTAAATAAAACGGCGTGACCAGGTTATGCACATACAGAGCATTAACATCTCGCTTGGGTGACTCCCCGATTGGGATATTGGGATAGGGCTGGCTATCAAACTGCTGCCGAATCTTGTCTAGCAGGTCGGCCTCAGATAAGCTACTGCTCTGCTCACCCGTTATGTCAATGTTCGAAGTGTCAATGTTCGAGTCAGGCGTTATTTCACTCATTGTGTCACTCGTTGAGCTGTTTCCCTTTGGCCTAGAGCATTCTGCCACATCCAAGCTGAATAGGCGAATGGCCTAACGAAATATCAGCTATTCTCATTTTGTAAACAAAGCCCGAAAAAGCCCGCCGCAGGTGGGCTTTTTCGGGCTTTGTGGGGAATTTCGCGCCCTGCGGGCGCGAAATTCCCTATAGAACCCATTTGAGATCTTAAGGAGAGGCTGCAAGCCGCTTAATCATTAGCCGAATAAAGCAAAGGTTGATTTTCGTCGTGGCATTGGCAAGCGTCCGCTCAAAGTTCTTGACCAGGATTTTACAGCGCTCCATCCA
>DATNPL010000086.1:0-16056 GCA_036703255.1 Coleofasciculaceae cyanobacterium
CGTCTAGCTTTCAATGACCATCTGCTTTCGCGCTTTATTTCGATGTTAGACTTGAACCCGACTTTGATTAAATCCCATCCTAACTACCCAAACCTACGCTCCTACGGCATCATAGCTCCCTAATTCTGTCCAGAGTATTGACATAGACGCCCCAGATATAGCCGTCACAGCGCTCCGTTGCCGCCATGAGATTGGGATACAGTCCGGCAAATCGTTGACACCCAACCGAGCCGACGGGGCGATCGTTTACCTGCGCCACAAAGGCTTGATATCCTAGCTCTCGACGAGCCTGTTGGATAAACTGCAACACGATTTCTTGCCAATCGTTCACCATCGCCTCTGGGGAAACGTCATTATCGAGCCACATCTGGTAAAAATGTTCAGCGATTAGGACATCCTCTTGAAGAGTTGCAGCCCTAATCTGAATGGCCTGTTGGGTGGGCATATTTACGATCGCTTCAATTCTGCTAAGGTTAGCCTAGTCAATCAAGTGGACTCCCACAAGAGCCAATTTCACGCCTTTATACAAGGCCACTTTCAACCCTTTTCAATTCCAAGGCGTTTAGCTGACAGATGGACTTACCGATCGCGCTTGATAGCCACCTGCCTCAGCCGCTCCATGCTCAGCTCTATGCAGAGCTGCAACAGGCCATTTTGACCGGGCGACTGCTGCCCAGCCAGCGGATTCCCTCAACGCGATCGCTGGCTCAGTCCCTCAGCATTTCACGCACGACGGTAACTCAGAGCTATGAGCAGCTCTTGAGCGAAGGATATTTAGAGGCGATCGTGGGGTCTGGCACCTACGTTTGTGCCCAACTGCCTGATGATTTGCTCTATTCTCAGCAAGTCGAACCCAGCACTCAGCAGACCGCTTTGCCCATTCAGTTCTCGCAGCAGGGCAAACGGCTAGCAGAGATCCCTTGTTTGCTGCCCTCCGAACCCAAAGCGGCTATTAGCTTTCGCTATGGACGACCTGCCCTCAAAGACTTTCCCCTCAATTTATGGCGCAAGCTGCTGTCTCGTCACTGCACTGCCACCTCAGACTGGTTAGACTATGCCAGCGATTTTCGCGGATACTATCCTTTGCGAGAGGCGATCGCCCGTTACGTCGCGCGAGCCAGAGCCGTACAGTGCGCCCCCGACCAAATTATCCTCACCAATGGCACCCAGCAAGCCCTCGATCTGGTGATGCGGCTGTTGATTGATCCCGGAGAAGTGATTGCGGTCGAAGATCCGGGCTACCTGAGCGCCCGCCGGGTCTTCCTCAGCTATGGAGCCAGCCTGCATCCCGTTCCCGTTGACGAATCTGGATTGCAGGTGGATCAGCTAACTCGTGAGGGTACAGAGAAAGCCCAAATTCAGAAGATTCGCCTGGTCTATGTCACGCCCTCGCACCAGTTTCCGACAGGCTCTACGCTGTCCTTGCCGCGTCGGCTAGAGCTGCTGGCGTGGGCACAGCAAAATCACGCCTTAATTTTGGAAGATGATTACGACAGTGAATACCGCTATGGCGATCGCCCGATTCTGGCTTTGCAGGGCTTAGACCGCAGCCATAGCGTCATTTACATCAGCTCTTTTTCCAAGGTTTTGTTTCCTTCACTGCGCCTCGGCTATTTGATTGTGCCTTCCAATTTAGTCATGCTCTTTACACAAATGAAATGGTTGAGCGATCGCCAGCTCCCCACCCTAGAGCAACAGGTTCTGGCTGAGTTCATTGCTGACGGCCATCTAGAAAGTCATGTTCGCAAAATGCGATCCCGCTACGACCATCGCCGCCAGGTGCTTGTGCAAGGCTTGAAGCAACACTTTGGCGATCGCATTGTTGTGCTAGGAGAAAAAGCGGGGCTTCATATTATGGTGAGAATGAATCTCAACTTAGGCGCTGAGGAAATCGTGGAACGGGCAGCCCAGGTGGGTGTTGGACTCATGTCCGCTCGTCCTTGCTACCTCCATTCCAGCGCTCACGATCCAAACTTTATAGACAGGCAGTGTGAGTTTATTTTTGGCTACAGCGAGTTAGATGAGGCAGAGATTCAAGTTGGCATCAGTCGATTAGCCAAGGCGTTAAATCCATAGTTTTGCAAGGCTTTAATGCCATGCATGACGAAAGCCCCTGCAATTGCAGAGGCTTTCGAAATTCTAGACTTCTAGAAGTAAGCCTGGGGGCCGGCTTAATGATTTTGCTGTGCTTAAACAGCGCTACGACGACCGATCGCATAGTAGATCCAAAGAGCAATGATTGCACCTAGAACGGCAATGAATACGCCAGGAATACTCAGACCTGGTGCAGTAAGCGCCAGTGCTCCTGTCGTCAAGAAGGTGTACAAGCTACCGCCTACAAAAGCACCAATGATACCGAGAATCATCGTTCCCAGAAAACCACCACTTTGATAACCTGGGAAAATCGCCTTTGCGATCGCACCAGCCAACAAACCCAACACAACCCAAGCTAAAATGTTCATTCTATGTCTCCCGTGAAAATGCTGTACTGAAATACAGTTCTGACCGTGATGTGTTTGACCGTGATGTGAAAGCAACTAGTCATTCACCATGTAATCAACAATATCAAGCCGATAACCTTTCCGTAGACTATCTAAAGGGATACATCGCCTCTGTCTTTAGGATGATATGGATACTGGCTTTGCCGTTTAGCCCATTAATTTAGCCCAATGATTTAGCTAATTATTCATGGCGCTTAAATCTATGCTTAATCTATTGCCAGCCTGCATGAGGAGTAGGGGCTAAGGGCAGTTCAATCACAAAGCGGACTTCATCAGGATCGCTCTGTGCCTCGATCGTTCCACCCAAGCAGACAATTTGTTTTTGCACCAAAGCCAATCCCAAACCCGTGCCCTCCGGATGGCGATGACCATCTGAACGGGTGGCACTCGCCAGACTGGGCGCACGATAAAATTTTTCAAAGATGTGAGGTAACTCATCGGGCAAAATTCCGATGCCCGTATTGCTCACGACCAATCTTAGGGTTGCAACAGCGTTGGGAGCTTCTGCCATCTGAGTGCTCAGGGTAATGACTCCAGTCGGCGGTGTATATTTGCAAGCGTTATTGAGTAACTCACTCAAGGCAGACGATAGCATCATGCGGTCTGAAATTAGGACAGGAATGCTCTCGGGTAATATCACTCGAATCTGAATTTGCTGTTGCTCAGCCCGACCTTCATAGGCTGCAATGATTTGCGGTATCCATTCCGATAACGTAATGGGCGTCCAGTCAAACAGAGTCACATTGGCTTCCAGACGCTGTATCTCTAGGAGATCATTGACGAGGTTAAGTTCTTGGTCACATTCGCTGCGCAAAATTTGCAGATACCGACTAATGCGTTCACTTGCAGAGGCTTCCTCAGAGTCTGGGGGGGCTAATCTCTGCCTGTCCAGACTCATCTCCAGCATGTGAATCGACATTTTAATATTCGCTAAGGGCGATCGCAGCTCATGCGAAACGGTGCTGAGAAAGTCATCTTTTAGCTGGCTAAGACGCTGCAATTCCGACATTTGAGCTTCTAGAAGCTGGCTACGTTGCAGGGCGATCGCACGTTCTTGAACCAGTTCTCGTTCAGCTACATCTCGAAACACCACTACGACCCCTGTGATGTTCTCTGCATCATCTCTCAGCGGTGCCGCGCTGTCGGCAATGGTAATCTGTCTGCCATCCCTGGTTGTTAACAAAACGGGATTGACCAAATAGACCGTTTTGCCTGTACGCAGCACTTCTGTAACAGGGTTTTCCAAGGGCATTTGGGTCTGTTCATCCATCAAGGAGAACACCTGAAACAGCGGTTGATTCACGGCTTCACTGAGCGTCCAGCCCGTCAAAGACTCGGCCACCAAGTTGAGAAACTTCACGCGTCCCTGAGCATCAGTGACGATCACGCCATCGCCGATCGCTTTCAGAATGGTATTCACCCAGCGCTGCTGCTCAACCAAAGAAGTTTGCTGCTGCTGTCGTTGCAGGGCATTTTTGATCGCAATGTAGAGGTCGCGTTCTTTAATGGGCTTGAGAATATAGCCGAATAATTCGCTATCTGTAGCGCGATCGACGGTCGCAGTATCCGAGTAGCCCGTGGCGTAAATTACCGGAATGTGAAGGTTATTCCAGATCTGTTGAGCTGCCTCTATCCCGTCCATCTCCCCCTCTAGCCGAATATCCATCAGCACAATGTCAGGGTGCAGATCTCTGGCTTTGGCGATCGCTTCTTCTCCCGATGTCGCCATCCCTGCTACAGAGTAGCCCAAGCCCTCCAAACAGGCTTTGATATCACGGGCAACAATGCGCTCATCTTCGACAATCAGCACCCGAATCAGACGTGTCGAATCCTTTTCAGGAGGCATACACACCTCCCGGAAATGTAATGCTAAACTGCGTACCTGCGTGGCAGCTAATCTGGAGCTGGCCTTTGAGCTGAGCTACAAAATCTTCAACCAGCTGCAACCCCAGCGTTTCAGGCTGAGAAAAATCAGAACAGGATGAAAATCCGACGCCATTATCGCCGACAATGAGCGTGATCTGAGCGTCTTCTCCACATCTCATTTCGACATCAATTTGTCCCGTTTGTGCAGATGGAAAGGCGTACTTCAGCGCGTTAGAAACCAATTCATTAATGATTAATCCACAGGGAATTGCTTTATCGATATCGAGAGAAATGGGTTCAACTTTAGTCTCTAAGGTGATTCGTCGATCGTTAACGTCATAGGTACTAAATAGGTTGCTCACTAATCCAGGAATGTATTCGGCAAAGTCTATGCTGCCTAAATCTTTAGAGCGGTAGAGCTTTTCGTGAATCAAGGCGATCGTTTCAATCCGGTTTTGACTCTCTAGCAAAGCTTCAACCGCCTGAGGATCTTTGAGCTGACGGCGCTGCAATCGTAAGAGACTATAGACAATCTGCAAGTTATTTTTAACGCGGTGATGAATTTCCTTGAGCAAGACCTCTTTCTCGCGCAGAGACTGCTGAAGCTGCTGTTCTGCCTGCTTGCGATCGCTCACATCGCTGACGCGCACTAAGTTGATCGCTTTACCTGCCACATGCACAACGTTTGCCGCAAGATAGCCCCAAAAAATTCGGCCTGTCTTGGTGCAATATTCAATCTCTCGGCTCCAAAAGCCCTTGCTGTCCATTTCTTGAGCGATCGCCTCTAGCTCATCAGCGCTAAATTGATAGCGTTGTAGCGTATGCCCTGCAATATTAATCAGTTCATCCTTGCTGTCTACTTCAAACATCTCTATCGCACAGCGATTGCAGTCCACCGTGCGCAACGTTTGAGAATCTACTAGAAAAATGGCATCTGTTGATTCATCAAAGATTGCCTCTTTTAGATCTCGGCTGTGAATTAGCTCTAACTCTGCTTTATGGCGATCGTTAATCTGCTGTTGCAGTTCTCGATTGGTCGCTGCAAGCTGAGCCGGACTGGGCAGCGCCAGCGCTTCGGGAATTAACCAGAAGAGAGCCACAGCGGTTCCTAAAGAAATAACCGCCGTGATGGCCTTCACGCCTCCAGAGAACCAATAAATCGGATACCAAAGCGTCCAAACTTCTAAGAGATGCACGGTGCCACAGGCTGTAATGAAGGCACTGAACATCAAAAATATCCAGTTAAACGGCAAATCTCGCCGCTGCTGCACGAAATAAAAGAGGGTGAGCGGAATGGAGTAGTAGGCGATCGCTGTGCCTATGTCAGCCAAGACATGCAGCCACACCAGCAGGGGATTCCAAAGATAGCAATGTCCGTGGGGGATGAATCCATTTGTCCCCACAAGTTCTTGAAGGAGTTCAAGCATAGGAGCTTTGCAACCTTCGTGTCGTGTTCAAAATCATGGCTTTTAGAACTTAAAACTTCATAACTAGATCAGCCGCTTCTTCGAGAACACACTTTATTTTCAAGCCAAATTTATTTTCAAGCTAAATAGCTTACTTCTTCAAGCATAAACATCCTTGCAATATCTCAACACCCTAGTGTTGCAACGTAATATATCTATCTTCTAACGATCCTCTCGACCGACGTAAAACGCATGTACTATAAATAAAGGCAGATATTAAGGTGAGAGAAGCCGCTACAAGGAATATTGACGATGGTTCATCTGCTCCTAATTGAGTCTCCCGGCAAGATTGCCAAGCTGAAACAGATTCTTGGCAATGGCTGGATCGTTAAAGCCAGCATGGGGCACGTCCGAGAGTTGGCTGATGATGGCGAAGATGCCCTGGGTTTTGACCTGAGCGAAAATAGCGTTCAATGTCGCTATGTGCCCAGAGGCACTAAGGGTAAACAAGTGTTAGCCGATCTGCGGCAGGTGGTTAAGCAGGCCGATCGCGTCTTTTTGGGCTGTGATGAAGATCGAGAAGGAGAGGTGATTAGCTGGCATTTGGCCCAGGAATTGCGGCTCAAAAATCCTCAGCGGGTGGTGTATCACGAAATTACTGCCGATGCCGTGAGAGCCGCGATCGCCCAACCGCGGCCCCTCAACGCTAATCTCATTGCCGCTGGCAGAGCCAGAGACTGCCTGGACAAGCTCGTGGGCTACCGGGGCAGCAAGTATGTAGTTTGGAAGCTGAACATTGGCGCAAAGTCGATGGGGCGGGTGCAAAGCGCTACGCTGCATTTATTGTGTCAGCGAGAGCGAGAAATTCAAGTCTTTCAGCCTCAGGACTATTGGTCAGTCTGGGTGGACTATCAGGAAGGCTTTCGCGCTTTTTATCGGGTAAAGCTCAATGCTGCTGCTCCTTCAACCCGTTCTCCTCGGAACGCTGCCGCTTCCAGCCCTAGTTCAGAAGACGCCCCTACCGACATTGCGGATGATACGGGAGAGACTAAAGAATCTCCTACCTCCGATCGCGTTCTCTCGCAGGCTGAAGCCGATCGCTTAGTAGAGATTGCCCGAACTCAGCCGCATACCGTAAAAGTGGTGGAAGGGAAAATCGCCCACCAAGCGCCGCCGCCACCTTTTATTACTTCAACGCTTCAGCAGGCCGCAGGGGCAAAACTGCATCTCAGCCCCGATCGCACCATGCAGGTGGCGCAGTCGCTTTACGAAAAAGGTTTGATTACCTACATGCGAACCGATAGCGTTGCTCTTAGCCCAGAGTTTTGTCAGGCCGTCAGGGGTTGGCTAGAGGCGCATGATCCCGACAATCTGCCCAAACAGATGACGCGCCACAAAAGCCGCAAAGGCTCCCAGGAGGCGCATGAAGCCATTCGCCCTACCGATCTGCACCGTCCCTCGGCTCAGCTAAAGATTGAGCTGAGTGCCGATGATTTTGCCCTGTATGTGTTGATCTGGAAACGTGCCGTGGCCTCACAGTGCAATTCGGCGCGGCTGCGTAAGACGCGGGTGGTGACTCAATCGGGCAATTTATATTGGGAAACCAGGGGGCAAATGGTCGAATTCTTGGGCTACGCGCGCTACTGGCATAATTTGCAGACTGATGCACAGCTCCCTGCATTGAGCCAGGGGCAGGCGTTAACGCTTCAGCAAGCCCAAGCGGAACCGAAGCAAACCCAGCCGCCGCCGCGCTATTCTGAGCCTAAGCTGGTGCAATTGATGGAGCGTAGAGGCATCGGCAGACCCTCCACCTATGCCCCCACTATCAAAACGCTGAAACAGCGGGACTATGTGCAGGGGGTGAAAGGAAAGTTGCAGCCTACCGCTCTGGGGCTAGATTTGGATGCGGCACTAGAGAAACTGCTGATGAAATTAGTTGATCCCACATTTACGGCTGAAATGGAGCAATCGCTTGACCAAATTGCCCAAGGAGAGCTGAATTGGGAACGCTGGCTAAATGAATGGAATCGCGGCTATTTTGCCCCTGCTCTGGAACAGGCGCGGCAGCAAATGCTGGGCTTGGGCTATGCAGCCAGTCGCAGCACGGCTGTCCAGCCTGAGTCTCACACCAGTCAGGAGGCTCCATTGCCGCAACGGCAGCCTACCTCGGGAAAGCTCACCGAACATCCTTGCCCGGTTTGCCACAAGCCGATGGAAGAATATGCCTACCAGAAGGACGGACAGCACAAGACGCTGCTGCGTTGTTCCGATCGCGCTGCTCGTCAAGACGGCCAGCATCAGGAGGCCGTTTATTTTTACACGGCAAAGGGCAGTTTTTGGAGTCCAAAATTTGGTGAGCTTGCAGCAGCGCAGCCTGTAGGGTCAGCCGGGGCGGTGCAAAGCGGCGATCGGCAGCCAGCTAAAAAGTCTCGGAAACGCAAAAAACCTTGATATTCTCCATCAGACCCCGAAGCCAATTGGAGATAGCTCTAAGCACAAGGGATGAATTTTTTGTGGGACGATCGGGTTGCCGACACTTAGAGAGTGATGGGATTGCTCCCTCTCTACTCAACATTGCCTCGATTGCAATGCCATGCTCTAGACTTATTGTTTATTTTTTTGAACGGGATCGTAGTCCCTCTTGTTCAAAGCAATAAACAGCTGATTTAAACCATACCTGCATTCTAAATTTAATAAATTGAAATCGATCTTCTATGCTTTAAAGATCAGTTTTATAGAGTTTTGTGCTGCGCTCTATCTGCTATGAAACCTTGATTTGCGATCTACTGAAATTAGGAGATGATAAGACTTAAGCTGTTAAGAGCTAGCTGTACGTAAGGATCTTTTTACGCTCGATGCTATGTCAATCCTCCTTCACTGGACTCAGCCTCTCTCAAAATTGTAAACAATTACATCAATTTCTTGAGTTTTGTCAACGCCAATCCATTGAAAATGAGCAATCAAAAATTGCCAGCATTTTTTTTGAAATCGATTCGATCGATCCCCTGGCCGTTTTAGATCAATGGAGCAAACCTCATCAACTCCACTTCTATTTTGAGAATCGGGAACAAGAGTGGGCGATCGCGGCAATGGATTCTGTTGTGTCATTTGAAGCTTCAGAAGCCCATCGATTTTTGGCGGTTCAGCAGTTTATTCAAGACAGCTTTAACCAACTGATTGGCAACAGCACCCACGATTTTCCTGGAACAATTCCTCGGTTTTTTTGTAGTTTTGCTTTCTTTGATCAAGCCACACCTTCTGATGCAGCCTTTGCCCCTGCAACGGCTTTTTTACCTCAGTGGCAAGTCGTGCGTTGGCGCGATCGCAGCGCGATTTTAGCCAATTTTCTAATTCAGCCCCAGACTAATTTAGAAGATTTAACAGATACTATTTGGCACCAGGCTCAAGCAATTGAAGCGACATCTTCTCATCTCTTTAACTTTGCTTATCCCCTGTCTAGTTTGCTCAAGCAGTGGCAAATTAGTGACACATTCCCTTTCTCTAATGCAGTTGCTTCGGCGCTGCTAGATATTCAGCAGCAGCATTTTCACAAGTTAGTCTTGGCTCATGCGATCGATGTGGTTTCAAGGTTGCCATTTCAGGCGGGGCGATCGCTCCACAATCTGCGGCAGCGCTATCCTGACTGCTATGTGTTTTCGACGGGCAATGGCAAAGGGCAAAGCTTTATTGGAGCCAGTCCAGAGCGGCTGTTGAGCCTGCAAAATCAGATGTTGACCACCGATGCGCTGGCTGGCTCGGCTCCGCGCGGCAAAACGGTCAGCGAGGATCGGCAGTTTGCCCAGCAGTTGATGAGTAGTGACAAAGAGCAACGCGAACATGGAATGGTCGTAGACTTTATCACAAAACGATTGGAGGGGCTGGGGTTAACGCCACACCATGCGATCGCCCCCGTGCTGCTGCCTTTGTCCAACATTCAGCATCTGCATACCCCCATTCAGGCCGCTTGCCCAACCGACCGACATCCGCTAGAAATTTTAGCCGAGCTGCACCCGACTCCTGCGGTGGCCGGAATGCCCAGAGCTATCGCCTGTCAGCAAATTCAAAGATACGAGCAGTTTGAGCGATCGCTCTATGCCTCGCCTCTGGGCTGGGTGGATGCTCAAGGCAATGCTGAGTTTATTGTCGGCATTCGCTCGGCTCTGCTGCAAGGCAATCATGCCCGTCTCTATGCCGGAGCTGGCATCGTGGCAGGCTCTGATCCAGAGCGAGAGTTTGCAGAAGTTAGGCTAAAGCTCCAGGCGCTCCTGCAAGCCTTGACTTAAGGCACCCCCTGCGGCAAAACGTCACCCTTTTCTCCTACACTGAATCTTTCACACTGAATCTTCTACACTGAGCGGTTGATGGCTTTGCTGCGATCGCAAGATATTGAATCTCATCTTTAATGGCAATCGATTTCAGCAACACCAACTCGGTTTGGGCTTCAGTCCTAGCTGAGACGCTATACCGCCTGGGTTTGACCACCGCGATCGTTTGTCCTGGCTCCCGCTCAACGCCTTTGGCGATCGCTTTTGCTCAGCATCCTCAAATTGAGGCAATTCCCATCCTGGATGAGCGATCGGCCTCATTTTTTGCCTTGGGTAGAGCGCGGCAAACCCATGTCCCTGTAGCGTTAGTCTGCACTTCCGGCACGGCAGGCGCAAATTTTTATCCGGCCGTGATTGAAGCCCGCGAAGGACGGGTGCCGCTGCTGGTGCTAACGGGCGATCGCCCTGCCGAAATGCGAGACTGCAATGCCGGACAAACGATCGATCAGCAAAAGCTTTTCGGCTCCTATGCCAACGGGTACAGCGAGTTGGCGGTGCCGTCGCTCGATCTCCTCCCCTATCTCCGGCAGACTCTCATTCAAGCTTGGGAGCGAACCCTGTACCCGGTTGCGGGTGCAGTTCACCTCAACCTGCCCTTTCGCGATCCGTTAGCGCCCATCCCCCAAGCCCAGACCCAAACCCTCGCCGCTCAGTTTCCAGCAGATTTTTTTATGGCAGTTCAGGAGACAGGCGGCCAGATTCCGTCCTGTCGCCCGTCTCCTCAGATCCCGATTCCGACTCAATGGCTCCAGCCTCGCGGTATTTTGATTGCCGGAGTTGCTCAGCCTACCTCGCCCCTAGACTACTGTGCAGCGATCGCCCATCTGGCAAAAACGCTGGGGCTGCCTGTGCTGGCAGAGGCGCTTTCACCCCTGCGCAACTTCGCCGAGCTTAACCCCTACATAGTTTCGACCTATGGCCTGATGCTGCGGAATGCCGATCTGGCAGACAAGCTTGCGCCCGATTGGGTCATTCGGGTGGGCGAAATGCCGACCAGTAAAGAACTGCGGCAGTGGTTGGCCAAAACTCAGCCTCGGCAATGGGTCATCGATGAGGGCGATCGCAATCTTGACCCGTTGCATGGCAAAACGACGCATCTCAGGCTCTCTATTGAGCAGTTGGCCGTCCTGATGCCCAACCAACCGCAGCCGCCAACGCCTTACCTGCATCTGTGGTGCGAAACCGAGCAGCAGGTTAGACAGGCCATTGACGACACTCTCAGCAACACCACAGCCTGGTTTGAGGGCAAGGCTGCCTGGCTGCTGTCGCAACATTTGCCCCCGGCAACGCCCCTCTTCATCGCCAACAGTATGCCTGTGCGCGATATGGAGAGCTTCTGGCAGCCGGGAAATTTGCAGATTCGACCCTGCTTTAATCGGGGAGCCAACGGCATTGATGGCACGCTGTCTACGGCGCTGGGGATGGCACACCGCCAGCAGAGCAGCGTCCTCCTGACGGGCGATCTGGCCTTGCTGCATGACACCAACGGATTTTTGATGCGGCATAAGTTTGTTGGGCATCTCACGATTGTTTTGATTAATAACAACGGGGGCGGTATCTTTGAGTCTTTGCCAATCGCCCAATTTGACCCACCCTTTGAAGAATTTTTTGCCACCCCCCAGGCGATCGACTTTGCCAAACTAAGCGCCACCTACGGCGTAGAGTATGAAAGGATGCAATCCTGGCAGCAGTTGGTGCAGCGGCTCAACCCGCTCCCCACGCAAGGCATCCGAATATTAGAGGTTTATACCGATCGCAAGGCAGATGCCCAATGGCGACGCGAAAAAATTAAATCGACTTTTGCTTGACCTCTGGTTAAGCTAGTTAATGCCTATTCAGACATAACGGATTTAGGAAATACATGGTAGCGACTCAATCAAAACACGATGTCAAAGATCTTTCCCTTGCAGTTTTAGGGAAGCAGCGGATTGAATGGGCAGGAAGAGAGATGCCCGTATTGCGCCAAATTCAAGAAAGATTTGCTCAAGAAAAGCCGTTTGCGGGCATTCGGTTGGTTGCGTGCTGCCACATCACCACAGAAACGGCTCATCTGGCGATCGCCCTCAAGAGCGGCGGTGCAGATGCCATCCTGATTGCCAGCAACCCGCTGTCTACCCAAGACGACGTGGCGGCTAGCCTGGTGGTCGATCATGGGATTGCAGTCTATGCGTTCCGTGGCGAAGACAATGACACGTATCAGCGTCATGTGCGAATTGCCCTAGACCACAAGCCTAATATCATCATTGACGATGGTAGCGATGTAGTTGCCACGATGATTCAAGAGCGTCAAGAGCTACTGGCCGACTTGATTGGCACCACTGAAGAAACCACAACAGGCATCGTCCGCCTCAAGGCCATGCTGAAGGATGGCGTACTGACCTTCCCAGCTGTCAATGTTAACGATGCAGACACCAAGCACTTCTTTGACAACCGCTATGGCACAGGTCAGTCTACGCTAGATGGCATCATCCGCGCCACCAACATTTTGCTGGCGGGCAAGACCATCGTCGTTGCGGGCTACGGCTGGTGCGGCAAGGGTACCGCCATGCGGGCGCGCGGCATGGGAGCCAATGTGGTCGTGACTGAAATTGATCCCGTTAAGGCGATCGAAGCTGCTATGGATGGCTTCCGCGTCCTGCCGATGTCTGAAGCGGCAGCCGTGGGCGATGTGTTTATCACCGTCACAGGCAACAAGCACATCATCCGCCAAGAGCATTTCGAGAAGATGAAGGATGGGGCGATCGTCTGCAATTCGGGTCACTTCGATATTGAAATTGACCTGAAAGCGCTCAAATCTCTGGCTGCTGAAGTCAAAGTGGTTCGCAACTTTACCGAAGAATATCGCCTCAAGAGCGGTAAATCTGTCGTGGTGATTGGCGAAGGTCGTCTGGTCAACCTAGCAGCGGCAGAAGGCCATCCCAGCGCCGTTATGGATATGAGCTTTGCCAACCAGGCAATGGCTTGTGAGTATCTCGTGACCAACAAAGGCAAGCTGGCACCCGGTCTCTACTCTATTCCTGTTGAGGTTGATCAAGAAATTGCTCGCCTGAAGCTGCAAGCTATGGGAATTGCGATCGATACCCTGACGCCTTCTCAAATCGAGTACATGAACTCCTGGACTTCAGGAACTTAATAGCACTACGAGGTTTTTGTGGGTTCGCATTGCCCGCCTACAAAAACCTCTCAGCGCAGCAGCATGAAATAAAGCAGCCATAGATCAAAATGGCCATCAGCAGGAGAGATATCTTTCCTGCTTTTTCATGACTTCATCGATCGATTAAGTTAAGCTCTATTAAGCAGAAAACTGCTGTGTTTGATGCCTCAGCCTTTGAAGCTGTTGTAGAACCCTTTTGTAGCGCTTGAGGTGCCCATGGTTGAATGGATTACGGACTTGATGCAGTCTTTGGGCTATGTGGGTATTGCCCTCATGATGTTTTTGGAAAATCTGTTTCCTCCCATTCCCTCAGAACTGATCATGCCCCTAGCGGGATTCACAGCCGCCAAGGGAGAAATGGCTCTGGCTCCCGCCATTGCTGCTGGCGTGATTGGCACCATGTTAGGGGCGCTGCCCTGGTATTATCTGGGCAAAATTTTGGGTGAAGAGCGGATCAAGCTGTGGATCGATCGCCACGGCGCATGGTTAGGTCTTTCTGCCGCCGAGATTGATAAATCCAAGCGTTGGTTCTATCGGCATGGCAACAAAGCCGTCTTTTTCGGACGATTGGTTCCCGGTATCCGCACGCTAATTTCCCTGCCTGCTGGATTCAGCAACATGCCAATGTCGCAGTTTCTGATCTATTCCACCCTGGGAACCATCGCTTGGGTCAGCCTTCTGACTTTTGCAGGATATTTGCTAGGCGACAACTACGAGCGCGTTGACGACTACCTCGGCCCTGTTTCCAAACTGGTTGTGCTAGCGCTGTTGATCGCTTTTGGTATTTGGGTGTTTCGTACACTCAAAGGGCGATCGTCTGAGCAACGCTAAGTTTCAACAACAGCAGATCTAAGCAACAGTAGGCAATTCCGGAACAACCTTATTGTTGGCTCTGACTTTATTTTTTGGCAAATTGAACTTCGTGCAAAACAAAGTCCAGTAGCCCTTCACAAGCATCGGTCAGCAGGTCAATCACATAGTTAAATCCTGCCTCGCCGCCGTAATATGGATCGGGCACTTCTCGATCGCTATAGGTGCGGCAAAACTCGCACATCAGCTTTACTTTGCTGGCATAGCGCTGTTCGCGATCGAGCCGCAGCATATTGTTGCGGTTGTCTTGATCCATCGCCAAAATCAGGTCAAATGCCTCGAAATCATGAAGCTCAAACTGCCGCGCCTGTCCCTTGAGCAAGATGCCTCGCTGGGCGGCAGCGGCAGCCATGCGGCGATCGGGCGGACTGCCTATGTGATAGCTCGAAGTCCCGGCCGAATCACAGATGATTTGCCCCTGTAGCCCTCTTTGCTGAATCAAATAATTCATGATGTTTTCGGCAGAAGGCGATCGGCAGATATTGCCCAGGCAAACAAACAGCAGCTTATAGGGATGAGATGTCATAGGATTTGCAGCCGCTCTCAGGCTCATGGATTAAATAAGGTGAAATGATAGAGGCGGGTTCAGTAAGTTATTGCGTAGAGAGGCATAAAGCTATCCGCAAAGCCTGTCCGTACTATCGCCAGTCATCGATGGCAAAAACGTCAGGACGGTTAAATCCTGGCTGATTGGGCTGATGCATTGCCAGCCCTAAGCCACTGATCCGAAACCCAAGAGATTGTATCTTGTAATATGCCGCATAGCGCTCGGTGTTGACCCCGCCGTTCAGAGAGGAAAGTCCTTTCTTGGCAGCCAGCGCCTCGCAATTTTGCAAGAGCCGCTCAAAATTTGCCTCAGCTTCAGCGCCCGATCGCACAGTCCCAAATTTGATGTAGCAGTTATGAGTCCCTGCTTCTGTCCCCGCGCCACAGTGACAGACGGCAAATCCGACTAGATTGCTATCATCCCATAGCAAAATTGTTTCTCCTAGGTTTTGAGCTGCAACCGTAGAGATTTCTCTGCTCAAATCTAGGCCGTCATATAGCGAATGGGTTAACTCCAAGCAAGCTTTTAGAGACGCGGCCTGCTCAGAAGACGAGAGTTGAGAATATTCAAGACCTTGCAGCGAAAGATCAGGCGATACCGTCTTTGACATCAAAGCCGTTAAGCTGCGAGGGTGAAAGCCAAATCGCTGATAGAGCTTTAGATGTTTGGGGCTATTGGGAAAGGTAAAAAAGCCATTCTGGGTTGTGCCCCAGCGCTCAAAACAGGCGATCGCAGGTTCAATCAGCCGTTGTCCCACCCCTTTATCCCAATAGTCGGGATGAACCGTCAGTGGCCCAAACAGACCAAAACTGCCCCAATTAATCGCAATATTAGAGCCTATAATTTGGCCTTTGTCTTCTGCGGCAAAGGCGGCCTGAGGGTCGGCATACCAGCGATTCATGTAGTTGAGATCGCTAAAGAATTCAGTGAGGTTAGGCGCACCCACAAACGTGCCAAAAGCAAGGCGCATAATCTGAGTGGCGATCGGCAGTTCATGCTCTTGCAAAGGACGAATGAGAATTGTCATATCAGCAGCTATCCAGACCAGACGCTAGTAAAGTCAGAATTATCCTAACTCGCGCTCCCTAGGTTGGGAACGACAGCTGTCCTGTTCTAGAGTTGAGCCTGCTTGGCCTCAAAACCAAAAAGCGCTCTCCTCGCGGAGAGCGCTTTTCAATTTAGTCTGAGAACTTAACCGTTGATAGCAGGAGCGGTGAGGGCGACAGGAGCCGCATCACCCGCAGCCAGGTCAAGCGGGAAGTTGTGAGCATTGCGCTCGTGCATCACTTCCATACCCAGGTTCGCACGGTTCAAGATATCTGCCCAGGTGGACACCACACGACCCTGCGAGTCGATGATGCTCTGGTTGAAGTTGAACCCGTTCAGG
>DATNPL010000191.1:0-7519 GCA_036703255.1 Coleofasciculaceae cyanobacterium
GGATGGAGCGCTGTAAAATCCTGGTCAAGAACTTTGAGCGGACGCTTGCCAATGCCACGACGAAAATCAACCTTTGCTTTATTCGGCTAATGGTTAAGCGGCTTGCAGCCTCTCCTTAAGATCTCAAATGGGTTCTATATATCAGGGGCAATACATTGAAGCTCAATCTTTGATTCAACGAGCAATAGAAATTTGGAGACAGGCTTTAGGTGATACTCATCCTTTAATAGGCAGAGGATTGAACAACTTGGGAATGCTATATGCGGCACAAGGTCAGAATCAAGTTGCGGAATCCTCGTATGTAGAAGCATTAGAAATTTTAGAGTCAAGGATAGGGACGGAGCACCCCTGGACAGTTCGGTGTCGGGAGAATTTAGAACAGCTGAGGGATGAAGGATGACTGGAAGGAAGAAGAGAGTGCAAATTGGATAGTAACGAAGTTTATTGTATGCGTAACTAATAGTACGGACAAGTTAACACAACAGTCGTGTTTCTTCGGTAAAGTTCGCTGAAAATGCCAGGCGATTTCATTGAGTTTAAGCATCCTGAATATATGACGGGTAATATAACGAGGGTTAAATGCTTGCGTTCCCTACAATCACCTCTGCACCAATTCTCAAGCTTGACTGAACAAGCCTATACCCGATCGAAAGCCTGTATGAAAACAAAGGCAAGCAATGAACCCAAATGAAGCTCAGACCCGGAGAGACAAAATTGATCCAGCCCTAGAGCGAGCTGGATGGAGTCTTGATCCAGTCAAGGAGCAGGTCAGGTTTGAAATTCCTGTGGATGGATACGATGCTGAGCCGTGGAATGGCGTAACTGATTATTGCCTGTACTTGCCCAACCATGAAGTGATTGCGATCGTGGAGGCAAAGCGACAGAGCCGTGATCCGCGAGTGGCAGAACAACAGGTGCGGCATTATGTAACTGAAATTGCCAAGCACCAGAGTTTTCAGCCCTTTGCCTTCATGGCCAATGGGATTGAAACCTATTTCTGGGACGTGGGGAATGAGCAAAAGCGACCTGTGGCAGGGTTCTTTTCACAGCTCGATCTAGAGAATCTGCTGTACCTCAAGCAGAATAGGCGATCGCTAATTGAGGTGCCGATTCAGACCCACATTGCCGGACGAGTCTACCAGCAGGAGGCGATTCGGCGGATTGGTGAGCGGTTTGATGCGGGGTATCGGCGGGCGCTATTGGTGATGGCGACGGGAACGGGGAAGACGCGCACCACAATGGCTTTGATTGATTTGTTTATGCGGGCAAACCAAGCGCGACGGGTGCTGTTTGTCGCCGATCGCGATCCTTTGGTAGAGCAGGCGCTAGATGATGGGTTTAAGGCATATCTTCCCGATGAACCGTGCGATCGCATTCGCTCGTATAACATCAATACCTCTAGCCGCCTATATGTGTCGGCGTTGAAAACGCTGGAGATGAATTGCCGCAAGTTTACACCCAGCTTTTTTGACCTGATCATTTTTGATGAGGCGCATCGCTCGATCTACAACTACTTTCGGGAAGCGATAGAGTATTTTGATGCCCGGATTATTGGGCTGACGGCAGCGCCAGCGGGTTTTATCGATCGCAATACGTTTATAACCTTCCACTGTTCTGATAGCGGGCCAACCTATTTGTACCCCTATCAAACGGCAGTCGCGGAAGGGTTTTTGGTGGACTATGACGTTTACCAGGCGCAGACCCATTTTCAGCGGGGTGGGATTCGGGGGGCAACCCTGAGTGAAGAGGAGCGCAACACGCTGATCGAGCAGGGGATTGACCCGGATGAATTGAACTACGAAGGCACCGAGCTAGAGCGAACGGTCAGCAACCGAGACACGTTGCGGCGACAGTGGGAAGAAATTATGGAGGTCTGCTATAAGGATCAGTCCGGGCAGCTTCCGGGCAAAACGATCATGTTTGCCCTGACTAAAAAGCACGCGCTGCGTTTGGCGGCTACCTTTGAAGAGATGTATCCTCAGTTTCCCAATCTAGTGCAGGTGATCACCTCCGGTATGGAGCGATCGCGGGATCTGATCAAGAACTTCAAGCGCAACGATATGCCCCGGATTGCCATTTCGGTAGACCTGATGGATACGGGGGTGGATGTGCCGGAAGTAGTGAACCTGGTGTTTATGAAGCCCGTACAGTCGCAGATTAAGTTGGAGCAGATGATTGGGCGGGGGACGCGCAGCCAGGAAGCCTGTAGGTATCTCGATCGCCTGCCAGAGGGTAAAAAAGAGAAGTTTCTGATTATTGACTTCTGGGAGAACCAATTTAACAAGGCAGCGGAAGAGGTAGTGGCTCAGGAGTTGCCCGTGTTGGTGAAGATCTTTAACACGCGGCTGAAGTTGTTGGAGCAGTATCTTAGTGGCACATTAGCCGATCGCCCCGATGAGGACTATCAGCAGGTGATTGCCGATGTGCGATCGCAGATTACCCAAATTCCTACGAGTGCCTTTACGGTGCAGAAGGTTTATAGCCAGATTGAGCCAGATTGGACGGAGGGGTTTTGGCTACATCTGACCTCCAGTAAGCTGGAATTTCTGCGAGCAAAAGTTGCCCCCTTGATGCGCTTGGTGGGCGGAACGGATGTTCCGGCAGCGACGTTTATTAACAAGGTGGAGCGGCTGAAGCTGGAGATCCTCACCGACTCGGTGAAGCCTGCGACGTTGGAATCGATCGCGGAAAACGTCAGCCGTCTGCCTGATTTTGTCTTGCAAGATTCGCAGAATCGAGAATCCGTCAAGATTTGTACGTCGGGGCGGCTGCAACGGGCGACACCAGCGGAACTGAATCAGGTGATCGCTAATTTGGCGCAGCAGATGCGGAATCGGCGGGAGAAGCCCAACGCTTTCCTAGAGATCGATTTGAAGGATGCGATCGCCATTAGTGGCTTAATTACCTTGGGCGAGGGAGGCGAACAGGTGTATGTGCAGGAGTACCGAGAGCGGGTGGAGCGTAAAGTGCTGGAACTGGTGGAGAGTCACCCGACGATCGCCGCGATTCGCAACGGTGAGGCAGTGAACGATCTGCAATTGGTGGCGCTGGAGCGGACGCTGCGGCAGGAGTTGGGCGGTAGCAATCTCCAGCTCACGGAGTCGAATATTCGCAAGGCGTTTAATCTGCAAGTGGGCAGTTTGCTGGGATTTCTGCGATCGCTCTTGGAGTTAGAAGCGCTATCAGACTATGAGACGGTAGTGCAGCGCAACTTTGAGCAGTACATTGCCGAGCGGCAGTACAACGCGGATCAGATCCAGTTTCTGCGGGCAGTGCAAAATGTTTTCTTACAAAAGCGGCGGATTGAGATGGCTGACCTGTATGATGAACCGCTAGACCGTTTTGGCGAGGATGCTGTAGAACGGTGGTTTACAGAGCAAGATGTGCAGGAGCTTCTGGCATTGACGGAACGATTAGCAGCTTAATCATGATTACGACGAACATTCTCTTTAGGGTTTTTCATATTCAAAATAGAGGTAAGACGGGGACTTGTTTCACGATTGATGTGGACAATAAGCAGTATCTAGTCACTGCCAAACATGTTATTGAAGGACTTTCCGTATCTGATAGAATTCAGATTTTTTATGAACAGCAGTGGAAGTACCTTGATGTAGTAATTCTTGGCAAGTGTGACGGTGATGTTGATGTAGCAGTTTTACGTCCAAGCATTCAGTTGTCCCCACCTTTCCCGCTTGAACCTACTACAGGAGGAATTACGATCGGGCAGGACATCTATTTTTTGGGCTTCCCATACGGTAATATGTCAAATCTTACGGAAATGAACAGAGGTTTCCCACTGCCTCTTATTAAGAAAGGCATACTATCCGCAATAATTCGGGAAGATGGCAATGAACTTCTTTTCTTAGATGGTCACAATAACCGTGGATTTTCTGGTGGTCCAGTAATTTTTTCTAAGCCCTTCGAACCGCCAGAATATAAAGTTGCAGGAGTGATCAGAGGCAATTTGGGACGAGATGAACCAATCTATGACGAGAATAAAAAGCTAACCGCATTAACCTATCGGTATAACACAGGCATTATTATTGCTGATGACATCAGAAACGCTGTAGACATCATCTATGCAAATCCAGATGGGTGGCAGATAACCAATGGCATTGGTGTTTAAGAGGTAACGAATGCTTACAGATCCAACACTTCGCTCAAAGGTTGACCAAATCTGGGATCGGTTGTGGTCGTCGGGGTTGTCGAACCCGATGGATTCGATCGAGCAGTTTTCCTATCTGCTGTTTCTGAAGCGGCTGGATGATGCCGAGAAGAAGCGGGAGAAGCAGGCGATCTTGCGTAAAAAAGAGTATCAGCCCCAAGTTGAGAACGAGCTGCGTTGGTCGCACTGGACGAAGTTTAAGGCTGAAGCTGCCCTGAAGCATTTGCGGGATGAGGTGTTTCCGGTGCTGCGAGAGATGGGAGAGGAGGGCAGTTCCTTTCAGCAGTACATGCGGAATGCTGAGTTTAAGATCAGTAAACCGGGGACGCTGATTGAGGTCTGCAACCTGATTGATGAGATGAAAATCTCGGAGCAGAATCAGGATGTGCAGGGTGATCTGTATGAGTACCTGCTGAGTAAGCTGAGCGTGGCGGGTCGCAACGGGCAATTTCGCACGCCTCGCCACATTATTCGGATGATGGTGGAGATGGTCGATCCTAAACCGACCGATCGGATTGGCGATTTGGCTGCCGGAACCTGCGGTTTTTTAGTAAATGCCTATGAGCATATTCTGGAGCGGTCTACCAGCTCGGAGTCGCTGCTAGACGAGAAGGGACAGAAGCATTTGGTGGGCGATCGCCTTAAACCAGAAGAGCGCAAATTTCTGCAAACCGAGGCTCTGACTGCCTACGATAACGATTCCGGCATGACGATGCTGCGGATTGGCTCGATGAACCTGATGCTGCACGGTATTCAGTCACCCCGGTTTTTCTACAAAGATACGCTGTCGAAGTCGTTTAACGATGAGAAGACGCTGGACGTGGTGCTGATGAATCCGCCGTTCAAGGGCAAGATGGACGAGTCGGATATCAATATCAGTTTTCCAGCCAAGGTGAAGAAAACCGAGCTGCTGTTTTTGCATCTGATTTTGCGGGTGCTGGACATGGGCGGGCGCTGTGCGGTGATTGTGCCGGATGGGGTACTGTTTGGCTCCAGCAATGCCCATGTGGCGATTCGCAAGCAGATTATTGAAGAGAATCGGCTGGATGGAGTGGTGTCGATGCCGAGCGGTGTGTTTAAGCCCTATGCGGGGGTGTCTACGGCGATTTTGCTGTTTACCCGTGGCGGTACGACCGATCGCATCTGGTTTTATGACATGGATCATGATGGGTTTTCGCTGGATGACAAGCGCCAGCCAACTCCCGACCAAAACGATATCCCCGACCTATTGCAATGTTGGCAGCATAGGGTTGATGCCCAGTTTACGGCAAAGCGATCGCAGCGGTTGGCAGCCCTGAAAACCGAAATTGCCCCGCTGAAAGCAGAACGGCTGAAGCTGCAAAAGGAAATTAATCAGCTGATGTTTGAGAATGCGATCGCCCCGGAGGGTGATGAGGCAACCCGCGCCGCGTTGGAGATCGATCAGCAAAAGCTGACGATGTTGCATGACCAGATGGCTCCGTTGCAGGCGGAAATTAACCAGCTCAATCGGCAGTTTTGGGTGGAGAGGACGCAGGTGAAGGCGAATAAATATGACCTGTCTGCCAGCCGCTATCGCCAGATTGAGCAGGATGAGGCGTATTATGAGCTACCGAGTGTGACCACCGAGCGGTTGCTGAAGCTGGAGCATGTGATGGCGATGGAAGTGGCAGAATTAGAGAAACTACTGGAGGGGTAGGCAATGGTTGCAACTGCAAAAAGCCTGACGCTGGAGGAATTTTTAGCGCGTCCAGAAACAAAACCAGCGTCTGAGTTTATTGATGGAAAAGTGAGTCAAAAGCCGATGCCGCAGGGAGAGCACAGTACGCTTCAGAGTGAATTATGCGAACGTATTAATCAGGTAGCAAAAACTCAGAAACTTGCCTATGCCTTTCCAGAATTACGCTGTATCTTTGGCGGAGCAGCGATCGTGCCTGATGTGGCGGTAGTCAGATGGGACAGAATTCCTCGCACTGATTCCGGCAGAGTCGCAAATCGATTCAATCTTCATCCCGATTGGGCGATCGAAATCCTTTCACCAGATCAGAGCCAAACGAAGGTATTGGGCAATCTGCTCCACTGTTCGGAACATGGAACAGACCTGGGATGGCTGCTTGACCCAGAAGAGGAGAGTATCTTGATTGTGTTGCCGGAGCAGCGGGTGCGCTTGTTGAAAGGAACAGCTCAGTTGCCGATTTTGAGCGGGATTGCGCTAGAACTAACGGTTGAGCAGGTGTTTAGCTGGCTAGTTTTTGAGAGTTAGCAATGATAAAAACAGAGTTAGCATATTGCAGCATCCAAGAATTATTAGATGAGAAGATAATTCTAGAGATGCAGGACGGAAATCATGGTGAGCGACATCCGCGCCAATCTGATTTTGTGTCAGAAGGTATCCCTTTTTTGACAGCAACCAATGTGATTGATGAGCAGGTTCTTATACACCTTGCTCCACGTGTAAGTCATCAAAAAGCTAAAACACTCCGAATAGGTTGGATACAACCTGATGATATCTTATTAGCTCACAATGCTACTGTTGGACGTGTTGGAATCGTTCCTAAATTTGAAGGTAAAGCTGTCATTGGTACCTCTCTAACTTATTATCGCCTCAATCAACAAAGACTAAATTCAAATTTCTTTGCGCTAGTGCTGAGATCGCAAGATTTCCAAGCACAACTAGAACAAGCAATGGAGCAAACCACACGGAATCAAGTACCAATCACAAGGCAAAAAGAACTTTCAGTTCCCCTACCCCCGATCGCAGAGCAAAAAAGAATTGCCACGATCGCCCAAAAAGCCGATCGCCTCCGACGCAGTGCCGTCAGTAATCGCTCGTCGTCAGCTTGCCCTCTAAAAACAGGAGAATTGAGCTACCCGGATGACCTTTCAGTGAGCAACTCATCCCTGCCAAACAAAAGTACAGGCAAGATCTGCGGTGTCGTTCAAGATTTGTTACTTACGGAATTTATCACTCACTTCGATTCGAGAATAATCAAAAAATTCTTCACATAGTCTTCCAGTGCCAATTTGCTTAGGTTTAATACCTGTTTCAGCACACAACTTGCCTAACTCCACTTCGGTTGCGGCTGCTAACCATTCCAGCATATTGAAATCTCAAGATGTACTTTGGCATCCCGCCCAATATCGCATATGCCTCAAAAATGCCAACTGCCTCCCAATATTCTCAAGACACTAAACCCAGAATTCAAGTACTTGCTTGGACACCTACTTAGACATCTATAGAACCCATTTGAGATCTTAAGGAGAGGCTGCAAGCCGCTTAATCATTAGCCGAATAAAGCAAAGGTTGATTTTCGTCGTGGCATTGGCAAGCGTCCGCTCAAAGTTCTTGACCAGGATTTTACAGCGCTCCATCCA
>DATNPL010000149.1:0-41148 GCA_036703255.1 Coleofasciculaceae cyanobacterium
TATAGCTATCACTTTATTCGTACTGCTGAGGGAGATGATCCTCCCGTCTACCATTTCTTTATTGCCGAAACAATCAAAGTTAATCTAAGTTATTCTCACTTCAGTGATTACTTTTACAATAAGGCTATTCCATACTTGAAGTCGTATCACGGACTGGCTGAGTAAGTGTGAGTAGCACAGGCTAACCCTGCGTTGGAGCGGATGGAAAGATGGTGCTGGCTGGAAGGTAAAGGTATTTGTCACCGCTTATCTCAGCCGTTGGGCTGCTAGTTACCAGGAAGAATAAAATCAGGCGTGTCAGATCCCATCGCAATGGTTTGGAACAAAGAGCGGGTTATTCAGAAGATTTATTGGTCAGTTGATCACTATGGGCGATTTAACCCACAACAGTACAGCCAACTTGAGTCAGTACTGCAAAAGCTAGATAGTGCAGAAGTTTTCGAGATTCTCTATACCGTTTTGACCAATGCGAATCGACCTGCAACCAGGTTTGCAGACCAAGAATTTGCTGGAAGATTGCTCCTTGCGCTTCAACCAACTTGTTCCCTTGAACCAACCCAAGCAATTCAGAATTTGTTGAAGTGTTATAACCTGAGCATTGAGGAGGTTCCTTGGTACTTTGCTCGGCAGTATGGTAAGCCAGCCGTTCTAGGAATACTTGAAAAGCTCAAAACTGAAGTGGTTTGTGAGCAACAGCAGCAGAGTATTGAAACTTGGAAATGGTGGTTGCAGGAGTGGAAAGACTAAGGGTTTAGCCCCTACCCGTTACCCAAAGCCCAAAGCCCCACCCACCGCTACTGCAATGCTTGTCCTCAATCCAACAATGCATCCACAGTCGAAGAGGACATAGCAAAGTAATCCTCGCTCAGCAAAGCACCGTCAACTCAGCAACGCTCAAAGCCTTGAAGAGAGGGGCGATTGAGCTTAGTCGCAGTTCAGAATATGCATAGGTGATGATGCTATGAGGGAGGGTGATCCTCTGTTAGCACTGCTCTGATGAGAGTGGCGAAGCTCTGCCATCCAAGTCAATGAAGCCTCGATCGCCAGTAAACATTAATTTAGGGTATGCTCAAAGCCTTGAAAAGCCTGATATCAAGGGGCTTATCGTTAGAAAAGATACCCTAAATAGCGATGACGAGGCATGAGTTAATCTCCCCTCACCCCCCATCCTCGCTCCCGCAAGGATGACCCATCTCACCTTGCAAACATGAAAACATTCGATTCAGCAGTTGCCAAAGCCCTGATCACAGCAGAGCTATATGCCAAAGAAATGCTTCCCAATCCTGATTACGACGATGGTGGGCAGAACAAAGCGGATTTCCCTTTAACGATGACCATGATTGACTTTGTGGTAGGCAGTCATGAAACGACGAATCTTGACGCGATGCGGCACTACGCTTTCATCCTCATAGGACTGCTGGGGCAGGTAGCAATGGAGATGTCTGCGACTTGGCTAGTAGACGAGCAGCAGCAGGACAAGATTGCCCAAGGTCTAGTATCCAATGCCGCGACTGAGCTAGACATGAAGCTAGGGGATAATGCCACAGGGTTGCGATCGCAGCTCTGCATTCACTTCTCAAAGCGTGTCGGTGGAGTTAACCTGCAATCTTCGCTGATGCACTGCTACTCCACAGCACTGCATCCGGCTAATGCCATCGTTCGGGTATTGAGTTCGCTGAGTGGCAACTTCGCTAATGATGTTGATTGAAAATGAGTGCAGCAGAACCTTGGCAAGAGAGAGCGATCGCACTTCTAGATGTTCTTCGAGCTGCCGTAAAAGTAACTCACAGTGGAAAGTTTGAACTAAGGCAAGGAGGTTGCTATCTAGTCGAGATTTCGGACTTTGAGGCATTAAAAGCAGCCGTAGAGGATGTAAGGCTAAAAAGCCTAGCGGAGACAGAATCTAAGCAGCTTGATTTAGAGGGGCAGGGATCTTAGTTCACATCATTTAGGGTACGGTTTGCTTCACCTAAATCCTTCTATACCAAGGGTTGTAGGAATCGATGCGTACCCTAAATTGCTATGCGTTAAGCGGCTTAACTTAACGCATGGCTTAACCCTATTCCCCAAAGCCTGGTGTAAGCGTACTCTCTGCACCAACATGAGCAAGAAACATGCGCGTGACCAAGGACGAAGAGGCAAGTTTCCCTGTAACGTGACCAACAGCATGGGTGAATAACATTCCAAGTCTTGGCCCCGCATAAGCCTGCCCGTTCTTCATCGTAAACAGGTAGTCATGCTGAGGATTTAAGCAACTCCGAAGCCCTGGAAATGAAAGAGTTTCTGCTTGGTCATTCCGGCATTCGTAATGCAGCAACCACTCTTCTAGGTATTGATAAAAACATCTATTATTGTCATAGCCTAGATTGGGAATAGGAATCAGGCGATCAGGCATCTGATCTTGTTTTGTGTTGATTATTCTGATCCACCATTGATTTTCATCGTAATAGATTAGGTTCTCTCTACCATGAACATTGGCGTCATGTTTCAGGTCACTGCTAGGAGGTAATGAAATCTTTAAATGCTGCAACTCACCCAACCTTTGGGGAGGGATGTAGGCCAATAACGCTACGCATAAGAACCGTTGATAGCTCTGGGCGATCGCGCTTAAGGAGCGCAATTGCCCTGGCGTTGATCCGCCTCGCTTAGATTGGGTTGATAGAAGAAACCTCGGTTTGCATTCAGCTCTCAGCAGTTCGACTGATTCCAAGAACTCAGGCCAGGTCAGGGCAGGAGTGGTACTGCGATCGACCGCAAATCTTTTTTGCTTGCGTTTGCGTGTAGCTCTACGCTTCTTTTCAGCCCAAGGAACACTAGATGCCCAAGTCTGTTGTTTGCACCAGTCAATGAAACCGTTAAGTGCCCAGCGATAATTCTGCCGACTGTTGCCTGCCACATTTAACGCTTCAAACGACTTCTCTTGGAGATCACGAGCCTCGTGCAACTGCTCAATCTGAATCTGCTTCAAGAACTGAAGACCCTGTTCACGCTCTTGCGCGGTGAGCCGCTGCCCTTTGGGCAAAGAAAAGCCCCAACCCGGCAGGGTGTAGCGCAGCAAAGCAGTGCGGGTTTGAACTATAAGTGACTCAGCCTTTTTCTGGGGAAACGTGGCCTGTAGATGAGCTTCATAGCTCAACCAGGCATCGAATAACGATATAACTGCTTGAGACTTGTTCATTACTGCTTAACCGGGCTTAGAGCAGGAAACATCAAACTTGATTATTGTAAGCAATTCTGATTTAGGGTACGCTCAAGACCTCAAAAGCCCAGTAATCAAGGAGTTGTAGCTTTAAAACCGTACCCTAAATCTACATAGCTATGCTCTCCCACCCCCCCAACTGCGATCGCCAGGGCATCCAATCTTCCAACCAATATGCCAAATCTCAAAGAGCAAGCCCAAAGCATTCTGTTAACTCACTTGCTGGAGCAGAAAGCTTTATTGCAAGGCAATGTCGCCAATCAATACCAGGAAGCCAGCCCTCTCGATATTGCAATGATCCAGCACATCGTGCCTGATGGAGCAGGGCAGATCAGCGTTGAGCAAATGCGGAAGAATGCCATAGGCATTCTTGGCATCCTTAACAGCAAAGCCTCGATGATCCTCGACATAGATGAAGAGAGTCTTGCCCAAACGGCAAATCAATTGACATACAAAGAAGAACTTCAAGGGCACATTCATGTTCATCTGCTCATCGGCGCACCCATGAATGATGCCGATGCAATCATTCACCACGTTCATCGTCAGTTTGCATCGGCATTACAATCAGCCACCAGCCTAATTCAATGCCTCAATGAAGTTGAAAGGCTTACTTCACCAGAGGAAGCCCCGGCAGAGCCTGCCCCAGTACAGGATGCCCGCACCGGATTGGCCTGCCCAGGTTGCAGTCATCCCCTCTCTGTTGGCGATCGCCGCATTTACATCTGGGAGAATTGGCAACCTTGCAGAGGTGAGGTGCAGACATACAGCCGCATCCGATTAAGTCGAAACACCGGGGTTCTTGAAATGATGATAAATGGCGATTCCCTTGCCCAATGGGTTTGCCCTGAATGCGATGAGAAGAATCCAGATGGCTATGTAGCTGTAGCAGTTGCAGGGTAGAAGTCGCGCCCCTGCCAGGTCACTCTAAAACAACTATCTTAAACAAGGTCTGGAGATGGCTAAGGGCATCAGCCGCAAGCACCTGTTTGCCAAACCGTCTCCAGAGCAGTGCCTCAACCAAAGTAGCCTTGCGCTCCTGGCTGAGGTCATCCCCCCATATTGCTAAGTCTGGATCGCCTTGGGACTTCCAGAGGTCAAACATCTGCTCGAAATGGGCGTTGTGCTCCCACTTCTGGAGGATCAGGGATTTCTCACTGGCTGTTGTGCTTTCGATCGAAAGATAAACTGCCAGCTTAATCAGCGCATCCCCGGCCTGGGCTTCAACCCTGATCTCATCCCAGTTCACCATAAGATTAGGATGATGGTCATGCAGCAAGCCAAGAACCTTCTGTGCTGCTGCAATCTCAGCTTGGGTGATGCGCTGAGCGATGCCTATTCCGCAGATCTGAAGGCCATCGGGGAAGGTGACAACGACTGTTGAACAATGAAGACCTCCCACAGAAGGGGTCTCGGACTTAAATTCGGCACAGGAGGCAGGGCAACCTAGCTCATGCAGCAGCTCAATCAATTGATTCTTCGCATTGCCTAAATTCATTGATCTAAAGTCTCCAATAGGGTCAGCCTCTATGCCAGATCGCAACCCTGCCAGCAAATCACATTTAGGGTACGCTCAAGACCTCAAAAGCCCAGTGATATCAAGGTTTGCGTTGTCTCAATCGTACCCTAAATTAAGATCAACATCCTCTTACCGCTCCCGCAGGGCAACCCTTCATCTCGACCTGACATGAACATCGACAACGAACTCGCAAAAGATCTCATCAGAAATTACCTCAGCAACAGAGGCTTTCCTTCAGAACCTCAAGAAATAAGATCCAACATCTGTACTCTGACAGCAGCAATGGTTGATTACTTGGCAGGAGTGCCGCCTAAAACCTCCCTCATCGAGGTGCGACACCGATACCAAAAGCTTGAGGAGATATTGGGCAAAGTCGCTATTCCTCTAGGCATGGCAGAATTTACCGAAGAACTAAACCAGCCCAATCAAAGCGGCACTGCCAAATCTCTAATGGGGTATGTAGAAACTCACTTCTACAGCGGGATGCTCACTAGCGATGAATCCGTGCTGTTTCAAGCTATTGGTGTACACCTGAGCCAAGAAGTAGAAGGGAGCAGCCCCACAGAGGCGATCGCTACCAACTTCGCAGAAGCTCTAAGCGTGGCAACCTGCTTCATCGAGTGGTTAGGTCAGCCTCAGCGATCAGAGTGATCAGTGAAGCACGAAGCGATTGCCCCTTCGCCTTTTTTGAGCACCAGAGCAGGAGGTGAATTCATTTGAAAAAGCCCTAAATCAAGATCACCCCTCCCCCACTGCTCGCGCTGGGTTAACCTTCAACTCATCCCCAACATGAACAGCAGAAAAAGCGCAGCAGCACTTACCTCTTACATCGACGGTAAAGGTTTTCCATCACATCCTCAAACAGGGCCATTCAAGGTCGATCGCACTCTAGCAGCAGAGATGGTCAATTACGTGGTGGGAACACTGCCCAGCCCCTCTCTAAACAAGATGCAGCACCGATGTTACAAACTCATCGACATCTTGGGCAAAATAGCAATTGCTTTCAACGCCATTGAGGACATTGAGCAACTCGAGCAAGACGCTGCTGCCCAAGCCTTGATCGATCGCCTCAAGCATTCCTACAATCCAGCCACAAACAGCGAAGCAGAGCTGTTCAATGTCCTGGGCAACCACTTGGGTAATACTGTAGATGGTCGCAGCGTGAAAACAGCGATAGCCTTTAGGTTTGCAACGGCTCTGCGAGTAGCAACCTGCTTCGTTGATTGGGCAAGTGAACCTCAAAGCTCTGAATCCGCCGGAGAGTAAGAGAAGCGATCGCCCATCTCTTCGATGTCAATCCCATCCGGGCTACGCCAAGAAGGGACAAACACTAGACCCAAAAAGAAATCATGGAAAGCGTTAGCACCACAGAATGTTTAGCCCTGTACATGCAGTGCAGCAAAACAAAGCCCTTAGCAGAGGCGATAATAGATTACCTCCTAAGAGGATCGACAAATCACCCTGAAAATCTGGAAGAGAGCAGGTACAAGATTCTTCCTGAAATATTGGACAAAATAAACGCTCATCTTGTCAATGCAAAGTTAATTCATTCCAACATCGATCAGATCAATCAAAGAGCCATCGCCATAGCCCTAATGGTTCACGTAGAAGCCCAATCCCAGAGGATGCTAACCAGTGATGAATCAGCATTGTTTCACGACATTGGGGTACATCTGAGCCAAGAGGTGGAAGGGCACAGCCCCACAGAAGCGATCGCTGCCAACCTAGCATTAGCAGCAGAATTGACAATCTGCTTAATCGATTGGGCAATCCAACCTCAGAGCGCAGAGTAATCAATTGATCTCATTTCTTTCCAGTAGCTCCACATCCGGGCTACGCCAAGAAGATGCAGAAACTTAGAACCAAACCAACATGAAAACTATCAACAGAGAGTCCGCAGCAGCAGCACTCAAACAGCGCATCGAATCGTACAAAGATCAGCCAGTAGCAGAGGCAATGATCCAATATGTGGTGGGAAGACCAGCGCTTGGCCCTGTAGAGCAGATGCAGTTTAGATGCTACAGGTTGGCTGAAATCTTGGGGAGCATGGCAACTCCTTTGGGAGAAGCTTATCTCAAAGAACTAACCAGTGCTCAGCCCAGCCAAAGAGACATTGCTGTGTCCCTCCTAGACCACTTAGAAGCCCGCTTGGAAAGGAAGCTGACCCATGACGAAGCGAATCTGTTTAATGCTATTGGTCAACACATGAACCAAGATGTGGAAGGGCTTAGCCCCACAGAGTCGATCTCCCTCAACTTCTCAACGGCTATGCATCTAGTCGCTTGCTTCATTGCCTGGGCAAGCGAGGCTCAGCGCGCTGATTGATCGTTGAAGAGTGGGGCGAACGCCCCTTCAACTCAAGGTCGAGCAGCGGTAAGGTAAGACTTGTTAGGCAACGTCTGTTAGTTCAGTGCTAACAGACGCTTTAGCTCAACATATGGAATGCTTCCGTAAAGAAAGTTACCTCCACTGCGACGAGCAAAAGGAATTACCTTGTCCTGTGCTTCATCGACGGAGAGCTTCTCAAAGGCTTCGTAGGAGTCCTTTCTGTAAAAAATCTCTGATCCTTTTAACAGACGCCCGAAGGTTGCCTCGTGTTCTGCTACTTTGCCTCGAATATAGGTGTCAACGCTCCCGTCAGATGCCGTTATATGATTTTTGTTGAACAACCAAGCCTCGCAACCGTTCATCGCAACCTTGCCAAAGGAACCCTTGCAGTCGTAAGAACCATCTGGCAGTACTATTTTTTGCCACTGTGCTTTGTCGCCTCCCCAACTTGGCCCTTCTGGAAGCGATGTTTGTTGAGGTTCTTCTGGAAGTACGTGTTCTTCTGGAAGTACGTGGGTTGAGCTAATATACTCACCCTTTGGCGATAAGATCCAACTGATTCCAACGAGTACCACTGGGATTGTAAGCATAGCAATGACATACATTATTTTAAGTGAGGCAGACTGCGAGCTATTTGGGGATGTGCTTGCTTTGTTTGTGCCTTGCGCTACTTTCGAGGGTTTCTTAATGCTCTTGGTAGAGTACCCAGCAGGTTTTCTTGATTTCTTAGCTGTTCGTTTGGTTCTCTTTCTAGGTGGCATATCCCGTGCAGTTTAAGAATGATTGAAGCATCGTGTTATCCAATTCCTCTGCTGAAGTGTGTTTCTGGCTGGTTAGATTATTCTTAATTGATGAAAGTTAGATGTGACAGTGCTTTTGATTAGAACAACCTGTTTCAAAATCGACCTGGTTGGGTTGTGTTTAATGTTCCCCACATATCGCAGAAAGAGACTATGCTGACCTCTGCTTCAACTTCTCAAAGAGCAGCAACATTCAAGCCAGCATGATCGCCATATCTCCGTCACCTTCAGAGTTGGGTGGCACTATTTCGCACGTATATCAGCCCAACCCAACTCATCTCACAGCACCACATATGGCGGTGCTTTCATAGGGCGATCGCTTGCAGTCTCCAACGAGAAAACAAGGCTTTAGAAGGTATCCCAAAACCTGGGATATGTTATTAGATATGTATCCTAGTACCCTCCGCAAAATACAACCCAAAAACGCTGTATTCTTTTTAGAGCAAGGGTTTACAGCTTCGTAATATTTTTGCAAATAATATTACAATACGCCGAAAAATAACAGCTCAGAAAACGCTGTATTCTGCTCAGAGCAAGGGTTTACAGCTTAAGCATACCAACTGGAGATGGTATCCCTAGTTTCTAGGAATATTAGATCCCCAAACCCCTAGAATTCTTTACTAAAAATTCAGGGCTAATTTAGCCCAAAATCGGCAGCGATCCCCAGAGGCAAATGCTAGATCTGGGGCGATCGCACTCCCCAACTTCGCAGATTAAATGTCTCAAATAGTTGTCGCAAATTAGACGTCGTTTCCCAGCGACGAGCGAAAACTAATTTGTTAATGACGACATCTAATTTGATGATCCCGACACCTAATTTGTTAATAGCGACAATTAATTTGTTAATGACGGCATCTAATTTGTTAAGGCGACATTAATTTGTTAAGGCAAAGCCTGTTCAGGTGAACAAACTGAGCCTGTTCAGGTGGACATCCATATTCCACAGAGCTAGGGTGCCGCTGGCCTGCGGGATTATCCCGCAGCAAGATTCCGCAGCCAGGATGGACATTTTAGGTTTTTTGGGAAGTCCCCTAAGCCCTTATCCTGCAAGGGTTACAAGGATTTATAGATTTAGGCGCTATAGGCCAACTTCCACCCATATTGCTGCGGAATCATCCCGCAGCAGATTCCGCAGCTAGAAGCCTTAAACAGCATAGCTTTCAGGCTATTGGCGATCGGGCATTAGTGAAGAATTCTAGGAAGATAAGGTTTGTGTTCCCCTAGAACTCCTACTTTAACGCGTACTTTAACTTCTATGCTCTGCCTGAATGTCTTGCTAGAGAAGGGTTACAGCATTTTCCACAGTGAGTTGTAGTCGTTCTTGAGAACGACTGCATAAGATTCCAATGCGCCCCTGCTCTGGCCTGCTGGATTGGAGGATTCTATTTCCACAGCAGACCAGATCCACAGGGCGATCGCCACAGACCCTGCCTCTAAATGCCTTGGCTGCCGACAAATCGATCGCTTCTCAAATTTCATGAATGAATTGTCGCAGGGCTATTTTCCACAGTGGGAGGTCGCATAGCTCTGGTTTACCCTGCTGTGGAAATGCAAAGAACACGAGAGCCGAGCTGCAAGCATTAATTGTCCAGAAGTTGCAAGCATTAATTGTCCAAAACAAGCATTAGTTGTCCAGAAAACAAGCATTAATTGTCCAGAAGTTTTGCTGAATCTAGGGAAATCTATTTTCCACAGCGCTAAAGCCCAATTTCAAGGGAATTTTCACAAGGCAATCGCTCAATAGCCCAGGAACCAGCATCAATAGGCTCTACAAGGCCATGAATTAATTGGCGCATGGCTATTTTCCACAGCAAGTTACGCTGTTTCTCTGGGTATTCCACCCTGTATCCCCCACAGATCACATGAAATCCCGGTGTTGCAAGCATTAGTTGTCCAAGAGTTCTCAGGACTTACAGGGAAATCTATTTTCCACAGCAATCTTGGGCAATTTCAAGGAAATTCCACAGACTTTTCATTACAGCCAAAGCTTTATCTATCAAGGGATAGGGGCAATTTCAAGCCTAAAATTGCCTGTGAAAATAGCCCCAGTCTCGTCGAAATCTATTTTCCACAGCAGTTTTGGAAGTTACAGATACCCCTCAAAGTCTTGACTTGAAAGGGTTCTAGGCTTTAGAGGCAGAGCAGAGGCAGATGCCCTATTTTTCAACTTCCAAAACTCTGTAATGCTTTTTTGGAAGTTACTCAAAGCCTTATATATCAAGGTTTTAAGGCTTTTTTGGAGCTGTAGTGAAATCTCAACTTCCAAAAAATAGGGCTACATTCCACAGAGTTCGCGGAGGATGGGACTCTCATTCCCCTAGAATTTCGTACTTAACCCCGTATTAGCCTAATATTCCACGAAATATTAGATTTATTTCATTTGACTGAACCCCTTATCCATCAAGGCGTTGAGGTTTTTTTAGATGTGAATAATATTTCACGAAACTTCCAAAAAAAGTTTCACGGGATTTGGAAGTGGTTCAAACCCTTGCCCTTCATAGCGCTTAGGATCAAGAGCAGATGAAATTGCCCGATTTTCCCATGAAATTTATGCCATTTTTTTCACGAAGCTCAAACCTATGCTCCACAAGGCTTTTAAGCCTCATGAAAACCATATTCCACAGCAACTTTTCACGAGGCATTGAACTTTTCACGGTTTTTTTCACGTTCGCGGGGAATGGGAGTTTCAATTCCCTAGAATTCCGTACTTAACGTGTACTTAAAGCCCCAAAGCCCTTAACCAGAGCAGCTTTCAAGCATCTAACAACGTTGCTGCCTGCTCTAGTGCTCTCTGTGCAATCTGAAGCTGAGTCATAGCCTGGTTAAGTCGATTACGCCGATCAATCCCTGCTCGTGCCTCACGGTTGAGATGGGTATTGTCATCCCCTAGATGCATCGTTTTTACTCTGCGATCGCCACGCTCAGATAGAAACATTGCGGTTTGGCTAGATAGCTTGTTGTAGCGATAGGTTCTAGATGGACGGGTAACGCTGTAAGTGCTAACTTCGCATCCATCTGGTGCAACGAATCCGTTAGTTGCGAATCTACTCAACCTTGACCTTAAAGATTGGAGCTGATTACCGATCGCTACAATAACCCCATCCAAACCAGAGATTCTTGGAGACTCTGCAATTACTCGACTGTTAAGTAATTGCAGTGCTTCAACGCGAAGGCTCTCCTGATATTCTTGGGCAGAGAAGCTAGGTTGAGGCAGATAGCCCCTAGCCTCCCTAAAACAGGTCATGTAGTTGTCGCAGTTCTGAGCTTCTAATCCAGGTTGCTGCATCATCGCAGCGCAGTTGTAGCCAATTGCACAGGTTTGTCCGGCCATATCCAGGGAGTTGAGTAACACTGAACTCAGAGTACCCCTCACTCCCCCCGCCCTGCATCCGCAAAGGGAGAACCATCCCCTGTAAGGCGATCGCATTTGTCGCAGCTGCTAAACCCAGGAGACTGTAGCGCACCCAAAGCTTTATATGATGAGATTTCAAAACCCCCAAACCCCAGAGGAGGGCAATCGCAATGAGTGAATTTGAAGTGCCCGAAACCTCATGTCCGTGGTGCGGGCACGAGATCACCCATGCCGGAGATCCTTTTGGGATAAAACGCCCAAAGCCCGGAGATGTTTCAATCTGTGCCCAATGTGCCGGGTTTTTACAGCTTGGCACAGATTTGAGCGTGAGCAAGCTGGAGCCAAGCACTGAGGCTTATCTCATGCTAAACAAGCCAGAAAAATACGCCCAGTTGGTGCATCTCAAAGGAATTGTTTTAGAGCGAGGCAAGGGCAATAGCACCTCCTAACCCCCACCCTCTTTCCCGCATCCGCAGGGATTGGCCTTAAATCAACTAGGAATTCCAATGATCGACGCATCGCAACCAACGACCGAAGCTCAAGAACAGAATGCTCAGGCGATCGCCCCTCAAGGCGAGGCAGTGGCAGGACAAGATCAACTGCTTCAACAGGAAACAACCGCTCAGGATGCAGACCTCCTAGCAGAGGCAGCACATCAAGACCAGCAGGCCGAGGCTGTGTTAGTGCAGATTGAAAGCGGCAAAATCGTCCCTGGCGAAGCAACTGATTTGTTCTAGCCTCATTAGTTGGAGTGCTCTGGTTTCTTTGGAGCTGGGCACTCTGATTGTCAATGAACTCACACCGAATTAGCAAAGCAAACCTTTAATCAAATCAACAATGCAACGAGAATTAGTTAACGCAGAAAAAGCCAGAGCGGTCTTAACTTGGATGCTGTTCGATAGTAAGATGCTCCCACAGCCTGAATATAGCAGTACTCAAAATCACTCAGAGTGCTCTTTGATTGTGGAGATGATCGATTATGTTGCGGGCAGCGAAGATAAAACGAGCATTGCTCTGTTAAGAGCAAGAGCTTATGAAATTACTCGTCTGCTAGGTGAGGTATCGGCAATCATCAGCAACCGATTCCCCAGTCTAAACTCAGTACCCACATGGTTGGACGTTACTCAGGCAATTGTAGAGCGCTCGGCAGATAATTTAGGCACAAGGCTAGACAGCTCTGCTGCTCAGCTTCATCAAGCCCTCGCAGTGCATCTTGCACAAGCTGTGAAAGATACTGCCGTCATCACCTCGATCGATGCAAGCTACTCGACGGCATTAATGGCGATCGCACTCATCGTCAAACAGATCAACGAACACTCATCTCTGTTCACAGAGCTAGAGCAGGCACCGCATTAGAAGGCACAGAAAATTGAGCAAGGAAAACCTATGAAATCTAGCCTTACCCCCGAAGAATATGCTCGAAAGATTTATCAAGATTTCTGCGAGGGAGATGGAAGCCAGTGCTATGCAGCTCTCCAAAATGCTTGGGACAAGTACCAAGCAATGCATGGAGAAATCGAGAACGGGGACGAGACAGATAGGCTAGTTTTTGCTGCTATCCACAGCGCTATCCAAGCAATGTTTGTTGATCTTCAAGATAAGCAGTCAACCTAAGAAAGCCCCCACCCTCATCCACTGCTGCCGCCAGGAAAGGCATTACCTCAACGACTCGCCAACATCTCAAAGAGCGAGGCAGACCAGAGGCAATGCATCAGTAAATCAGCAGCAGGTCAAAAACTTCAACACATGAAATCATTCACAGCAGAGCAAGCTAAGGCAGCATTCACGCAGAGTCTGCACAGCAAAGACTTATTGCCTGACTCAGATTACAACAGCCCGCAAAACAAAACAGAGTGGTGCCTTTTGGAAATAGCCTTGGTCGATTATGTTGTAGGCGATCGCATTGAACCCCAAGAAGGCATGAGAAAGAGAGCCTATCAAATCATTCGCTTGCTAGGAGAGCTTGCAACGGTTCTTCGCAGCTACCCTCCAAGCCGTGAAGATTCACAGACATGGATCGACGTTGCGGAAATAATTGTCTCTCGTACTGTTGCTCGTTGGGGACTGCACCGAGACGATTCAACAAACGCCATCCAGCAAGCCTTGGTTATTCATCTTGCACAGAGAGCGCAATACTCTAACACGGCAGAGTCAATCCATTGCAGCTACTCTATCGCCTTCAATGCGATCGCTTGCATCTTGGAACAGATCAACTCTTTTGTCGATAATGATCACGATTGTGGGCTAGAAGATTAGGAAGCGATCGCCAAAATAGTATTCAGGCATCATTCACAAAACAGATCTCAATGCACCAAAAATCATCAAAGATTCAATGAGGCAAGGGCTAGGGAACGTCGAGGCAAGGGTCAGGCGATCGATGAAGCGACGATGAGGGAGCATTGAGGCAAGGGTGAGGCGATCGATGAAGCGACGATGGCTGGGATGGTGCTGAAGTGGGGGGGCAGCAAGCAAAGAAACTGGAATACACCCAGCCGCTAAGCATCCCCGGCAAAGAGAACCTTTTGGACGCGCATTGCATCCTTGCCCTTGCCTGCCAGGTCGCTCAGCAAACTCAGTTGGCCTAGCCTTTCTCGCTTTAACCTCCTCTTCGTCGCCTTCGCCTTAAGATCATTTCTGCCGTGGCAGGGCGAACACATTGCTTTCAACCGCGCATTGGCATTCCAAGGATCATGATCCAGATGTGCAGCAGTCAGAACGAATCTGCCAAACTTGGAATTGCCTTCATCGTCAACCAAATCACTTGCCCATTGAGGGTGTTGATTGTTAATGCGCTCATAGAGTTCAAGCGTCGATTCTCCCGGCAGGCGACAGGGACGACCGCACTCTTGGCAAATCCAGTTTGCTTGCTCCTTCGTTTCCAGTGCCGTCGCCTTCCATCCCGGTGGGTACAGCGACAAATCCATTGGCATACTCTACGCCTCCATCCGACATTCGTGAACGCATAAGTTCAGCGATATCACGATTATCTATGCTTAGTCAAATCAGCCACATTAGGTAAAGTTTATTGAAACATTTAAGGACTACTATGAAGATCGCAAAACTCATTCAGCACCGACTCTTCTACAAGGGCATTCAAGGCGTAGAGGATGGCCGACTTATTCTCAATGGCGATCAGCACGAGCTGCTCCCAGGAACTTTGGTAGAAATCCTAGAAGAGGCACCTGGCGAAACACCAGAAACGAGCTATGCTCTCTGTCGCTATCCTGCCAAAGAAATCCCTGGCGTTAGTCCATCCCATGAGTGGATGCCAGTGACTGCTTTCAACATCATCGAAGAACCAGCCGCCGCTATCGTTTAATCTCTAATCTGCACTTGCCAAGAGGCAGGGGATAGATAGAACTGCTCTGCTGTGATCGGAGCGCTTCTATTTCTACGATCGGAACACTACGAACAACCTTGTTCGTAATTTCGACATCACTTTCACTCAGGGCGAGATCGGCACTATCGGCAACAGCGATCGGGTCATCTCCCTCATCTCCATAAAGGTCAAGCGATCGATCTCAGCTCAGTTAATGAACGGTAGGCATCCTCAACTCTTGATATCTCATTAAGAGTGGGAGCAAATCAATCCATGTAGCCACATCCACCCATCCATCTCGCTTCACTGAGGTAGATCAATCACACTTCGGCAAAGCCATGAAACAACACATCTTAGATTATCTCAATGCAGAGGAAAGAGTCGTATTGGTTGAGTTCCCATGAGGGTGTAGACGCATTGATGCCGTCAGCCAGATCATCAGCCTTAGCAAAGATGACATGGAGGATTTATTAGGGCAAGGCTTAATTAGCTTTAAGCCGCAAGATGGGCAAGGGGCTTTGAGCAATGACATAATCGTGGGTCAATACCTATTGCCTCAAGGAGAGCAGCTTTGCAAGACCCCATTATGATCCCCTGTTGCCAACCTTACCTTTCAAAGCTTGGAAGCAGATTACATCGATTTGCCGTGATCGCTCATTGGAAGCATCCACAAGGTAATGCTCATTGTCTAGTTCGAGTCTATACAGACTATACGGCTCAGACCACTGTAGTCCTCCTTTCAGAGATTCCCACCAACAATCGCATTACAGGTCTTATGTCAGACCTAGAGGGATTGGCTGATGCACTTTGGAACTGCATTGGAGATGAGATCTGCGTAAGCACTCATGAAGTACACTGGATTGCCCACCATAGTGAGTTCTCTGGATACTACGAAGCTGAAGCTCAATCCTTCGTTGAAATCGAGTTTCACAAGGGCTATAGGTTGACGCTCATCAGAGCACATCAGAAACTCAGTGCTGATGAAGTCACTCAGATGATAGGAATAGATACCCTACAGCCTGTTTATGAGGTTTTGAGTGAGTTAGGGTGGACGGAACGTAAGGTCTAAAACCCCGGAGACAATAATGGGAGAAGCAAAACGCAGAAAGACTCAAGATCCAAACTTCGGCAGGATGACATTGGGGGGAATGAAGATTAAGCATCATAAATATCTCAACCCCAAGTTCTATGACACAAGACTTGAAACCTTCTCTGCCCTGACCCGAACGTTAGGAACAACGAAAGAAGAGGTGCTTGGAAGTAGCGCCATGAAAAACCTTGGTGAAGTAGAGCTGATAGACCCAACCAAGGCCTCTAAATTAGTACGAGGCGGAAGGATTATTGGAGGCAAACCCCTTGCAGCAATAGTTGAGGAGCTAAGGCCAGCTATCCACCCAATGATGGGTGAGTTAATAGAGAAATCTCCTCAACTCGGAAAGATACTGCTCATCATGGCGCTCTCTGGCTTTATGGACGAGGATTTGCTAGAGCAAAGAGAGTTCCTAATCCTCGAAGCTGCATCAACAGCCTGTTCTGAAGCTTTAACCTCAGACGATGCTGATGTGGCTCAGTATGTCAGAGGAACAATTAAGGGAGGTCAGTCATACCTAGAACCCTTTACAGCTATGCGGCTAATAGACTGCGTTGATGTTATTGAGAACATCGGGAAAGGTCGTGTCATTTACCGAGATAGCCACATTGCAGTTAGCTGGAATCGAGATGATCTTGGCTCTCCTGGAGAGCTTAACATTGCCATCATTGACCCAGACGGGTTATGGAGCTATGAGAAGTGGACAGGCTACACAATTCCCCTATCTAGCCTCAAAGGTGCAAGGCAGGCGATCGCAGATTATAAGAGTTCCAACTCCATCAATCGCAGAGGAGAGATAAACCACAGGTACTCCGAGCGTTTATCTCGCTTTTTAGGGCTGCATGTTCAAGAGGGCTATGCTTATTTAAAGACCTCACTCCGCACCAGTTCCGACATAACTACGCCTCATGGCTGTTGAGCATTGGGGTAGATAGCACGATCGCGCGCAACCTCATGGGCCAGAAGTCTACGGCTGTGTTTGAGCGGTACATCCGAGGCACTGAGGCGCAGTTGGGCATCGATGCATTTAAGAGAGCGACCGGGGAATAGTAGAAGGAGACATTGAGAAATTGCAATGACCTTAACCGCCATTCGAGAGGACACCAAAGAACGGGTGATGGCCTCGGCTTACGAGGACAATTGGGTATATATCACTGAGAACAAGCATCTCTGGCGTGACCCCATCTTTAACCAGCCAGTGACTCCCAAGCGCACCCACCTGCGGGGAGAAACTAAGGTTAGAGCGCACTTCTATTCCACCGCATCGAATGTAGAAGCCGATGACTGGGAGTTTGATTCTGAGTACGCCGTCCGCCAAGGCAAGCTCTATCAATATCGGGAAAGTCAGACCCACATCGATGGCAAGGCGATTATCCTCACGCATGGGCAGGAAGTCTTTCCTGAACTGCAAGGCTCAGAGGCTCAGGCCGAGGCGCGTATTGAATTGCCTAATGGTCGATATCGAATTGCAGATGTTTTGTTTAAGCTCCGCTCTGGTTTAACCTGGGCGCATGAGTGCCAACTTGCAGCTATCTCAGTTGCGGAGTTGGAATTGAGAACAGATAGCTATCTGAGCGGAGGCATCGATGTCACATGGTGGTTCGGCGGAGCAGCAGCTACGCCCAGTAACTTGGAATGGCATATCAACTTCTTTGGCTACAGCGCACCAGTCTTTAGAGTACAGGGAAGCTAAGTGCTTTGAGGTTACTTTTATCCACCCCGTGGCTCGTAGCTTAAAGATCAAAGCACCATCGCATTGCCCAGTGATGTTTGATGCACCCACTGAGAAGATGGTGGTGGTTGAGATGGTTCCTACTCAAGGTAAAAATCTCATCATCTACAGCGGACACATCTCAAAGGCGCTAGACCATAATCATCCTCACTGGATCAACCTAGCAGACCGATATGACTCATCTGGAATAACAAGTACTGTGGATTTAGCAGAGCATATCTGGTTAGTCGAGCTGAGCAAGATGGAAGGTGTCGAGGTTGAAGACAAAACGCCCTATTTCAGAGCCAGCTACAAAACCTCAACTGACCAAGAGCGAGAAGATTTCATTGTTTTTCCCGCCTCTAGCACAGCAGCAGAACTCAGAGGCTTGCAGTCAAAAGGCATCAATTGGATTCGCCTGAGTACGGCTTACTCCAACATATCTTTATCTACAAAGAAACTAGCTAGTTGCCCACTCAGGAGTCTACATCGCGCGATCGTCCGGCTGTTTGAGGTGTGGCGATCGCTCACCCTTGAACAAGTCTTCAAAGGGCTATGCTGTGAAACTGAGGCTCAGCAGACAGAGGTATTGAGGCTGCTAGAGAGCGGAGAGGTGAAAGGGGTTAACCTGATAAACGGCAGATGGGAAGTAGACGATTGGCCATCACAGCTCAATCACCAGGGCATCCGCTTCAAGCCTTTCACGCAGGGAATGAAGCGACTGCATTTGAAGCCTTTTACACCTGAAGCGATCGCCCTTGTCAAATCCCGCGCCCGCAGAGTCAATCAAGCTCAATGAGATTTACGCCAGTCCCAAGGCATTACAAATTCGGGGCTGCTCCAAACCCCAAGTCGCTGATCTTTGGCTACTGCTTCAGCGCTGGTCATCTCCCCCTCGCTGGCACTGCACCCTGAAAGGTAGCGAAGATAAATCACATCAGCAGTTGATAAAGTTCGCCCCTTTCTTGGGCACATGATCAGCTTCACACCGGAAGGTATTGCAAATGGCAATGAGGCGATCTGGCGTAATATTCGATATGCGATCGCCCCTCTCCCACTGACCAATGGATTGAGAACTTACGCCAAGCTTTTCAGCTACATCACCTTGGGTTAACCCTAAAGCACAGCGAAATAACACAAGCCATTGACTAAAGGCAATGTCCTCAATCTCCAAAACGAATTTGCCACCATCATATCGCTGACTCACAGAGGCAGGCGTGTTGGAAGATCTTTTCAATGAGGCTTGGGGACAAGTCGCTAAAACCATAGATATCAGTCAGTAAGCATATGACATGAGGATATTAAATGTGTGATTAGCAGACAGCACTTGTCCGAAGTTACAACTCTACGCCAAAGTTAATACCCAGAACTTCTTCAATTCGCCTGAGCGTCTCAAGCGGCAGAGCCTTAGTTTCTTCTGCCTCTATCTTGTACCAGTTCGCGGTCGTCATACCGATAAGAGCGCAAATCTCAATCAACGATCGCGTATCTGATTCTCTAGCCTGTTTGATTTTTGCACCCAAGCCAGGGAAACTCCCTTCTATCACTTTCCTAACCTTCATTAAACACCGCTCACAACCTCAATTATCAATTGTGAGTTATTAAGTCTAAAACTGCATAAACTATCAATTGATAGTTTATAATAATAGACATAGAGAAAGCGCTCCGACAGCTAATCTAAGCGCTTTCCCAACACCTATATGTAAGGATTACCCAATGTTAGACCAAACCGTTTCACCTGAAGATCTTGAACCTACTCAGTGTGGTGATTGCCCTTTTTTCAATCCCTCTACCCGATCGCCTAGTTGTGGCTTTTGTCGCCTCTACGATGAGGCAGTGCTAGGTCAAGACAAACCTGAAGACCTTTGCACTGTTGCATTCTGGAATCTCGCTATTAGTCCAGTACCGACTTACAGCTATCGGCCTAAGCTAACGGTGATTCAAAGTCAGGGGAGTAGACCGACCTTAGTATCTTTGGCCATGAGAAACGGCAAGAATTTGATGGTGAGTATCGATTGATCGGTAATGGCCATCTCTGTAAGCCAAGTTGCTCGACATCACAACTAGAGTAATTTGAGTATTGAAAGTCCTGTAATCGCCTAGAAATTGCAGGACTGCTTAATCATTTGAGATAGCAGAAGTTACTCATCGATTCGACCCAAACAATATTGTGATGTCAAGTAATTTGTGCAAGCACCTCTTGCACAATTTGCTGATCAGGATAGACTTCTGCAAAAGTTCTCATGTATTTGAGATTGCGTGAGCTAAATCCAGTAATGTTGGGAAACTCTTGCTTTAGATCTTTTGCGAGGCGATCGACCACTTTAGCGCCCCAGCCCTCGTACTGCTGACGAGTCAAGATCTCCCACCCCATGCCAGTAAAGCAATACTAGCTCCGGTTCACCGCCAAGGCAGCTCTCACCTGAGCGCGTTGAATCCGCTCCTTTAAGTCCCGTAGGAAGTCATCATAATTAGGGGGAGGAGAAAGCAGATCAGACATGGGGGCGATCGCCTCTAAAATTCTTTTCTCTTATGGTAAGTCTGAGTCGGAGCGATCGATCTCATCTGGAGGGGAACCCATCAAGAAGTTGCCCGCAGGAATTTGCATCATTCTCAGCAATAGGTTTTCTGTTAGCTTTTCATCAAAGAACTGGTTTTTCTGCTGACGCTTGTTGATGACAATCTTGAGTGTTGGAGATTCCACAATATTGCTATCAATGGGTCAATGGATGAGAAAATGCTCGTCTGCCCGGTTTTTCTGTAAGTTGAACGCAGTACCTCGGAACGAAAATCGCCCACTCCTGCTCCTAATGACATTTTCAACGATATGAGCGATGTTCTCAAGGCAGAAGCACAGAGGTTTCTTGAACTGCTGGACACTGCTCCTTTCCCCCGATGTTATCCGTTAACCCGCGACTTTGAAACCGTTCCAAATTTTCCTGGATTCTATGCTTTTCGGCATCGATCGCAAGGAATTTTGTATATTGGGATTGCGACTAACTTAAGGCGACGGTTCCGTAATGGACACAAAGCCTTAGCTTGGGCTTTTATCGATCGCCTTGACCCAGATGATGTACGTATTGCTGCTGTGGGGGTTGATCGCCAGACTGCGCAGCAAGTTGAGTATATTGAGACACTGATGATCCAGAGTGCCCGACCACGCTATAACAGTCGTATCAAGTAGACGAGGCTGTCCTGATGCAAACGAAAACCGAACACCTCTCCGCTGAAGTTGCTCAGACCTTCCTGGCTGCTCTACCTGAGAAAATTAGGCTAGGGCTAGTGGCTTACGCGGCTCAGATTGACTACCCCGTTGAGGCGGTGTTGGAAATGGCGATCGCGGGCTTCCTCGATGAAGACTCTATGACGTTTGTGGGCTGTAATCCTCTGGCTGAGGTGAATTTTGGCAAGAAGGCAAGTTAAGCCTTTCAACCGCTGAATCACTCCATGCACTGGCGTAGAAATAGGATTGATGGTTAGAAAACCTGATCAACAGAGGCGCTTCTTCAGGAACGTAGTCACAGTAGATCATCCTTCCAATTGCATGTCGAGCAATCCCAGTGAACGCGATGCGGGTGAGTTTGAAGAATAGGTATCTCACAGCTAGGGCAACGCCCAGTGAATATTGGATGCAAATCTAACAGGTCTAGCCGTTGCAACTGGGTCGAGTATCGCTTTGGCTGCATAATCAACTCACCGTTGTAGTAACTGGCTGCCTCTGGCTGCCATACCTCTTCTGGCTCCAATAGTGGATCAATCTCAAAGTCAGGACAGCGATTGCCTTCTACTCCTATTGGATGCACTGCACAGACGAGGTGGGGATCATGGGCATAAAGCTGGCAGCGATTGCATTCTGGAAGCTTAACCATATCAAGTAGAAAAAAGGGGGGGCAGTCTTGAGTATTCCCTAGAGAGCGATCACCCAGACAAAGAGGCAATATAGATAGAAATATACTTGTAGATATCTATATGTCCAGATACCTAGATATACTAAATGCTATAAAATCTACGAGATCAAAGGCTTTCAGCTTTGAAACCATCCATATTCTTATATTCTAGAAGTGTAGATACCTGTACTTAAAGATATCTGGACATCTAGAATTCTGTGAGTCTAGACTGTATGCTTGACGGTATTGAATTGGAATTTTGCCTGTGCGAACCTGCTCATGCATTTCACTCTCAGGAGGGCAGGGAAAAACCACCAGCATCTTTTTTACCTCCCTGATCCTGGCTCAAAGGGGCAAGAAGGTTCTGGCAATTGACTCTGACCCCCAAGCCAACCTTACCTTTTATCTCAATCACGAGGTTTTGCCCAATCAGCCCAGTCTGCTAGAGGTGCTAACCGGACAAGTCTCTACTGAAGACGGTATCTACGAAACCAGCTATGAGAACCTATTTCTCATCCCAGCCGATCGCGGACTATTCAAAGTTTCTGACTACCTTAGCAGCAGCGGAACTGGAGCCTTCATTCTAAAGCTGCGCCTCAAAGCAGTGGCTCAGATGTTTGATTATGTCTTAATTGACGTACAGCCTTCTCGCTCTCAGCTCTGCCTCACGGCTGTGGGAGCCTCAGATTATGTCTTGATTCCCGTAGAAGCCAACGTTAAGGGCATGAACAGCCTGATTGACACATTAGACTTTCTCACTGAGCAAGAAAACCTGATGGCATTTGCGGGAAAGATTCTAGGAATTCTCCCCTTCCGCGATCGCTGGGTGGGCAACACTCAAACCCTTGAAGGCAGGCAGAACATTGAAGCTATGCGTGAGTATGCTGGAGACATCCCTATGTTGGCATCAGTTCGGGAGTCTGAAAAGTTTAAAAATGCCATCCGCCAGGGCAAGCTGCTCTCTGAAATAGGACAGTCTGACCTGCAATATCCTTTTGAACAAGTTGCGGAGGCGCTGCAATGAGTGATGCACTAGAACGGCTAAAACAGCGCAACCGTCCAACAGTACCTAACCGAGATGCGTCGATCGCACCTATAGTTCTAGATGCTCAGATATCTAGATATCCAGAAGTACAGATATCTACACTTCAAGAATCTCATCAGGTTTTGCAGACCAAGCAGACCACAATGCGGCTAGAGCAAGGGCTGATCGATCGTCTACAGGATCTATGCCGTGACAACAGCATCAGCCGCGAGGTTCTGATTGAAGCCATGTTTGAATACTGTGAGGCACATTCTGAAGCCCTGGCGGCAGTTCTTCTGGAGGCAAAGGAGAAGAATGAACAGCGGCAGCAGGTGGCAAACCTTAAACGCGCTAAGTCGATGATGCAGCGATTTGGACAAACCAACTAGGAGCGAAAAGTTAACGCCGCGATCGCCGCCTCTTTATCCTGTTCTGTCACCTCGACATAGCGCTGCAATGCTGCCAGGGTTTTATGCCCTGAAATCGTTTGAATATGCTTAATCGGCACCCTGGCATTGTGCATCTGGGTGATCGCCGTTCGCCGGAAGCTGTGGGTTGCTGCCCCTTCAATACGCAACTCACTCAATGCTGATCGCAAAATCGCATCTGCTGATCGCGGATTGAGATGCCCACGTCCATGTCTACCGGGAAACAGGTACGGCTTACTGCTTTGGTAGCCCTTTAGCAACTCTCTTAGCTCTGGCGATACCGGAATCGATCGCGTAGACTGTTTGCCTTTAGTGGTTTCACGCCGAAAGGTGATACGTTCTCTGACTTCCCCTCTAGCGCTATACACATCAGCCGTATGCAGTAAGCAAGCTTCGTTGATGCGGCAGGCAGTATAGAGACAAATACCAAATAGCGATCGATCTCTAGGTGTCGTAAGTCCCTGGCTAAAGAGTCGATTAATTTCGCTAGGAGAGAGAATCTTCGCCTGGTCGTGACGGTTGACCTTCATGAGGAGAGAAGAATAGGCTGTTCGTATCCTACATGAACAAAGATCAATAAGTTCATGTAAGAGGGTCAAAGCATTGATTTCTCGTAGAGGTAGCCAATTGCTCTACAAAGCTACTGGGCTTATTGCAACTGCCCCCTGGCTAAATGAGAATGGCGATCGCGATAGGGTTGGTATGAGACTCGATAATTTCTTTTTAAGTGTGTTCCCAAGAAAATCAGCACAAAATTCTTTCCATAACTCTGCAAAGCGGAAACGTTTTTGCAGGGTAGGGTCACTAAGATGAGGTTAAATCATCAGGGGTAAGGTATGTCTCGCCATCTAGAACGGTTACTGCAACTTGATGCGTTGCTCCGATCCAGCCAACGCCATACTGCCGAGAGTCTGGCTGATGTCCTCGAGGTAAGTGAGCGAACCATCCGCAGTGATATTAACTTTCTGCGCGATCGCTACCATGCTCCTTTAGAGTCTAGTAAGCAAAAGGGCTTTTACTACACTGACCCGGCATGGCGGTTGCCGACCATCACCCTCAGTAAGGGGGAGTTGTTTGCACTGACGCTCGGAGCCAGGATGCTAGAAGCTTATGCAGGGTCAACCTATGCTCAGGATTTGCGCTCTGCCATTGTGCGACTGGGTGAGCGATTACCAGAGCAAACCTGGGTCGATCTACAGCAGGTCGCTGATGAACGGATCTTGTTTCGCTCAGGGGCTGCGACCGACCTTGATCCAGAGGTTTGGCACAAGCTAGAAGATGCCTGCCGCATGCAGCATTCGGTGCAGATGACCTACTACACCGCCAGCCGAGATGCAGTTTCAGAACGTAGGCTTGATCCTTATCTATTGCATATTTACAGGGGCACAAATGCCTATGTGATTGGACACTGCCATCAGCGCCAAGAGATTCGCTGGTTCCGGGTCGATCGCATCAAACATCTGGAATTGCTCAAGGAAATGTTTGTCCCTGACCCGACCTTTGATGCTAAAGACCATCTAGAAATGATCTTTCAGCATGAAGCGGGTGGTATTCCCCAGCCTGTTGCTATCTGGTTTGATGCATCCGCTGCGCCCTATGTGCGAGAGCGGCGCTGGCATCCCACACAGGAGATTCAAGAACATCCAGATGGGTCAATGACGCTGCACATGGTGGTTAGGGGTATGAATGACCTGAAGCGATGGGTGTTGGGGTATGGCAAGGGAGCGATCGTGCGGGAGCCGCCGGAGTTAGTGCAGTTAGTGAGAGCTGAAGTTATTGGGATGAATGAGCAATACTTGGAGGACTATAACCATGAATTTTTTGGAGATTCAATTCGCGCTACGAGGTAAAACATTGCCTGCGGATCATGGGTATGCGCTATATTCTGCCATCAAGAAACTACTTCAAGAAACTGAAGATGAATCACTTCCTAAAGATCTGCCAGCAGAGGTTCACCTATGCAGTGTACCGGGCATTCCCGATCGAGCAGGGTTGATTTTTCTGAATCGAGGCTCACTATTTAGAGTGCGTTGCCCATCAGAGCAAATGCAGCTCTGGTATCGATTTCTGCAAAATCAGGTCTTTGACATTCGAGGTCATCTCATTCGATTAATTCAGCCCCGAATTACGTTGCCAGAAGCAAGTGATACTTTGGCGTCCAGAATGGTGACGTTTAAGTTAGAAGCGATCGATCATGCTGATGTACCGCGATATTTTCTGGAGTCATGCCAAAAAGGATTGGAACGATTAGAAATCAAGGGAAAAGCTTTTATTCCTAGTGATAGTGACGGCGACCTGGCACGACGCACGTTACAGGTAAAGGATAAGAAAATCGTTGGCTATGGCGTGGTAGTCGAAGGGCTAAGCCAAGAGCATTCTCTAAAGCTGCAATGGCATGGATTAGGCGGACGGCAACATTTTGGATGTGGCTGGTTTTATCCCATCCAGGAGGAAGCAGATGCCAGCTAAAAGCCAAACTCTACGACCCAAGTTGCTATTAGCAAAATCAAAGGAAATACCGTGGAAAGGAGCCTATACCTTAACTGGGCATACAGCGGCTGTGGTCGAAGCGGTGACTACGCTGCTCGATGAATTAGGCGATGGATTAATCAAACAGTTTGGGCTATCTCAGGATTTTGAAACCTTGCGTGCGACGGCTCGGCTTGCGGCTTTTCTTCATGATTTGGGTAAAGCCAATGACCATTTTCAAGCTGTGGTTCGTAACCTCAAGAACCCAATGGAGAATCCGCAACTAATGCGGCATGAGGCTTTGTCGGTCTTGTTGGCCTGGGAATTGAGAGATTGGTTATCCACAGGAGAGGGTGATTTGATGGTAGCGATCGCCGCTGCGGGTGGACATCATCTCAAGCTAGGCGGTGCATCAGGAAAGCAAACCGATGAGATCGGGGAGATCCGAGAATCGGGTGTGGATGAGTGGACACGGGGCGATCGCCTGCTACTCTACACCAATCATCAACACTTCCAGGGATTGTTGCGTTACGGACAAAAGATTTGTGGGTTAGATTCAAAACTCCCCCAAGGCTTACCCACCACCTGGACGATTGCAGACATCAAACAGCGTAGACAACTGCTCCTACAGCAATTTGCCACATGGGATGCTGATCCCGTTTTGACGGCTGTGGTCAAAGCATTGCTTGTGGCAGGAGACACTAGTGGTTCAGCCCTCCCTGCAAACGATGTAGAAATCCAACCGTGGATTCAGACGCAAATTCGTTACACGCTGACGGAACCTGAATTGCAGCATGTGGTGAAAGAACGATTGAACGGCGAACCGTTACGACCCTTTCAAGAGCTGTTGGGCAATGCAACCTCACGGGTCACGATGGCTAGGGCTGGTTGCGGCACGGGTAAAACATTAGGAGCCTACAACTGGGCAAAACGCCATGCTGTGGGGCGGAAGCTGTTTTTCTGCTATCCCACAACAGGCACTAGTACTGAAGGCTTTCTGGACTATGCCCATGAAAAAGTAGACTCAACCTTGCTGCATGGTCGGGCAGCGGTCGATCTGGAGCATTTAGACTTGCATTCCACTGGGGATGATGATGACCTGGAAACCAAGCTAGAGTCCTTCAAAGCTTGGAGTACTAAAGTGAGTGTTTGCACAGTGGATACGGTGTTGGGGCTGTTGCAGTGCAATCGCCGCCCGATGTATTGCTTTCCCGCGATCGCCCAAGCGGCCTTTGTCTTTGATGAAGTCCATTGCTACGATGACAAGCTATTTGGGGCACTGCTGCGATTTTTGCAAGTGGTCAAAGCTCCTATCCTGCTGATGTCAGCTTCATTTTTGCCGTGGCAAGTGGAGACGATTGAGCAAGCTGTGGGTGAGTCCGTCAAAATCATCCAGGGGCCGCAAGACCTGGAAACCAAGCTCCGGTATCGGTTTCATTTGGCAGATGCACCGGACTGGGAGCGGGTGGAAGCCGAATTTGACAAGGGCGGTAAGATTTTGTGGGTATGTAATCAGGTAAATACGGCGATCGCTGTATTTGAGGAAGCCCAGCAGCGTGGCTTAAAACCATTGCTCTACCACAGCCGCTACAAGTATGGTGATCGCGTACAACACCACCGAGCAGTAGTAGATGCCTTTAAGCCAGGCGCACCGTTGACTTTCTGGTTCAAGTGGTACTGCACTCTGCTCAAAAAGCCGACATTTGACTATGCACTTTTAGATTGGTGGTACTTAAGCCTTGCATCTCATCTCATCATCGGCATACCCGTTTTAGCCATAACAACTCAAGTAGCTGAAATGTCGCTGGATTTATCTGCCACGTTATTGGTGTCCCAAATTGCCGATCCGCCAGGTTTAATCCAACGGTTAGGACGATTGAATCGTCGCTATTGTGGTCATGCCTTAGATGCACTGTTCTATCCCGATGATAAAGTGGGCTTTCCCTACGGACAAGACGAGCTAGACATGGGTGCTGCCCTGCTTCAAAGCTTTGGGGCAGAGGTGTGCCAGGCAGACCTAGCTTTGTGGCTAGAGCAAGCAGCCGTGCAGGGTAAACCAGATCGTGACTCTGTATGGCTCGATGGCGAATGGCGCACCTACCCAGCCTCACTGCGAGAAGCCGGATACACCACAACAGCACTGCTAGAGCAGGATGTGAAGACGATAGAGAAGCTACCCGCCAAGCTTTTGCCACGCTATACGGTGCCGCTAGTGGTCAGTGGTAAGCAAACCAAAGGTTGGAAAAAATGTCGGCGGTATCCGGTGGCTCCGGCAGATGCCTGGGGCTACTCATCGGATATTGGTGCTTATCAACTGGGCAAGAGGTGATTAATTTTGACTGAACTTGTATTGTCAATCTTCGATCCAAACACATTGTTACCCCATCGGGCAGGGATAGCTGGGTTGGCGCTAGCATTGTCAGCGATCGCCCCCACTGATGCCCCAATACAGTGGGAGGTGACTGAAGATGCTGTGAAATTATTGTGGGAGGGAAGCGATTTAGAAGCTGTCCAATGGCTCTTGAGCCAAACTTATCGTTCTGAGCAGGGTTATCTGGAGGTGCCTGCACTCAAGCTAGATGAACAGGGTCGCTATATCTTCACGGAAGGGGTGGTATCCACGTTCTTGCAACACAGTAAGCAGCGCACTCGTGAGAAGCAAGCTGTTCCTCTTGCATTTTTAGTCGAGGACGATAAACCCGAAATTCGGATTGATTATCGGCCTGTGGTGGATTGTTACTATACGCGTGATTTTAAGGAAGCATTCACGAGTAAAGGGGCCTTCAAAGCCGACATTCCTCTCAAGGGTCATCATTTGCCAGGGTTAGTGGAATGTTTTGTCAACGGAGCGTACGTTGAGTCGCCTACCGGATTCCTATCACTACTATTTCTGCCGCTGGCCTGCGGCTATTACCAGCTACCAGGGTATCGTTCTGCGCTCGTGATTCCTGAAGTTCGCAATTTAAAGGAATGGGTGAATCTGCGCCGAAGGATGCCAGGGCGCACCTATCGCAGCTTTCGAGCCAGTAGTGCTGGAGAATCTGCCTTAAGTTTTTTGTTGCGTGAAAAACTGGTCGAAGATTCCCAACAATTTCGAGTGGACTACTGCGAGGTCTACCAGCTTGGGAATCAGCCGTGGGATGGTAATCAGTCTTACCTCAAGCAGGCTGTGCATCGAGTGCAGGTCAACGACCAGGTGTTGGGACTCTATGAAATTGCCTCTCGGCTGTTGCCGCCCAGAGTCAAGTTGACACAAAACGGCAGCGGAACGTGGTTGGCAGAATCCAAGGTGCTGGCTTGGATCAGCGACAACCTGATCACCAATAAGGTTTGGTACAGCGGATTTTTTGAATTTCGCAAAGCAACCACTATTTATCCAGAAGATCGGAGAGGACTTGTTGTCATGACTGAACACTTAAATGCAGATGAGCAAGTGTTGTTTGATGCGGTGCAAGGGGCGTTTAGCGCGTTTCTGCGTGACCAGATTCAGCAGGCACAAAAGCAAGGGCGACCGCTTGATTATGGTCAAGTGACCGATAAGGTCATTTACCGTTTGCAACGTCCTAGCACGCAACAGGAATTTGCGACCGCTTTGGTCGATTTCCTGAGCCAGTTTCGTAGTAAAGCTGCCCGTGCCGCAGGGCCACAGATTTTTTGGTGGATTCATCAGGAATCAAACTGGCGAAAAGCGAGGGATTTAACTCTTCTGGCGATCGCCACCTACAAGGGCAAAACCAAGGAAGAAGAAACGGTGTTGGAGCAAGAGCCTGCCGCAGAAACTGCCAACGTCCTGTAATTTGTCTCACTCTGTGTAATTTGTTTCACTCACTAATTTGGAGAAATCACCATGTCTCAACATCTATTTGCAACGATCGTAACCTCCACTGCGGTGGCCGCAAACAACCGGGGGGAAGGCGATGGCAGCACGCTATCGACCCTACAAAAAATCACCCGTGGCAACGACCAATACACTACAGTCAGTGCAGAAGCGATTCGTTGGGGATTGCGGGAGTACTTGCAAAATTCTCATGCGGAATCAACCAACCGCACGTTTGATCCAAATAAAGATCAATACAACTTTAAGGACGAAAAATTTAGTCCCAAGAAATACATCGATGATGATTTGTTTGGCTTCATGGATGCCAAAAAAGGCAAGGATAATGAAGACGCGACTACCAAGCGTCGGGGAGCGTTAGAAATCAGCCGCGCCATTAGTCTTGACCCGTTTTGGGGTGACATTGCATTTGGTTCCAAGGGTGGAACAAAAAATAAGACTTCGATTCATAGCACCGAAGTCCACTGCACTGCCTATCAATACACGATCGCCCTTACCCCCGAAAGCCTCCAAGATACGAGCCGTGCAGCGGTGGTGTTGGATGCAATTGGTGCAGTGCGCCATGTTGGCGGCAACCATGCCAGATTTTTGTACGACTTCCGCCCAGAATCGATTGTCATTCGTGTCACCGAAGATCCTAGTCCTTGGATTATGGATTGCTTTAAGCGAATGGGCAATTCAGTAGGGTGTTCACGCTTAGTTCGTTTGGTTGAGGTCGGAGATGTGAAAGCAGAAGAACTGATTGTAGGTGGTGAGATTGCCGATAATGTTCTCTACCGTGAGCAGCTAGAAAAATTAGGAGTGAAGGTTTGTCGTGGGGTTAAAGAGTCGATCGCCACTGCCAAGGCTCTCTTAAAAACGGAGGCTGCTGTCTAATGCAGTTATATCTCGATTGCCCCTGCACAAGTTTCCCTCGCAGCTTTGCACGGGACTACAAAGAAACCTACTGTTATCCGCCACCTTCAACGATTTATGGCTTGCTGCTGTCTCTCGTAGGTGAAATAGACATGACAGCGCATCTAGGAGTGATGTTAGCGACTGGCATCATTGGCACCGATCCACCAATTTCTCGAATTGTGCGGAAACAACGCCATCATAAATTCAGCAAGACTCATATGGGCACCTATCCCACTAGTAAGTTCTCCAAACCTAATCACCAGGAGCTTTTAACTGACTTGCAAGTGACAGTACGGGTTGATTCTAGTGAAGAGTTGGCAACAGTAACATTAGCAGAACGGGTGGCGATCGCCCTCTCAACTCCATCTCAAATCACTCGATTTGGTGGCATGAGCTTGGGTGAATCTTGGTCAATGGTCAATGGAATTCGGGCATACCGAGAAACAGATGGTGAAATTCGTTGGTTAGTTAAAGATAACCGGGGTTTGATTAGTTTACCTATTTGGGTCGATCGTAAAACTAGTAAGGGAACCTTTCAGCGATTTGATTGGAGTAATGAATTTTGTCAGGAGTGTTTAGTCACTATTCCCACCCCTCAACCTTTAGAAGCACCTATTAAGGGAAAGCGATCGCCAAAGAGAGGTAAATCATAACTTTTGACTTTTGAGCTTGCCGAACCTTGAAAACTGCATAGTATTTGAAGCCCTCCACCAACCTCAAATGCCGTCAGGCGATGTGAGGAGGGCGGCACTTCACAATCAGCATTACACTTGAAAACAGCACCCTCGTTTGTCTGATCGCGCTTATGGTTCAGATCACACATCAACGGCTTACTCTAGAAGAGTTTTTTGCCCTCCCTGAAGGCGATATCATCTATGAACTCGTGAATGGGCAAGCGGTTCCAAAATTTCACCCCTCTGACATGGCTCCCAAGTTCTTCCATAGCTCTCTAACAGGCGCTTTATTCATTTTGTTAGGGCAATGGAGTCAGCTGCAAGGAAGAGTGCGAATTGAGTGGGCAGTTTCTTTAACTCGTAATAATGAATCTTGGGTTCCTGTACCTGATCTGATCTATATTTCTTACGATCGCCTGCCTGCCGAATGGATGAAAGATGAGGCGTGTCCGGCTCTACCTGAATTAGTTATCGAAATTGTTTCGGTTGGGCAAACGTTTGGCGAAATGACCGAGAAGGCAACCGATTATCTTACGGCTGGCGTATCTTGTGTTTGGGTCGTTGACCCTCGTGCAAAAAGCATTACAGCATTTACTCCAGAGGCGATTCCTAAGACCTATCGGGGTCAAACTGCGATCGCTGATCCGCTCTTACCAGGGTTGAGCCTTACGGCAGAACAGATTTTTCAACAAGCTGGTTTGCTCACCTAACTACACCTTGCTCTGACGTCAGTTTGGGATGGGTTGAATCCCCTAGTTTTCCGTGTGCGAAGCACATGCAAAATCCGTTGAACCAAATTCACGCTTGTTTAGCTGGATGTATCTCCCAATTTAACCAACCCATTTCCCTACAGGGTTTCATTTTTTACCACTATGAAAACACTACAACCTCCTGCTGAAGTGCAAGACACGATCCGTGTGTCTGCCCTTCACGCAATGGCCTACTGTCCGCGTTTGTTTTACCTCGAAGAAGTTGAAGAACTCTACACTCAAGATGCTGCGGTCTTTGCCGGACGTAGGCTCCATGTGGAACTAGAGAAACAGGAAGATGAGGAGTGGGAAGAACTGTTTCTCGAAAGTGAAGAACTGGGCTTGCGCGGCAGAGTCGATGCCCTCCGCACCCGCGAGGGTCAGACGATTCCTTACGAACACAAGCGGGGACGCTGCCATCGCGATGAGCAAAATCAACCCCAGGCTTGGGAGAGCGATCGCCTCCAGATCCTTGCCTATGCTTGCCTGCTGGAAGCTGTTCTGGGAGTCACGATTCAAGAGGGGCGAGTCCGCTACCATGCCGATCATGTGCTGGTGCATATTCCTTTAGATGAGGCAGGTAGAGCCGTCGTGCGGGAGGCGATCGCCCAAGCTCGGTTGCTGCGCCACTCAACGCATCGCCCACCTGTGACAGACAACGAACGGCTATGTGCTCGATGTTCATTAGCTCCTGTCTGCCTGCCCGAAGAAGCGCGACTGGCTCATGACAAGGAATGGCAGCCGATTCGGCTGTTTCCTGAAGATGATGAACGCCAGGTGCTGCATGTTCTAGAACCCGGAACCTCGATCGGCAGAAGTGGAGAGCAGCTCAAAATTACTCGTCGCATCAGCGGAGCTACAAAGAAAACTCAGCCTGCCGAAAAGATTCCGGCTCGTCAGGTGGGACAGGTGGTACTCCACAGCTTTTCTCAGATCTCAACCCAAGCGCTCCATTTCTGTACCGAACAGGAAATCGGCGTTCACTTTGTTTCCGGGGGTGGGCGTTACCTGGGCAGCTTTGATGCGCGCCGGGGCAGTATCCAGCGCCGGATTCGGCAGTACCAGGCATTGAGCAACCCAGAAATTTGTTTAGCGCTGGCACAAAAGCTCGTGAACTGTCGAGGGCAAGGGCAACGCAAGTTCTTGATGCGGGGACAGCGAGGAATCAATCCAGTGCCTGAACCCCTTGCAGGAGCAATCGCTCAGATGAAGCTTATCCTCAAGCAAGTCCCTCAAGCGAAATCATTGGAGTCCTTACTGGGGTTAGAAGGCAATCTAGCAGCGCTCTACTTTGGGGCATTACCTTCCCTGATTTCTGAGAATGTTGATCCCGCGCTGCGCTTTGCAGGTCGCAATCGTCGTCCACCCAAAGATCGGTTCAATGCATTGCTAAGCTTTGGCTATGCCTTACTGCTCAAAGATGTGATGAATGCTGTCTTGGCGGTCGGGCTAGAACCCGCACTAGGGTTTTATCACCAGCCCCGTACCCAAGCACCCCCACTGGCTCTAGATCTGATGGAAATTTTTAGAGTGCCCTTAGTGGATCTGCCTATCATGGGTTCCATTAATCGAGGGCAGTGGGCTGTCCAAAAAGATTTCGAGGTTCGCGGGCAGCAGGTTTGGCTCAGCGATGGCGGTCGGCGTAAGTTTGTCAACCTGTATGAGCGTCGTAAAGAAGAAACCTGGAAACATCCCATGACAGGTTATTCTCTGACCTATCGCCGTCTGCTCGAACTAGAAGTCCGTCTGCTCGAAAAAGAGTGGATGGGGGAAGGCGGGCTGTTTGCTCAGCTGATCCTACGATGACGTAAATCATGGCAGAAAGTAAGAACTGGTATCTGGTTTGCTATGACATCCGTGATCCAAAACGATGGCGCAAAGCTTACAAGCTTTTGCAGGGCTATGGCGAGAGTATTCAGCTTTCTATTTTTCGATGCCGACTCAATCAGCGCGATCGAGAAAAACTCAGGTGGGAATTGGAACAGATTTTGACAGCCGAGGATAGTCTACTCTTGGCGGGACTCTGCAACCGCTGTGTCGAACGATTGCAACTTTGTAACCGTCCAGAGGTCTGGGCTTCAGAGGGCAAAAATTATCGGGTTGTTTAATGCAAGGATATCCGGCTGTGAGGAGCCATAATCATGAATGGTGTCTACAAAGCTCTACTGGCTTTGACTTTCAGCTTCATTGATCTGACTATCAATGCTTGTCGTTCAAAGCAACTGTCTGTAGATAACGGGTGTAGCGATCGTTTTCAGTGTCTTTTAGGGTGTTTTTAAGGGAATTGGAAACATTGCACTCAGATAAGATAGGGTACTTGTATATTCTGCTGTGGACTCTTGCAATGCAAGGGTTTCAGTGGTCGCTGTGAGCCAACCTCAGATGCCGTAAGGCGTTGAGCACGTGTAGTTCAGCAAGCTTTGCACCTCCCAATAGTTGTGAGCCAACCTCAGATGCCGTAAGGCGTTGAGCACTCGTCTGGGTGAAGCCGTGTAGCTTGTTGTAGTTGTGAGCCAACCTCAGATGCCGTAAGGCGTTGAGCACGCATGAGCCACATGGCTGCCGTCCGGCACCACCATGTGAGCCAACCTCAGATGCCGTAAGGCGTTGAGCACTAGTGATGCAAGGCATTAAGCAAGCGGAGGTGTTGGTGAGCCAACCTCAGATGCCGTAAGGCGTTGAGCACTTAGCTGTTGTTGACTAAATTTTGCTCGATCGTAGTTGTGAGCCAACCTCAGATGCCGTAAGGCGTTGAGCACAGCCAGAGCAGATACTCATATTCGCTGTTTTCTGGGGTGAGCCAACCTCAGATGCCGTAAGGCGTTGAGCACTTAACGAAGCTGAAGACGAGCTAGGGGGTGAGGCGTGTGAGCCAACCTCAGATGCCGTAAGGCGTTGAGCACAATATTCCGTTAACAAATTCTGCGATCGTTTTGCCGAGTGAGCCAACCTCAGATGCCGTAAGGCGTTGAGCACAGGTCAATATCGTTATTGACGGTGATAGACAAGTGTGAGCCAACCTCAGATGCCGTAAGGCGTTGAGCACCCTCACAATGCCTGCATAGCGATCGCTTTTCATTACGTGAGCCAACCTCAGATGCCGTAAGGCGTTGAGCACACCTATAGCTTAGAGCAGCTTTACCAAATGGCGGAGCGTGAGCCAACCTCAGATGCCGTAAGGCGTTGAGCACATCAGCCTCTCCTGATTCGCCTTCGCCTGTTTGAGGTGAGCCAACCTCAGATGCCGTAAGGCGTTGAGCACGGGAAGAGCTGGGGAAGGATGAGCGACCAGAGGCGTGAGCCAACCTCAGATGCCGTAAGGCGTTGAGCACTAGCCAAGCTGGTCACGATTAGAGCAAAACGGAATGTGAGCCAACCTCAGATGCCGTAAGGCGTTGAGCACTCATTGCTGCGAGTGCATGGCTTCAGTCGAGAGGTGTGAGCCAACCTCAGATGCCGTAAGGCGTTGAGCACGATATCGGAAGGAGGGCGATCGACATGCCTTAGAGTGAGCCAACCTCAGATGCCGTAAGGCGTTGAGCACTTTTGCGAACCTCACCCCAAAGGTGATACGTTGACGGTGAGCCAACCTCAGATGCCGTAAGGCGTTGAGCACTCCTGCTGCAAGGCTTCATAGCGAGGCACTTGAGGTGAGCCAACCTCAGATGCCGTAAGGCGTTGAGCACGGGGAAGATACCTTTTAAGAAAATATCCCTCTAAGTTGTGAGCCAACCTCAGATGCCGTAAGGCGTTGAGCACCAGGCGTGCCTGTTTTCAAAAAAGCAGTCAGACGATGTGAGCCAACCTCAGATGCCGTAAGGCGTTGAGCACAACCATACAGAAATACTGGCTAACGTTAGAAAATGTGAGCCAACCTCAGATGCCGTAAGGCGTTGAGCACATTACAGCTAAGCAAGCGATCTTAAGTGCAGTTAAGGTGAGCCAACCTCAGATGCCGTAAGGCGTTGAGCACATACCCGGCAAACCGTGGGAAGATCCTAGCAGGAAGGTGAGCCAACCTCAGATGCCGTAAGGCGTTGAGCACCAGACGAGGTGACTTTAGGTTGGGCAAAAATAACGTGAGCCAACCTCAGATGCCGTAAGGCGTTGAGCACCCGATCGCCTCTGGGTGGTAGTGGCAGAATCCGAGTGAGCCAACCTCAGATGCCGTAAGGCGTTGAGCACGGGCAAAGCGGCGATCGCCAAAGATAAAGCTCAGCAGTGAGCCAACCTCAGATGCCGTAAGGCGTTGAGCACTTGCGGAGCGGCTTTGTAATGCAGACACACTATTGTGAGCCAACCTCAGATGCCGTAAGGCGTTGAGCACTCAGCCGTATTTTTACCCTGCGGCAGCTCCCCTGTTGTGAGCCAACCTCAGATGCCGTAAGGCGTTGAGCACTCCCATTGCTCAACCATCTCATCGACCGATCGCTCGTGAGCCAACCTCAGATGCCGTAAGGCGTTGAGCACATCTATCAGGGCATGTCCTAAAAACTGGGGAGTGGGAGTGAGCCAACCTCAGATGCCGTAAGGCGTTGAGCACAGCGACACCGCAGCACTAAATCGGATATGCGAGGGATGTGAGCCAACCTCAGATGCCGTAAGGCGTTGAGCACTGTACCTGGTGCTGCTTATGCTCTCTTCACCCATTGTGAGCCAACCTCAGATGCCGTAAGGCGTTGAGCACGATGGGGACGGTATTACCTACGAATACTTGGATCGTGAGTGAGCCAACCTCAGATGCCGTAAGGCGTTGAGCACAATCTTGGTAGTGAGTCGTAGCTTTCCATCTACCAGGTGAGCCAACCTCAGATGCCGTAAGGCGTTGAGCACAGCTAATCGGCACCCCAGGAGTTTCTACTACAACGTGAGCCAACCTCAGATGCCGTAAGGCGTTGAGCACGGCAACCAAAAGCGCAGCAGGAAGGCAAGTTAAGTGAGCCAACCTCAGATGCCGTAAGGCGTTGAGCACTGAATTCTGCGACATTCATTAATAAGTGCGTACCACGTGAGCCAACCTCAGATGCCGTAAGGCGTTGAGCACTTGTCAGACACGATCGCGCTGTAGGATCGTTTACCTGTGAGCCAACCTCAGATGCCGTAAGGCGTTGAGCACCCTAAGATTTTCAACGCAAAAGACTTGCCCATTAAGGTGAGCCAACCTCAGATGCCGTAAGGCGTTGAGCACTCAGCCGGAGTCACGTACATGGCTAGACCGTAAACGTGAGCCAACCTCAGATGCCGTAAGGCGTTGAGCACAAATTACTTACCGTTGACTTTGCGATCGACTTACTTGTGAGCCAACCTCAGATGCCGTAAGGCGTTGAGCACATGGGGAGTGCGGCGCGGGGTGGTTTCACAAAACACCTTGTGAGCCAACCTCAGATGCCGTAAGGCGTTGAGCACTCGGGTGCTAACGTGCGCCGGACGGCCGATCCGGGGTGAGCCAACCTCAGATACCGTAAGGCGTTGAGCACTGATGGTAAGCGTCTGGGTCTGTGGCCGCCATCTCCCGGTGAGCCAACCTCAGATGCCGTAAGGCGTTGAGCACGGGATCTGAGGTTGCATCCTAGAGGTGCGCTGAGGATGTGAGCCAACCTCAGATGCCGTAAGGCGTTGAGCACTGTCCTCTCCAGTGCGCTCGACCGCTCCCGTAGTGCTGTGAGCCAACCTCAGATGCCGTAAGGCGTTGAGCACTGAAGCACGAGTATCGGCGCAACGTTCCACAAGGCGTGAGCCAACCTCAGATGCCGTAAGGCGTTGAGCACTCAATCTACTAAATTTACGTATGCACTGGGCATCTCGTGAGCCAACCTCAGATGCCGTAAGGCGTTGAGCACTGTTACATTTTGGGATCTGCTCCTGCTACAACTCGTGAGCCAACCTCAGATGCCGTAAGGCGTTGAGCACATGGCCTCTGAAGACGCAGACGAAGGATGGGGAGGTGAGCCAACCTCAGATGCCGTAAGGCGTTGAGCACCTGTCAACGAGTGGCGTAAGCTGGCATGGGACGATGTGAGCCAACCTCAGATGCCGTAAGGCGTTGAGCACTCCTATACCCGATCGCGCCAATGTTATCCGCTGGTTGTGAGCCAACCTCAGATGCCGTAAGGCGTTGAGCACCTCATTGCCGCTCGACGGCAGGCAGTCCCGATCGTTGTGAGCCAACCTCAGATGCCGTAAGGCGTTGAGCACTACACCAAAAACCCTCTTGGATTCTCTTGGTGGGTGTGAGCCAACCTCAGATGCCGTAAGGCGTTGAGCACCGATCGCTTGCAGGCTTTTTCAAACGATCCGCCTCGTGAGCCAACCTCAGATGCCGTAAGGCGTTGAGCACAAAACACAGCCTCTCGTCGGACTCGATCGCCACTGAGGTGAGCCAACCTCAGATGCCGTAAGGCGTTGAGCACGAGGTAGACCATGCTAATCGCCTGCAAAAGTTAGGTGAGCCAACCTCAGATGCCGTAAGGCGTTGAGCACTGATCTCTTGTAAGAAGTCTCTTAAGCTCATAGATGTGAGCCAACCTCAGATGCCGTAAGGCGTTGAGCACTGCTAAAGCCGTTTTTGCAGGTGCAACCTTCCATAGTGAGCCAACCTCAGATGCCGTAAGGCGTTGAGCACATCTGAGTAGTTCAGCGTCTAACTCAATAAATTGCTGTGAGCCAACCTTAGATGCCGTAAGGCGTTGAGCACATCGGGGAATTTCATCACGACGATGAAGCGATCATGGTGAGCCAACCTCAGATGCCGTAAGGCGTTGAGTACTCGCAGGGCGAATGCTGCCTATCAAGCGTGGAAGATGTGAGCCAACCTCAGATGCCGTAAGGCGTTGAGCACGTTGGACACTTGACCTTGACGCGCCCTTGATTCAAGTGAGCCAACCTCAGATGCCGTAAGGCGTTGAGCACTCCTTACGCGGTACAAGACGATACCCGTTCTCAAAGTGAGCCAACCTCAGATGCCGTAAGGTGTTGAGCACATGGGAGAGGTGGGTGAGCACAACGATCGCGCCATTGTGAGCCAACCTCAGATGCCGTAAGGCGTTGAGCACTAGATCGTTAAAAACGTTGTATTAATAGGAGGTCAGGTGAGCCAACCTCAGATGCCGTAAGGCGTTGAGCACGGAGACAACTACACCGTTGGCACGAGCACGATCGCCAGTGAGCCAACCTCAGATGCCGTAAGGCGTTGAGTAGGGTCAAAGGTTCACCTAGCAGTTCAAGGATGTGGATAGCCATAACATCTTGGCTTAGCAATGCTCGATACCTGAAAGCTTCGATGCGCTTTGGCGTTGCCTCCATCGCCCACTTGAATCTCCGACGACGCTCTTGCGCGTTTGCCTGACTCCAGCACTGAGCCTCCATAAGGCTAGGGGCGTCTCTAACTTCCGCTTGATATTGAGAATGCGCTTGCTTTCAAGGATTGGAGGCTGGGGCTGCGAGGTTTTCACAGCTTTGGAAGATGTATATACATCTGTCAACTCTGGAATCTCTGCTAGATTGCCGTAGGAAGTATGGAGCGACTCAATGCACTCAAACTCTGGGGAATCTTCTGTGAGGCTGTAAACCCAATGGCTCTGCCACGACTTTCAAGATGCGGGAGATTTTCTTCTTTACCCGCTTAGTACTTGGCATTCACTTCCCACCTCCTTCAAGCATTGCTGCCACTGTTTAGGAAACCAGAGCAGGTTTAACTGCTACCCAACACAGCTTGAGGGCAGTTAGCCTAGATCGATCGGATCAAGTTCAGCGAATACCACCCGCCAAACCTGAGCCACCCCTAACTCCTGTCGAACTTTGACCTGAAGGCCCTCCACAGCCTCCACGAGCCAATCTCCAACTTTACCCACCCGCCGGACGATCGCCCCACTGACCAATCCCAGCGTTTCCATCACCCGCGACCGCAACTCATCCGACAGATGCATCAGCACCGCAGAACGCTGGGGTAAATTCCAGGCCATCCAGAGAGATCGCACCAGCACCCTTTCTTGGCACGCCACAGCCTGAGTCAGAATATCTAACCCATCAACTAACTCCTCAGAGAGCGATGCAACTTCAGTAGTCACGCCCCCCCCTTTATTTATATATTCAACAAAAGGCACCCCTGTGACTACCGAATCCACAGTAGGTTCAAAGCCTTGCTGAGCCTTAGCTTGCCGCTTTGATTGTCGATACTCCAGCACCTCTTGCGCGATCGCCCAGACTTCTGCATCAAACCGATAAACGCGCACCTGATCGCCCCTTGATCCTTCTCGACGATCGCACAGCAGCTGCAAGCCGATTTGTTCTAAGAGCTGCTGCAAGATTTGGATGGGGGTAGCATTGCGACGGATGGTAATACCCAAGAAATCTTTGATGATCAAGGCATGACGTTGCGCTTGCCTTTGTAGCTCCAGCAAATCCAAATCATCATTGCGAAACTCACGCTCAAGCTGAAGAAACGAGTGGAGTCCCAGCTCCCGGCGCACCGACCAAGCCACAGAGTCATTACGCCAATCTAAGGCATGAAACTTCTCTCGCTCAGCTTGGTCTTTAGCGGCTAGTATTGCTGGCGGAAAATGGATACGTTTGCCATTGATAGTGCTGACTTCAGAGGGGGCTTCTAAGAGCGCTTCTAACAAGGTGAACTGACGAATGGTTCGTCCCCCTTGATCGCGTTCAATCAGCTCCGGATCGATCGCTTTGCCCCAAGAGGTTTCAATGCGATACCGCTCCAGCTTGTAATAGTCCTCTAAGGTCGGACGTTCCTTAGACTCTAAGCGACGGGCAACAGTGGCTGAGATCGGTTCAGCATTACAAATGCCTTGGCTACGAGCCTGTTGATTGAGGCTACGAGCCGCCTTCAACTCCGCCTTGGTTTCCCCATCAATCTCCTCACCCAAAGCCATCAAAGAATGCCCTTGAGCCTCAATCAAATAGCGCACATCTCCACGCAGATTGTTGAGTGACTCGTTACGCCGCGCTTGAATAGCAGCCCAAGCTTCCCAAGCAAACGCATCCTCAACGGTCTTCTCCCCACTGCCAACGATGATCTTCAATAAGAAGCCACAGAGGTCATTCTCCTGAAGCTTATGGCGCTGAATGCGATCGGCACTCGTGGAGCGATAGCCACCAATGGGATTAGCACCCACCCAGACATGCCAATCGACTTTAGGCCGATAGCGATTTAATGCCTGGATGCAGTCTGTCCCGGCTAAAGAGCCGCCAACAAACACGCCAAATACCTTGTCAAAATGAGGCGTATCAATGCTGACTCCGGTATTGACTGAAGGCGAATAGATGAAGCAATCAATGCCCTCTAGCTTGCCCGGTTGATTGATGTTCTCGATGAGCGATCGCATCCCTGGCTCATTAGAGTTTTCAGAGTTAATGCAGACGATTCGCTTCTCTGGGAAAAGGGATTGAAGGGCTTCATACAAGTCCTTACTGAACTCCAATCCATCACAGGCCACAATCACCCGATCGCCTCTGAAAAGGGATGCCTTGATCTGACGGACAATGCCAGAGCGATCGGCCCCTTCATACCAGAAGACCCGGCGATTGCCATTCTGATAACGGTTGCGAATGACGAAAGGTATCTCAGCCGGATCAGGACGCATGGCCAGGATGAATTGGAGCGAGATATCGGATAGATGAGCATCGCTCAACACCACGCACCTGGCGGAATAGATGAAATGCTTCAGCGATTGCAGGATAGCGTGACGATGCTCTTTGCAGGTTGAAGAACAGAGCAAGTGTTGGATGAACTGTTCGCATTCATCGAGGAAGATGTAGTCATAGGTATTGCCTTCCGTTTTGAGCTTATGCAAGGAGTCAGCGGTGAGGGATAACCACTGCTCTTGCCACATATTCCAGCCATGATCTGAATAG
>DATNPL010000174.1:0-99014 GCA_036703255.1 Coleofasciculaceae cyanobacterium
TTTTGTGGCGCGCGGAGCGCGCCACAAAACCCTAATTTGAGATCTACTGAGACTACACAAGGTTGAGTAAGCACGACCTAAAGCTTGAGCGCCGCCTAATGGACGACGCTCAAGCTTTATAGGGCTGTACGATATGACTTCACATAACTAGCCTTTCAAGGCTTTCGTGAAGTTTTGTCGGTAGGGCTTAGAGATCATATAGATCGGCCAAAGTAGCGACAAATGGACTTTTCCCTGACTGAAGTTGGTGCGATTGAACCCTGTCCAAAATTTCCAAACCCCGCCGACATAGACCGCCAGTGCAACAAACCCTAAAAATTCCATCTAGACCTCCTGACAAGTTTTGACGCGGAACAACTGAATATTGCACGCTTTACTCTCAGTGTAGGTTAGCGAACTGACGTGCTGCCACACAACAAATTATGTTCAAATTAAGGTTTTCCTTTAGCAATAAAACATTTAAAAGAACGGATGAGTTTTGAGTCGGTTTTGAAGATTTACAAATAAACATTAAGTATCTTGTGAAATCAGAGCCGCGATCGCCGCAAAGGGTCAGTGCGCGATCGCCCTCCATGATATTAAGCACGAGATTGAATATGAGACTAGATTAAAAGAGTCTGGCGCAAGTCAAGGGCATCTGCGATTCTGGGCAGTGATACGGGCAGCGAAATGGGCATAGGCAAAAACGGAGTCGGGAAGGAGGATTTATGAGAGCAGTATTGATGGCAGGTGGATCGGGAACAAGGCTAAGACCGTTAACCTGCGACTTGCCCAAGCCTATGGTGCCAATTCTGAACCGTCCGATCGCCCAACATATTATTAATTTGCTGCGGCGGCATGGCATCACCGAGGTGATTGCAACCCTGCATTACCTACCCGATGCCATGCGAGACTACTTTCAGGATGGCAGCGACTTTGGCGTACAAATGACCTACGCCGTTGAAGAAGACCAGCCTCTAGGGACGTCAGGCTGCGTCAAAAACGTGGCGGAATTACTCGATGACACCTTTGTGGTGATTAGCGGCGATAGCATCACTGATTTTGACTTAACTGCCGCCATTCGCTTTCACCGCGAAAAACAGTCAAAAGCCACGCTAATTCTCGCCTGTGTGCCCAACCCGATCGAATTTGGCGTCGTCATTACCGATGAAGAACAGCGGATTCAGCGATTTCTAGAAAAACCCTCCAGCAGTGAAATTTTCTCCGACACGGTAAACACAGGCACCTATATTCTGGAGCCAGAAGTGCTGGACTATCTGGCGGCTGATCAGGAAAGCGACTTTTCCAAAGATCTCTTTCCGCTGCTGCTAGAAAAAGGTGAGCCAATGTATGGCTACGTCACCCAGGGCTACTGGTGCGATGTTGGTCACTTGGATGCCTACCGCGAAGCCCAGTATGCCGCCCTCTACCAGCGCGTCAAGCTGGATATGGACTACATGGAGCGATCGCCCGGTCTTTGGGTAGGGCAAAACACTTTTATTGATCCTTCTGCCCATCTAGAAACGCCTGCTTTGATTGGCAACAACTGCCGCATTGGAGCACGCGTGCAAATTGCAGCGGGTACCGTCATCGGCGATAACGTCACGGTCGGAGCCGATGCCGATCTCAAGCGCCCTATTATCTGGAATGGCGTGATTGTAGGCGAAGAATCGCAGTTGATCGCCTGTGTAGCCGCCAGAGGCACAAGAGTCGATCGGCGGGCACAGGTGCTAGAAGGAGCGGTCGTGGGATCGCTCTCGACCGTTGGTGAAGAGGCTCTCGTCACGCCCAATGTGCGGGTTTGGCCTAGCAAAAAGATAGATCCGGGGGCAACCCTCAACATGAACCTGATCTGGGGACATGCCGCCCACCGCAACTTATTCGGTCAGCGTGGGGTTTCAGGACTGGCGAATGTCGATATCACGCCAGAGTTTGCTGTCCGGCTAGGAGCCGCCTATGGCTCGACTCTCAAGCCCAATGCCCATGTCACCGTCTCGCGTGACCAGCGGCCGATCTCGCGCATGGTAACCCGATCGCTGATCGCAGGGCTGATGTCAGTCGGAATTAACGTTCAGCATCTAGAGGCGACCTCAATCCCGATCGCTCGTACAGCAGTGCCTACACTGGCCGTGGCGGGCGGTATCCATGTGCGCGTTCACCCCGATCGCTCTGATCATTTGCTGATTGAATTTTTTGATCAAAAAGGGATTAATCTTTCCAAAACGCGAGAAAAGAAGATTGAGGGAGCCTACTTCAAAGAAGACTTTCGACGGGCGCAGATTCAGGAAATCGGCAATGTTGCTTACGTACAGCAAGTCACAGACCTCTACAGCGCCAGCTTTGAGCGCTACCTGAATGCCGAGGCCATGCGCAACAGCAAGCCCAAGATTGTGATTGACTACGTTTATGCTCTGTCGGGGGCAGTCTTGCCGCAGCTCTTGGGCAAATTTGGCTGCGATGCCGTTGTGCTCAACGCCAGCCTCAGCCACACGATTCCCTCAAATGCCGATCGTGAGGTGCTGCTGAGCCAGTTAGGTCACGTCGTTGAGGCGCTAAAGGCAAGCCTGGGAGTGCAGGTTTCGGCGAACGGAGAGCAGCTTATTTTGGTGGATGAGTCAGGTAGCGCCATTCGAGGCGAGATGCTGACGGCGCTGATGGCGCATATGATGCTGATGGAGCATCCCCGAGGCATGATCGTGGTGCCCGTCAATGCCTCAAGTGCCGTTGAGCAAATTGCCCGACGACATGACGGCAGCGTCCTGCGAACCAAGGCCAACCCCACAGCGCTAATGGAGGCTTGCCACACCAATGCCAATGTGGTGCTGGGGGGCAGCGGCGAAATGGGGTTCATCTTTCCGCAAATTCATCCCGGTTTTGATGCCATGTTTTGCATTGGCAAGCTGATCGAAATGCTGTCGCTGCAACATCGCGATCGCTTCAACATGCCCCGCACGCTGGGTCAAATTCGCTCAGAGCTACCCCGCGTTTCTCACCGAACGCTGACGGTGCGCTGTCCTTGGGCGGTCAAGGGCGCATTAATGCGGCATTTGGTCGAAAACCACCCGGTCGAGAATCTCGATCTGACCGATGGCGTCAAAATCTTTAATTCGCAACATGATAGCTGGGTGCTGTTACTGCCTGATGCAGGCGAACCGCTGGTGCATCTCTATGCCGATAGCCACGATCGCGGTTGGGTAGATGAAACGCTGCGAGAATATCGCTCATTTGTGCAAGATTTTGTCGATCGCGATCACGGATTGGACGAAAGTCAAATGCAAATAGAATAGACCTAGCGATCGCCAATTTCAATACCGTATTAAACCTTTATCAACAGTAAGCTAAGCAGCAGCAAAGTATTGACCTCCATAGCTTAAATTTGGTTTAAGCTCAAATTACTCGCTCAATTGCTAAATTCAACAGGTTAATCACTGCCTGACTAGGAGATACCCCATGACACAGTCTCAAACCGAACTTACCGACACTGAAACAGCGACACAACCCATGATCACCGCCGAGAATGTTGAAAAGTGGTACGACAACAACTTTCATGTGCTGCGGGGTGTCAGTATGACCGTCACCAAAGGTGAGGTTGTGGTCGTAATGGGGCCTTCTGGATCAGGTAAATCGACTTTTATCCGTACCTTCAACGCGCTGGAAAGCTATCAAAAAGGGAGCATCACGGTAGATGGCATCAAGATCTCCCATGACCTAAAAAATATTGATGCGATCCGGCGAGAAGTGGGCATGGTGTTTCAACAGTTCAACCTATTCCCTCACCTGACCGTTTTGCAAAACGTCACGCTGTCTCCCATTTGGGTACGCCGATGGCCTAAGGCAAAAGCCGAAGAAGTGGCGATGCAGCTTTTGGAACGAGTCGGCATCCTGAGTCAGGCTCAGAAATACCCCGGTCAGCTATCTGGCGGACAACAGCAGCGGGTGGCGATCGCCCGTGCCCTAGCCATGCAACCTAAAATTATGCTGTTTGATGAACCGACTTCAGCGCTCGATCCGGAAATGGTGCGCGAGGTCTTGGATGTCATGCGCACCCTGGCAGATTCTGGCATGACGATGGTTTGTGTCACCCATGAGGTGGGCTTTGCTCGTGAAGTAGCCGATCGCGTTGTGCTGATGGCAGATGGTCTATTGGTAGAGCAAGGCACCCCAGATACGTTCTTCAGCAATCCTCAAGAAGAACGGACGAAAAAATTCCTGTCACAAATTCTTCATTAAGGAGTCTAGAAGAAATAAGTTGAACATTTTTATTGCAGAACTGCTTCCGAGCCTGCATTTCAGCGGAAAATAGTTCAGGTTATTCTTTCTAGCTTCCTAACGCCTCATTTAGCGATCCTCCAGCAGCACAACACACTGGATTTTATGTTTTGGAAAAGGTTGCATAGCCTGCCTTTCCAAAACATAAATCGCGAGTTTGAACCGTCATCTCTTCGGCAACAGAGGCTAGAATTGAGGACATGGCAACCGCCCAGGATGTTTCTTGTTGCTGATTCCTTACGCCCTGGCATCTGGTTCGAATGGCAACTTCTGAACTTCCTCCACAGCCGCTTTCTTCGACTCGTGAAGGGGGCGATCGCGATTTCAGCGCTCACGCTCACGAGCACTTAGATCACGAACATCCAGATCGCGAGCATCCAGGCCACGATCACCCAGCTCAGGATGGCGAGACAACCCATGTTCATGTCCATAGTGACGAGTCGCTGCGGCGGATCGTCAATCGCCTCTCGCGCATTGAGGGGCATATTCGCGGCATCAAAGCTATGGTGCAAGAGAGCCGCCCTTGCCCGGATGTTCTAGTGCAAATAGCAGCAGTCAGGGGAGCGATCGATCGGGTTTCTCGCATCATTCTCGATGAACACCTCACCGAATGCGTTGCGCGAGCCGCCAAAGAAGGCAACATTGAGGCAGAAATCGAGGAACTTAAGGCCGCCCTCGATCGCTTCTTGCCCTAAGACTTCAAGACGCTATCCCGCCTCAAGACACTATCCCGGCTGAGTCGCGGATATGCTCTAGCGTAAGAATACCAACGGGCAAACCCTGATCTAGCACCGTTAGCTTTTTGGCACCCGTTTTCAAAATAAGAGACAGGGCGCTCCGTAAACTGTCCTGCTGCTCAACAGTCGGCTCTCCGTTGAGGGACGATTCGGGCAGTCGTTTCATCGCAGTCTCGACGCGCAGCAAACCCAACTGACGCACCATATCATCGGCACCCATCAATTGATAAACGAACTCGTTAGCAGGTTGAGTCAACACATTAAAAGGCGTATCGTACTGAACAATGCGCCCCTTTTCCATAATCAGGAGGCGATCGCCCAGCCGTAGCGCCTCCTCAACGTCGTGCGATACAAACAAAATCGTTTTCTGAAGCTGACGCTGAAGCCTCAGCATCTCATCTTGAAGACTGGTGCGCGTAATCGCGTCGATCGCCCCAAAGGGTTCATCCATTAACATCACTGCCGGATCGCCCGCCAGTGCCCGTGCCAAACCTACCCGCTGCTGCTGCCCACCCGACATCTGTGCCGGATAGCGATTGCGGTATTCCAGAGGCGGCAACTGCACCAGATGCAAGAGTTCATCAATTCGCTCTTGAATGCGGGGACGCGACCAGCCTAATAGCTTAGGCACAACCGCCACATTTTGCGCCACCGTCATGTGGGGAAACAAACCCGACTGCTGAATCACATAGCCAATTTGCTGCCGCAGCTTTGTCACTTGCATCTGGCGAACCTCTTGTCCATTCAGGTAGATTCCACCCGATGTCGGTTCATAAAGCCGATTCACCATCTTCAACAGTGTTGTCTTGCCACAGCCCGAAGGCCCCAAAATCACGACTAATCGGCCTGTTTCAATCTCACAGCTACACTGATCCACAGCCGGACGAGCCGCACCGGGAAACTGGAGAGAAACTTGGTCAAAACGGATAGCGCTCACAGAGGAAGGGGGATAAAGGTGGGAAATCAGCGAGGCTTATAGGGCGGGTTTCGGCTAGCTACAGACTGGAGAAACTCGCTCCAGTCAGCTTTATGAGCTTTAAACAGGCTCTAGAGCAGTCCGGCTTGAGTCAAAAATTCTTTGGCAACTTCCGCAGGCTCTCGTTGCTTGCCGCTGACTTCGTAGTTGAGTTGCTGCATGGTTTCGTTGGTTAGCTTAGGAGCCAAAGCATTAAGGGCTTTTGCGAGATCAGGGTTTGCGTCTAGAGCTTGCTGGCGAACAACAGGCGCAACCTGGTAAGGAGGAAACAGCTTTTTGTCGTCTTCCAGTACCACGAGTTTAAAGGCGCTGATTTCGCCATCTGTTCCATAGGCAACGGTTACATCCGCTTCGTTGTCTGTTAGACCCTTATAGCGCAAGCCAGCATCCACAGCTTTATACGCCTTAAGCTTGAAGTCACCGTATTTCTGTTTAATACCCGGTAAGCCATCTTCTCGGACTTCAAACTCGGGGGCACCAATCATGGTGAGCTCGCTAGCCTTTGCCACCATGTCCGAGATGGTGCGAATGCCATACTTTTCTGCTCCAGCCGCTGTCATCGCCAAAGCCTGCGTATTGTTCATGGGTGCTGGATCGAGCCAGACCAAATTGAACTGCTTTTTATACTCACCTGCTACAGTCTCAAACACCTGCTTAGAATCACTGCTAACAGGCAGTTTCAGGACGGTGAGCAGTCCGGTACCTGTGTACTCTGGATAAAGATCAATTTCGCCACTTACAAGAGAGGCTTGTGCGACAGGAGTCCCTCCCAGGTTTAGCTTACGCTCTACAGGATAGCCCGCTTTTTCTAGCACAAGGGCATACATTTCACTTAAAATGAACTGCTCGGTAAAGTCCTTGGAGCCAACTTTAATGGGCGCATTAGCGTTCGGAGCGCCCCCACCTGCACAGGCAATCAGGATAGATGCCGTAACGATCGCCAGAATCGGCAGGATCAGCAAGCGACGGAGGTTTTTCATACGCAGCATTCTCAGCGAGGATGGGCTAAACATTAGCGGCTAGACCTTAACAATAGTCATTGTTGAACATCATACTGGACTCAGCTCTAAAGCCAAACTTTGCCTGAGAAGATGCTGCCCCAAACCCATTCAAGTACGACGACAGCTGTAGATTCTCGCTCTTAGGGCAGCCAGCGCGGACGCAGACCCATTAGCCCTACCTCTTGAGGCTCTGCCGCCAGGGGTTTGCCTTGTTCGTCTTGCAAAACCGGAACAAACCAAAGTTTGCTCGTGGCGATCGCCTTACCATCACCACCCCGCACGGCACCTTCTTCCTTAGCGTCTGCGGCATCCGTCGCTTGATCAAACAAGATGCCAAGACCGTCTGGCGAGAGGCTCATCTGCACATCGCGTTGCAAAGGCAGCTGAAGTAAATCAATCACCTCAGATGTGGGGAGATGAATAGCAGTCAGGTAAGGCTGTTCTTGATAGATATCCCCCGGAATTCGGCGGGTGATCAGACAATAAAGATTCTGCTTGGCCGGATCAAATTGGGCGCTGAGAATCGCCCCGTCGGTTTTCAACAGCTCTTTGTCTGTGCCCTGATTGTTCACCAGAAAGAGCGATCGCGTGGGGTTGGTAGGGTCGGTGTTAAATTTCACCATAGCGGCTGCCAAGCCATCGCGGGCAAAGGTCAGCACGACTCCAAACTTGGGCAAAAAGTCCAGCGCTTCCGCTGTCTCAGCCAAGGGCAAGATCGCCATTCCCTGCCCTTGCGACATCGCCAATCCGGCGCTATCGGGTGTGATGATAAAATCGCCGCCCGGTTCAGTCTTAATCGGGGTGGGGGGTGCGCCGGGTTTCAGCAGCCACAGGCCAAACTGCCCCAGATCTTGCCGATTGACCCGCTGCACAACAATGCTCTGACCATCAGGAGAGAGGTCGAATTTGAGGTTTTGAAATTCCTTATTGTCTAAAATCAGCTCTACTATTTTGGCGGGCTGGACAGGACGTGGAGCCACATCGGGCGCTGAGCTGATACCCGGCGTACTGGCCGTTGCCTGAATTTGGATGCCTGTCGTGACCGTATAGAGCTGTTGATCTAGCAGACCCGATGCAGGGGTGCGATCGATCGCCGAAAACAAGATCCGATCGCCTTCGGGATAAGGCTTGAAGTCCATCACCACCAGATTTTCGGGCGTTAGAACCTGCTGCTGCTGCGTCGTCAGGTTCTGCAAAACCAGCCGTCCGGCCTCAGCGCCCTCTACGCCTAGATAGACAAACGCCCGATCGCGGGTGCGAAACTCTCCCGCAAACGGCTGCATTTGGCTACGAGCATCCTCGGCTTTGCTGAAGCGATCGCGTGCTCCCTGCAACTCTACCTTAAAGGTTTTGCCATAGGGGGCAGGTGAATTGAGCGTGTAGGCCATGCGCCGCCCTGCCCAGCTCACTTTTCCGGGAACAGGAGGATCAATGCGCAGGTTTTGCTCAACGCTGGGCTGATCCATCGGGCGACTAAAGGTGAGGACAAACGCTGTGTCTTCTGCACCCACTTGCCGATTTTGCCAGGTAAACTCCCGCACTCTAGGAGCCGTACGATCGCCCTTCAAGACCAGTCCACCAATTAATAGGCTCAACAGCAAAATCATCAAAATCGCAGCCCGATCGAGCGGCTGGAGAGATTTTCGCAAGCTGGCTACAGGGTTAAACATACGGAAAGTTAACGAGTAGAGAATGGAAGAGATGGGGAAGGGGTAGATGAGAGATAATAGCGTATCGCATCCATCCTCTACGAGCGATCGGCTGATGACTTCTCAAATTCTGACCCCGTTAGGCCACGAAATCTTTTTGGTTAAGCAATTGCTAGATGCCTCTGTCTGCCAGCAGATTATCCAGGTGGCTCAGCAGTGCCAGCTGCAACAGGCTGATATTTTAATCGAAACGGTTAATAATCAGGTTCGGAGTAATGACCTCCTGCGATTAGGCGGCTCTGATCCACTCCTTCAGTCTACAAATCAGCTTTTGTTCAGCAAGCTGGCGATCGTGCAACAGCTCCTGCGGCAAACCTATGGCGTCAATTTTCCCTTTGCTGAACCCTGCACCGTCTTGCGCTATCAAGAACGGCAGTTTTACAAGCGTCATATTGATAATATTTTGCTGGGCAGCCGCTTTCAGGAACTCGATCAAGGCATTCCCACCCGAGATATCAGCATTGTGGGTTACTTAAACGATGACTTTGAGGGAGGTGAAACCTATTTCGATCGCCAAGATCTAAAGGTGAAACCAGAAGCGGGAGCTGTTCTGGTTTTTCCAGCATACTTCACCCATCCTCACGAGTCGCTGCCCATCCTCAAAGGACAAAAATACGCTTTTACCAGCTGGCTGTTTCATGGGGCTTCCGTCTAAGAGATCGAGCAATCTTGGCAGAACAACACCGCTATTGAATCAAAGACTACTCTCATCAAGGATTGCAATGACTTTCGAAATTTTGGGTATTGTTCTACTGATGGTTGCCAACGGGATTTTCTCAATGTCAGAGATGGCGATCGTTTCAGCCCGTAAAGCCCGCCTTCAGGAGCAAGCTGAGCAGGGAAGCATTGGGGCAAAAGCGGCATTAAAGCTGGCAAACTCGCCCAACAACTTTCTATCTACAGTGCAGGTGGGCATCACGCTGATCGGCACGCTAACGGGGGTATTTGGTGGAGCATCTCTCTCCAAGCCTTTGGCCGTTTACATTGGCATGATTCCGGCCTTGCAGGAGTCCAGTGAGGCGATCGCCCTGGCTCTGGTTGTGTTGCTGATCACCTACCTGTCGCTAATCATTGGCGAACTGGTGCCCAAACGTTTGGCGCTCAACAACCCTGAGAAAATCGCCGCCACAGTTGCTGCTCCCATGCGGATTGTGGCCAAAATTGCCTCTCCGATCGTCTATTTGCTCAGCCTTTCCACTGAACTGGTCTTAAAGCTGATCCGCGCCAATCATCCCTCAAACGAGCCGCTAATAACTGAGGAGGAAATTAAGGTCTTGGTGCGTCAGGGCACCGAGGCAGGCATGTTTGATGAGGCCGAGCAAGATATGGTCGAGCGGGTGTTTCACTTGGGCGATCAACAGGTCAACGACTTGATGACTCCGCGCCCAGATATTATTTGGCTTGATTTGAATGACTCGGCTGAGGTCAACCGCCACAAAATGACGGAGTGCCGCCATAGCCGCATTCCGGTCTGTCAGGCTGCGTTAGATAACGTCATGGGCATCGCGCATGTTGCCGATATTTTGGCGCAAAGCCTATCTGGACAACCGATCGATCTGACCACCCTGCTGCGGCCGCCCTTACTCATTCCAGAAAGCACTCATGCTCTGCGCGTCTTGGAGTTATTCAAACAGTCGGGAACGCATATTGCCCTGCTGCTGGATGAATATGGCGTGATTCAGGGGCTAGTCACCCTCAATGACGTCATGGAGGTGATTATTGGCGATGTTCCCTTTGCCGATGATCCGCAGGAATCTAGCATCATCCGCCGTGAGGACGGCTCCTGGCTGGTGGATGGCATGTTGTCTAGCGAAGATTTGAAAGAGCTAATTGACGTAGATGAGCTGCCTGGGGAAGATCGCGGCAACTATCAAACCATTGCAGGCTTCGTCATTACTCAGCTTGGGCATATCCCGCGATCGTCTGATCATTTTTCCTGGAATGGCTTTCGTTTTGAGGTGATTGATATGGACGGCAACCGGGTCGATAAGGTGCTAGTGATGCCTTTGCCGCAGCAGGAAGTATCACTTGAGCGCTAGGTTTCTTGAACACTAAGTTTAGAGACTAGCGTTTGAGCGCCAATGTAAGGCCATCGGCGATCGCCAGCACGCTCAGCGTAATTCGCTCATCCTGATGCAGCTTTTGATTGAAGGCACGGATGGTTTGAGTGCGATTATCCTGCACTTGCTCATCAGCCACTCTGCCTGACCAAAGGACGTTATCAATGGCGATTAATCCACCTGGACGCACAAGTTGCAGCGATCGCTCATAGTAGCTGTCATAGCCACTCTTGTCAGCGTCAATAAAGGCAAAGTCAAAGGTGTTGGCTTCTCCAGCAGCCAGGAGTTGATCCAAAGTCTCTAGCGCCGGAGCAATCCGCAGGTCAATTTTGTCGGCAACGCCCGCCTGCTGCCAATAGCGCTGGGCGATCGCCGTATACTCTTCGCTCACATCACAGGCGACTAGCGTGCCGTCGGCAGGAAGGGCGATCGCCACACAGAGCGAACTATACCCCGTGAACACTCCTATTTCTAGCGCTTTTTTAGCGCCCATTAACTGCACCAACAGCCGCATGAGCTGCCCCTGCTCAGGTGCAATCTGCATCTGGCTCATGACATGATCTGCCGTTTCTTGCCGCAGACGTTGTAAGATTTCCGGCTCTCGCAGTGAAACGGTCAGCAGGTATTCCTGCAAAGAATTCTCTAAAAAAGTCTTGCCAGACATGCGGGTTCCCATCCTGAAGCGTATAGCGCCATAACCAGTTTTACACGCATCAAAAAAATCGCATCTCTTCAGAAGAAATGCGACCTAAAACCTATGCTGTGTAACTTACGATCGCTGTGTCCGATGCGAAGGGCTAGACTAAGCCGACTTGACGTGACGGCGTTGGCGCAGGAAGAAACCCCCTACACCTACCAGACCCATGACTAGACCGGGTTCTGGAACGGATTCTGTGTCGAAATCAAACTTGCCTGTGCCCTCATGGAAAGAGTGGTTGTCCGTTTCAAAACCGCCACCGCCCGCCTGAGAAATGACAATCTTGTTGAAAATATCAGCTTCGCTGTCGGCATAGAAATGTACGTAGCCATTACCCTGATAGTAGCTGCCGTTCTGCTGCTGAGCGCCATCCTCGTTGCTGCCAGGATGTAGTGCAGAGTAGGTGGCAAAGCCGCCTGCTTGATCAATATCTTTTGTGGTGAAGGATTTGACTAGCGTATCGCCGTTGTAGAACGAGTAGGTATTGCCCGTGTGAGCTGCACCCCAATTAATCCCAAAATAATTAAGGCTTTTTGCCAGGTTAACAATGACGTTGTTGCCTTGAAAAACTTCTAGATAGTTAGAGTTATTTTTCTCGCCCTCTGCACCCACAGGTGCCCACATATCTGAGCGCACACTGCTGTCTGAATTGCCGTTGGAGAAGCTGTATTGGGCAAATCCAGTTGTCGGGACTTGACCCGAGTTAAAGTCTACAGTGGTCGTGCCTGCGAGCGTAGAAAATTCAGAATATGCGCCTTGGTCTGTGGCTCCAGTCCAAGGGTTTGCGATACCATCAGTGACTTTGAATGAAAAGGCTTGAGCCGAGTTTGCAGACAGGACAGAAGCGATCGCTGCCAAAGCAGCAATTCCAGCGGTGAATTGACGAAGCTGCATTATTTCTCCTAGTAGGTGGCTGACAAACCCATTATTAACTTCCGGGTTAAGCCAAAGGTTGAGCAGAAGCACGGATTTGATTCACGGATGGCTTAACCAAAACTTGACATTTCCGGACTATCTGGTTAAGGCCACAATAAGGTTCTCCACGGCTGACTTTGCTCTAAGCCGCCTGCCTCAGTCACTCAAGGTCAATCCCCCTAGAAAGGCGTCCCTGTAAGATCAATCTGTCAGTCCATACTGAAGTTGGTGATGTTCTAGACATGTTGTTGACTTTTTGAGAGGAGCGCTGAGCGCTCCTCTCAAAAAGTCAACAATACATTTGAAACACTACCACTGAAGTTTAGGGTCGATGGCGATTTGAAAGTTGCGATCGCTTTTCGCCAAAAACGTTTAATATTTTGATACGTTTATACTAATCTAAGCGCCCTTGAGGCAGTTCAACTGTGTTGCTATCTAGCGCTTCAACTTCCGAAGACGCTACAGATAGAGTCAGTTGTTTGCAAATCTCAATAAAATTGCTAGATATAGAACCAAAGATCAGTTAATCTTATCTCAACCTTGCGCCTGATTTGAAACTGAGATTGAGAGCTATGTCCTTTGTTGGTCTACATATTCACAGCGACTACAGCCTTTTGGACGGCGCAAGCCAGATTCCAGAGCTACTCGATCGCGTCGTAGAGTTGGGAATGCCAGCGATCGCCCTGACGGATCACGGGGTGATGTATGGGGCGATCGAGATGCTGAAGGAGTGCAAAGCCCGAGGCGTAAAGCCAATCATTGGCAATGAAATGTATGTGATCAATGGCGACATCACCAAGCAGGAGCGTCGCCCCCGCTATCACCAGGTGATTTTAGCCAAGAATACTCAAGGGTATAAAAATCTTGTCAAATTGACCACGCTTTCCCATTTGCAAGGCGTTCAGGGCAAAGGCATTTTCTCTCGCCCCTGCATTAATAAGGATTTGATCGAGCAGTATCGAGAAGGGCTGATTGTCACGAGCGCTTGTCTAGGAGGAGAAATTCCCCAGGCCATTATGCAGGGCAAGCCAGAAATCGCTCGGCGGATCGCCCAATGGTACAAAGAGCGGTTTGGCGACGATTACTATCTGGAAATTCAAGATCACGGCTTGCAAGAAGAGCGGATTGTCAATCCTGAAATTATCCGCATTGCTCGCGAAATGGACATTAAGCTGGTCGCCACCAACGACTCACACTATATTTCCTGCTTTGATGTAGAAGCCCATGATGCTCTGCTCTGCATCCAGACCGGAAAGCTGATCAGCGAAGAGAAGCGGCTGCGCTATACGGGGACGGAATACCTCAAATCAGCAGAGGAAATGCGCTATCTGTTCCGCGACCATCTGCCAGAGGAGGCGGTAGAAGAGGCGATCGCCAGCACCTTAGAGATTGCTGACAAGATTGAAGCCTATGACATCATGGGCAAGCCGCGCATCCCCGACTACTCGGTGCCAGAGGGCTACACCAAAGACAGCTATCTCAAGGCAATTACCCGACAGGGCCTGATGGATCGCTTTGGCTACGAGTCTTATGACCAGGTGGAACCCGTCTATCAAGAGCGGCTAGAGTACGAGCTGCAAATGATGCATCAGATGGGCTTCGATGCCTACTTCCTCGTGGTTTGGGACTACATCAAATATGCCCGCGATCACGGGATTCCGGTGGGGCCAGGTCGCGGATCGGCAGCGGGTTCGCTGGTGGCTTATTCCCTGGCGATTACCAATATTGATCCGGTGCATCATGGCTTACTGTTTGAGCGGTTTCTCAATCCCGAACGCTTTTCGATGCCAGATATTGATACAGACTTTTGTATCGATCGCCGGGATGAAGTCATTAGCTACGTGACAGAGAAGTATGGGAGCGATCGCGTTGCTCAAATCATTACCTACAACCGCATGACCTCAAAAGCGGTGCTGAAAGACGTGGCACGGGTGCTAGATATTCCCTATGCAGAGTCCGATCGGATGGCGAAGATGATTCCGGTCTCGCGGGGCAAACCTGCCAAGCTGAAAACCATGATTTCGGAAGGGACGCCCGCACCGGAATTTAAGGCCAAATACGACAATGATCCGAAGGTGCGCCACTGGCTCGATACCGCTATCAAAATTGAAGGAACCAACAAGAGCGTCGGCATCCATGCGGCAGGGGTGGTGATTTCCTCGCATCCCTTAGATGAAGTGGTGCCGCTTCAGCGCAACGCCGATGGTTCTGTGTTCACGCAGTATTACATGGAGGACATTGAGGCGTTAGGGCTGCTAAAAATGGACTTCTTGGGGCTAAAAAACCTGACAATGATCCAGAAAGCGGTCGATCTGATTGCCCAAAATCAAAATATTGCGATCGACCTCGATCATTTGTCTCTAGATGATCCCAAAGTCTATAAGCTCTTGTCACAGGGCAGCTTAGAGGGCATCTTTCAGCTTGAATCTTCGGGCATGCGGCAAATTGTCCGAGATCTGAAGCCTTCCGGCTTAGAAGATATTTCTTCGGTGCTGGCTCTCTACCGACCAGGGCCGCTAGATGCAGGGCTGATTCCCAAGTTCATCAACCGCAAACATGGGCGAGAAAGGATTGAGTACGAACACCCGATCTTAGAGAGCATTCTCAACGAAACCTACGGGATTATGGTCTATCAAGAGCAGATTATGAAAATCGCTCAAGATATGGCCGGATATTCACTGGGGCAAGCCGATTTGCTGCGACGGGCAATGGGCAAAAAGAAAAAGTCGGAGATGGAAAAACATCAGCAGATTTTTGTAGATGGCGCAGGCAAGAATGGCGTCAAGGCAAAGGTTGCTACCGACTTGTTTGAACAAATGGTGATGTTTGCAGAATATTGTCTGAGCTATGAAACGCCAGTTCTCACGGTTGAATATGGCGCTTTGCCCATCGGTAAAATTGTCGAACATCAAATTGAATGTACTGTTTATAGCGTCAGCAGTCACGGCTATATCTATACGCAACCGATCGCCCAATGGCACGATCGCGGCAGGCAAGAAATTTTTGAGTACCTGTTAGAAGATGGCTCGATTATTCAGGCAACCAAAGATCACAAATTTATGACAGAAACGGGACAAATGCTAACGATCGATGAGATCTTTCAGCGAAACCTCGATTTGAAGCGGGTGGAAGTGCGATCGCCCGTTCTTGCAGGTCGGTAAGATGGGAGATAGTTTACTCAATCCTCTCAGAGGCTCTATGGTGTTTTCTCCGCCCCAACTCAAGTCGCTGCTGTCCCTGACGGACGATGAATACTTTCTGTTGTGTCAGGCCAATCCTGACCTGAGAATTGAGCGTAACTCTAGCGGAGATCTAATCATCATGTCCCCAACAGGTGGAGAAACAGGCCATCGAAATGGCAATATTAACTTTCAGCTTGTAGGTTGGAGCCTTCAAAATCAGCAGGGCTTAGCTTTCGACTCCTCTACAGAATTCAAAATGCCCAAAGGCGCAAACTATTCTCCTGATGCCAGCTGGGTCAGGCGCGATCGCTGGAATGCCTTGACGCCAGAGCAAAAGCGTAAATTTCCGCCGCTGGCTCCCGACTTCGTGATTGAATTGCGATCGTCGTCCGATTCTATGGGTATGCTGCGCGTCAAAATGCAGGAATATATCGATAACGGCGTGCGGTTGGGCTGGCTGATTGATCCTCAAAATCGGCAGGCAGAAATTTATCGATTGGGGCAAAACGTTGAAGTATTACAAAATCCTGAGACGCTTTCAGGTGAGGATGTTTTGTCTGGCTTTGTGCTAGATCTAAAGCCGATTTTTGCAGATGTTGAGTAAGCGATTAAATCTAATTAAATACATATGGTTAAAATTATCAGTCGTCAATCTTTAGGAATGCAATCTGTTTATGACATTGGCGTTGCTAGAGATCACAATTTTGTTTTGTCAAACGGTTTAGTTGCCTCAAACTGCTTTAACAAATCTCACTCAACAGCTTATGGATATGTCACTTATCAGACTGCCTATCTCAAGGCAAACTATCCGGTTGAGTATATGGCGGCGCTGCTCACCTGCAACAGCGGCGATCAGGATAAGGTGCAGAAATATATCGCCTCCTGTGTCAATATGGGCATCCAAGTGGAGCCGCCAGATATTAATCGATCGGGCGTCGATTTCACGCCGCTGCAAACCACCATTTTGTTTGGACTATCAGCCGTGCGAAACGTGGGAGAAGGCGCGATCGAACATTTGCTACTAGCCCGTGAAGAGGGGGGCAAATTCAAATCTTTGGCCGATATTTGCGATCGCGTCGATTCTCGCACCGTCAACCGCCGAGCCTTGGAGGCATTGATTCAATGTGGCGCACTTGATAGCTTGGAGAGCGGCGAAACCAATCGGAATCAGCTTATCCACGATCTAGAGCTGTTGTTAGATTGGGCGCAATCTCGTGCGAAGGATCGGCTGATTGGGCAAGGCAATCTGTTTGATTTGATGGGGGGTGCTAGCACGACCCTCAACAAGTTTGAGACTGCGCCTAAAGCAGCTGCCGTAGCTGACTATCCGCCCCAAGAAAAGTTGCGACTGGAAAAAGAGCTTTTGGGTTTTTACATCTCAGACCATCCGCTGAAATCGATTCAGCAGGCGGCTAGAGTGCTGGCACCCATTAATCTCAGCGATTTGAACGAAAAACCTGATAATGTCATGCTGAGCGCGATCGCTATGGTCAGCACCATTAAACCGATCGTGACGAAGCGCGGTGACAAAATGATGGCGCTGCAAATTGAAGATCTGAGCGGCCAGGTTGAAGCCGTTGTCTTTCCCAAATCCTTTGAACGGATTGGAGAGCTATTGCAGGTCGATGCGCGGCTGATGCTATGGGGAAAAGTGGATAAGCGAGACGATCGCACTCAATTTATCATTGAAGACGCAGAACCGATTGACGATGTTTGCATGGTGATGGTGGATCTAGAGCCACAAATTGCTGGAGATGTGGTGAAGCAACATCACTTGCGCACGGTGCTGCTAGAACAGCGCGGCGAAGAAGATAAGAGCAAAATCCCTGTGATTGCAGTGATTACCGGAGGCGATCGGCGTGAACTCGTTCGCTTAGGCGCACAGTTCCGCGTTCAAGACCATCAGGCAACGGTGAGTGCGCTCACCAAGGCAGGCTTCCACGCCCGAACCGAAACGCTTGTCCGCGCTTCTTAATCTATTGCTTGATTTGCTTGATTTGTCTACCTCATCTGATTCAACAGTTCGTAATGCCAACGCCAACGGGTAAGAGTTTAGGATGAGAGTATCTGCATTTCTCTCTGCGCGCCCTGCGTTTTTGTTATGACAACTTCTTCAACGCTCACTTCATCATCTCTGGCAACCTTAGCACGCCAAACTCGGGGAGCCGCTCGGCAGCTGGCGGTTCTGCCTACCGAGACGCGCGATCGCGCCCTTGAGGCGATCGCCCTGGCTTTAGAAGCCGATGCCGCAGAGATTTTGGCGGCCAATCAGCTCGACTGCGAAACTGCCTTAGCCGAAGGCTTAGCCAAGCCACTCTACGAACGGCTAAAGCTGAATGCAGAAAAGCTAAAAGGCGCGATCGCTGGAGTGCGCGATCTGAGCAGATTGCCTGATCCAGTTGGCGTCACCCAAATTCATCGAGAGCTAGATGCTGGGCTAGTGATGCAGAGAGTCACCTGTCCCTTGGGAGTTTTGGGCGTCATTTTTGAGTCTCGTCCAGATGCGCTCGTGCAAATTGCCTCCTTAGCGATCAAGTCTGGCAATGGGGTAATTCTTAAAGGCGGTAAAGAAGCAATCTGCTCTTGCGAAGCCCTGACGCGAGCCATTCACCAGGGTCTTGCTCAGGTCGGCATCAATGCATCTGTTGTGCGGCTTTTGACTACGCGCGAAGAAACGATCGCGTTGCTGAAACTCGATCAGGAAGTTGATCTGATTATTCCCAGAGGCTCAAATGCATTCGTTCGGTTTGTGCAAGACAACACCCGCATTCCAGTTTTGGGTCATGCCGACGGCATCTGTCATCTCTATATTGATCAATCTGCCGATTTGTCCCAAGCAGTTGCGATCGCTCTTGATGCTAAAACGCAATACCCTTCTGCTTGTAACACCATTGAGACACTGCTAGTGCATCAAGGCATCGCGCCTCAAGTTTTGCCTGATCTAGCTGCTGCATTACAGGATCGGGGAGTGGAGTTACGGTGCGACGATCGCACCCGCAAAATGATTAACCTTGCTTCGGTACAGGATGCGACCGAGGCTGACTGGGCAACCGAATATAGCGATTTGGTGCTGTCTATCAAAGTTGTAGATTCACTGGCCGATGCTGTCCTTCACATCAACACCTACGGCTCGCGTCATACCGAGGCGATCGTCACAGAAGACCGTCAAACTGCCGCAGAATTTATGGCACAGGTCGATGCCGCCGGGGTGTTTCACAACTGTTCTACCCGCTTTGCGGATGGCTTTCGCTACGGCTTTGGCGCAGAAGTGGGCATTAGCACCCAAAAAATGCCGCCTAGAGGCCCGGTGGGATTAGAAGGCTTGATCACCTATAAATATCAAGTGACTGGCAATGGGCATATTGCCGCAACCTATAGTGGCCCAGACGCCAAACCTTTTACCCACAGAGATTTAGGGATTTCCTAACCCGGAGATGAATTGATTTTGAAAGAGATTGGTTTGCTAGATACACTGCATCTCACAGGCATTCGAGCCTACGGCTACACCGGGCTGCTGCCTGAGGAACAAAGCTTGGGGCAATGGTTTGAGGTAGACCTAACGTTGTGGGTCGATCTGGCTAAGCCAGGAAAAAGCGATCGCATCGAAGACACTTATGACTATCGGGCAGACGTTAAATCTATTCAAGAGCTGATTCGAACCGCCCGATTCTACTTGATCGAAAGATTGGTTGATGCGATCGCCCAGCATGTGCTTGCTTCTGGGCGAGTCGGGCAAGTGCGGGTGCGATTAACCAAAGTGAGTCCGCCTATTCCTGATTTTAGCGGCAAGGTTTCAGTAGAAATTACGCGAACTCTTTAAGCTTCCTAAAAGATCTCTACCTAAAGGAAGATGCGTAAACAGATAGATTTTCGGTAGGCGATAATTTGCACGCTTTAGTCATTCACGACACTTTTTTGACTCAAGTCTTGAGTCAAATGCTCTCCATAGAACCCTTACTCTGTGCAGCTTCTGCGAAAATAACTGGGGTTTAAGAAATATTTACGTTCAAATAACGAAAACCTGTTATGCTTGGAAGCAATTTGGATTGTAAGCCTTGATTTGGCAGGATCATGGTTTTAAATTGCAAGGGTGTTATGTAGACAAAAAACGAGTCAGTAAAGATCGGCAGCAGGGCATTGCTAATTCGATCGCACATTTATTTACTGCCTATCTCATTCAGTTAGCCTTTGTTGCGCTGAGCCGTCCATCCTATTGGGCTGCTTGTCACAATGAGCTGAGGGTTACGTTATTGAACAAGCTGAAAAACGTGCTTTAGAGTAATCAGAGGTCAATTACCTCAACCTTAAGACTGCTCAAGTCAGCGCTTTGGGTTGAGCCTTAGCAGGAGTGATCAATGTCAGAAGTTATTATCCAAGCGAATACGCAAGGTACAACGCAGTTTGGATTGCAGGTTATCAACGAGCAACCTGCAACGCTGAGCCAAGATTCAGCGACTACACCCGTAATCGTTACCGGAGGTGGTGGAACAGCCTCTTTTAGAGTCACCTCCGCTGAAACTACTACCGCCTACCGGGTACAGACGGGTTCAGGCAACAATACTGTCGTGACAGGTGCGGCCGAGGACACGCTATTTGGTGGCATCGGTAGCGACACCCTGGATGGCGGCGCAAGTAACGATCGCGTGAATGGCGGTGCAGGTAACGATTCCCTCTTGGGTGGAGCTGGAAACGACACCCTATATGGCAATGCAGGCAATGATTCAATTGAAGGCGGGCTGGGGAATGACACCGTGAACGGTGGCCCAGGCAACGACACCGTCAGCAGTGGTGCAGGTAACGACTCAGTACTGGGTGCTGGGGGAAATGATGTCTTACGCGGCGATGCAGGCAATGACACCCTGAGAGGGGGAGCCGGAAATGACTCTCTTGTGGGCGGCAGCAACAACGATGTTTTGATTCCTGGATCAGGTCGAGATACCCTCAATGGCGGTGGCGGTAACGATCGCTTCCGTTTTGAAGGCGATACCAGAGTTGGTAACAGCAGTCAGCTCAACCGAGTTGCAGGTTTCTCCTCTGGAGGCGACGTCATCGAGATTAGCAGAAGACTGCTTCCGGGTTCGGGCTTGCGTCCGGGTGTACTCAGCGAAGATGATTTTCAGATTGTCAATGGAATTGGTTCGTCTGATTCCAGCGCAAAAATCGTGTATGACAGCGGAACAGGGATCCTATACTACAATCCCTCACAGGAGGGGGCAGAAAATGTACCGCTCTTGCAATTGAATGGAAGCCCTAACGTTTCCGCAGAGGATTTCAGGCTGTTCTAAGCCTCAATTGGGGCGATCGATTACCTCCTAATCCCTTTGCCCTGATTTTATAGTTCTGATTCCGTAGTTCTAATTTCGCAAGTCTGATTCCAGAGCATCGAGCTGTGCAACTACGTCTTCACGAATTGCACTACAACTTGGGGCATGTGCTGCACCAGCAAGGTGATCTCGCTGGTGCAGCCGCATGTTTTAAACAGGTCTTGGCGATCGCTCCGGGCTATATCAACGCCCACAACAGTTTGGGGGTTGTGCTAGATGAGCAGGGTCAGCAAGATGCAGCTATTTCTCACTATCGGCAGGCAATCGCTCTCGACCCCAGCTCTATCAGGGCATATAACAATCTGGGATGCTCTCTGGCAAAGCTCAATCGCCACGATGAAGCGATCGCAGCTTACAGACAGGCGATCGCGCTTCAGGACAATTGGGCTATCTTGCACAACAATCTAGGGCAGGTTTTGGTTGAGCGAGATGCTATGGCAGCCGTTGCGGCCTATCGTCGAGCGATCGAACTTGAACCCACTCTGGCACTGGCGCACCATAACTTAGGCAGAGCGCTGCAATCGCAAGGGCAACACCAAAGGGCGATCGGTCACTTTCAGCAGGCCATCCAACTCCGAAATGACCTTTATGCTGCCAAGGGCGGAGCAGCAGCGCTAGTTAAAAGCAGGGCGCTGGCGTTTAGCGATGGGGCTTCATCCTGGATTGCTCTGGGTCAGTGGGATCTGGCGTTTACTTGGCTGCGGCAGGCGATCGAACCTGACCTGAACAGGATTGAAGCCTACTGCGACTGGGCGGCTCAACTGCCAGCCTCCGATGAGCTGAGCCAAGCCAGAATGAGCTGTGCTCAATTTCTTCAGATGCTGCTGCAACCTGATTCCGCAAACTCCACCCATTTCACAGATCGCCAAACCTCTCTCCACGCTTCCCTAGTCAAAACTTATTTTCACTTGGGCAATGTGCTCACGACCTATGGCGGTGAAGGGCAATATCAACAGGCCGAAAAGTACTATCAGCAAGCGCTCAAACTTCAGCCTACCCACCCAGACCTGCTGTTGAAGCTAGCAAATTGCTTGGCTCAACAAGAACGATTTAATGCAGCGCTTTTGGTTTGTCAGCTGGCTCTAAGTGCTGAGCCACATCAGCCCATTTTCTACGCGCAGATGGGCAACATTTTAGAGCAACAGCAGCAGTGGCAAGCCGCGATCGATTACTACCAACAGGCGTTGCAGGCCAGCCAAAAGACAACCCAAAAGACAACCCAAAAGGCTGCGACCTTAGGACAGCAGACCTTAAACTCACCTGCTCAACGGCCACTCCAAAAACAGAATAGACCGACCGATCGCCCCATCGGCACTTACCTCACCACGCAACAGTGGCATAGCTCTAACCCAGATCAAGGCCGCTACATTGCTCTTTCTCCGCTTTCCCCGCTTTCTCATTCCCTCAAATCCTCTCTTTCGCCTGCCGCACTGCCTGCTGCCTGCGCCGGACTCAACTGTTCTCCTTGTCTTAAACAGATCTTCGAGCGCTTCAAGCTGGCTCACCTAGGCCACGGCATTCATACTTATGCCGATCCATGCGAGTCTTCTGTGCTTACAGAACCGTTATTTACAGCCATTCTTGCCGAGGGGCAGGCTTGGGCCATGCCGCAGCAAAATTCTTGGCAAATTTGCAATGCGATCGCCATTCTCACGCCCGACCATTCTTTGTTGGCAGACTTGTCGGAGGATTATCCTGGAAAACTACCCGGATGCCAACACGTCCACGCCGATCGCCATCGCATTTTTAGTGAAAAGATGGCTGCGCCAGAGCCAATTCGGGGAAGAGTGGCTGCACTAGCGGGCTTATCGGGGCACAACTACTTTCACTGGATGGTCGATATTCTGCCTCGTTTAGAGCTGCTGCGGCAAAGCGGTATCGCATGGGACACCATCGATTGGTTTTGGATCAACAACATTGATCAGCCGTTTCAGCAACAAACCTTAGCAGCGCTGGGAATTCCTTTAGAAAAAGTTTTGGTGAGCGATCGGCATCCCTTTATCCAGGCAGACTTTCTCATCGTTCCTTCATTTGCAGGACATCTAGGCTGGTCAGAGCCTTGGGCAATAGAGTTTCTCAGGCAAACATTTCTGCCTGTTGCAGCCTCTAGCCACATAGATTTGCCAAAACGTATCTATATCAGCCGGACTCAAGCCCATCATCGGCTTGTTTTAAATGAAGCTGCGGTGCTGCAACAGCTTCTTCCTTTGGGGTTTGTGTCGGTAACGCTAGAAAACCTCAGCTTTGCAGAGCAGGTTGCCCTGTTTGCCCAAGCGGATGTCATCATTGCGCCTCACGGCGGCGGCTTGACCAATATCCTGTTCTGTCGTCCTGGCACCACGATCGTAGAGCTAGTTGCGCCAAGCTATATTCGCCATTACTACTGGGTTATCAGCCATTCTCTCAAGCTACACCCCTATTTATTGGCAGACGCAGGAGTCACCTGTTATCCCATTCGGCAACTCATGTATCCTAGCCCGCTAACGGAAGATATTTGGGTTGATTTAGACGCGTTGAAAATACTGCTGAGCAAATTAAGCTTGGCCTGAACGATGCCAATTAATCAAAAATGAGTTAGCCTACAGCCTATGTTCAAATTGTCTCACCTGTTTGCTTCATTCGCTAGCTCGGTATCTCTGCCCCAAATCTGAGTGATTTTCTGAGTAATTTATGGTTACAACTCACTTAAGTGACGCGATCGCAATTTGTGAACAAGCCCTGACAAGGGAGATGAACATCAGTGAAGCCTGTCAGCGATTGGGTCATATCTTGCAAGGAATGGGCAAATTTCAAGAGGCTGTAGTTTGGCATACCTATGCGTTGCAGCAACAGCCAAAGCTGGCCACAGTCTATGCCGATCTGGGTAAGCTTCAAGCCAGTCAGCAACAGTGGCCGCAGGCGATCGCCCTTTGCGAAAGAGCCTTGCAGCTTGACCCCGACAATCCAGAACTCTGCCGCCATTTGGCCAGCCTGTATGGGCGAGTGGGTCAACAAGCTGAGGCTGCGCTGTATCGCTATCGAGCTGTGACGCTGAACCCCCGTTGGGCAAACCCCAAAAATCAGTTAATTCTGGGCAACACGCTATTCGCTGAAGGCAAATTGGAGGAGGCGATCGACTGCTATCAACGCGGCATACAGCTTCGTCCTGACTTTTACGAAGCCTACTACAACTTAGGCGTAGCCCTAGCCGAACAGGAGCAATGGCACGGTGCCCACGCCGCTTTTATTCAAGCTCTAGAGATTAACCCTGATCATGGGGCTTCTTGCTATGGGCTAGGCAAACTAGCCGAGCGCCAAGGCAACACGGCAGAAGCGTTGAGCTATTACCAGCGAGCGACTGCGCTTGATCCCAATGCAGCCGATGCCCATTATGCTTTGGGCACCGTACTACTCAATTTACGCCAATGGCAGACTGCTGAAGACGTTTGTCGTCACGCGGTTAAACTTAATCCCAGCTTTTCTTGGACGTACCATAATTTAGGCTATGTGCTGCTCAAGCTCAATCGCTGGCAGGAATCAGCGATCGTCCTGCGTCAGGCCATCGCGCTCAATCCTGACTCTGCTTGGAGCTACTATCACTTAGGTTCGGCTCTATCGCGCCAAGCCTTGTCCCGTGAGGCAGCATTAGACCAAACTTTGCCGCATCAGTTGGCACACCTATGGCAGGAGGCGGTTACAGCCTTTTTGTCGGCCATTCAGCTTCAGTCCGATTTGGCAGGCGTTTATACTCAGCTTGGCAGGGCCTTGCGGCATCAGCTTCAGGCAGCAGGTCGAGAAGCAACGCTACAGTTCTGCCAATCCATTCAGTTAGGGCATTCTGGTTATGCTCAAGTTGCCCGTGATTTAGCCCAGGTGCAGCAGTTTGATGGGGCGATCGTCTTCTGGGATCTGGCGCTTTCTGCCCGATCGCATCTGGCGAATCTAGCCCAGAAACATCTGACGGAATCAGAAATCGCACTTCAGCAACAACAGGCACAGGCAATGGCTGGCAAGCAGCAAATGGATGCCACTATTGCCAATCATAGATTAGAAATTCAGCAGCAGCCCAATGCGGATTGGCTCTATACGCATTTGGGAAACCTCTTGGCTGATCAGGGAGAAACAGAAGAAGCGATCGCTCTGCATCGTCAAGCAGGGCAGATTAGGGGTTGGCACTATGCAGCCGATCGCCACTATCAGTTCACGCACGATTGGTTTACTTACAATATCTCCGTTTGGGCAACGCATCTCGAGCCACTTGCCCATTCTCCTCAGGTGCGAGCGCTAGAAGTGGGTAGTTTTGAAGGGATGTCGGCTTGCTGGTTGCTGGATCACATTTTGACGCACCCGCTCTCAACCCTTACCTGCATCGATCTGTATTTTCAGGAAGCCTTTGAGTTCAATGTAGTTCAGACAGGCGCGGGCGATCGCGTGACCCAATTAACAGGAGATTCCCATAAAGTTTTAGCGACGCTAGTTCCTGAAACCTATGACATCGTCTATATTGATGGCTGTCACTTGGCAAGCCATGTCCAGATAGATGCACAGCTCTCTTGGAAGTTACTCAAGGCTGGGGGCGTACTAATCTTTGATGACTATCAATGGACAGACCCAAACTATCCTGGACAAGATACCCAGTTAGGCATTGATGCATTCATTAACTCTGTTGGCAATCAGGCAACGATCGTACATCAGGGCTATCAAATCATTATCCAAAAATTAAGAAAACCCCATCTCTTCCGCGAGTCTGTCACGTCTCTAGAAGAATATAGGTCTAGAAGAATTTAAGCTCATGAGTCAGATCCTTTTTTGGTAGAAATTTTAATAAAAAGAATTCACTAAAGTTCAAATACCGCTGTCTCGGTTGATACCTTTTTTGTGTTTCTATCCTTTGAACCATGCTCAATCCTATCCAGCGCTATTTCCCAAAATTGCACCGTTTGTTTTCCACCGCTGCCGAGAATTCTGAGGCTGAGTCTTTAGAGTCTCCATCTTTAGGACAAGCAGGGCAGATACATCCAATTTCCCAGGCATCTAGCTCTCTAGGGAAGAAAGCAGAGGGTTTGCCGTTGTCATTACTGACGCTAGAGGTGTCAGAACTGCTGGCCGAAGGGCAAGCCCTATCGAGACAGGGACAATCTCAAGAAGCGATCGCTTACTACCGCCGTGCGGTTCATCTTAAGCCAACTTTAGGCCAAGCTCACCAGTTGCTGGCAGAGGCATTGAGCCAACAGGGTGACTTTGCTGAATCTGCCCTATATTACCGCCAAGCAATTGAGCTATCGATCGCTGAAAATTCATCCTTTGTTGCAGAGGTGCAGAGCGCTGTAGATGTACAGAGTGAAGAGGTGCAGCGTACAGAATCACCGTCCGCCGTTCTGCCAAAAGCCCAAAAATCCCCGAAAGTAGAAAAAATAGCAGAAAAGCGGCTGCCAGAAGATGATCTGCCTTGGTCTGAGCAAGCCGCCTTTTACTTGCAGCAAGGCGAGGTCTTGTGTCATCAGCAAAATTGGATAGCGGCTGCCACAGCAAGCGCCCAAGCGATCGCTTTGCTAGAGCCAGATTTAGCAGCCGCCTACATTGCAGCAGGATGGGCATGGCAAGAGCAGGGGGAGTTTGTGACCGCAGAGCAGATGTATGGCAAAGCGATCGCCATCCAGCCAATTTCTGCTGTAGCCCATGCCCGATTAGCGAGTATTTACGCTCAGCAGCAACGCTTTTCCCTAGCGGCCACCTTCTATGAAAAAGCGATCGCCCTTGACCCAACCTTTGCGGGAGCTTACTGGAAACTAGCCCAGGTCTGGCAGCAAATGGGTGAAGCTGAAAATGCTGCTGTCTGCTCCTACCAGGCATTACTGCTACAGCCAAGCTGGGCCACTGCCGATGAATATGTCAGCCTGGGAGAACGCCTCTGTCGTCAAGGAAAACTAGACTGGGCCGTAGCTTGCTATCGGCAGGCCGTAGCGCTGGAAGCCGGAGCAGCAGCTTACTACGGATTAGGCGAAGCGCTGGGTCAGCAGGGAAATTGGACTGCGGCAGTCGAGGCGCATCGGCAAGGGACACTTAAAGACCCACTCAATCCCCAATTTCATGCAGGGTTGGGGCAAGCCTTCATGGCGCTTGGGCATTACCCAGAAGCTGTTCAGTGCTATCAGCAAGTCATCCAGCTTGCGCCCGATCAGATTTTAGGCCATGAAGGGTTGCGCGATGCTTGGATCAAGCTCGATCGCGAAATAGAAGCTTTGCCCTGTTACCAGACGTTAGCGGCACTTCAGCCCGATTCCAGCAGGGCGCAGCATGAGTGGGGAGATGCGTTAAATCGGCTTAATCGCTGGTCAGAGGCGGTTTTAGCTTTTCGTCGAGCGATCGCTCTCAATCCTGAGTTTTCTTGGTCACACAATAACTTGGGCGATGCGCTAATGCACCTGGGAGAATGGGCAGAGGCCGCTATAGCCTTCCGACAGGCCATTGTGCTTCATCCTAGCTTTCACTGGTCGCATTACAATCTGGGTGAAGCTCTTGCCCAGCAGCGCCAGTGGGATGGTGCCATTGAAGCTTATCGCTGTGCGCTAGAGTTAGACCCAAATCTGGCTGAGGCTCAACAAAAACTCAGCGATACCCTCCGACTACGTGCCAAGCAAGACTTGAGTGAAGCCCTAAAGTTCTATCATCAGGCGATCGCCGAAAATCCTGATGAAGTACAGAACTACCATAAAGCCCTCGATATTCAGCCCGACGCAGATTTGTATGTGGGATTAGCCGATGCCTTGCTGCGACAAAAGCGAATTGATGGAGCGATCGTCTTTTACCAGACAGCCCTTCAACTTCAGCCCGATCATCCAATGGCTGCTGTTCAGCTCAAGGAAGCGCTAAAACGCAGTCATCGGAAGGGTTTCCGCACCTATCGGGTGGGTATCAGCAGTCCTGATCATCTCTATGCTTACTGGCTAGAACACAACGCGCCTAGCCAAGACGACCTAGCAAACTTTGTCAAGGCAGTTTCAGCCTTTACCTATCGACCGCTGATTAGTATTGTCATGCCGACATACAATACTCCCGCCACATTTTTGCAAGAAGCGATCGAATCTGTTCTCAGCCAAGTCTATTCCCATTGGGAACTCTGTATTGCCGATGATGCTTCTCGGTTGCCCCATGTTGCAGCGCTGTTGCAGCAATATGCCGCACAAGACAGCCGCATCAAGGTTATCTCTAGAACGCAAAATGGGCATATTTCAGCAGCATCCAACTCAGCGCTAACTTTAGCTTCAGGAGAGTTTATTGCCCTCCTTGACCATGATGATGTCCTCACTCCAGACGCACTTTATGAAATGGTCAGTCTGCTCAATCAGCATCCTGAAGCAGACATGATTTATTCAGATGAAGACAAGCTGAATGAGCAAGGAGAGCGAATTTATCCCTACTTTAAACCTGACTGGTGCCCAGACTCATTCTTAGCAAGGATGTACACCTGCCACTTTGGGTTGTATCGTCGCGCGTTGATCGATCGCATTGGCGGATTCCGACTCGGCTACGAAGGCAGTCAAGACTATGATCTGGTTTTGCGGTTCACCGAGCAAACCGATAATATTTTTCATATCCCCAAGATTCTCTATCACTGGCGAATGCATGCAGAGTCTGCCGCAGGGGGTGTCGAGGCTAAGCCCTACGCCTATGAAGCTGCCAAGCGGGCGTTGGCAGATGCGCTAGAGCGACGCAATGAACCCGGAAAAGTGGTTGGCAACACTAGATTTCCAGGTGCATACACGGTTCGCTATCATATCGCCGATCGTCTAACGGATTATCCAAAAGTTAGCATCATCATTCCCAGTCGCAATCTCGGCTCTGTGCTCGATCGCTGTCTCCAGTCCATCTTCAGTCAGAGCACTTATCCCAATTACGAAGTGATTGTCATTGACAATGGCAGTAATGAGAGCAAAGCGCTAGAAACGATCGCCACTTGGCAGCGGCACCAGCCTCAGCGATTCAAAAGTTATAAGTTCAATGTTCCCTTTAATTTCTCTCGTATCAATAACTTTGCCGCTAAGAAAGCGCGCGGTAGCTATCTTCTGTTTCTCAACAATGATACAGAAGTCATTGCCCCAGATTGGATTGAAGCAATGGTTGAGCAAGCCCAGCGGCAATCTATTGGCGCTGTGGGCGGACTGCTGCTCTACCCAGACAGTACCGTTCAACATGCAGGAGTTTTACTAGGCATCCAGGGAATCGCGAATCATGGTCATCGATACTTTGAGGCACATACACCCGGATATTTCACTCAAATTGCGACTGTTAATAACTACTCTGCTATTACGGCAGCCTGCCTGATGTGCCGCCGAGAAGTATTTGAGCAGGTGGGCGGCTTCGATGAGCAGCTAGCTGTTGCTTATAATGACGTAGACCTTTGCCTAAAGATGCTTCAAGTCGGCTATCGCAATGTTTACTTACCTCATGTGCAGCTTTATCATCACGAATCTCGCAGCCGTGGATATGAAAAAACGTCCGAAAAGATGCAGCGGCTCAAGCAAGAGTCTGAACTCATGCGGAAACGTTGGGGAAAGAAATTGGAGTCTGATCCCTGCTATAACCCTAATCTAACGAAAGAAACAGAGGATTATGAGCTAAACATCCCCGGCTGCTTATCTATCGGGATCACGCAAGTGACCAAATCCCACGCCGATTCGGAATGGTTGGCGGGATGGTCAATTGATACACCCGTGCAGGGAAAAAACTATAAAATTGGCTTGCCGATTCGAGGTTGGGTGATTGGTCAATATTCTGATGCGATCGCCATTGAGGTCGTTCACAACAACCAAATTATTTACAAGTTGGCGATCGATGTTTACCGTCCGGATGTAAAAGAAATTTATGCTCACCACGCTAAATCAGGACGGAGTGGATTCTCTGGGATTATCAATTGTGCGGATGTTGACGTTCCCAATGAAGTTGTGTTGCAGGTGGTGCTTGCAGACCAAAAGCGCGTTTATTTGGGAACCATTCATTCCCAGATGTTGACTTAACAGGTAAATCTTAAAATCTAGCCATGCAAAAATACTGTGCCTCAGGTTTCTACCTTAGCCATATTTGTAGAGGCTAATGATACCAGCAGCAGCCGTACTGCCATCGTCAAAGACAGCATCTAAAGTAATTTCTGTTTCTCCCGAAAAGCTTCTCAGATCTAAATGAGTCTGGTAGCCACAATTAGAGAATTTCAGGTCATAGAAGTGTGCCTTGATTACGCCGGGTCGAGGAATGCGAATAGGAGTTTCGGCAATTACCGTTTGACGATTGATAAAACGTATGGCCGTGGGCTGAACCTGCTTGCCAACTAGCCAACCTCTAACTTCAATCACCCCACCTTCAAATCGAGCATCGAGTTTTGGCGCATCAATCCAGCCCCATCTCAAACACTCAGAATAGTTTTGACAAAGGTTAGCAACCTGTAAAATCTCGATCGATTGCTGCCCACGAATCTGGCTAATCACCTTTCGGCTCAATCTGACTGGAGAAGCTAATCCCAATTTAGCTACAATTCCTTTTTGCTTGGTAGAAGCATCAAGTGCAGGCACAAAATCCTTTTTGATCTCAAAATCCTTAACCCATTCATTAAAGTGCAACCCTTGAGTTAAAACCTTTTCATTTAAGACTTTCTCACCGGAATTAGGTTGATCCAAATGAGATGGACTCTTTAAAGCTTCAGGTCGTTCAGGATTAGACGGCAAGCCTTCATTCCCTTGCAAATTATCCAAACCCGTTAATTCATCCATAAATTCTTATCACCTACAGAATTTCAACTCAGGAATCATCTCAAATCGGTAATTTGTAACGTAGACTACGATCGCAGAGTCATCTAAACAACATCAATCAACTTATCATTTTTCAATCATTATAGAAGCTATATTTCAAGTCATTCAGCTGCCCTGATCAACCTTTAGAAACATTAAACTCACACCTTTGGCAAGAGGCAGCTTCTGCTGAACTGCGTCATGCTGATAGCGACGCAAGGGAGAAGACTTATGTCTCAAAACATGGCTGAACCACTACAACCCAAGCAACAACAAGAGCAAACTCCTGGTTTAGAATCTGAAATGACTCCTTTACCCCAGTTTGAATCTCACGATTATGATGGCAAAGGAAAATTAGAGGGAAAGATTGCGCTGATTACAGGTGGCGATAGTGGAATTGGTCGTGCAGTCGCTGTTGCGTTTGCCAAGGAAGGCGCAGATATCGCGATCGTTTACCTTAACGAGCACAGCGATGCTGAGGCAACGAAGCAGAAGATTGAAGCAGAAGGACGTAGATGTCTGACTATAGCAGGCGACATTGGTGACGAGCAGTTTTGTCAGCAAAGCGTCGAGAAAACCGTTACTCAACTGGGGCATCTCAATATCTTGATCAACAATGCTGCTGAGCAACACCCTCAGGAAAGCATTGAGCAAATCAGTGGGGAGCAGTTGGAGCGCACTTTCCGCACCAACATTTTCTCCATGTTTTACCTGACGAAGGCGGCGCTTCCATATTTAGCCGAAGGGAGTACCATCATCAACACGACTTCTGTCACGGCTTACAAGGGCAACGCTCAACTTTTAGATTATTCAGCCACCAAAGGCGCGATCGTTGCTTTCACGCGCTCTCTATCGCAGTCTTTGATCAAGAAGGGGATTCGGGTAAACGGCGTTGCCCCAGGCCCCATCTGGACTCCTCTCATCCCCTCTACATTTCCAGAGGAAAAAGTTGAAAAATTCGGTGCGCAAGTACCGATGCAACGGTCTGGGCAACCTGAAGAGGTCGCGCCAAGCTATGTATTTTTAGCATCAGATGATTCTTCATATATGGCAGGACAAATTCTTCATCCCAACGGTGGAGATGTGGTAAATGGCTAGCTAGGCAGCAGATAATCAGCATCAGTAGATTGCAAATCAAGGTTTTGTGTGCGCTCTGCGCACTACAAAACCTAAGAGCCAAATTGCAAAGGCGCTTCGCGCCTTTGCAATTTGGCTCTTAAAACAACTTGGCTTTTAAAAAAAGTAGATAGAAAAAGTAGGAAAATTTAGTGCGCTCTACCGAGCATTCTTCAAAAATATTTCAGGAAGACTTAAGAGGGCATTTTCAGAGTGAGCTTTTTAACGAACATCTCTCATTACTTAGGCTGAAGTTACTATCCTTCATAAGATTGATGGAAATACCAATCGGTAACGTCAACCTAGATATAGAGGCGCACAAGCACCCATAGGAAAAGAAATAGGAGAACACGATGGTATCTACATTAGATGATGTCAAAAGAGCTTCGATCGCCGCCAAATTGGCAAACATGAAGCTTGTTCAAGAATTTTTGATTGAGAATGAGCAGGCGCTCAGCACTCAGATTTCTGATCAAAAGATTCAAGAGCGTTTGCGCAAGATGCTAGAAGACGATCGTAAAAATCTGGGGATTTTGGAAACCGTGATTGTCCAGTATGGCGTTTCTTCAGAGCCTACTGAGAACGTAGCGGAAACAACTGAAAAGCTCTCTGATCTCATGTCTGGCACCAAATTATCTGCTTACGAGAAGGTTTTCCAGCATGAGTTGATGAAGCATCAGCAAGTTATGTCTGGCCTGATTGTTCACAAGGCAGCACAGAAAGTAGGCGCAGATGTTGAAATTGCTATCACGCCACTCAATACCGTCAACTTTGAAAATCGCGCACACCAAGAGCAGCTTAAAGGTGTTCTTGAAGTATTAGGAGTGCGAGAGCTTACAGGTCAAGAGGCTGATCAAGGTCTATGGGCTAGGGTTCAAGATGCAGTAGCTGCGATATCTGGGGTTGCAGGTAGTGTTGTCACACAATCTGCTGATATGTCTGACATGAAAGTGCAAGACATCATTCGGGCAGATCATACAAAAGCCAATGTCTTGTTTGCCGAGATCGAGTCCAGTGACAGTCCGCAGAAGATTCGAGAGTATTTTGGGCAACTCTATAAGGATCTGACGGTTCATGCGGAAGCTGAGGAACAAGTTGTTTATCCAGCTGTTCGCCCCTTTTATGGCGAAGACCATACTCAAGAACTCTATAGTGAGCAAGCTGAGATGAAACAGATGCTGGACAGGCTGAAGGGTATGGAGCCTTCCTCACCCACATTCAAGGATACGGTCAAGCTTTTGAAAGAAGCTGTTTTGGATCACGTTCGCCAAGAGGAAAGCACAATGCTGCCTGCTATTGGCAAAAACTTCTCGGATGAGGAATGTCAACGGCTCGCTACTGAATTTAAGAGTGCCAAGAGCCGTCTTCAGCAAGAGATATCTGCTTCGATGAACTAAGACTAACTAAGGCACAGTTAGTCTTTAAGTCAATCTCTGTACTGATCAGAGAAACAGCAGTTACAACAGGCCATGAAATCATTTCTAGGGGCAGTAGACTCTGCCTCTAGAAATATTTATGTGTAAACTCTTTTACAAAAATGTCGAGCAATTAAAGTACTTTTCTGGCCGTATTTTCACGTAAAAGGCAATCAAAAATTGAACTCTTATTTTAGGTAAAAAAATGCTGCTCAGCAGCTTTTTTGTGGGAGATCAGGAGACAAATTTGGGAAAGCTTATATCTAGAAGTGACCATCATAAAGGTTGAGCAATGGCGTCAGGTTATTTGATGCTTTGTCTACTCCCTGAAGGTTCTCAAACGAATTCCCTCACAACAGAGCTAATACTATGACTCCCAAAAGCAACAAAACCCAATTCCCTCTCTGGAAATTTTTGACTCAACCCATATTTGATGCCAAAGTGCCTTTTGTCTTAAGTCCTAAACAGTTTTGGCATGTCCATCAGATTGGGTATTTAGAGCGTTGCTGGAGAACAGTTTATCGACCAGAAGAAAACTTTCATAGCTAACAGTTTCAGCTAGTCTCAATATGCTCTAACTAATCTGAAAGAAGGACTTTTAAATTTGATTATTATTTCAGAAAGACCTCGTCAGATTGTTAAATATAATTTACTTTGTAAGGGTATGGTAATCATGCCCTTACGCACTTTTACCATTTAATTTCATGCTATGAACTTCCTTGACGACTAGTGTTGTGGTCTGTTCTCTCGAAAAGTATTAAATAGAACGTATCAACCAGCAGAGCCTTAACGCAAGGTGAGCCTCAATACAAGGTGGGCTATTAGAGCATTAGTTACAGTCAGTATCGTTTGCCGATCGCATTGCCCCTAGCAAAGTTTGCACAATCACACAGCGCTTGACTCCCGTAGTCGGAGGTACAGTGACGGTAATCTTAAGCCCCTGCTGATCAAGAGTTGGACTCTTGATGTTGCCGTTTGAGTCAAATTCAAGACTGGCAATGTTCGTTGCACCGTTCTTTGCTTGCAAACTCACCATATTTGCACTCAACTGGCCATTGCCAATGGCATCTGTCAACCCCAAAGCTGTAATTGATGGCGGCGCAGCAGCAACGTTAAATACTACCGTTTGCGCTTGCTTACTGCGAAGAGCTTGCGCCTGAGTCTGCCGCAGCACCTGAGAAATTTGATCTCTCGCTGCATTAGCCCGCCGAGTGTTCATAAAGGCGAGCCATCCTGGAGCGGCGATCGCAGCCAGCACGCCAATAATAACTAGAACTGTGATCATCTCCACCAGGGTATATCCCGATGTGGAATGCTGACGGGGAAATTTACGCATCATGTTTCTAACTCCACTAGTTTGTAACGCCGATAAGCAGGTGAGGCTAGGTAACTGACGATGAGGCAACCCGATCACATCTTGGTAGGGTTATCTAATTTAAGACTTAGCCAGCAAGAAACCTAGTTCGAAGGTCTTTTGGTTAAAACACCCCGACTAAGAACACGGGTTTCCAGAGCCGGAAGAAACCCATCTCCCGTGATTCCAGTCCGACCCTTAGAATTTCCTCTCAAGTACAGAAGGACATCCTGGTTTACCCCCGTATCTACCTCCTGCTGTACGCTGCCTGCTGCCTGAGGGCGAATGCTAACACAGGCATAGAAGCCACGCACAGTGCTATTAAAGCCTGGAGTGCTGTTCAACATCGCATCTGTTGGAGATATGGAGTAACTTGTTCCATCACCCGAGCATGCCGTAGCTTGACGAGTTTGACCATCCTCAAGACTGCGCAGGCCATCGACAAAGTCAACTAAGGCCACAGGAGGAATATCTGCTGGGGTTCCTGTCGCCCGTCCACTCAGAACCGTAACGTTACGGAGATCGACGGTTTGACCTGTTCGCTCATCTTTACCAAAGGGCCAAGTGGCAAAATTGTTGAACGCGCCTGGATTGACATATCCCTTGTTAAGGTTGCCTTGGCTATCAAATTCTGTAAGAGCGTAGCGTGTAATCCTAGCACTTCCTGACCAAATGGTGCTGGGTGCTTTACTGAGCGAATATACGATTAGCGCATAGGAAGATCCCGTCAGGCAAGAGACCCCCCTTGGAGGATTATTGCCATAGCATTGGCCTCGAACGCCTGCTGTAGTTTCCGGAAAGGCTTGCTGCTTCCAGAAGGCAATAACAGGAACACTATTGTTGCTTAAAGAGGCAGGAAGATAACTCGTCAAGGGTACACAGCCACCTCCGCTCGTGCCTGCTGCACATTGCAGATTTGAACCTGTGTAGACATAGACAGCTTCGCGTAGCTCTGCACTGATGTAGTCCATTGCCATCTGCATTTCTCGCTGAGTTTCAGATCGAGAAGCTTCACGTTGGTCGGTTCCCATCAGTTGCACAATGATGAGCATCAACCCTGAGACAATACCGCCAGCGATCGCCACAGTCACCAACAGCTCCAAAAGAGTGAAGCCTTTAGTGTTGGCGTTTCGCGTGGGGAGTAGTGAAAGTTTCAGGCGAGATTTGAGCCGAGAGAAAACATTATGCTTTTCCATAGTATTTTGCCATAGTATCTCACCCCACAAGGGTGAACGTTGAGTTAACGAGGGGTGCAGCTACCGGGTAATGCCCGGGGATTAGAGTCTTGGAAATAATCGCATAGCGTGTTGCTTTGATCACTCCAAGAGAAGGGAGTGTAAATGACCGCAAGAGGGCGCGTTCGCTGACTTCCCTCACCGTTCGTCATTTGTAGTGAGGCTTGCTGGCTTCCCAGATTTCCCCAAGCATTGCCTGGTCTTGTGCCATCTGCCAGAATTGAGTAAACCCGCACACCTAAGACAAAGTCTGAAGGCTTGCGCTGAGATGCGACTGCATTTCTAGAGACTTGGTCTTGCGTTATGGTTCCTTCTGTTCGGAAAACCTGCATGAAGAAATCAGCAGCGCAGTCGCCATCGACATCTACTTTTAATGCTTTGTCAGGGGCAACTGCTCTATCGTCATATCTCACGGCTGAGGTAGGGCAATTGTTAGACGTTGTTTTCAGTAGTCCTCCAGAGACAAAGCCATTAGGAGGAGCAAAGTTGCGCATTGCGCTTGCGTTGGGCGCGTAGGGCGCTTGGGGCAGGCTAGCAACACTATGGCTGCCCCGTGAAACCATGACGCGGATGCGATCGACCTCTCCTTGAGCAATTTGGAGAGCTTGCTCTGCCCGCCGATTTTGGGCGCGGGTGGCAGCCGCAATAAATAGGGGTGGGGTGATCAGGGTCACCGTTAAACCTATAACAAGTACTGCCACCAAACACTCAATTAGGGTTAAGCCTTGGTCTTTAGGCGCATTACCTTGCCCAATCAGTAAGCGCTTGAAATGAAATAGCTGAGAGCGAGAAGGGGAAACTGACATTGATGAATTTCTCCTTTATGGGGCAGAACAAGTAGCTGGTCGCGCACAGGCGCTCAGTGTAGCAATGTAGGGATCGTTCGCGGCTGGCTCCGTGTAGAACTCACTTCGAATGGCTTCAGCGAATTTGAAACGTTCAGCTACGGGTCCTGCCTTGGCATATTGCAGCCCTACATCATATCCCCAACGTCGGTTTGGAGGGCTATAGTACTTGATGTCTTCGCTCGTAGTGCCATCGGCAAGAGTCGAAACTTCCCATCGGTCTTGGTCAAAGGGAGACGTTGCATAGGTGCTAAAGCTAAGTTGCAAGAATGCCCCTGACATAAATAGGTCGGCACTCCCCCAGTTCTCAATAAATCGAGGAAAGTTGTGTAACCCCCCATAGGATTGGTTGGGGCGAGAGGGCACCAGACCGCTCACCATAATCATGTTCATCTGAATGCCGCTAGAGGTATCAATCAGAGATTTATTGGAGTTCATACCGACATAGCCTCCGGTATATTCTCTAGGATTGTCGTTATTAAATCTAAACGGATTGCCTCTAGGGAAGAATATAGGAGATTCGCCTTCAGCAGGGTTAGAAATCAAAGCGTCTGGTAAGGCTGGAGGATAGCTATCAGCGAGGCTAGCGCGCATCCACTTAATGCCCTTCGTTGCTGGTGTAATCGTGTTAGGGCGATTTTGATTGAAATAAGATGTGATGTTGCTGGTTGTGGTACAGCCATAGCGATCGCGAGCTTGGTTAGAAAGCAGATTGTCTCCTGACAAGCCTGTAAACATGCCATCTTCGACAGTGCCATCACAGAACTCGGTAGAGAGTGGGGTAACGGCATCAGCCAGCACTTCGCTGGGTCGCCACTGATCGGTAGCAGGGCGAGCAAAGTTGAGGTCTAAATCAGAGCGAGAATAGAAGTTAGAAAAATTGGTTGTTTCTAGTCGCTGTGCTGCCACAAACTCTTCAAGACCCTGATCCCGGGCAGTGCTGGTGACTCCAGGCGCACGGTGCAGGTTAAAGTATCCCATCACATAGGCTGGGTTGTGGCTCACAAACGACAGACCACGACCATCATCACCAGCTCGTCCCAGAGAAGCACCATTGCGCAACCGGAATCCATGAGGCCGACGATCAGGATCGGCATAGTAATCTACAGGTTTTGTAGAGATTTTGCGATCGCTGCTCAAAGGCGGATCGGTAGAAGCTACTGCGCTAACTGTCCCTGTATTCATCTGACAGGTTGCTTCTGTACGAAGCTTCATATCAGTCTTACAGTTGTCCCAGGTATTGCGATAGGGTCGAACAATGTGCGCTTCAGAGACAGCATCTTCTCGGAAGCCATAGACAAGGCCGCTCTTAGGTAGCCAAAAATCATCGCTAATGGCCTGTGATCGCATGAAATCTAGATTTAGATCTAGGGTTCGGACGCTCAACATTTCACGTCCGTTAAACAAGGCAGCATCTTTGAAGGCAACCCTATAGAGCGCACCCGATTTAGGAATTCGACTGGTCGAACTGGTGGGCTGCGAACAAGGCGTATTGCTAAGACAGAGCTTGATGAGCGTATTTTGGTTACTGTTGGGCGTGGAACCATTACCCGCAGCTTCAACAGGCAGTGTCCAGGGAGTTGTGCTGCCTAAGAGCGTATTTGCAACGCCGAGTGGCTTGCTAGCAACTGCTTCGGGGCGCACCACCCGATAGACAATAGATGCCCCAGTATTAGAACGGCGAATGTAATCATCAGATGAGTCATCAGCATCTCGCACTACACCAGACTGCGTCCCGTCAGAAAGATCCTTATGGCTCTTGAATCCACCCAGGTAGCCTGCCTCAACTGTGGCTGGCGGTGTTGCTTCAACAGTAGGAAGTGCAGGGAAGAGGGAATAAAGTACTGGGAAGTGAGGGCGCTTAGAACAAAGGCTAAAGAGCGGTTCAGAATTGGCTCGGCTGGCTTCGGGAGTCCCTCCCGCAGCAACCACTGAAGCTTCCCATACCTTACATTGACCCAGAGGAGCCTCAGCAGAGCGACCGGAAAAGAAGCCATAGCGGCGATCGTGAGCCACCTGCTCTTTACTGATAATGATCTGAGCGAGATAAATCTGCTTAGTCAACTCATCCCGGCGTGCTGCCGACGTAGTGGGATCATCTCGCCAGCGTTCCATCAACCGAACAAAGGTTTCTGGATCGTTAGAGCCTGCTTCAAATGCCATATCTTCCAGCGTGGCAGCATCCAATACAGAAGTTAATCCAGTTTTACGAATGGACTCAGGTAGCCTAGTGGCAGCAGGCAATGCCAGAACTGCTGCGTCATTGCGTCGCAGGATCAGACGGAGCGTTCCTCTCAAGCCCGTTGAAAAGTTTGCGCTGCTGGGATTAGTGATGCTTGAGACACCTACAAGGTTAGGGTCAGCGGCCGCAACAGCATTGAGATCAAACTTTTCAAGATAGTCCAGGTTGTAGGCCAACATGCCAATCAAACACCCTGCTGTGTGCAGCGTGGTTTTATCGGCGGGGCTAAGGTTAGCATATGAAACGCCGTTGTCCATCAATCCAATCACTCGGCGCAGCATGGAGAAATCGCCCCACATTGCCATTCGTGGATAAGGATGAACGACATCCTGATTGACTGCATCCTGAACAGGCGTAAAAGAAGGCGCACCACCGTTTGGATCTCCGGCAAATTGGGAGAGGTTACGGAGAGCATTCATCCAGGGATTCGTAGCAGCATTAGAAGTAAAAGCGTTTGTTGGCGGTGGGCTAAATTCCCAGCCATTGGTGCCCCGACCTCGCAAAAAGTCGCTGGTGATGAGCGATCGCCCACCAGCCGCCAAGTAGGGTTCCTGAAGCGGTGAAGTTGGGAATGCACCGACCGGAAGACCGTAGGCTAAATTCTCAAATGTGGCGCTCTTGTCGAGTGTGCCAGCAGTGCCAGGATGAACAGTAGTTGCCAGACAAGCTGCTGGAAAATCAACGCCATTGGGAGACTTGGCGTGATAGACTGCCGTCGCCTGAACAGAAGAAAGGTTATCCCAAAGAGATTTGCGCTGTCGGGCTTCGTTACAGCGATTTGAGCTGTTGTTGGGGCAAAACTCCCAAGGTTTGAGTGGCTCATTCTCCAGTAGCGGAGCACCATCAGGGCTTGGGCCACCCCATCCGGCCAAATCGCCTAGCTCTAGCCGTTGACCCACAATCAACCTGAGTCCTTCACGGCGGGCACGGCGCTCCCAGTATCCATCCAAACCCACGCTAGTACTGTCTGACCCTGGAGGCGGATCATCTCCCGTCAGCTCAATATTTCCAGCAATGTCTGCCCCAATGAATCCTGGGATCTGCTCGCGTTTCCGCCCAAAGCGGGGGTAAGGGCCATAGCGGTTATCCGCACGGAAGGTGTCATCCACGTAGGGGGTGTCCTGCTGGGCGTAAGCCATCCGTTTTTTAAACTTGTTGGTGTCATCCCAGATAGGAGGTGTTGCAGCATCTCTATCGACCGCAGGGTTAGGGACAGTCCGGCCTATCGAAACACCGTTTGCCTGAATGCTAACCGGATCTAGAGAATAATCGGCAGGTTTTCGGCTATTGGTAGGCGTGATGGAGTCACTGTTGGAATCCATCGTTTGATTTTGAGTTGGATCATTTCCTGCCGAGGTAAACAGATCAAAACGAGGACCGCCGCTATAGTCGTTATCCCGAATCGTGCCCGTGATAAATTGACCCTGGAAGGCCGGAACATTAGTTCCAGTGTCAGCCTTGACATCGGCAGTCGTCAACTTAGAGGCTTCTTCGTCGTATAGGCAAGAAGATTTGGAGCTAATCATGTAGCCCCGGAAACTGGTGCCACCCCCAACAATCATGTTGCCTTCAGTGTGCATAGCACCATTCCAGTTGAAGGCAGGGCCTGGGAAGATCTCTAAATCATTCCGGAACCAAGCAGCCCATTTGAAGCCCTGAGTGGCCTCTCGATCTTGCTGAAACTCTAGGGTTGCAACTGTACCGTTGGGATTATTGGGCAATACATAGGCATCCACCTGGAAGTTCTTCCGTAGCTTCGTGGTATTAACTTCGTCAGGGAACCAGCCATCTGCATTGATAGGGACAAACTGCCCTGCACCACTTCCACTGCGAATTTGGCAGGCGCTTGTGGACTGCGTCGCATTGCTCAAAGGCGCATTACGCACCAATGGAATGGGGCGTGCCGTTGCCCGTGCATTCACATTTTGGCTGCGGAGCGTAGCAGCATCCGGCGCTGTGAAGAGAATGGAGTAGACAACGGTGCCGTCATTAGCGCCATTGGTCGTACCATCGCCATCTAGATCTGCCTTATAGCGCCATGCATTGTCCAATACGCCATCGCCATTAATATCAATTCGAGACTCGTCAGGCAGCTTGTAGGGATCAACACCACCTGGAAGATTAGGCTGAATTGAGATAGGCGCAGCCGCAGTGCCCAGATTCCGACCATCATTGAGCATCATGCCCAAAAGCTGAGTTTGGCTAGGAACACCGCCGCTGCGTCGATCGCGATCGGGGTCGAACAAGAACTCAATTTTTGATTTGGCGCGATCGATCGCAGGAGTCGCCGCATTATAGATAACGCGCTGTCGCCGCTCACCAATTGTCTGCTGCGAACGGGTGAAGGTACGATAGCCGATCGACCCGACGGTAAGGGTGACGACAAGCAGCAGCAGAATGGTGGTAGGTAGAACAAAGCCAGCCTGTGCAGCAGATCGCCGACCGAAAATTAACCAGTTTCGCAATAGCCAACTAACCAAACCTTTGGTTAGAGTTCGAGCCATTCTGCTGATTTGCTGAAGGAGGTGCTGAGTGGCTCTAATAATCTTTGGGGTTGACATAGCTGTCTTCCTGAAAAGTGGGATGTTCGGTAGATAAAACGTAAATGGCTGGCTGCCGGGAAGAGGGGGATGAGAAACGACTCAAGAAAGTAAGCGGATCACGGTAAGTTGAGCTAAAAAGTGCCTATGCGCAGACCGCTCAATCAGTCGATCGATAGGTCAACATTTAAGGATTTTTATAAGCTGTTTGCTTTCAATTGATAAAAAATTTACCTGAGCTTTAAAGATGGACGCGAATGATTACTGTCTTAACAACTCAGGAGAGGAAGTTCAACGGGGAAAATACGAGCAACATTATTATCTGTGCAATCTACAGGTCTACAACGCATAAATTTTGAGATCATGCATTACTTGCAGGTTATGAAGCTTATGGTGCCCACTTGGAGCCAAAAAGTGATCACATTTCCGAAAAGCTAGCTATGGGTACGATTGCTTTGTACAAAGGATCACAATGAAGTAGGGGTTTACCAGAATCGTCAACAATACTGGGGATGGTTTCGCTGTCTCTAAGTGTCTCTAGGTAACTACTTATACCAAGAACCGTATCTTTAAAAAACAGCGGGAAATCAACCAAGGATTCCCCGCCATTAAATAATAAGTTTTTTGAAAAGTCAATTCCGCAGACCAAGTCAACTTGCCCCACATAGCCCCTAAGAGCCAAAGCTCGAGAGTCGTAGAGAAAGCAGCGTGACAACCTTCTCCCCTACCAGCGGCTTCATCTAAGCCTACAATTCTTAGAAAAACTGCTCTTGAAGAATAACAAACCTCAAGATTAGTATTTGTTTAAGTTGATTCCCGCTTCCTTTGCCATTGCAGCTAAGCCTTTACGCTCAAGCGTTTTGATGGCTTTTGTCGAGAGACGCAGCTTGACCCAACGGTTACCTTGAGGCCACCAAACGCGCTTTTCTTGCAGGTTGGCTTCTTGCAATTTTTTGGTGCGGCGGTGAGAGTGGGAAACGGCGTAGGCATTGTTTGCCTTCTTGCCAGTTAGGTCACAGTGACGAGCCATGATGTTTTGCGAATTGGATGGACACAGCCAACTATTATAAGAGGATCTAAGGAAGAAAAACTAGAGGAGAGGCAGAAGATATCAAATTTGATATCTTCTGCCTCCACAAAGGGCTGTATTTCAGTAAGTCGCAGAAATTGATACACCTGCGGCCTACTGCCTGGTACCTAATGTCTCCTAATTTTTTGTCAGGCGGGTGAGGACTTGGTTCGATCGCTCCACAAAAGACTTCATGCCATCTGCATCAAATCCTTTTTGTGCCATCAGCGCCAAATCATAGACATGCTGGCAGATCATGGTTGCCAACTCTGAAGAAGGAGATTGGCCACTCTCTTGAATAATGCTGCCTTGGCTGAGGTTGATCAGATTTTGAATCAAGGGATGAGCTGTATTGACGAGTAGCGTATGTTCTTCAGGGAACTCAACGGCTTGCTGCATCATAAGAGCATTCATTTCGCGCATCCGACGTAGAGCCTCAGGCAAGAGAACGATCGCGGGAGGAGCCGCTTCAGCATTCTCAGATTTCAGGGCTTCGGTACGGATCGTCAGCTTGGGTCTATTCAGGGCTGCCTCAAACAGCTCTTTGACAGATTCGCTGCGGGTTTTGTTGGTTTTAGGATCAACAATCTCGCTGTCTTTCTGCTTATCGATCAAGGTTTCATCCAGGTCAGAGTCAACGCGGGAGAATTGCACATCTGCATATTCACGTTCGAGAAAGCTGATGAAGTGGCTGTCAATGAAAGAGTCCATAAACAGCACTTCTAGCCCTTGGCTCTTATGTAGCTCTACGTAGGTGGCTTGAGAAGTTTCATCAGTGCAGTAGTAGACCCGATTTTCATGACGGGTTTTGTTGCGCTCTAGATACTCTTTCAGAGTGGTGTAGGCTTTGCCATCCAGGCTATTGCTCTGAGCCGCTTCGGGGGCAACCTCTTGCCATGCATCGCCCTCGGCAGACTGAACTTCTACAGCAGGACTGTCCGTTGCAGCCGGGGATAGCTCAGCGGTAGTGCGGAAGATCAGGATATCTTCAACCTGCTTGTTAAATTTGTCATCGTTCATAGAACCGAACTTGACAAACGTGCCTAGGTCTTGCCAGCAGCGGATGTAGTGCGATCGATCATCCCGATATAGCTCTTTGAGGCGATCGCCCACCTTCTTGGCAATGTAGTCAGCAATTCTACGCACAGTGCGATCGTTTTGTAGAAAGCTACGAGACACGTTGAGGGGAATGTCGGAGCTGTCAATCACGCCGCGCAGAGGCAGCAGGAAGCGTGGAATGATCTCTTCGCAGTTGTCGCTAACAAACACCTGATTGCAGAACAGCTTGATCTGGCCTTTCGTGACATCCACATCCGGCTTGAGCTTAGGAAAATAAAGGATGCCGTTGACGACAAACGGATAGTCGGTGTTGAGGTGAACCCACAGCAGCGGCTCTTCCTGAAAAGGATAGAGGTAGCGATAAAACTCTAAATAGTCCTCTTGAGTCAGGCTGTTGGGCGATTCTTTCCAAGCTGCCCTTTGCTTGTTAATCTGCTCTCCCGCCAGCTTGATGGGGAAAGGCATAAAGTCGCAATAGGTTTTGACTAACTGCTTGATGCGGTATTCCTCTAAATATTCCAGCTCCTCTTCTTGTAGGTGCAGGGTAATGGTGGTACCGCGATCGCTCCGTTCTGACTGGCTTAACTCAAACTGAGTAGAGCCATCGCAAGACCAGTGAATTGGCTGTGCTTCTGCTTTATAGGAAAGACTGTCGATCTCAACCCGAGAGGCCACCATAAAAGACGAGTAAAAGCCCAAACCAAAGTGACCGATAATTTGCTGGTCAGAACTGTCTTTGTATTTCTGAACGAATTCTTCGGCGCTGGAAAAGGCAACCTGGTTGATATATTTTTTGACTTCATCGGCTGTCATGCCAATGCCGTTGTCGGTGATCGAGAGCGTTTTGTTCTCTTTATCGATTGCAATGTGAACCTCTAGTTCTCCAGTTTCGTCGGCATACTCCCCTGATCGCGATACCATTCGCAGTTTCTGGATGGCATCTACTGCATTGGAAATAAGCTCTCTGAGAAAAATTTCATGATCAGAGTACAGCCATTTTTTAATGATGGGGAAAATGCTATCAGTATGGATGCTGATGTTGCCCTGTTCCAGAATGGTTGTCATGGGTCTAGCTTAAAGGTGAGGGGGTAATTAGAATAACTGTTGCTCAAGTTAAAGTCAGCCAGATTGGGCTAACCAGACTGCTGCCTCTAATGGTAAGCGCTCTCAAGCTTTAGAAATCAGGTTACGCGATCGCCTCCATTGTAGTCAGTAGGGTTTGCTGTCTTGGAAGATCGGATTTCACTACCTGGCTTTATAGCCGTAGCTACTTTATTCAAGGAGTTTGGGTGGCGTGCTTCGCACGCCACCCAAACTCCTGATCCTGAGTCAAGACGGCAGCATGGGCAGCAGCAATGTGACGAAGTAATAGACCAGTGGGGCAATGAAAACGTAGCTATCGGTGCGATCGAGAATGCCGCCATGCCCTGGAATCAGCTGCCCCGAGTCTTTGACCCCTGCATCACGCTTCATCATCGATTCGGTCAAATCTCCTAGCAGGCTGGCAATGCCAATCAAGAGTCCGAGCGCCATGCCGCTGAGAGGCGTGCCCGCCCAACCTAAGAACCAAGAACCCGCAGCAGCCACAACGACGCTGCCCAGCACCCCAAAAACAGCACCCTCAACGGTTTTCTTGGGACTAATATCTGTCAAGCGTGTTTTGCCAAAAAACTTGCCGATGAAATATGCCCCGATATCTGCTGCCCAAATACAGGCAAAGGATAGGAAAGTGACGGTTAGACCAACGGGCAAATCTGTGATGTGGGCGATCGGCAGAGCAGGAAAGTAGCCGCCTAACGGCAAATTGCTCACCTCAGCGCTACCCAACCCCCGCAACCTCACCCAAAAGCTAGGCAAATAACCACAGTAGAACAAGCCCAGAATTGAAGAGGCAATGTCAGCGATGGTTGAAAGCTTAGGCTGGAAGAGAAGATAGAAGCAAATAAAAGTACCCGCCAAAGGCATGAAAACATCTACTAGGGCAGGGGCAAATTCAGCCATCAGCATTAGCAAAAGGCTCATGGCGATCGTTGTTTTTGCAGCAGGTGCGATACCTGTGGCTCGCGCTAAAGCAAAGTATTCTTGCAGACCCAAGTAGACGATGACGCTAAAACACAGCGTAAAGTACCACCCCCCCAGGATAATCATCCCCAGAGCCAGAATAATCGCAACAATAGCACTGAGGAGACGCGCAAGAGACATAAGGTGCGGGGAAGGAGAAGAGCGAGAGCGTCGAAACCTGTCAGCAGCAGAGAAATAGAAAGCTCTGAAGTACAGCCTTTAGACAAATGCGGTCTAAGGGCAGATTAATCAACATTGTGGCTTACATTAACAGAATTTGCGGCAGTTGCTTCATTTGAAGCTATGTCATGCCCGCATTTTGCTTTGAACACGCTAAATTCACTCTCTCAGCGAACGGTTTAAGCTGCCACTCTGGAGGGGTGCGCTAGTTTTAAGCCTTTGCATTTTCAATCGAGCTTTTCGCCGCTCAAGACAAAAGTCGGATCGAGGGCTGCTAGCACTTGATGGGTTCCTCGCATTTCCAGACGATTGACAGTAGATTGCACGACCTCGATATTTCGGACTTGCAATTCTGATAAGGCTTCAGAAATAGCGTAGAGACTCTCTAAATTGGTAGCTGTCGCCACCATCCGCCCTTGAGGTCGTAGTCTCTCCCAAACGGCCTGCAAAATTGCTTTGATTGGACGACCGCCCCCCACATAAGCGCAGTCTGGCTCAAGGGAAAGCGCAGTGAGGCAGTCTGGAGCGCTCCCCTCAATAATATCGACGTTTTTGACGCCGAAGCGATCGCAGTTACGGCGAATCAAACCTGCAACATCTTCATCCCGCTCGATCGCAATCACTTTTCCCCTCGGGCAGAGTAGGGCGGCTTCGACCGCAACTGTGCCTGTGCCTGCGCCAATATCCCAGAGAACAGAGTCAGCCTTGAGTCGCAGATATGAAAGCAGCAGCAAGCGAATTTCCCGTTTTGTGAGCGGAATACCGGGCAGTCGCTCAAACAGGTGATCGGGAATGCCGGGAGTGACATATGACCAAAGGGGAGAAGACATTGATACAAGCGCTAGGATATCTCTTCTACCCTACCGCTTTATTCTCTGGACGCTAGCGGTTCTTTTTCACTCGCTCTTTTTAATTCGCTTGCTCTTTTTAGCAAGGGCAGTGTGCAAATGAGATCATCTCTCACAGTTGTGGCGCTACGCGCAAATAACTGCTCCTACAGCTACACCATGCTGAGCGCCATCAAGTCTTCTGACATTTCAAAATTTGCCGTAGCGCTCTGCACATCATCCAACTCTTCTAGCGCATCCATTAAGCGGAGCAGCGATCGCGCCTGGTCAGGATCGGTCACTTCGACACTGTTGTTAGGAATCCAGCGTAATTCGGCTTGAGCCACGCTATAGCCCCGCTCTTTGAGGGCTTGAGCCAGAGATTCCAGACTGTTGGCATCCGTCAAGACCTCGGCTGCGGGCGCATCCTCTAGCTCAATTAGCTCATAGGATTCGGCTCCGCCTTCTAGGCAAGCTTCTAGCAGAGCCTCTTCTTCGATCGCCTCGAATCGACCCTTGCCCAGCGGTTTACCCACTAGCGTTACGACCCCCTTTTGCGCAAACATCCAGCCGACGCAGCCCGTCTCGCCCAAGTTGCCGCCCCGTTTGCTAAAAGCAGCCCTCAAGTCCGCTGCCGTGCGGTTGCGATTGTCGGTTAGCGCTTCTACAATTACAGCCACACCACCCGCCCCATAGCCCTCGTAGCGAATGGCTTCTAGCTCATCGCCACTGAGTTTACCTGCTCCTTTGGCGATCGCCCGATCGATATTTTCGTTGGGTATATCGGCAGCTTTGGCTTTTTCGATCGCTGTCCGAAGCTGAAAATTGCCTGCTGGATCAGGAACACCGCTACGCGCTGCAACGATGATTGCCCGCGATATTCTGGCAAATGTTGCGCCCTTCACGGCGTCAACTCTGGCTTTCTGCCGTTTAATATTGGCCCATTTGCTATGTCCAGCCATGCGTTAAATCTTGTCTATCTTAAAAACCTTCAAAATCTAGGATAGACAAAGATTTGGCGTTGCTGATTTATCTGTGAAATTTATTTTGAGAGGTGCGCAGGCTTTTCGAGAAGCGCCAAAGCCTAGCGGAAACGTTATTGTATGCTCAGGTAGATCTTTTCGCTTTACTTAAAGTCTGATGCCTCCTCAACCTTCCTCCCCACAGCCATCGACAGAACACACATCTAAACAGGCTAGGAGCGTTTGGGATTATAAACCTTGGTGGTGTCAGCCCTGGTCGATCGCTTTGACAGGCATTGTTTTAATTGGCGGAAGCTGGCTGCCTTTTCACCAAATTTGGATTACGGCGATCGTCGCGTTGCCCGTTCTCACCTGGATGGGGTTCTTCCTGATTCTCTACCCCCAGGCCATGCAGCAGGCCGTTTCTCAGGCTGAGCAAACCGAGTCAACCGTTAATTTAAACGACTAGTCGCGGTCAAGAAGGCGTGAGGAAGGGTATCCTGTATCCTACATCGATCGATTTTTTGGAAGCGCTGTGAGCATTTCATCCCCGACCTCATCTCCCTATGGCTCCTTGCCCCTGCCCCATCAGTCTATGTCTCCTCAGCGGGGGTGGCGCGGGCTGATCGAAGAGTATCGTCAGTATCTGCCTGTCACAGAGTCAACCCCCGTCGTGACCCTCCATGAAGGCAATACGCCGCTGATTCCGTTACCTGCGATCTCCGCTCTAATTGGCAAGCAGGTTCAGGTTTGGGGGAAATATGACGGACTCAATCCTACGGGCAGTTTTAAGGATCGAGGCATGACGATGGCCGTCTCGAAGGCCAAGGAAGAGGGGGCAAAAGTCGTCATTTGTGCCAGTACAGGCAACACTTCAGCCTCTGCTGCCGCTTACGCCCGTCGAGCCGGAATGCGGGCTTATGTGCTCATTCCGGATGGCTACGTGGCTTTGGGTAAGCTGGCGCAGGCATTGCTGTATGGGGCAGAAGTGCTGGCGGTCAAAGGAAATTTTGATTGTGCCTTGGCGATCGTGCGTGAAATGGCAGACCACTACCCGATTACGCTGGTTAACTCGGTCAATCCCTACCGTTTAGAGGGACAGAAAACTGGCGCATTTGAAGTTGTGGATGCTTTGGGCACTGCACCCGACTGGCTCTGCATTCCGGTAGGCAATGCGGGAAACATCAGCGCTTACTGGATGGGATTTTGTCAGTATCACCAAGACGGCAAAAGCGATCGCCTCCCTCAGATGATGGGCTTCCAGGCCGCAGGCGCTTCACCCTTGGTGACGGGTAAGCCTGTGGCCGATCCCGAAACGCTGGCCACCGCTATTCGCATTGGTAATCCGGCCAGTTGGGACAAGGCGATCGCCGTCAAAGAGGCTAGCCAGGGACAGTTTCATGCCGTTACCGACGACGAAATCTTGGACGCTTATCGGCTCTTGGCTTCTCAAGAAGGCATTTTCTGCGAACCAGCCAGCGCCTCCTCAGTAGCGGGGCTGCTCAAGGTCAAAGATCAGGTGCCCTCCGGAGCCAAAATTGTTTGTGTTTTGACAGGCAACGGGCTTAAAGACCCCGATACAGCCATCAAACACTGCCAAAACCAGTTCAAAACTGGGATTGAACCTACTCGGTCGGCGGTAGCTCAAGTGATGGGGTTTTAGAAGGCTGAGCCGCCGTGAAATCGCTCATGGCGATGACATTGTTGGCCGTGGGCGGGGTCTTCTGTCGCACAGAGCGCTCTTGATTGAGCTGATCGATCGCATCTCCCAAGGCAGTGGTCAGGCTTTCGCGCGTCTCGGTATGGGCAGATTGCTCGGCACGCAAAGCCTGCATCAGGCGATCGCTATCTTCTAGCGCTTCAACCAGCCGCACCCTCAAGTCTTCTAAGTTAGATAAAGCCGCCACCTCAGATTGAATGGCAGCGCGATCGCTCAAGGTTCCCAATGGTTCTTGAAGCATTTGGAGTTCTTCTTTGAGAGTCTCGATCGCTTGACGAGAGAGACGCGTCTCTAAACGACGCTGCTGGGCTTCAGTTTCATAGAGACTGCGCCAGCTAGCGGCACTGACATACGCCTCATCTCGCTCTCGGTGAGCCTCTGCCAGTTTTTGCTGAAGCGACTTAATTTCTGCTATCCACTGGGTGACCTCTTGGCTCATTGCGTTTCCTCACAAGGTGCGCACCGCGCAGTTAAAAAATAGGCATCAGCGTCAACAAAGCAGGACTAAAACACGATTTGCATCATAGCTGCGGGTGCAGGAAGAATAATGCTCACGAGGAGACAGAGCGCCATCAGCCCTAGAAAGTCTCGACGGTTATCCAAATCAGATACATCATTCAGGGCTGCTTCATCGACGACGGGCATGAGAAAGAGAACAAGCGCCCAGATTAGCAACTCTTGCTGCACTAAGAGCAGCAGCGCAAAGACTAAGATTTGGGAAACTCGACCAATAGAGGCTCCGACCCGTTGACCAAACATAGCATGGACAATATGCCCACCATCTAGCGAGCCAACAGGCAGAAGGTTGAGGGCGGTGAGTACCAGACCCAAGCAGCCCGCGATCGCCACCGGATGCAGCTTCAACGCCTGTTCGGCCATGAGCGCATTTCCCAAAGCCAGCTTGCTCAGCAAGGCAATCAGCAGGGAGGCCGTTGGCTTAAAGGAATTGAAGTTCAACAGCCCTGAGTCTTCACCTAGCGGAACGGGCGTGGAATGCGCCAGCCCCCACAGCAAAATAGGTACTGTGACAATGAACCCAGCCAATGGCCCCGCAATACCGATATCAAACAGCGCCTTGCGATTGGGAATGGGCGATCGCATTTGAATAAATGCCCCAAAGGTGCCAAAAGGAAAAATATTTGTGGGCGGCACGGGAATAAAGTAGGGCAGCGTCACGCGCATCTGGTGACGACGCGCCATCAGGTAATGCCCCATTTCGTGGGTGACCAGAATGGCCATTAGAGCCAAGGCATAGGGTAGACCCGTCAGTAGCTCAGGAAAAGACTGAGGAATCTGATCGATCGGCTTGCCGATCACAGCCCCCGCCAGCATGGTCGTTAGCAAAGTAGCTAACAGCAAACCAGCCGTCAAAAAAGGGCGCGAGATCTTTTCAGGTTTTGACGGAGTTGCTTTAACAGCCGCAGATTTAGATTGCGGATTGGGAACAAGGGCAAAAAAGGGTTTGCCGTTCAGCCCTTCCTGAAAAACTACCAAAAAGCGATCGCTAAAGTTGGCTTCAATGTTTTGCTGAATGGTTTTGTAGGCCACCTCAGGCGAAGTTCGCAACTGTCCGCGACAGATCAGCGCCTGGGGGCGAGGCTCAATATTTTGTAAGAAGTAGACTGACCAAGGAAAGCAGGTTTGCAGACTGGCTTCTTCCTCCCGGCTCATGGGCTGCGGCTGCGATCGGGGTTCTGGGAGAGCCGCGATCAGGGGCGGTGGAGCTGGTGACTGAGACTTGGCTTCGGACGGCGTCAAGCGACCTCGCTGCACCAAAATCCAATACAGCGTTGAGCTAACGACAAACGATACCAACAGCAGCAGCAGTAGCTGAGAGTCGTTGCCCTTGTCGCCATTGACAATCAGCCAGCCCACCCAGGCAAACGCAGGAATCATCATGACCAGCCAGAGCTGCCAGACTGGCGTTCGAGTAATGCCCGCGACGCTGCGCCGCACAATAAAATAAGTCAGGATTCCGATCAGAAGCAGCCAAATCATGCCGTGGATCTCAAGTGCGGATGTGAAACTAACTCAAAGTATGAAGCTGACTTATAACAATCAATTAACAATTAATAGATTTATTCCCAGGATACCGTTTTCAAACTCACCTCAGGTAATACTTTGATAGGCCAAAGCCGTGGAGCGGTTTTAGGCTCAAACTTCTAGACTTCAACTTTTAGCCGTAACATTCAGACATTAATCACTATTTTTGAGGTTTTGCTTCAGGACGTGCTCAAGCCTTGACCCTTAAAGTTAATTTTAAGACGACTGCTAGGGGCGCTCTCAAGACAGCGCCTTTAACGCCTTATTCCCGACTAGTAGCGCATCCAGACTCATTTGTTAGGTTTTTCAAGAGCTGAAACTCTCTGACAGCATGGGTTACGCCAACCCATCTACAGAAACCCAACATTTTAGACTTGCCCCGCTACTAGGTTTTTTAGCACTGCTGTATCCGGCTGCCCATCATAAAATTCACAAGATACAATCAGCAACACAAACGATTCGTCTACTCCAGGCTAGAGACTCCGCCTACTATCATTTTGTAATGACAACTGAATCCTTGCTACACCCTCAATTTAAACCCCCAAGACAGGTTTTTGATACCGTTCTGGCTTTTCCACCCAATCGAGAAACGCTGGGGGGAACGGCCTACTTCATCCAGGAGGATACAGGCAATATCCTGGTAGACTGTCCGCTTTGGGAGCCAGGAAATCAGGCATTTTTGCAGGAAAAAGGCGTGCGCTGGCTATTTTTGACGCACCGAGGTGCGATCGCCCATGCCAAGGAAATTCAGCAGGCTCTCGGCTGTGAGGTCCTTATCCAAGAACAGGAAGCCTACTTGCTACCTGGCATTCCAGTCACCTCGTTTCAGCAAGAGCACAACCTCAGCCCCACGAGTCAAGCCATTTGGACTTGTGGCTACTCTCCTGGATCTTCTTGTTTGTACTACTCCAGAGGCGGAGGCGTGTTGTTTACCGGGCGGCATCTGCTGCCTAATGCGCAGGGTGAACCCTTGCCGTTACGGATTTCCAGAACTTTTCACTGGCGCAGACAAGTTGAGAATGTGCAGAAGCTACGCGATCGCTTCTCTGCTGAAACACTGCAATATATTTGCCCTGGAGCCAGCACAGGCTTTCTCAGGGGGCAAAGGGCGATCGATCGCGCTTACGAACGCCTCATGCTGATTGATCTAGAAGCCTGTCTGCAATCTAGACCGCCGCTGTGAGCAAAAACCAAGCCCCGCAAAAACGTAAAGAAGATCGATCGCCCGTACTATCTTTAAGATAGGATTTGAGTCTGAGAAAAGGCACTGCGTTTGCTATGACCGTCAACTTATCGCCCCCCGCCTTTGAATCCCTCGACCAGGCCCTAAAGCACTACTTTGGCTACGATACCTTTCGGCTAGAGCAGCAGCCAATCATTGAGGCGGCGCTAGAGAATCAGGATTTGCTGGTGATCATGCCGACGGGCGGCGGCAAGTCCCTTTGTTTTCAGCTTCCGGCCTTGCTGAAGTCCGGTCTGACGATCGTGGTTTCGCCGCTGATTGCCCTGATGCAAGATCAGGTGGAGGCGCTACGCGATAACGGCATTGGAGCCACCTTTCTCAACAGCACCGTTAGCTCATCGGAGGTGCGCGATCGCGCCAGCCAAATTCTCTCTGGAAAAGTTAAGCTGCTGTACGTCGCTCCTGAGCGACTGCTGACTGAGCAGTTTTTACTGTTCTTAGAGCAGGTACATACCCAGGTGGGCATTGCAGCCTTGGCGATCGACGAAGCCCACTGCGTTTCAGAATGGGGGCATGACTTTCGCCCTGAGTACCGCAAAATCCGTGAGGTGCGATCGCGCTTTCCAGATGTGCCCGTCTTGGCGCTTACCGCTACCGCCACCGAGCGTGTTCGGATCGATATCATTCAGCAATTGGGGTTGCAGCAGCCCAACATTCACGTTGCCAGCTTTAACCGCCAGAACTTGTACTATGAGGTACGCCCCAAGCAGAGCCAATCTTACCGAGAGCTGTTGCAGCTCGTCCGGCAAACGCCCGGTGCCGGAATTATCTATTGCCTCAGCCGTAAAAAAGTCGATGAGATTACCCTGCGGCTTCAGCAAGATGGCATTGAGGCGCTGCCTTACCATGCAGGATTGAGCGATGGCGATCGCACCAAAAATCAGCGTCGCTTTATCCGAGATGATGTGCGCATTATGGTGGCAACCGTTGCCTTTGGCATGGGCATCAACAAGCCAGATGTGCGGCTCGTCGTCCATTATGACCTGCCGCGCAATCTGGAGAGCTACTATCAAGAGTCAGGACGAGCCGGACGCGATGGGGAAGCGGCTAAGTGCATTCTCTACTTTGGGCTAGGCGATATTAAAACGATCGATTATCTGATTGCCCAAAAAATCGATCCGGTTTCAGGCGAGGCGCTAGAAGAAGAGCAGCAGATCGCCCGCCAGCAGTTGCGCCAAGTCATTGACTACGCAGAAGGCTCAGACTGCCGTCGCACGATCCAGCTCAGCTATTTTGGTGAACGCTTTCCGGGACAGTGCGATAACTGCGACAACTGCCTTCGCCCTAAGCCGCTAGTGGATTGGACAATCGAAGCTCAAAAGTTTCTCTCCTGCGTCGCACGCTGCAAAGAGCGGTTTGGCATGAAGTATGTGATTGATGTGCTGCGCGGCTCTAAGGACAAGCGGATCTTAGGCAATCACCATGACGAACTTTCCACCTACGGCATCGGCAAAGAACACAGCCTCGACGAATGGCGGGCGCTGGGGCGATCGCTCCTGCATCAGGGCCTGCTAGAAGAAACCAGCGATGGCTATGCCGTCCTCAAGCTGAATGCCTTAAGCTGGGAAGTTTTGCGTAAGCAGCGATTGGTCATGGTAGCTTTGCCCAACCAGCCGACGGCTAAATCCGAGGGCACCTCCCAGTCCAGAGCGCAGGCCGAGCTGCTGTTTGACCAATTGCGATCGCTCCGCAAATCTGTGGCGGACGAACATTCTGTCCCCCCTTACGTCGTGTTTGCCGACTCTAGCCTGCGCCTGATGTCGCAGCTCCAGCCGCAAACCCTAGAGGAGTTTTCTGAAATCTCTGGCGTGGGCAGCCATAAGCTGCGACAGTATGGCGATCGCTTTGTGGCAGAAATCCGCGCCTTTTGTGAGCAGCATGGCATTCCACTGCGATCGGCATCTGAACCGGAGGCTTTAGCCTCTGAACCACCGCCCAAGCCGCTCGTCTCCCATACCCATTTTCAAACCCTAGAGCTATATCGCAACGGCTTTAGCCCCGGTCAGATTGCTGAGGAGCGCAACCTTCGTCTCACTACTGTTTATGATCATCTAGCGCTGCTGATTGAGGCAGGGCAAGGAATCAGCATTGATCCGATCGTGCCTCCAGAGCGCCAATGCCAGATTCAGGCGGCGATCGAAACCGTTGGGGATTTATCTCTGCGCGATATTCGGGAGCATTTGGGCGAAAACTTTGCTTATGACGAAATTCGGCTGGTGCGGTCTTGGTGGCGATTGCAGGGGTAGGGAGTGGGAGAATAGGGGAGTAAATTTTCCCATCTGCTCACCCTTACCCCAACCCATGAATCCTTCAGCTCGCGTGATCCTCAAGCTCTTCATTTTTTCTGTTCTGCTCTCAGTTGCCATCAAGTATGCTGCGCCCAGCCTTGCAATTGCCGCCACCGACCACAACGCTCTGATTGCCGTCCTGCTCCCCTCGATTGTGATGGCGATCGCATTGGGCTGGAGAGCTAGGAAAGCAGAATTAAAGTAGGGATCATTCTAATCCCTTTAGCGTCTGGTGACTTGCCAAACTATGCTAGAGATATTGGCATCGAACCTCAATGCCAAACATCATCTCACCCCAACTATTGGCAATCTAATAAACGGGATATGCAAACTCTTCCCAATCCAGTCACTTCTCAACCTGCGGCATTGAGCTTGCCCACCGACGGCACCCTTCGCCGTCGCAAAACCCGCCCTGTTCCGGTCGGCAGTATTACGATCGGCGGCGGTCATCCGGTGGCTGTGCAATCGATGATCAATGAAGACACCCTGGACATTGATGGTTCGGTAGCGGCGATTCGGCGGCTGCATGAAATTGGCTGCGAAATCGTTCGCGTTACCGTGCCCAGTATGGCGCACGCTAAGGCAATGGAGGAAATTCGCGATCGCCTTTACGCCACCTATCAGCCTGTGCCGCTGGTGGCAGATGTGCATCACAATGGCATGAAGATTGCGCTGGAAGTGGCAAACTACGTCGATAACGTGCGGATCAATCCGGGGCTTTATGTCTTTGAGAAACCCAGCGCCAACCGTACCGAATATACCCCAGCCGAATTTCAGGAAATTGGCGAGAAAATCCGTGAAACGCTAGAGCCACTGGTGATTTCCCTGCGCGATCAAAATAAATCCATGCGGATTGGGGTAAATCACGGCTCTCTAGCCGAGCGCATGCTGTTTACCTATGGCGATACGCCCGAAGGCATGGTGGAGTCGGCGCTGGAATTTATCCGCATCTGCGAAGACCTTAATTTTTACAACGTTGAACTTTCGCTGAAGGCTTCTAAGGTGCCCGTGATGATCGCCGCAAACCGCCTCATGGTGGCGCGCATGGATACCTTGGGGATGGATTACCCACTCCATTTAGGCGTCACCGAAGCTGGAGATGGTGAGTATGGACGGATTAAATCTACGGCAGGCATTGGCACACTGCTGGCTGAAGGCATTGGCGACACCATCCGCGTTTCTTTGACGGAAGCGCCCGAGAAGGAAATTCCGGTCTGCTATGGCATTTTGCAGTCCCTCGGGCTGCGCCGAACAATGGTGGAATATGTCGCCTGTCCCTCTTGTGGTCGGACGCTGTTTAACCTAGAGGAGGTGTTGCACAAAGTCCGCGAAGCAACCAGCCATCTAACAGGGCTAAACATTGCCGTGATGGGCTGCATCGTCAATGGCCCTGGCGAAATGGCAGATGCCGACTATGGTTACGTAGGCAAACAGGCAGGCTATATTTCGCTCTATCGCGGTCGAGAAGAGATCAAGCGTGTTCCAGAAGAGCAGGGCGTGGAAGAGTTGATTAACTTAATCAAGGGCGATGGGCAGTGGATTGAGCCGCAGGTGAGTTAACGCCAAGCCAGTTTCCGGTGCTGCTGATTTTAGGGATGAATAGGTAGGGGAAGGCGATCGCTTTTCCCCCTACCTATTCATCGCTCAGTTAAGCGTACCTAGCTCAGCAGTGCCCAGTTTTCTTCAGCCTATGCTAGATTGGGCGTACCTGTCTGGCCGATAAATCTTCAGCTCCATCCTCATCGGGATCAACCTATGGTCATTACAAAGCGTGGACTTGTTTTAGGTGCAACTGCCGTCGCTGTAGCCGCAGTGACCGTTACCGGAGCAGGGTTGCACCTGTCTCAAGGTCAAGCCTTCTTTCAGGGAAATCCGAAAGAATTAATTGATGAGGTTTGGCAGTTAATCGATCGCACCTACGTCGATCCCACTTTTAACCAAACAGACTGGCGTGCCGTCCGGCAAGAGTATTTAGGTCGCTCCTACAGCACACCCCAAGAAGGCTATGAAGCCATTCGGGAAATGCTGAAGAAGCTTGATGACCCCTACACGCGCTTCATGGACCCGCAGCAGTTCCGCGACATGCAAATTGATACGTCGGGTGAGCTGACGGGGGTGGGCATCCAGCTTTCTCAGGATGAAGAGACGAAAGAGCTGATTGTGATCTCGCCGATCGAAGATACACCTGCTTTCCGGGCAGGCATTATGGCGCGGGATGTCATTACCAAAATTGATGGTAAGAGCACACAGGGTATGGACAGCAACGATGCTGTGAGCCTGATCCGAGGCGAAGTCGGCACTCAGGTGAAGCTGACTATCCGGCGGGGCGAACAAGAAATGGACTTTACCCTCGATCGGGCGCGAATTGAAATCCATCCCGTGAAATATTCGGTACAAGACAGCCCTAGCGGCCAGATTGGCTATATTCGCCTGACGCAATTTAGTGCCAATGCCCCCGATGAAATGCGGGCTGCTATCAAAGATTTGGAGTCAAAGGGCGTAGCAGGTTACACGCTTGACCTACGTTCTAATCCAGGGGGCTTACTCTATTCGGGTATTGATATTGCCCGGATGTGGATTGACGAAGGCGGCATTGTTTCGACGGTCGATCGCCAAGGGGTTTCGGAAAAGGAGAGCGCTAACGGCACGGCTCTCACGACAAAGCCACTCGTGGTTTTGGTGGACGGGGGTTCTGCGAGCGCCAGCGAAATTTTGTCGGGCGCGATCCAAGATGATCAGCGCGGCACCTTGGTGGGCAGTCAGACCTTTGGTAAGGGGTTAGTGCAGTCCGTTCGAGGGCTAGGCGATGGCTCAGGACTGGCAGTGACGGTAGCGAAATATCTGACGCCGAGCGGTCGTGATATCAATCACTCTGGCATTAAGCCGGATGTGGTGCTCGACCTGACGGACGACCAGCGTGAAGATCTCTTTGGTGCCAATAATCGGTTGGGCACAGCCGATGATACCCAGTATGCCAAGGCGCTAGAAGTGCTGAATCAGAAAATTGCTGAAGCGCGATCGGGCACTCAGGCAAACACGGTACCTTAGTTTTCAGGTACACCTCAATGCATAAGAGTCAAAAGACCTTACTCAAAATTTGGGTAGGGCTTTTTGAATATTGGGGCAAATGGTCTTGCGAATGCGATCGCCTTCTGGTTTCTCTTGCCAACCCGACAAAATGCCCTGTAGTTCTGCCCTCAGAATTTCAAGGGCCTCAATCTGCTGGTTTAGGTCTTCCAGCTTGACTTGCAAATGCTGCCTCACTTCGCCACAGGGAAGCTCGCCTTGGTCATGCACCTGCAAGATTTGCTGCACTTCTGCGAGGCTCAGTCCTAACGCCTGCGATCGCTTGACAAAGGCCAGTCGGTTGAGGACTTGAGCGTCAAATAGGCGATAGCCCGCTGCCGATCGCGCCACGGTGGGGGTGAGTAGCCCAATTTCTTCGTAGTAGCGAATGGTCTTGACGGGTAGCCCGGTCTGCGCAGCAACTTCCCCAATCTTGAGCAGGGTTTGGGGTTGAGTCTCCAAAGAGCGAGTGTTTGTCACTGGCGAGCCTGCTGTTGCGAGAGGTTGATCCCAGGAGCGGCGGGTAGGTAGCGCACAGGGGCATCTGTAGAGAGATCGGAGTCCATCTGCACGGCTTGACGACGCTGTACGGTTTGCCACCGCAGAGCGATCGCCACACCCACCAGACTCAATCCCAATCCCAGCAATGAGACATGATTGCCGACACCGCCAATTACGGCATCGACAGCACCCACAATCAAGACAAAGTTAGAAATTGGCTCTTTCCGGTAAGCTAGTTTGAACATCTGTGTAAGAGTTTGACTCATAGTTTGGCTTTTTCAACGGATTTTTTCAACTGCGGCTCGGGCTTTGATCTCTACTCTAGCGCAGGATTTTCTGGTATTTTTCTGGCACAAGATCGGGTGAGTCTTGTGTTGAGTCAGGCCGCTTAGGGAGAGAGGAATGCGAAAATTTTATTTTTTGGTGCCGGGTACGGGAGGAAAGTTTGCCTGTGGCGGATTATGGGCTGAGCTAAAGGCTTTGGCGCTGGTGCAACAGATTTATCCGGCTGAGTTGGTGACTTATCGGCAGCGGGAGCAGGGCTTGTTTTTGGATGATCTGTTGCAGAAGCCTGGTTTGCAGGACGCCATTTTTGTGGTGAGCTGGGGGTTTGATGTGCCAAAGCTGATGGCCAAGCTGCGATCGCATCATGTGGTCTATCATGCCCACAGCGCGGGCTATGGGTTCGGTGTGCCTGCCCAGATCCCGATCATTACGGTGAGTCGCAATACGCTGGGCTATTGGGGGCAAAAGGCTCCGCATTCACTGATTTATTATTTACCCAATCAGATTTCTGATGAGTTTCGCAATCTGGAGGTCGATCGCGATATTGATGTGCTGGTGCAGGCGCGGAAGTCGTCTGAGTATTTGCTACAGGAGCTGGTTCCGGCTTTGCAGTCGCGGTGTCGGGTAGAGGTGGTGCGCTCTTATGTAGAGGATCTGCCAGGGTTGTTTAATCGAGCCAGGGTTTATTTATATGACTCGGCTGAGTATTGGGCACAGCAGGGCGTGAGCGAGGGGTTTGGGCTACAGCCGATGGAGGCGATCGCCTGTGGCTGTCAGGTTTTTTCTAGTGTCAATGGCGGTTTGTCGGATTATGTTGATCCGGGGTTTAATATGCAGAAGATTGCCTGTTATTCCAAGGAGTATGATGTGCAGCGGATTCTTGAGGCGCTGAAGAAGCCGCCGCTGGTTCTGCCGGATAGCTTTTTTTCAGACTATCGAGGAGAGGCGATCGTCGATCGGTTAGGGCTGATCCTGGATGAAATTAATGGATTTTTTGATCATAAGCAGGCACATCCGTCTGATATTCAGTCTTTGAGTGCTGTGAGGCTGCTCCGGCTGAATACGCAGAGATTGTGGGGGAAGCTGAGGAAGAAGCTGGGATAGCGGAACAGCCTTGGGGGTCTCCCCCAAACCCCCGGTGGGGGACGTGCCCGTCCCCCACACCCCCTCTGCATGAGGTTTGGGTGGGGTGGCGGAGGGCGCTTTGCATTGGGGGGGTGATCGGGCTTTTGTAAGGATGGATTCAATAATACGGATTCAATGATGTTGTTGGGTCTGCTGCTGTAGGGTGGCGATCGCTTCTAGGTAGTCTGGGGTGTCTTCACCGCCAATGCGGCAGGCTTCACGATCGACGGCTAGCAGGTCTTCGCCCCAGATGACTTTGCCGAGTTCTAGAGTTTGGCCGCGATCGGGTTTCCAGTCGCGGCTGATGAATTTGCGATCGCCGTCTACGATGCCGCCATCAAATAAGTGACCGATGGTGAAGTAGACATCTTGTAAGATAAGCGGGACTGAGGGACGGTGTAGCTGTCCGCGGGAGTTGGGACTGCGGGCTTTGTAGCGCGATCGCGGCAAGAGTCCGTAGAGGTTTTTGAGAGAGGCGGAAATCAGCGGCGTGTCTTTTAATAAAGTACGTTTGAAGGCTCCGATGCTGATGCGACAGTCTACTTCTTCGAGGAGGGCTGGGGCATATAGCGATGAGAAACGTACGGGTTGAGGCGATCGGTTTGGGTATTCTTTCAGCGGCAGGCTGTCGGCATCAAGGACTTTCATGCCGTCATCTAATAGGGCATACAGACCGTTACGGCTGGCAATTTGCTCTAGCGAAACGGGAGAACAAACGCCTTCTACGATCAGAATTTCTGCCTGGGGGCTGGCCTGCCTCAATCCGGTGAGCACGGTCGCCAATACGCCCATGCTGACGGTTACAGGCGGGCCAACGGGATAGCCCAGATTGGGCTTGACCAAAATTCGGCAGGCGTTGTGAGCCGAGGGGGGCGGCTGGTAAATGAAGTCGGCGGTGTTGGCGACTTGTGCGAAGGTTCTAGACTGTAGGGGCATAGGGGAACTAGAGAGTCTGGGAAGAAGACTGTTGGTAGGCGCGGCGATCGCCCATTCATCATAAAGCCACATTCAGCCCCAGTATTTAACCTCAGTATTTAACCCCAGTATTCAGCTACAGCCAGGAAAGCCCCTTCAGAGCCTCTATAGGCTTTCCGACTTAGGACTAATGTACTCATTAACCCGATCGCAGTACAATTGATCGCAAAACAGCTCTAGAATTCTCTGAGGGTCTTGAATGCCGTCAACCAGATTTCAGAGGAGTTGGCGATAGAATTGTTAAGAACCGTTTTTTGTAGCTCGTAGCAGCCTATTTTGCCCCGCCATGCCCAAGCGCCCCGAGCCAAAGCGTAATGCCGCTTCCAAAAAAGCTGAGGTTTTGAGTCTAAGCCCTGATTTAGAGGAGGTTTTGGACGCAAAAACTGCCAGTCCTGAAGCTGCTAATCCTGAGATCACCAGCTCTGAACCGACAAATGGCAATGGTAGGGGAGCCAAGTCTCGAGCTAAATCTTTAAGTTCAAAGTCGTCTCCCAACACCATTCGGATTCGCGGAGCGCGCCAGCATAACCTGAAGAATATTGATCTGGAATTACCCCGCGATCGCCTGATTGTGTTTACGGGCGTTTCTGGCTCTGGAAAGTCTTCTCTAGCTTTTGACACAATTTTTGCTGAAGGTCAGCGGCGCTATGTCGAGTCTCTCAGCGCCTATGCACGACAGTTCTTAGGCCAGGTCGATAAGCCCGATGTGGATGCGATCGAGGGTTTGAGTCCTGCGATCTCGATCGACCAAAAATCAACCTCCCACAACCCACGCTCGACAGTCGGTACGGTGACCGAGATCTACGATTACCTGCGGCTGCTCTACGGGCGGGCAGGCGAGCCTCACTGTCCCCATTGCGATCGCTCGATTGTGCCCCAGGCGCTCGATCAGATGGTCGATCAGGTTATGGCCTTGGGGGAACGCACCAAGTTTCAGATCTTGGCTCCAGTGGTGCGTGGTAAGAAGGGTACCCATAAGAAAATGCTGTCGAGCCTTGCTTCGGAGGGCTTTGTGCGGGTGCGAGTCGATGGTGAAGTGCGGGAGCTGTCTGATTCGATCGAGCTAGAAAAAAATCACGTTCACAATATCGAAATTGTTGTCGATCGCCTGATCCGCAAAGATGGCATCCAGGAAAGGTTGGTAGACTCGCTTTCGACTTGCCTGAAGCGATCGGAAGGCATTGCCATTATTGAGGTGACGCCCACAGAGGGCGGCAACAACGTGGTGCAGTTCCCTGCCAACCCCGATGTTCAGCTGGCGGTGCTGCCTACGATCGCCGCCGAGCCTGCCGGACGCTACGGTCAGCCTCAAGAGTCTCCCGATCGGGCTGATCAAAAAACTTATGATCTGGTGTTCTCAGAAAACTTTGCCTGCCCTGAGCATGGAGCCGTGATGGAGGAACTTTCTCCTCGGCTATTTTCTTTTAACTCACCCTATGGAGCCTGTCCGCACTGTCATGGGTTAGGCAGTCTCCGGCGGTTTTCGGCAGAGCTGGTGGTGCCTGATCTCAATCTGCCCGTGTATGCGGCGATCGCCCCTTGGTCGGACAAAGACAACACCTACTATTTCTCCTTGCTCTACAGCGTCGGTCAAGCGTTTGGCTTTGAAATTCAAACGCCCTGGAATAAGCTAACCCCCGATCAGCAGCAGGTGATTTTGCATGGCTCTGACGAAAAGATTTACATAGAGGCCGATTCTCGCTATCGCGATAACAAAGGCTATCACCGCGCCTATGAGGGGGCACTGCCGATGCTGGAACGGCAGTATAAGGAAACCACTTCTGACCTATACAAGCAAAAGCTAGAGCAGTATCTGATCGATCAGCCTTGCGAGATCTGTGACGGCGATCGCCTCAAGCCAGAATCTCTGGCAGTACGGATGGGTCAATATCGCATCAAGGATTTCACCAGCGCCTCAATTCGAGATTGCCTGGAGCGGGTCAACAATCTGCAACTCTCCTCGCGGCAAGCTCAAATTGGCGAACTGGTACTCAAGGAAATTCGGGCAAGGCTCCAGTTTCTATTGGATGTGGGGCTGGATTACCTGACGCTCGATCGCACCGCAATGACCCTCTCAGGGGGCGAAGCCCAACGCATCCGGCTAGCGACCCAAATTGGGGCAGGACTGACGGGCGTGCTGTACGTTCTCGATGAACCGAGCATTGGCCTACACCAGCGAGACAACGATCGCCTGCTCACCACCCTCAACAAGCTGCGCGACTTGGGCAACACGCTGATTGTTGTCGAGCATGACGAAGACACCATTCGCGCTGCCGATCACTTGGTAGATATTGGGCCAGGAGCCGGGGTGCATGGCGGCGAAATCGTCTCGCAGGGCAGCTTAGAAAATTTGCTCGCCTGTGAGCGCTCTTTGACGGGAGCCTATCTTTCTGGACGACGGGTGATTCATACGCCCTCTGAGCGACGAGAAGGCAATGGGCGATCGCTCCAGATCCATGACGCCTATCGCAACAATCTTCGTCACCTGGATGTCGAAATTCCGCTCGGCAAGCTGGTGTCGGTTACGGGTGTCTCTGGCTCTGGCAAATCTACGCTGGTGAATGAGCTGCTGTATCCGGCGCTTCAGCACCATTTTGGTCACAAGGTTCCCTTCCCAAAAGACATGGGTGAAATGAAGGGGCTTAATGCCTTAGACAAAGTAATTGTGATTGACCAGTCACCCATTGGCCGCACGCCGCGATCGAATCCTGCCACTTATACTGGAGTGTTTGACATTATTCGAGATTTATTCTCGGAAACGATCGAGGCCAAAGCCCGAGGCTATAAGCCAGGACAGTTCTCCTTTAACGTCAAGGGCGGACGCTGCGAAGCCTGCGGCGGTCAAGGGGTAAACGTGATCGAGATGAATTTCTTACCCGATGTTTATGTGCAGTGCGAAGTCTGCAAAGGCGCACGTTACAACCGGGAAACCTTGCAGGTGAAGTACAAGAGCAAATCCATTTCTGACGTGCTGAACATGACAGCAGAAGAGGCGCTCGACTTCTTCCAGAACATCCCCAAAGCCTCGGCTAGGCTGCAAACGATGGTGGATGTGGGGCTGGGCTATGTGCGGTTAGGGCAGACGGCTCCGACTCTTTCGGGCGGCGAAGCACAGCGTCTGAAGCTAGCCACCGAACTCTCGCGCCGCGCCACAGGCAAAACCCTCTATCTGATTGATGAGCCGACGACCGGACTCTCTTTTTACGATGTCCATAAACTGCTAGATGTGCTGCAACGGCTGGCGGATATGGGCAACTCAATTCTCGTTATCGAACACAACTTGGATGTGATTCGCTGTGCAGATTGGGTGATCGACCTTGGCCCGGACGGCGGCGATCGCGGTGGCGAACTCGTTGCCGTCGGAACGCCCGAAGAGGTGGCCGAAAATGAGCGATCGCACACAGGCCGTTACTTGAAAAAGGTGCTGGCACAACATCCACCTTTGGCAGTCTCCTGAATAGACCGTTGAGTCGTCCTCAAAAGCGCAATTTTGGGTTGCATGAGCTTTGCCTATGCAGCCCAAAATCATGCTCTGCATACCTTTACCAAAACACCTGACTTTTTCTGACTTTCTCTTGCCGACAAATAAAAAGTAAAAATTTATCTTGATTGTAGAGCCGAAACACACAGTGGAGAAACGAATAAAACCACTCAGTAAATGACTCCGCTCAATCTTAGTTCTTTACTTTTTAACGCAGGAGATACCAATCGTGGCAATTATTAATGGAACACCCGGCAACAATAATTTGACGGGTACTAGCACCGCCGATGTCTTTTTTGCCAGCCTTGGAAATGACACCTTAAACGGTGGCTTTGGTAGCGATACGGTCAACTATCTTTTCTTTGGTAACAACGTTCAGGCTTCGCTAGATAGTGGCACAGCAACCTTTACTGGCGGTACGACTCTCTTCACCAGCATCGAAAACCTGTCGGGCGGTAGAGGCGACGATAGCCTTACCGGAAACTTCCTAGATAACATTCTATTCGGCAACGCTGGCAACGATCGCCTCTCCGGACTGGGCGGCAATGACAAGCTAGATGGCGGTGCAGGCTTCGATGGGTTAAGCGGTGGACTAGGAAATGATAGCCTCAACGGCGGTACCGATAACGATACTCTCAATGGCGATGAAGGCAATGATACGCTGCAAGGCGGCGATGGCTTAGATGTTCTCGATGGCGGCGATGGCTTTGACTTAGTCGCGGGCAATAAAGGCAACGACACTATGATTGGCGGTGCAGGCAACGACGCCTTTGAATGGGTAGATGGCGACGGTAGCGATCTGATTCAAGGTGGTGTAGGCACAGACAACTTACTCGTGAACGGCTCTGTCAACCAAGGCGATCAATTAGTCCTGCGCCAGTCTGGAACTAGAGTTGTGTTAGAGCGCACCAACCTTACCCCCATCACCCTCAAAGTTGAAGGCGTGGAAACCTTGAATGCCATTAACGGCTTGGGTGGCGATGACCTATTCGTTGTGAACAGCTTGTCTGCTTCTATCGGTATTACTGACATTCAGTTCACGGGTGGCGATGGCAATGATCGGATGTCGATCGCATCAAATACGTCTGCCAAATTTAATGCGGGTGGCGGTAACGGAAATGACATTATGATGGGAGGCGCTGCGGCAGATACTCTATTTGGCGACACCGGCAACGATACTGTGATCGGCAACAGCGGCAATGATACCCTCACAGGCGCAAGCACAAGCTTTCAAGGCAACCTAGGGCGGGGTGAAATTGATCTGCTGGTAGGCGGTGCAGGTCGAGATAGATTTGTGGTCGGCATCAGAGGAAGAGTGCTCTACGACGATGGCAACAACATCACCGATGGCGATGCCCGCAACTTCTTTGACGGTAACGACGGTACGGGCGACTTTGCTCGCATTATTGACTTTAAATCAGGGGAAGATGTGATTCAGCTTGCCGGACGTGCCAATCAATATGTCCTCAAACCCATCAACAATTCTTTGAGAGGCGGTTCTGCTGCACAAGACATCGGCATCTTCCTCAAGAACGGCCCTACCCTATTCCAGCCCGATGAATTGTTGGCGATCGTCCAAGATTCTCCGGCGCTGAATCTCAACTCTGCTCAGTTCAGCTTTGTCTAATGGCTGATATCGCTATGGGCAGCAAGGTGCAGCGAGGCTAAGACAGAAACGTTTTGGGCGGGACACTTCATGTCCTACCCAAAACGTCCTCAGTAAAGGGGCTAGGTTATCTGATTCATTCCATGTCCTGAATCAGAAAAAGAAAATTGCCCACATGGAGAGCATCGCTAATCTCCAAAACATAGTTTGCATTCAGTTGCAGAACATGATTATTGAGACGACAGCCCTTTTGACCACTCAAATCATTCAATAAATATTCCCCATTCTGAAAAATGATCTTGGCATGGAAATTACCAATCTCTGGGCTGTCTAAAATCAGATCACAGTTCGGATGTCGTCCGATCAAACATTCACGGTCAGGGCTAGACTCTGGTGACAGAACAATATCTCGAAATTCATCAGTTTTAAGATTGAGAACTTTAGCGTGCAGCATTTAATCCTAAAAGCATCTATAACGAACCCAGGCAAAAATCCTAGAAAGCATAAATCCGATTAACTCGAATCGTAGAAGTATGGGATGTCAGCACATTAAAAATAGAGACCTTACCCGTATTCAAATCAAAGTATCCACCCGCCAGCTTTATTTGTTTCTCGTTCAGCAACCGAGTAACTAAAGGCGATTCTTTGAGCTTTTCCATTTGCAGAAACACATTTTCTCGCACAGCATTCTCTAGGCGATCGCCAGGTTGCCGAGCCGAACGAGCGATCGCAGGCTGAATGGAATCAATCAGCGTATTCATCTGCCCCATTAAATGACCGCTGTTTAAGGCAGCCCCCACTGCGCCACAGCGACCGTGACCCAGGACAAGCAAGACTTTTGTTTGAAGAATTGAGGTGCCATACTCAATGCTGGCTAACTCTGTAGGCGTAACGATATTACCCGCAACACGAATAACAAACAGATCGCCTAGCCCCTGATCAAAGATCACTTCAAGCGGCACCCGAGAATCGGAACAGCCCAATATAGTTGCAAAGGGCGTTTGTTTCTGCGCCACCTCTTCTAACCGAGTGAGGTGATTGGGATGCGTCGATTGCTGGTTGATAAATCGTTTGTTGCCCGCAATCAGCTTTTGCAAAGCTTGATCGGCAGTCAACTCAGGTTTCTCAGCTTGTGCAGGTTCAAATTTACAAGCTGGAGGCTGTAGAAGCATTTTTTCAGGCTGGAGACGAGGCGCTTTTAGAGGTGAAGCGATGGTGAGGTTGTCTTGAGGTGTCATAAGGTAACGGTTGCTGAAATAGCGATGTGAACGACTTAAGTTACTCCTCAAAAAGACCTTGTCACCCTTCTTTATCCAAATTCATGAATTTCTGTATTGCTCCGGATCTTCTGAATTGCTTCATCCGATGCTGGCTATTGAAAATCCCCTATGGCGATCGTCTACTATCCGCGTCCCCACTGATTTTCCAGTTTATGCCTGTATCTGATAAGCCCTATTTTGAGGTCGCGATCGACTGCCAATTGCTAAGATCAGTGCCCGACATTTGACCCAGCATTGTCACAAACCATCGGCATTTTTCCCGGATCACGCCATCGTTGAACAGATTTAATGAGTGTAGTTTTTGCCGCTTGGACGACACCATGCAACTGAATCAAAGCCTATTTTCGCTGACATTCTACAGCACCTTGCTGCTGGCAACCTCTACAGAAGTGGCTTACGGCCAAGCATTTCAAGATCAAGGGGCTAGGACTGAATCTGTCTCGCTAGAACGCCCATCCAGCCTGTCCACAGCCGATGAGATCGAGCCTCACCTGGCACATTCGGACGCTGAGGCGGACGCTGAGGCCGGAGATTCTGGAGCAGCACAGGCTATGCCGGGGATGGATCATGCTATGCCGGGGATGGAAATGCCGGGGATGGGTCATGAAATGCCCAGCATGCAGGGTGAAATGCCCAGCATGAGCCACGATTCCATGAGCTTAGGCCCTGAAGATGAATACTTTGACCTGCGATTTCTAGACGCCATGATTCTGCACCACCAGGGAGCCGTGAACATGGCAGAAGAAGTGCTAGAAAAATCCGATCGCCTCAGCCTCAGAAAAATGGCGCGGGAGATTATCTTAGTGCAAAAGCGGGAAGTCAGACGGATGCAGTCCTGGCGCGAAGCTTGGTATCCCGATGCCGATCAGCGACCCCTCATGTATGTGGCCGACAAGCAGCAGACTTTGCCCATGACGCAAGAGATGCAGGATGCCATGATGATGAACATGGATATGGGTTCGGCAGATGAGGATTTTGACTTACGCTTCATCAACGCCATGCTGCCGCACCACCAAGGCGCTGTGGCGATGGCTGGAGAAGCTCTGTTGCGTAGCGATCGTCCAGACATCTGGCGGCTATCCCAAAGCATTTTAGGGGTGCAGCAGCAAGAGATCGCTCAACTCCGCACCTGGAGAAGGCAATGGTATAGCCAATAATATTACAAGCCAATAGCGGCTAGAGGTTGCCAGATCCCAATGAAATCCCAGCGACATTACTGAGACATCATTTGCTCCACAAAATTAGTGTAGACCTCACCCTCGATAAAGTCTGGGTTTTCTAGAATCCTTTGGTGGAAGGCGATCGTTGTCGGTAGACCCGTAATGGCAAACTCCCGCAAGGCTCGTCGCATCCGCTGAATTGCCGCCGTCCGATCGACACCCCAGACAATCAGCTTGCCAATCAGAGAATCGTAATAGGGCGGAATTTCATAGTCAGTATAGACATGAGAATCCATCCGCACGCCGGGGCCGCCCGGTGGCAGATAGCCATTGATGCGTCCCGGATGGGGTCGGAAATTGAACTCTGGATCTTCAGCATTGATCCGGCATTCGATCGCATGACCGCGAATTTGCACCTGATCTTGGGTCAGGCTTAGCCGCTCCCCCTGGGCAATGCGGATCTGCTCGGCAATCAAATCGAGTCCTGTAATCATCTCCGTCACGGGATGCTCTACCTGAATCCGGGTGTTCATCTCCATGAAGTAAAACTCACCGGAGCGATCGAGCAAAAACTCTACCGTGCCTGCACCTACATAGTTAATTGACTGTGCAGCCTTGACGGCGGCCTCTCCCATTTTTTGCCGCAGCGTTGCATCTAGCGCCGGACTGGGGGCTTCCTCTAGCAGCTTTTGGTGCCGTCGCTGAATCGAGCAGTCCCGTTCGCCCAGATGGATAACGTTACCATGACTATCGGCCAAGATCTGAAACTCAATGTGGCGAGGGCGCTCCACAAACTTTTCTAGATAAACCCCGGCATTGCCAAAGGCCGCTTCTGCCTCGCCCTGAGCTGCCAAGAAAGATTTAATCAGCTCTTCTTCATGCCGCACCAGCCGCATGCCGCGTCCGCCGCCGCCCGCCGTAGCCTTAATGATGACGGGGTAGCCAATCTTACGGGCGATCGTCAATACCTCTTTTTCGTCTGTCAGCAGACCGTCGCTACCGGGCACCGTGGGCACGCCGATCCGAATCATCGTCTCTTTGGCAGTCGATTTGTCACCCATCGCTCGAATGGACTCTGGCGAAGGGCCAATGAAGGCAATTTGATGGTCGGCACAAATTTCGGCAAAGCGGGCATTCTCCGCTAGAAAGCCGTATCCCGGATGGATTGCCGCCGCATTGCGGGTCAACGCCGCCGCAATGATATTGGGAATGTTGAGATAGCTTTTGCTGCTGGGGGGTTCGCCAATACAGACTGCCTCGTCCGCAAGTTGGACATGAAGGGCATGGCAGTCTACTGTCGAATATACGGCCACCGTGGCAATGCCCATCTCTTCACAGGTGCGAAGAATTCGCAACGCAATCTCTCCACGGTTGGCAATTAAAATCTTGTCGAAGCGCATTTCAAAGAGTAGGGGTGAGGGATGAGATGAGGAGATTGAAGACTGGAAAGTAAGAAACCAGTGTTTTGAATTTTACGCTGAATTGATCAACTCAAAACATCTAGCTTGCTCCCCAATCTCCAATCTCCTCTACCCACAACCAACTCAAGGCCGACTCAAGATCGACTCAAGACCTGTCCAAGACCTACTCAGCCGTTGCCAATTCGGTGCTGCCGCGCGTCCGTCGGCGGGTTAGCGAATTAAACAACATTTGACCAATCGCCTTGATCAGATTGCCTTCTAGCTCATTAAACATCTTCATGTTCATGCCAAAGGCAGCATTGGCCTCATCCACAATCCGATCGGCAGTCGCATCATCGATCGGCAGCTCATCCAAAGACTGACGATACTTAGCTTTGAAAGCCTTTTCGTCAGGGATTTCTTTGAACTCATAAAAGGCGGTGCCTTCGCCCTCACTCAGGTTCATGCCGCGCTGAGCAATGCCCTTAAGGATTTGCCCTCCCGACAGATCGCCCAAATAGCGCGTGTAGGAATGTGCCGCCAACAGCTCAGGCTGGGTTGCCGAGATTTCGTGAATGCGAGCCACATAGGCTTTTGCCGCTTCCGAAGGGGCGATCTGCTCCCGCCAGTTGCTGCCATAGTAATACTGCAAATCCTGCTCTAGGCTGGCTTTGCGGTTCAGTTCAGAAAAGTAGATTTTAGAAACAATGGGATGGCTGCGCAGCTGCTCCATCTCTTCTTCCATTGCCGAATAGACAAAGTAGAGATTAGAGACTAGCTTGCGGTAGGAGTTTTTTTCTACCACCCCTTTCAAAAAACATTTTACAAATCCGACGTTCTCAGCCATCGAGTGAGCTTTTTTGGTGCCCTCACGCAGCTTGCTTGCTAAATTACTGGTCATGCTAATGTTCCTAGTTAAAGTCCCAATACTTTTTGCTTGAGCTTGTTTTTTTTGCTTGAGCTTGACTTTGATGCCTGAGAAAAATTCGCGCTTACAGACAGCAAAACGTGCATCTGTAGATGCACCTAAATTGTTACAGTAGACTGATTTGATGAGAGTTTGTGTTAAAAATTCTTACGTGGAGCGATCGCGCTTCAGCCCAAAAATAGAACGCTGCCCAGCCCAGAATTCATATTGCCATGACGGATTGCCATGACTGAAACCGCCCACAGCTCAAGCTTGAGGAGATGGAGCCAGCGACTTCTGGCTGCCCTTTTACTGGGAGGGCAAGTGATCGTTCACTTAATTCGAGGTAACATTCACCGTCGCAATACTTTAGAACAGATGGTGCTGGTGGGGCCAGAATCCCTACTGATCGCCCTCGTCACCGCCACTTCTGTCGGCATGGTGTTCACCATTCAGGTGGCGCGCGAATTTATTAGTTTGGGGGCAGGCGCGACCGTAGGCGGCGTACTCGCCTTAGCGCTAGCCCGCGAACTCTCGCCCGTGCTCACGGCCGTCATTTTGGCAGGGCGCGTCGGTTCAGCCTTTTCTGCCGAAATTGGCACCATGCAGGTCACAGAGCAAATTGATGCCCTCTACATGCTGAAAACCGACCCGATCGACTATCTGGTGATTCCTCGCCTGCTGTCCTGCTGCTTGATGCTGCCCTTCTTGACCATCCTTTCCTTTGTGGCAGGCATGAGTGCAGGCATGGTGATAGCCGATTCGCTTTACGGCATTTCTCATGTCATCTTCCTAAATTCAGTACGCAATTTCTTATCCGGCTGGGACTTAATCAGCGCTGTGATTAAGAGCGTCGTGTTTGGTGGGCTAATTGCCATTATTGGCTCAAGCTGGGGCTTGACCACCACAGGCGGAGCCAAGGGAGTTGGGCAATCGACGACGACTGCCGTTGTCACCGCTTTGTTGGCTATTTTCATCAGCGATTTCTTTCTCTCCTGGCTGATGTTTCAGGGAACAGGCGGAGCGGTAACGCGAGGCATCGGCTAAGGCAGGATGGTTTGCAGGGAGCGTAGCGTCCCCTTTCAAAACATCATCAGCCCCATCCATCCTCTAAACATCCATCCTCTAAAATAGAGATGTTCTGACCTTGCCCTCTACTTTTAACCTCTACTCCGCTTGGACGGGAGAATCGATCGCATGACTACCACTCCCACAAACTTACCCCCGGCAGCGCCCACAGAGACGGTACAGCTGTCTCCCAGCTATGCCTTACCGATCGCCCTCATGCTGCTGGCGATACCGCTGGGCTGGCTGCAACTTTGGGCAGGGGGAGCGATCGCCCTATTTGGCATCTTTTTGCTCATCCAAGCGATCACGCTGCGGCTGCTGTTCACCGAAACAGCCCTAGAGATCTATCGAGGCGATCGGCTGATTCGCAATTTTCCCTATTTGGAGTGGCAGAATTGGCGCATTTTTGGGTCAGGCGCACCTATTCTGTTCTACTTCAAAGAGATTAACAGCATTCACTTTCTACCCATCTTGTTTGATCCCAAGATGTTGCGCATCTGCCTAGAACAGCGATGTCCCTTTATTCCCTAAGCCAAGGGTGTTCTAAATCTCTAGATCTATCAGCAGAATACTCGACCTAAGTTTATCCCTCCCTTCGGACAATTCATGACTTCAGACCCTTCCTTCATTCCTGACTCGCTGAACACATCAGCGGATCGCCCTTATTCCCCCAGCAACAATGCCCTTGATCTAGAACGCCGCGTTGCTGAGCTACAGCAGCAAGAAAAAGCGCTGCGCCAAGAGATTGCAGCATTGCAAAGCTCTCATAGCAGCCTGCTGCAAAAGCAAGTTGCCGAAACCCAGGCGGCGATCGGGCGAGTCGTGAAGGAAGGACTCAGCGACCTAGAACAGCGCAAGCAAACCCTGCAAGTGGCAGTAGACCAGCTAGAGCGGCGGCAAGAGCGCATTCGCAACGAGATGCGAACTACCTTTGCAGGCGCATCGCAAGATCTAGCCATCCGCGTCCAAGGTTTCAAAGACTATCTTGTGGGCAGTTTACAAGACTTGGTCACGGCTGCTGAGCAATTGCAGATGGCTCCACCGCCAGAGCCACAGCGATCGCCTACATCCTCCAGCTCATCCTCTGGTGCCGCATCCAGCCGCTTCGCCGAATCTCGATCGGGTGAACCTCGATCAGATGAAAGACGAGCCACCGAGGGCCGATCGATCGAATCCAGCCGAGAAACTGAAGCGGCTCCGAAATTTGCCGAATCTGCCTTTCAAGAGCAAGCCAAACGCATTCGCAAACTCCTAGACCAATACCGCATCGCACCCGATTACTACGGAGCGCCCTGGCATCTGCGACGCACCTTTGAACCGATTCATGCCGAACGAGTCTCTAACTGGTTTTTTACCCAGGGTGGACGCGGAGCGCTAAAAACAATGGGTTCAAGACTGCAAAACATTTTAATCGCCTCCGCAACCATTTCAATCTTGAAAGATCTATACGGCGATCGCCTGCGTGTCTTAGTCTTAGGCAACTCTCCTGAGCGCCTGGGCGAGTGGCGGCGAGGCTTGCAAGACTGCTTGGGCGTCTCCCGAGTTGACTTTGGAGCCGATCAAGGCATCATGTTATTTGAAGCTCCTGAGCCTTTAGTACAGCGTGCCGATCGCCTCGTCAAGCAAAAGCAGATGCCCCTCGTCATCGTCGATGAATCTGAAATTGTCATAGACATAGCCCTGCTCCAGTTTCCCCTCTGGCTAGCCTTCGCAACCGATCCCGCCAATCCCGCCCTGTATTAGATCTCTTAATTGTTTTAAATTAGGGTTAGTGGGGCTGTGCCCCACTAACCCTAATTTGTTGTTTATTCGTCAAGAACCTGCAACACCCACCCAAATCCACTACCTCTCCAATCCCACAATCCAACTCATCTGGAGGGGGTTCGGGGGACGCAGCCGTCCCCTGACGGGGGGTTGGGGGAGACCCCCAATGATTGCCGCTACACCTCAGCCAACCCCCGCAGCAGCAGCCGATTCTCCTCAACCGTCCGTACCGCCACCCGAAAAAAGCGATCGCCCAGCTCAGGAAAACTCCTACAGTCTCGAATCAAAATGCGGCTAGCTTGCAGCAACTTCATTTGTAGCTCCACAGCCGATCGCTCAGACCGCACCAAAAAATAATTAACCGCACTCGGAATTGGGTCAAGCCCCGGTAGCGCCGCCAGCCCCTCAAACAAAGGCGTATGCGCCTCCGCCAGCCATGCCCAAGTGCGCCGCTGAAACACCATATCTCGCAACCCAGCAACCCCCGCCGCAGCCGCCAGCACATTCACCGACCAAGGATCGCGCCACTGCCGCCAGCGCCGCAGCCGATCGGGATGGGCGATCGCATATCCCAAACGCAGACCCGCCAGACCATAAAACTTCGTCAGCGATCGCAAAATCACCAGATTAGGATAGTCAGCAACGCGATCGATCAGACTCTGCTGCTGCTCAGGCAACAAGAAATCCATAAAAGCTTCGTCAATCACCACCAAAGCAAACCGATCGAGCAATGGCAAAATCGCCTCTGCCGCGAATAGCCGACCCGTAGGATTGTGAGGATTATTAAGCAGCAGCCCTGTAGCTTTAGAACCTATAGCCTCAGAAAAGTCTAGTAGCGACTTCGGCAAAACCGCTTGCCCTTCTAACAGAATCGGGCAACGAATCACCTTAGCCCCAAAAGCCTTCAGCGATCGCAAGTAATCGCCAAAGGCAGGTGTGATCAAATAAGTTGAACTCAACTCAGCTAATTCTCGACTCGCCCAAGTCAACAGCTCAGCAGAACCATTTCCAGGCAAAATCCACTCAGGTGAAACGGCGTGAACCTCGCTCAAAACCTGGCACAGTTCCCGGCAATCTGGATCAGGATAATGCGCCAGATCTCCCAGATGAGCTTGAATAGCGGCGATCGCAGACGGAGGAGTGCCTAACGGACTAATACTGGCAGAAAAATCTAATATTTCACGAGGGGAACAGCCTGCCAGCGATGCCGCCCAAGCCAAATTCCCCCCATGTGCTTGAAACAATGGTTGCACGCAGCAGCTCGCTATTTAGGAGCCACCATTTCTTTGAACAGCTTACCTGCCGAAAAAGCAGGCACCTTAGTAGCCGGGATTTCCATAGCCTCTCCCGTCTTGGGGTTGCGCCCCTCACGCGCCTTACGCTCACGCGGTTCAAAAGAGCCAAAGCCCACCAGCGTGACCTTATCCCCTCCAGAGACGGCTTCCATAATGGCATCGATCGCCGCTGTAAGCACGGCATCTGCCTGTTTCTTAGTCACACTTGCCTTCTCAGCAACCTTATCTACCAATTCACCTTTATTCATGGGTATCTCCTTTCAATGTTCACAGTAGAGTTCATTTTTCGATCAGAGCCTGGGATCGATCCAGGAATTTCCGAGGCATGATTTGAGATGCTTTTAAATCCATCCAACTGTCATCAAGCCATAAAACAGCTGAAAGCCTTGTGCACTCGTACTTTTCAATGTTTTATTCTAAGCACAAGATCAGGGTAATGGATCGCCGAAACCTTTAATTTATGTGGATTTCGGGCATTTTTTGGGGAAATCTTATCAATACCAACAGATTTAAGATCGATCTAGTAGGTAGATATTCCTGATCAGGGCTTTCTGAGCCAGCTCCATGACTCTGCTGCTAGCGCGGTCGTTGCAAAAGCTGCTGCGCCTCCGACGAAGGCGTATAGCGATAACCAAACGCAGAATTGTCAGAATCATCCAGAATCTGAGGCGTGAGCACCACAATCACCTCTTGGCGGCTATTGGTACGTGCTGTGCGTCTGAACAAAGCGCCCAGGATGGGAATGTCTCCCAAGATGGGTATTTTGGTCACTTCTGCCCGATCGCTATCCTGAATAATCCCAGACAAGATCAGCGTCTGCCCATCTCGTACCCGAATCTGCCCTGAAGAAACCCGGCGGATCGCCAACAGCGTGATCACCTGGTCAATGCCCTGGATGTTAATCGTTTGCGTTGTTGCAGGCGATGAAATAGCCGGAGCTACAGACAGAGCCACAAATCCATTGTCATCGATGCGATCGACCTGGACTTGAAGAATCAGACCTGCCGGAGTTCTTTCAACCGTGACCGTTTGCGTCCGATCTTCTCCGGTGCCTGTCGTTTCAACCTCTAAGTTCGTCACAACATCCTGCGTCAGCTGCACCTCAGCCTGCTGACCTTCCTGCACCACGAGCGTCGGATCGGTCAGGATTTTGGCATTCCCAGTCGTAACCGCAATTTGCAGCTGCGCCAAAAACTTATTGACAAACTCAAAGTTGCCCGGTCGAGTCACAGCACCCAAAACAGAGCTGCCAATTGAGCCAGCATCTAAACCTGTGTTGGCAGGCGTACTGTCGCCAAAGTTAATCACCCCAACACCATTACCGCTTGCAACGCGGTTGTTCCCCAGCCCAAAGGAAAAGCTGGTAGAAGCGCGATCGGTGCTCAATAGGTTGACATCTACCACGCGCACGTTAATAGCCACTTGGCGGCGGCGAATATCCAACTGAGAGAGCTGAGAAACCGCGACCTCGACCGCATTGGGATTGCCGATCAACGTCACGGCATTGGTTCGCTCATCGCCCACAACCTGCAAACCCCTCAGAATGGGAGTAGAGTCTTGATAATCAACCCGCTGCACATTGATAGTTGACTCCGTACTCTGCTGAGTTTGGCGCGCTTGAGCCGCCTGCCCAGACGAATCTTCAGCCACAATCCCTTCTTCGGTGGTGATGGGAGTTGCGGTTACAGTCGTCACCAACCGTTCGCTGCTCACCGCTGTCTCAGCGCCCAAACCCACCAAAAAAGAAACGGCCGATCGCACCGGAACTTGGTTTAAGCGCAGCGTCCGAGAAATGACCTGACGGGCAGAATTGGGCAAGCGCGGCCCCACAAAAATGGTGCGCCCAGAGCGGTTTGCCTCCAGTCCGGTAATCCGCAGTACGTAATTAAATACGCTGGCAACGGGTTCATTCTCAATGTCGAGCGAAACCTTAACGCTGTTATCGCCTCCCGCTTCCCCCTGTGCCGCGTCGGGCGGAGTGTCCGTTGGGTTGCCTTGGGCGTCTACATAGGCAATGTTTAGCCCTGCCGCCCGAGCCAGAAGAGACAATACATCTCTGGCGGGCGCATCTCGCAGCACCAAACGGGGCACAACCTCGTTTGACCCCAGATCGATCGACGGACTAGAGACATCGACATTAGAGAACGAAATATCACCCAAAGGAGGGGGCACAGCCCGCGTTTGCAGCGGGGGAACGTAGGTATTACTGGGAGTCAACACAGGCACCCCATCGATCGTCACCCCTGGATTAGGCACCAACACATCACCCGTGTTTTGAGCTACGACAGCAGGAGCAGTCGGTGTAGCTGGAGCAACCGCAGCCGGAGGGGCTGAAACGGGAGGAGCCGTGACCGGAATCTGAGCCACCGGAGGACTTTGAGGCGCAGCTCCAGGCTGGCTAGCAGCCTGGGCAGTCGCACCGCCAGCCGGACTCACGCTCAGCACAATGCCGCTATTGCCGCGATTCACCTGAGCCGAAGGAGCATCGCTACCCCCGCTAATGGTGACCCGCACGCTATTGGTATCTAGCTGAGCCACCGTCACCGAGCTAATGCCGGGTGCCGGATCATTTTGTGAGAAGCTACCCTGTGGCAACTTGAGCTGAGCGTTAACGATGTCAGCCACTAAGGCATTGCCCCGCTGAACCGTGAAAACCTGCGGCCGATCGCCACTGCTCGTCTGCAAGACAACGTTGACCTTACCCTCGCTAGGGTCAACCTGTACGCTAGTAATTTGAGTTGCGGCAGCACCTGCGGGCTGAGCCGCGATCGCCAAGATCGCCACACCGCCGATAAGACCACCAATTCCGAGATGCCGTTCCACGGTTCACTCCTCCTTAAAAAATTCCTGAACTTCCCAATTCAACTCAACGGGGCAAGGCAAATGCCAACTGTCAAACGAGCAGCTCAACAAGCCGAGCTAAGCAACTTTAATCGCATTAATCCCAAATGGACGCAAATCTGTGCGATCGCCCACCTTAAGTTATATGTAGCGTCTTAAACATAGATACACCGACTCTAGCGCTATCTGTAGCGTAATTCTAAGTTATCTAGCCTTTAATAGTATCGTTTTCTCAAAAAAAAGCCACATTTTCTAGTCTGCGAAGCGAATTTCTAGTGAATGGGTCAAAATCTATGAGACAACCTTGTGACAAGGCTCAAAGAATCCAGCAGGCTCTACACAGGACGCAGCCTTCAGAGCATGAAGCGAATTCTAGAGCTTTCTACAAAAATCTGCGGTTTTCAATTTAGAAAAAATAAGAATCCGAAGCGCATTTTTAGCGCGGCAAAAAGTCAGCTCCATAACCAGAGACTGTGCCTCTAAAGGAAATGCATCAGCTTTTGCATCCATCAGATGAATGGCAAAAGCTGTCTTGCCGCCGCTATCTGCAACTGAGCAAAAGACCCATAGGGCGATCGCCCCAACCCCGCTTACGGAGCCGCAGGACTAGGAGTAGCCGTTGCAGCTGTGTCATTCACAGGGACTAGCGCATCCATCCGAAAAGAGGTCGTGACGCGGGTATCAGGCTGATTGGCAGGAATCAATCTACCCTGATTGTCCAGCACTAGCTTGTGCGCAGGCGAATCCGATTTGAAATCGCTGATAATCAACAGCGGCTGCAACCGCTCAATGTTGCGAATAATAGAAGCCGTCTGCGGGAAAGATCCTTGCAGCTCGACTTGATAAGAAGCCCGCTCAAGGCGATTGTTGACCGCTGCCCCCAATGAACTATCGGTGACTACACCCGACTCTTCACTGTTTATAGAAAATTTTGAGAGAACCGCCCGCTTCTCTGGATCTTGAATTCCAGCATTCACGGCATTGACTCGCTCATTCACGTCGAGCAGCAACGTGCTAACGCTCTGGTCAGAGGCAAACAGCCCCAATACATCCGCCTGAAGCTGCTTGGCCTCTTGAAGCCTGATACGGGCAGCATCAATGCGCTTCTGGGTTTCTTCTTGTGCCAGAAGCTGCTGCTCCTTGTCGGCAATTTCCTGCTTGAGCTGCTGGTTTTTGTCGAGCGTAGGCTGCACGAAATTACTCCAGAGCAAAAAAGCGCCAACTGCGCCCAATAGCGCAATCAAAACACCCAGAACGGTAGGGGTTAAGGTAATCCCAAAAAACTTGGGGTAGGTCGTCCCCTCCAAGTTACCGTCTCCATTGGAAACGAAATCTCCGCTCGCGGTCATGGTTTAAGAACTCCTCTATCCCGAAGTGCCTGAATTCTAGCTGCCAACCCAACAGACAATGTGCGCTCTAAATCTTGCAGTAGCTCAGAAGCTGTCATATCGCTGAAGTCTCCTTCAATGGTGTATGCCACCACTTTAGGTAGCTCAACCTTAATTTCACCGCCAGCAGCTTGTCCTGTGAATTCGACTTCGGTTGGGTTCTCAATCAGCTCTGACTTGACGATCGCTAAATTTTCACCCTTAAGAAAAGGGGACTGCTGCAAGGTTAGCAAAAAGTCGTTAACGTCATTGAACGATCGCGCCTTACCCGAAAGGCTAATCCGAGGCTGCGGAATGGGCGCAGCAACGGGCTGAACGGCAACCGGAGCAGCTTCCCCTTCCGTTGGACTAGCGCTGGGGCTGGGGCTGGGGGCAGGAGCCGCTGCACCCGCAGGCACAACTGGAGCCAATTGGGCAATGCTATCGAGCTGAATGCCGTTGGGTACGCGATCGCGCACATCCTGCAAAACGGCTGACCAGGGTCTAATTTGGTCAAACACCGTTGCTAGCGCCTGATTCTCTGCTTCAATCTGGGTAACCTGCTGGGTAAAGTTCTGCTCTTCGCCCAGCTTGAGTTGCAACGCCGCCAGTTGCCCATCAAGCTCGACACGGCGCTGTTCTAGCTCAGCATTTTGACCATTTAATAGAAACCAGGCTCCGCCGACAGCAGCCAGTAGCGCCACTGCAATGCCGCTGCCAATGTAGTAAGGTCTTGGATCATCCTTGACTACCGTGGGTCTAAGACCAGCCTCAGATTGCCGCTGAGTTCGATCGTTGAGAAAATTGACATCTAAACCGTACATATCACCAAGCCTCCCGTAAGCCTAAGCCCAGCACCACACCCAAACCCACGCGCTGCACAGGTGTCAACTCTTGATTCACTTCTAGAGACAGTGCCGAAACCGGATCAACCTGGCTGGTCGGCAGGCTCAGCCGCTGCGAAAAGAACTCGTCTAATTGACCGATCGCTCCACCTGGCCCGGCCAGCAAAAGCTGCGCCACCTCCATATTCTCACCCTGGTTGTGGTAAAAGTCGATGGAGCGACGCAACTCATCCGCCAGCTCTCCTAGCACGCGCAGCATAGCGGCTGCGCCAGGGTTGGTGCCGCCCATCTTGGGCATGACGCCCATGCTATCCATCGGCGTAATGGGCACGGTCATACCTTGCAGCAGCTCGGTGTCACGAGAGGGCGGCAAATTCATTGAGCGGCTCAGCGCCGTCTGTACTTGGTAAGTCCCGATGGGGACTGTGCGTGAAAACTGAGGTACGCCATCGACCACGATGGAAATCTCAGTGTTCTCAAATTCAATATCAACGATCGCAGCGGCTTCTTGCGGCGTGAACTGGCGCAACTGCTGCCGAATTGTGCGAATCAGCGAAAAGCTGCTGATCTCTAATATATCTACGAGCAGTCCGGCCTGTCGAAACGTTTCTAAATAGGTGTCGGTCACTTCTTTGCGGGTGGCAACCAGCAATACCTGCACTTTTTCGATGCCGTCATCATCGACAAAGAAACCCAGCTTTTGGTAATCGACATCGGCCTCTTCTCGAGGGAAGGGTAAATACAAACCTGCTTCCTGGTTTAGCACCATTTCCCGCAGTTCCCGATCGTCCAATTCTGCCGGGACAGGGATAATGCGCGTTACCGTATCTCGACCGCTAGGAATGGCGGTGGCAGCGTGTTTCACCTTTAGCTTACTTTCAGTCAGAACGGACTGGATGATCTCTGCCATTGCCCCCGAGTCGATGATCTGCCCTTCTTGAAAGATGCCTTCGGGCACGGCGGCAGAGGCGAGGGTCGTCACTTGAAACCCCTGTCCTTTCTTCTTCAATCGGGCAACATTAACCCGGTCAGGAGTCAATTCGACACCAATTCCCTTCGGCTTTTTTGAGAATATGTTTTTGAGGCTAACCACGGTATTTGTCCGTTAACTCAAGATATAGGGAAACAAGAGAGACAATTCGAGGAAAGGTAGCCTGTCTAAATAGATTGCGATCGCAATTCAGAGAAGCGTTTCTCCACTCAGCATAGCCAATCTCAATAAACTCAGGCGAGGCTTTAAAGTTAAATCAATGAATGGCGCTCTCATTAATCTAATTAAAATACCTTTCGATCTTTTAATTAGGATACAAAGCTTAAGAGATAATTACCACCATAAACCCCAACGGTAGCGGAAATTGCTATTTAGCTCCGCTAGATTTGGGGTTAGGCCGTAAAATCTCTGTTTTCAGTGTGCCCAAAATCAAATGCCGTCATTACGATAACAGAGCTGTATAAAAACGGATCATTTCTCCTTAGCGTTGCTCACTTGCCGCATGACTGAGCGACAGGCTCGTACAACCCCAGCGATCGCTTTTGTGAATGGGAGAAAGGATGTCTTTAAAAATAGAGAACGAGGCAACGGATTAGCGATCGCCTTTTGCTTCTTTTGGCTTAATCGATCGCAGAGGATTCGTCATCTTGGGCAATGCGTCCCAGATAGAGGACGATAAATTCTTTGGCGGCAGCTTCGTTGAGGGTTTCCAGAGCGGCAACAATCTCGGTAACAGCCTCGGCAGAAGGATCGCTGGATTGATTAAACCATTGGTTAACGGTAGAACGTCCAACGCCCATTGTTACCGCTAATCGATTTTGACTGATGTTATGTGTCTCCAGCACTTGCTTGAGTGCCTTACCTGCTTTTCCCATGCCCCCAATCCTGTCAGAGGAGCATGACCAAGTAAATGTACAAAATTTTGTACATCGCGATAAGATGAGGATGTCCAGAATTTTGTACATCCTCATTGTCGAGGAGATTTGGGTTCAAATGACGGAAAAACAGTCCGCTCAATCAGATGAATTGTTCGCTAGAACGGTACTTGATGCCCTCACGACTTCTGAAAAGCGATCGAATCAGATGATTTTGATTGGTGCGCCTGCTTGGGTGAAGAAAATTATCCATCTGATGCATGTGGCTCGAATTACGGAGGTGAGAGATTGGTCGCGGTTGATGCCCACCCGCAATCCCGATGAGGTGATTAGCTTAATGCAGCGTCCGAGAGTAGAAGAATAGAAGGCGATCGGACTTCTGAGGCTGACGTTTCAAGCTTTGAGGGTGGCGATCGAAGCTCTGAGGTCGAAATATCGAGTTCTGAGGTCGGAAAGTGGAGCTTTGAGGTCGAAGGTTTGAGTTCTGAGGACGAAGTTCCGAGTTCTAGGGTTCATGAATGAAGCTCTGAGGTTGGCAATTCATGTTCTGAGGTCGGCGGTTCGTGTTCTGAAGTTGAAGCTCCGAGTTCCGAGGTTGAAGACTCGCGATCGCAAGTTCACGATTGAGGTGTATGAAACCAATCTAATGTGAATCGCCTGAATCACTCTCATCCTCATTACCAGAAGAAAAGTTGCGACCCCCCACCAAACCCGCAATTGCGCCGACGCAGATTTTCCAGGTGTCGGTGCAGGTGTTGATGATGCCGATTTGCTGCTCGGAGGGGTTGGGCTGGTTGGCGATCGAGACTGAGGTTCCTCCAGAGAGGAGGGCGATCGAGACGAGAGCAGAGAAGACGATGTTGAAGTTCATGACCTTTACCTTCGGGGTTGTTTTGATGCTTCTATCGTCTTCGAGAAGGCTAAAAAGATCAGGAGCCTAGACAGGTCAACTTTGGGTCACTTTTAAGTCAACTTCCAGTGCGATCGCTACAATAAACACAGTGTCTTGGTTGTAAGAATATGGCGCGATCGATCGCAGCATCTCAAGAAGGGATTGAACGCATTAAAGCAGCGCTACCTTGCAGCCAAGAAAAATTTGCTCAAAAGCTAAACATTTCTCCAGCGACGCTGAAGAAGGTTTTTAGAGCAGAACCTATTGATCGAGCAATCTTCTGCAAAATCTGCGGTGAAGTGCAAATTGACTGGCGTGAGGTTGTTCAGCCGTCAGATATTGCTGATGAGATAGAGGGGAGCATCGATATTCTGGTTCAATCCACTCGATCGCGCCTGCACGACGACGTAAAAAAGCGGTGCGGTTGGATGAAGGTCTTGAATATGACCTATCCGATCGAGAGTAGCGCCATTTATACCGATGTCAATTTGTTGGGGAAGCCGCTGCATCTGCGAAGTTTCAGGGAATTGGAGCGATCGCTGCCGGAGTTTGCGTCGAGAATTTTAATCGGTTTTGGTTAGGAGAAGTCACTAAAAATCAGCGGCGGGATGGGATTGAGACGGTGCAGGATACTAACCTGCTGATGATTTTGGGTGCGCCGGGAGCAGGGAAAAGTACTTTTCTCAAGCGGCTGGCAATGCTGTGTTATGGCGAAGATGCCGCGTATTTTCAAGCTTTAGTGCCGTTGTTTGTGACGCTAAAGGAGTTTGCCGAAGCAGAGGGACAGCCGAACTTGCTGAACCATCTGGCGAGTTTGGGCAATGCTGTGGTGGATGCTGAGACGATCGCCACGCTCCTCAAAGCCAATCGCGGCTTGGTGCTGCTGGATGGGTTGGATGAAGTGCTGGAACGCGATCGCGATCGGGTGATTGATCAGATTCGTGCTTTTGCCAATATCTACGATCAGAATCACATTGTCATAACCTGCCGGATTGCGGCGCGGGAATATACCTTCACGCGATTTACAGATGTGGAGATCGCTAGCTTTAGCGACGAGCAAATTGCTGATTTTGCCCACAAATGGTTTTGTGCCAAAGAAGACGAAGAAACGGCAGCGGATTTTCTCAGCGCTTTGGAAGAACGCCCGCCGATTAAAGAGTTGGCGACGAATCCGCTGTTGCTGACGCTGCTGTGTTTGGAGTTTGAGATCGATCGCGCCTTTCCTAGCAGTCGGGCAGAGCTATATGAGCGGGGGCTGGAGGTGCTGTTTACCCGTTGGGATACGAGCCGCAAGATTAAGCGGGAAGAGGTTTATAAAAAGCTGCCCGTGAAGCGCAAGAAAGAGCTGCTGGGACAGTTGGGCTACGCCACATTCAATCGCGGCGAGTATTTTTTTAAGCAACGGCTGGCGGAGGAGCAAATTAGCGGCTATATTGCCAATCTACCAGATGCCAAAACTGACCCAGAGGCGCTGCTGGTAGATAGTTTTGCAGTGCTGAAATCGATCGAATCTCAGCATGGATTGCTGACCGAACGGGCTAGCCATATCTACTCTTTCTCTCACCTAACGTTTCAGGAATATTTCACGGCACAGCAGATCGTTCAGGTACATAGTCTGCAAGATCCCCAAGGGGCGATCGATCGGTTGTTGGCTCATCTACATGAACCGCGCTGGAAAGAGGTATTTTTTCTGGTGGTTGAGCAATTGCCCAATGCTGATCATTTGCTGAAACAGATGAAGCACAGAATTGATGAGTTGCTGTCTGGTGATGAGAAACTTCAGCGGTTTTTGGAATGGCTGAAGCAAAAGACTAAATTGGTTCAAACGCCTCGTAATGCGATAGCTGTTCGCGCTTTCTACTTTACTCTCATCCTTGACCATGCCATTGAACGTGCTCATATTCATGCCGAATTCTCTACTCACGGTTTCAACAGTGATTTTGATGCCTTCTACAGCCGTGTTGTTGACATAGTTCATGACCGCATTAATGCCTCTGATTTCATCAATAAGCTCCACGATCGTCTTTCTGCCTCGACTCTTACCCACGATCGCGTCTTAGTTCATGTTTTTAGTCTTGCTTTTTGTCCTGGCTTTAAGCATATTTGCGATTTTGCAGCTTCTCATTCTCTTGATTGTGTCCTTGCCTACGATCTTGGTCTTGTCACCAACCCTGCTGAAAACGAACTGACACCAAAGCTTCAACAATTAGGTCAGCAGTTACGCGATGAGCTATTAGCTATTGCTTGGGAAGAGAGTGAGCAATTTGAGCAATGGTGGCAAGAGAATAGTGAGCAATGGATTATACAAGTGCAACAAGCGGTAATCGACGATAGTAACATCGGTCATGACTGGAAGTTTGTCAATGGGCAAGAACAACAGTTAACCCAGTATTACAACGCCAACAGATTTCTGATGGAATGCCTCAACGGCGAATGCTACGTCAGCCGATCGCTTCGGGAAGAAATTGAGGCAACACTGCTATTGCCGATCGCATCTCTCTCCACGGTTGACTAAGCGATCGCCCCAACTACTGCATCCTATCTTGCCTTCAGTTGCTCTAGCTTCTGCCGGATTAACTGGTTAACTTGCTCAACCTCAGCAGTTGAATTTGGGATATCGAACGTTTCTGGAGCCGCATCTGCCGTGAAGCGATCGACAAAAGCATGGAATGCAGCCTGATCGTCAGGATGAGCCACAGCATAAGCTCTCAGTTCAGCTTTGGTCATGGCACTAAAGTCAGGCTGCATTATAGGAACCTCCAAAGACCATTGCGATAGATTTCTATTTCTATGTTATCGCCAGCCAGCAAGAACACGTTGCCCGTTCGCTGATCGAGCCGCACTACAAAAATAGGGATAAAGGTATTGGTTAAAGATTGGCACAGAACGATACACCTGATTCCTTGTTCAGCAGTTGGCAACATCGATACGCCTCAAGACCCAACCCATCGACCTAGATTACCAGAACCCGATCGCTTCTCTTTTCACGATTGACTGGGCGATCGCAATCCTGTAGCTTTTTCGCTCAAGTGCCGTTTTCAATCACTCAATTGGTGAGCCGTACAGTTCACCGAAAACTTAGTCCTATGACCTGCTGCTGCAACAGCGATAAGGTAGCTAATCTCTATGTCTTCCGGCTTCAACCGTGACCAGATTAACCTAGAGTAGATAGATTAAACCGGAGATCGTAGAGGTGTTGCGTAACCGATGAAAGTGAGAACTTGGAAAAACATTGGCATCTTCGCCCTGCTCGGACTGTTTTTGAGTTGGGCGATCGCTAGCTGTAGCCCTACATCTGGCCCAGAGCAAAATTCAGGGTCTAACGCCAATGCCGGAGGCGAAGTGGAATTTTGGACCATGCAGCTCCAGCCCCAATTTACCGACTACTTCAATGCCCTGATTGCCGAATTTGAGCAAGAGAATTCGGGCACGAAGGTCAAGTGGGTAGATGTGCCTTGGGGCGATATGCAGAGCAAAATCTTGACATCTGTCTCTGCGGGCACCGCACCCGATGTCGTCAACCTCAATCCAGATTTTGCGGCACAGCTCGCAGGTCGCAATGCCTGGTTAGAGCTAGACAGCAAGATTCCTGAGGGCGATCGCGCCCAGTACCTACCCAAAATCTGGCAGGCCAATACGCTAGACGGCAAAAGCTTTGGCATTCCCTGGTATCTCTCCACCAGCATCACCATTTACAACCAGGATTTGCTGAAGCGATCGGGCATCAGTCAACCGCCCGCCACCTATAAAGAATTGGCTGAAGTGGCCAAGCAAGTGAAAGAAAAAACAGGCAAGTATGCTTTTTTCACCACTTTTGTAGCAGAAGATTCCGGCGAGGCTTTGCAATCTTTTGTCCAGATGGGAGCGCAGTTGCTGACCCCCGAAGGCAAGGCCGCCTTCAATACGCCCGAAGGCAAAGCTGTCTTTCAGTACTGGACTGATCTGTATCAGCAAAACCTGCTGCCCAAAGAAGTGCTGACCCAAGGACACCGCAGAGCGATCGAGCTATATCAATCTGGAGAGACTGCCCTGCTGTCTACCGGATCGCAATTCCTCAAGACGATCGAGACAAACGCCCCAGCCGTCGCCAAAGTTTCTGCCTCTGCTGCCCAAATTTCGGGCGATACCCGCAAAAAAAGCGTGGCGGTGATGAATCTGGCAATTCCCCGCAACACCGACCAGCCCGACATGGCGCTGAAGTTTGCTCTGTTTGTCACCAATAACGCCAATCAGCTTGCATTTGCCAAAGCAGCCAACGTCTTGCCCTCAACGGCTGAGGCGCTGCAAGACAGCTACTTTACAAGCGTTACCGCAGATGCACCTCCGCTAGACCAGGCGCGATCGATCAGCGCCAACCAGATGCAGGATGCTGAGGTGCTAGTCCCCAACATCAAAGACATTAAAGAGCTGCAAAAGATTGTCTATGACAATTTGCAAGCTGCAATGCTAGGGGAAAAATCGGTCGATCAGGCCGTGGCTGAAGCCGCAGCCGAATGGGACGAGCGATAATCTTAGGATCTGCACAGAAATAAAACCAAGAATCTTTTCGAGAGCGTGCGGCTCAGCCGCACGCTCTCGAAAAGATTCTTGGTTTTAATTTTGAAAGATACAGCGCACCTTTCAAACCCAGCTCAGTGCGGCAAATCCTGCACCAAAACATAGGGCTGCACAATCAATGCCTGAAACCGCCGGGTGCGATCGCCTGCCCAATCAGCCAACTGTTCTGGGGAGGGTTTACTTAACAACTGCTCAGCGATCCAGCGCTGTACGGCTGTAGCGTTGTCTTGCGCTAGCGCCTCGCCCACCTCTGTCAAATCTAGATCTGGAGCCACGATCACGATCGCATCTCGCTGAGCATGGGGCATGAGCCATTCCCATTCGGCTTCATCCACCATTTGGGTCAATTCGTCTCGCAAATTTGTCTGTGATTCAGATGAAGGTTCGGGTGATGATTCTGGCATCCGTTTTCTCGGTCAGGCTGAGGAGTGGGTGAGGGAATGGGGTTTTGGTTTGCCGCTATCGTCCCAAATCATGCAGGGCATGAATGGCGATCGCACATTGTTGGGTAACGGACTCTAAGTCGGCTCGATTCGTCGAGGCAGGAGGGGCAATCAGCTCTCCAATTCGCACCGTGACGGGTGCCGCATGGGGCAGTTTAGTTCCTTTGCTCATGATGGCTTGCGTGCCCCAAAGGCTAACGGGTAGCAGCGAAACCTGAGCCTTGGCTGCAATTAGGGCAGCCCCTAGCTTGGGGTCAGAGATCCGGGCATCGGCAGTACGTGTGCCTTGCAGAAAGATGCCCACCGCCCAGCCCTCCTCAAGCTGTTGCAGAGCAGCCCGAATAGCACTGCGATCGGCAGCCCCCCGCTTGACGGGATAGGCTCCATAGAGCCGAATGGCTTGACTGAGCACAGGCACTTGAAATAGCTCTTCCTTCGCCATATAGGACACCGGACGCCCCACACAGTTAGAGACGATCGGCGGATCGAAATCGCTGGCATGATTAGCCACCACGATCAGCGCTCCCGTGCGGGGCACATGCTCTACACCATAAATTCGCCCCCGCAGGTAGGTGTGCAGCACCGGGCTGACGACCGCCCACTTAAATAGGTGATAGAGAGCAAGACTAATGAAAGGTTCACGTTGCCGGAGGGGCGGAGATTCTTGTAGCAGAGGAGGAGACATTTGCCGAGCGCTCAAGCTAAATCGGTACTGGACAAACCTGTGGAATCTGTCGGTAGATCTGCCAAACTGCCGACATTCTCTAGCCGCAGTTCAGGGCAGGTGCGCTTGATAATGCCCGTTAGCACCTTACCAGGCCCAACTTCAATCACACGCTCTATGCCCTCAGCAGGCAGCCGCAGCGAAATTTCTCGCCACCGCACAGAGCCAGTCATTTGACGGCTCAGGCGGGTCTTTAGCACCTCTGGATCGATCGCTGGACTCGGTTCCACATTCGATAACACCGGAACGGTGGCCGACTGGAACGTCACCTCCTCCAAGACCTGCTGAAACTCTGCCGCCGCATCCGCCATCAAAGGCGAGTGAAACGCACCGCTGACGTTAAGCTTCATGGCTCGCTTGCATTTGACGCTAGCAATTACCGTCTCGATCGCCTCTAGCGTGCCCGAAATCACCACCTGCCCAGCATTATTATCGTTAGCCATCACCACATCTGGCGTTTGCGCAATGACCGCCTCAAGCTGATCGCGATCGAACCCTATCAAAGCCGCCATTCCCCCTTTAGAGGCAGCAGCCATCAGCTCAGCCCGCCGCTTCACCAGCCGCAAACCCGTCTCAAAATCCAGCACGCCTGCTGCGTAGAGCGCTACATACTCGCCCAAGCTATGCCCTGCCAGCAAGTCAGCCTTCTGCTGGCGTTCGTGCATTAAGTCCACCAAGATAGTCTCGATCGTGTAGAGACAGGGCTGAGTGTACAGCGTTTTGGAAACTTGATCATCCGGGCTTTGGCAAATTTGCGGCACAGACCAGCCCAAAATCTGCTCTGCTTGATCAAACTTGGTTTGAGCGATCGGTAAATCGCTGAGATCGGCTCCCATGCCGATCGCCTGAGAACCTTGTCCGGGAAAAACCCATGCAGTCTTAGTCATTTCACGCAATCTGAGTCGGTTGCAATATCAGTTGGGATTCTTATCTTACAAGGTTTGTGGCACAGATTGAGGCGATGCCCTTGGGGCAGTCGTCGATGAGGAGGCTACGCGCTTAAGCCCAAAGCCTGATAGTCATGGCCAGATCTAATCCAAAAACAAGCGCCGCTTTAAAGCGGCGCTCAGGTTTAAATTATTTAGAGAGGCACGCAGCGCGCCTCTCTAAATAATTTTCATAGCCGTCATGATCCTTAAGATCACTAGGCACTAATGGTCGGCTTGTACATCACTTCGCGCACAGCAGCCATTCCAGCCACCAGCTTGTCTATTTCTTCGCGCGTGTGGATAGCGTTAACCGTAATGCGGATACGCGGCTTAGCAATAAACCAGATTGGCGACACCCAAATACCGTGATCGTAGATCAGCTTGCGCGCAAACAGTTTGGGATTGAGATCGGGCGGCAGCAAAACCGGAACCACGTTGGTTTCACCGATCGCCTCAAAATCATGCTCAAGCATCCGCGATCGCAAATACCGCGTGTTTTCTTGCAGGCGCTCAACGATTTCGGGACGGCGACGCACCTGGCGAATGCTCTCTAGGGCAGCCGCAGCCAGCGGTGGAGCCAGCGAACAGGTGCCGATAGAGGTGGGAGAAACATTCAGCAAGGGCTTTAGCTCTTCCACATGGGTGCTAATAGACGCACCCACCGATGCCCCAAACTTAGAGAAGGTCGTCATGATCAGAGGAATCACGCCACGCTCAATCACCTGCTGCGGCAAGATGCCAAAGTGCTCATAAATGCCACGACCCGTAGCCCCAATTGATCCACTCGCATGAGCTTCATCCATCAACAAAACACTGCCAGGGTAGTCAGAGAGGATGTCAATCATCTCAGGCAGGGGGGCAATGTCACCGTCCATTGAGAACACGGCATCCGAAACCACCAAAATGCGATCGCCAGGGCGAACATAGCGCTGGAGTTTTCGGGTCAAATCCTCCATGTCGCAATGGCGATAGGCGCGCACCCGAACACGAGGGCTATGGCCGAATAGCTTGCCCGATCGCGTTCCAGCATTGGCAATGGCCGAAACAATGCAACCATGATTCAAAACATCAGTCAGAATCAGCGTTTCACGCGTGTGCTGAAAACCAGGAACCGGAATCGCCAGATGACAAAAAGCATCCATGAGCGCCTGCATTGCCATCCAAGCATTCAAAAAGAGCTGCGTATGGGGCAGATGCTTAAATGCCGATATTTCCGCCTCAAGCTCCCGATGCAGGTCAATGCGACCGCTCAGAACTGACGTAGAACTATTGGAAGTGCCGTACTGCAAGATGGCATCGATCGCTGCCTGCTGCACCGCTTTGTTTTGAACAAGCCCTAAAACATCATTGGTACAAAACGTTAAAACGGTTCTGCGGACACCCGTTTCGGCCTCTTCAATTTCAACTAGATTCCCTTCCTTCATCCCATGACAGAGATATTCGTCGGGGGCTAGTCCGCTCTCATACCAGCGCTGAACATATTCCTTAACAACTTGCACTGTAAACTACTCCTCTCACCTTCTCTTCAGGTCGCTTAATGTCCTCTAACTCAGTAGCAGATGCCTCGCTGGGGTGAAATCGCCCCGGTTGAGTTCAACGCTAGATGAGAGAGCGATGCACAACTGTGGTTTGCCACTGTGGTTTTGCTACGGGTGGTTTTGCTACTGTGGTTTCACCATTGAACCCTTGCCACCGAATCCAGCCTTCCTGAGACCTCTGGCATGAACCCATAAGCAGAAAATACATACCCCAGCCTCCCATTAATCAACCACTCCAGATAACGATGTTGGTACAGTTACGCTACAGTCACATCCATAAACCGGACTCTCTTCACAGGCCGCCGACGGCTAAGCCCCTTCTCACCGCACAGAGCCGCTAGAGATCTGCTCTTGTTCGGGTACGCCTTCAGCCAAGGTTAGAGAATCCTCCGCAGATCGGGATTGCAGCGGACTAGATTGTTGCACTTTAGATTGTTGCACAAACTGCTCATATTGCCGGACGATCAATCGCTGAAGCGCAATGATAGCGGGATTAATCTCAACATAGCGGCGCTGACGATTCTTAAGATAGGTCTGCTGCTCGCTCTCCATCATGTCAATATCCTGATCGAGAAAGCGTTGTAGCAAAAATCTAGGAATCGCCCAGCTCAGAGCAGGTCTGAGCGTTCTCAGCACCCACTTGGGCAACCGCACCTTAAAGAAAAACAGGGCAAACGAGCGGCTCTCTACAGGGCTGACCGGAAGGCGCATCAGATAGAGCGCCGAAACCCCCTGAAGCGTTGTGGCGTAATGCGGGTAGTTGTACTGGATGGTAATGGGCAGCGTGGTCACTTGGTCTGCGCGATCGGTCAGCCCCAAAAACTTCGCCATATGACCCTTATAAGACACCTGATATTCGGCGCGAACCGAAGATTCCGTTTCCTTCAGATCAGTCAAAACCGGATCAAACCAGCCTTGCAGTTCCTCATGCAAAAAGCCATGAAAGACATCCATCGCATTCTCATTGCAGATCGAGAAATGTGCCTTGAAGTGAGCCGTAACAGGAACCATCAGCCATTCTGGATCATCAAACTCCTTTGCTTCCAGAATAGGCTGAACCTGAGCCAGCGCTTGATCGCCCGGAAAAACCCAAACCAAACCATATTTTTCCTGCACTGCAAAGACGCGGGCTTGGGCACAGGGAAGTTTTTGGGTTTTGGGTAAATAGGGGATGGTGATGCACTCTCCTGTACTGCCACTAAACTCCCAGCCGTGGTAGGGGCAGGCCAAGTGCTTGCCGTGGATCTTGCCTTTATGTAGCTCTACCCCTCGGTGAGGGCAGGCATTTTCTAAGGCATATAGGTCGCCATCGCTGTCCCGATAGACGGCGATCGACTGATGCCAGATCACCACGGGCACGATCTGATTAGGCTGAAAGCGATCGCTCCACCCCACTGGATACCAGTAGTTGGGATTGATTCCCACTTCCCGAATCTTGTTTTGAACAGTTTGCCCCTTGAGCGCGGTAGCCAATTCCATGCTGTAACCTATATCTCACACGCTGTTCTAAAAATTCTGTAGCGCCAAAGGCCACAGCTCACCCTCTAATTCTTAAACAATTTAACCTTTGGACAACTCTAGACGGTCTGAGCCGATCATAGGTTCCGCATTACGCTAAGTCCCATACTGTAGCTCAACTGCGAACGATCCCGTTAGCGCCCTAACTTTTTCAGACTTTCTCTACAACTTGGCTCTCTCTACAACTTGGCACAATTATGTAAACAATTGCTAATGGGAGACACTTTACTATGAAGAGTAGGAGTCTGAACAGGGGAGTTTGTCAAAAGCTTCAGGTGTAAGGCTTACAGAGGCAGGCGATCGCCAAGCGTCCGCCGAAACTTGTGGTACGGTTTGAAGGTTTTGAGGATTGAGATAATTTTTAAGCCCCTTATTTTTTTAAGCCTCTTGCAAGGATTGAGATTTTGAATGACGAATTTACTGCTCTCGGCAATGGCTACGTTTGCCCAATCTGCCAAAAATAGTTTTGTCCGCAAGACGCGTCAGCCCATGCTCGTACAGGAACAGTTTTTACGAAAGCTGCTCAAAATTCAGCAGGGTACCGTTTTAGGGCAGACCTTTGGGTTAGCCCATATTCGGACGATCGACCAGTTTCGGGAACAGGTGCCGATCTGGTCCTATGCCGAGTATGAGCCATATGCGCAGCGAGTGGCAAAAGCCGAACCCAATGTCTTAACCGCCGACCCGGTGGTCTACATTAACCTGACAAGCGGCACAACAGGTAGACAAAAGATGGTGCCTGTCACCTATCGGTTTAGCCGATCGCTAGGCAAAGCCAACACCGTCAGCTTAGGCTTTGCCATCGAAGCCATGCGATCGCGTTCTCAAAAATCCAGGCTCAATCCTGGCATATCTAGCATGGAGGGGCGATCGCATCCGCTCGAATTTGGCAAGGTGCTGTCCACCAACTATGTCGGCATAGAGGGCACAACAGAGGGAGGCATTGATTTTGGCCCTGTGACCGTTGGCAGCTACCGCATCAATCGCTTTATCTGCGAACAGACCTTTGCTCAACCGTTTGCGGCAATGGAGATCGCGGATATTGACAGCCGTCACTATGTTTGCCTGCTATTTGCCCTGCGCAATTCTCAGATGCGGGGTATCAGCGCCAACTTTCCCATGCTGGTTTTGCGCACCTGCCAATACCTAGAAGAATATGCAGAAGCGCTCATTGCAGATATTGAAGAAGGAACGATCGCACCTTGGCTAAAGATAACGCCTGAACTCCGCGCCGACTTGGAACGGCAATGGTCAGCCCAGCCCAAACGCGCTCAGGAACTGCGGCAAATTTTGCGATCGCAAGGCAAACTCACGCCCAAACTTGCCTGGCCGAAACTATCGTTTGTGGGTACAGCCCGAGGCGGCACCTCCGACTTTTACTTCGAGCGCTTCCCAGACTACTTTGGCGACACGCTGCAATTTGGCGGCGTTTATGGCACTGCTGAGGGCACCTTTGCCATCTGTCATGACTTCAATGCTGACGGCAGCATCTTGGCGTTAGAGAGCGGTTTCTATGAGTTCATTCCAGAAGACCAGTGGGAGGCAGAACACCCCAAAACGCTGCTGCCTGTAGAGCTAAAGGTGGGCGATCGCTATCGCATTCTCGTGACCAGCTACAGCGGCTTTTACCGCTATGACATTGGCGATGTGATTGAGGTCGTTGGCTTTTACGAGCAAACGCCAATGATTATCTTCCGGCATCGGCGGGGAGGATTGCTGTCTTCCGTGACCGAAAAAACGACGGAGTTTCATGCCGTTCAGACCTTGCAAACCTTGCAGCAAGAGTTTGGCCTCAAGCTAGAAGATTTTTGCATCACGCTGGCGACCGATGCTTTCCCTTCGGGCTACTTGCTCAATATTGAGCTGTCGTCCGGTGAAACGCTAAGCGATCCGCAGGCCTTCCTGCTGCGGTTTGATCACTGGATGGGCAAATTCAACAGTCGCTATGCGGTGATGCGCGGGTCGCAGATCCCGCTACCCCGCTTACAAATTTTGGCTCCGGGCAGCTTTGCGATCGTCCGGCAGCGGCAAGTTCAGCGGGGCACTTCCGAATCGCAGCTCAAAATCATGCACATCAGCGAAGATCGCAAATTTTTAGAGGGCTTAACGATTCTAGAAGAGGTGAAAATGCCTGCGAACTCCCAAGCCACGCTTTAAAAGCAGCCAGCGCCCAAGACCGTCTGCATCAATCAACTTTTTGGGGTTTTGCGCTACGTGTAGCCCAAAACCCCGTTGGCGATCGGCGACAGCTAAAACATTTGCAAAATAGCCTTAATCTTTTGCTGACGATCGCGGCTAAGTATTGCCAAAGCTAGGTTCCATGCCACATTGGGTAAGGCACAGGCACTGCCCAAAAATGCCCGCCATCGCACCCAAGACAGCAGGGCGCGGCGCGGCGGCACTCGCCAAAATCGATTGAGAGAGCACACCATACCCTCGCCCAATGCCGTGACCTCATGCCACCAGCCTGCCGGAATGTAAAGCGCCTCTCCTGGCTCTAGCACCAGCTCATAGCGATCGCCCAGAGCCTGCCGCAGCCTGGGAAAAGCCTCAAAATCAGGGCGATCGGGATAGACTCGACTAAACCAGGCACGCACCCGCATGCCATGCCGTAAATGCAAATAAAACGGAAAAGGGTAGAGATTTGCCGTCTGAGAAGGCGGAAACAGCAGCACACGCTTAGAGCCATGCATCTGGATCAACATGCCGTCTGTGGGGTCATAGTGCAAACATTCCATGTGGCCGCTGCCTACCCAAAGGTTTAGGGCGCTGGCAGGCTGCAACCCCAAGGCATCCAGGTGAGTCGCGATCGCTTTTACGGCTTCAGACTCAGCCAGCGGCGTAGCAGCGATCGAACATTTGGCTAGGTACACATCTTGCTCATAGGCTTCTCCCGATCGCAACATCTCGGCATACTCCAAAAACGATCGGCTTTCGGGCGGTACTCCGCTCCCGATCGTTGTCCAGGTGCGCTTGTCTTGCCGATAGCGCTCTTTGCCATAGCGTCGCAGCAAAAAACTCTGCTGGTTTAACAAAGCCGATAGAAAGTCCAAAGTCCAATTTTGTTGCGATCCAGCTACACCCGTAAGGATGATTGGAACTCCGGGTATCTGGTAGCGTCGAGTAAATAGCTCAGGGGTCAAGGTTTCAATAGCCACTCTCGCAATCAAGCGACTGGGAGCAGCATGAGATGGCGTAGTTGAAAATATCGGCTGATTCGATTCCGTTCTCATAGGAAGCTTGTAGCTGAGATAATCAAAGAAATTTTGGATTTGCAAGGGGCGCTCAAACGCTCTCAGGAAGCGAAGATCGATCGCACCTAGCACCAAAATATCGGAGAAATAAATCCAATTTATGAGAGCCATCTGAGAGAAGTCAATTCTGCCTCAAAGAGGAATCTGCTTGAGGAGCGATCGCCCCTTAAGGTCGCAAATAAAGCCCCAAACAAAGCCACCTCAAGCGATCGAAACCAGGGTGTCGGAAAACTGGCACATCTAGGACACCAACCGTCACTGTCCTACACTGCCTGTTCCATTGACAAAGAATCACGTATTTTTGAGATCTAGTGTTTAGGAATTCCATATGTCGCCTGTCAGCGGGAGATTTGCCCCCCCAGTTATGAAATTCGCTTCTCAGGAGCGGTTTCACCAATTTTTAATTCTGCTGGCAGCAGGTTGTCTCACCACCATGACAGGCGGCGTTGTCTCGCCTATATTGCCCGAGATGGTGCAAGAGCTGCGGCTTGATCCCGAATGGGCAGGCACCTTAGTCAGCATTCATGCCCTTACCAGCGCTGTCATGACGCCTGTCATGGGAATTGTCGCCGATCGCATCGGTAAGCTCAAGGTGATGATTCCCTGCCTGTTGCTCTATGCCTTGTTTGGTGTGGCAACTGCCTTTGTCACTTCGTTTCCTTTGCTTTTAATCACGAGGGGTTTGCTAGGCGCTGCCAGCGGTGGCGTGGCTGCCGCTACCATCGGTCTGTTGGGCAGCATGTATGATGGCGATCGGCGATCGCGCATTTTGGGCTACGCCACCAGCGTCATGACTACTTCGGCCATCTTCTTTCCGCTTATGGGCGGCTGGGTTGGCGGCTATGACTGGCACTACGCCTTCTATCTGTACGGGCTAGCCGTTCCGTTAGTTGTGTTTGTGCTGATGAATCTGAAAGAACCCCAAACTCCCTCAGATTCTTTGCTCGCCTTAGGGGAAAGCAATTCTCTGGGCAAAGTGCTGCGCAAGCCCAATATTTTGCAGGTTTATCTGTACATTGCGATCGCTGCCGTTACGGTTTACGCCGTAGTCATCTATACGCCGCTTTATCTCAAGGGCGCTATCAATGCCGATCCGGTACTCAATGGCTTTGTGCTAGCAGTGCGGTTGGTGGGGGCGGCACTCGTCTCGGCCATAGGAGCCAGTCGGGTAGCACGACGCATGGGGGCAAACTGGGCGATCGCGTTTGGCTTTAGCCTAATGGCGTTAACGGTGATCACGATTCCTTTTCTCACCAATATCTATCTGATTGTTATCACCGCTATTTTGTTTGGCATTGGCTTTGGTATCATCACGCCCAATCTCTACGATGCTTTAGCAGAGCGATCGCCTGCTGAGTTGCGAGCTAGCGTTTTGGCGATCGGCACAGGCTTTAATTCTCTAGGGCAATTCCTTTCTCCGGTTGCTCTAGGCCCAATCTGGAAATGGGCAGGCTTGCCCGCCGTATTCTACGTAGCAGGAGGGTTTGCCATGATAGCAAGCATTCTCAGCCTGTTGCAGGGGAGAAAACAGCAGATTTCTTAGGGATATTGTTGTGGGCGCACGGAGCGCGCCCACAACAATATCCCTAAGAGCAATGGCTACGGCTGTAAAGCTATCGCGTCATCACTTCAAATTGTTTCTCCCAAGACTCATGGTTGCCTCTAGCAACCTGGATAATGGGCGAAAAGCCGATCAGCGTACAAACCAGCCAGTTCACTAAGTTCATCGGAAAGCGCATCGGGCGAGCGATATCCAGAAATAGCACGACGCGATAATCATCCGTCTCATTCCAGACTTCGTGATAAAAGGTATCGTCAAAAATCAGGCTCTTGCCCTCTTCCCAGTGGGCGATCTGATTGTCTACTCGAATGCGGCATTTCTCTCTCGGCTCTGGAACTTTCAACCCTAGATGATAGCGAATTAGTCCCTTGTGCTTACCGCGATGCTCTGGAATATGCTTTCCTGGAGCCAGAATCGAGAAAAATGCCACCTTCATGCCAGGAATTTTTTGGAGTAATCGGGTGGTTTCGGGACAGCGATCGCAGTTTCCCTGAGCCTTGAAGCCAAAGGCATAGAAAAAGTAGGTCTTCCACAGATTGTCGTTGGCTATCCCCTGCTGCCGAGGCGAAATGTCCTGGAAGTTGGGCAAAGCCTCAGCATGAAGCATGACCTGATCTAGCTCTTGGCGAATCACCTGCCAGTTGGCCTCTAGCTCTTCTGCCCAAGGAAACTGCGCCTTGCTGAAAAATACCGAGTCTCCCACCTTGGAGGACTTTACCGCCAATTCCTCAATTTTTTTGACCCAAGACGAATTAGGACTAACGTTCTCAATGTTTTTAGCTAAACCTTTCATGCACTCCTCAAGTGTGAATGTGGTGTGGCTGTAGCCATCCGCGCTCTATCGGTATTAGGGCAGCGCCATTGGTGTAGGCGACCACAGAAATATCTTAGTCATAATGGCTACTGCTCATACCATCTTAAAGCTGCGATTTTGAATTTAGAATCAGCAAGGCCGTCTTGACTTACGGCTGAATCATTTGCATAAATTCGATCGACTGCTGGTAGCCCAGAGTATCGCCTTGCTGCTGAAACAGTGTGGCAGCTTGCTGCAAATCAGCGATCGCCAAGGGTCGATTGCCCGCTGCATAGTGGGCTAGCCCCCGCCGACCAAAAGCCCTAGCAAACGATGAGTCGCGATCGATAGCTGCCGTAAAATCTGCGATCGCGGCTGGATAGTTTTTTAGGCTGTAGTGCGCTAGCCCTCGATTGAAATAGGCATCAATAAAGTCTGGATCGATCGCCAAGGTTTGATTAAATTTTGCGATCGCGCCCTGTAGATTCTGCTGCGTAGCCAGGGCAGTTCCCCAACGGGCATAGGCATCTGCGTGACTCGGATCAAGTTCAGTTGCACGCTCAAATCCAGCGATCGCTGACTGAATATTTCCAGTCAGGGCATAAGCCAGCCCACGGTCACAGTAGGCTTCGACAAAATTAGGATCGAGTTCGACAGCTTGGGTGAATGCCTCGATCGCGCCTGCAAAATCTCCGCCATTCAGGCGATCGGCTCCCTGGCTATATTCTGCTTGCGCTGGGCTAAGAGCGGCCTTAAAGGCTAGGGCGGGCAGACCCGTAGCCACAGTAGCCGCCATTAAGCTTGCGGCCAGGGCATTGTGCAACGGCTTCATTGACTCACTTCCCGTTAAAACAGTTACCAATACTCACCATACCAAGGCCAGCCTCTTTAGAACGAATAAGTCAAATGAAGCGCTTACTCGACATCGGTGAGGCCGTAGCAATCATCAATCCCCATACGTATCCCAAGCGAACTTTGGTAGCCTGGGATATTTCAAACCCCGATAAGGTCAGCCAGCGATGAAACCTGCTTGACTGACAAAAGTATTGGGAGATGAAACGAAAGCCAGGAGGGAAGCAGAGCCTGGTTTAAGCTGAAAGTTACCACACAAATCGGCAAAATCAATGGCACCTACTTCCCGCCTCTATCATGCGTTGAATGAAT